>DASWOB010000104.1:0-96881 GCA_036398925.1 Thermoanaerobaculia bacterium
GTGCTTCTCCGGCAGCCAGTCGCTCAGCGACGGTGGCAGCAGGTAACTCTGCTCCGGTTGGTACGCTCGGTAGTTGCTCGGCATACATCATTTTACGACCCACTACCGCTTTTCTGCCGCGCAGACTCCTAGGCCAACCAATGGGGTCCGGGGCCGATGGCCCCGGCCGCCGGAGGCCCCCCGTCGTTCCTCAGGCCCGCCTGGCGCCGCCGGTGCTACACTAGTTTGCGTGTGTAAGTGGCGGGTGTGGGCCTTCCTGATGATCCAGGCGGCGGCCGTTTCGGCTGCGCCGTCTTCCCCCTCGAAATCCGAGTCGCACCTCGCTGTGACCCAGGTCACGCCGGAGATCCGCGCCGCGCTCACGCGCGACTATGAGATCGAGGTCAGCGTCCGCTCGCACAAAGGCGATGCGTGGACGCGGCTCGCCAAGCGCGTGACCGGCGACGCGGCGCAGTGGGAAGAGCTCGCGGCCTTCAACGAGACCGACGACGCCCTGAAGGCCGAGCAGACCGTCCGCGTGCCGTTCGGCCGGCTGCGTCCCGCGCTGCAGCGCGACATCGCCAAAACACTCTTTCCGAAAGATCAGCTCACCGCCGACGGATGGAAGCACATCGTCGTCGGCGCGCGCGGCATCGAAGGGGAATCGCTCTGGAAGATCTCCGAGTGGTTCACCGGCGACGGCGCGAACTACACCCTCATCCGCAAGGCCAATCCGACCCAGGGACTCTCGACCCGCAAAGGTGACGTCATCCTCATTCCGAAACGATTGCTCTCCGCCGCATTCGGCGGGAGTCTGGAGGGAGAGAATGCACCAAAGACGGCGGCAGCAGAGGTTCGGCAGCTACAGAACGATCCGCTTCAGCGTGCAGCAACGGATGAAGATGTACCGGAGTCGAATGCGGAGATCCTTCCTGTAGCGGCGTCGGTGCCGCCGTCGCTCACCTACGAACGGAACGCCCCCGAACCGCACGCCGTCTACCGGCTGCAGAAAGGGGAGGCGCTCTATTCGTCGGTCGCGATCCGCTTCACCGGCCGCGTTTACGCGGCGGACGTGGGCGACGTCGTCGAACGCATCGTGAAGTTCAACGAGATCGACGACGTCGCGAGAATCCCGGTCGGCTATCCGGTGCGCATCCCGATGGAGCTGCTCCTCCCGGAGTGGCTGCCGCAGGGCGATCCAACCCGCGTCGCATCCGAGGAAGGAAAGCGCGAGTCGGCCCGCTACGCGAAACGCACCCGCGCCACGAACCTCAGCGGCGTGCACGTGATTCTCGACGCCGGCCACGGAGGGCGTGACGTCGGCACGGCGCACGACGACGTCTACGAATCCACTTATGTTTACGACGTGGCGGTGCGGCTCAAGCGCCTGCTGGAGAAGCAGAGCGGCGCGAAGGTCTCGATGACCACCAAGTCGCAGTCGGTCGGCTGGAAGATTCCGGAGAAGGATGTTCTTCCGGTCGCCGACGATCATTTCGTGCAGACCACCCCGAAGTACCTGCTGGACGACGCGGTGGTCGGCGTGAACCTGCGCTGGTATCTCTCGAACTCGATCTTCCGCCGCACGATCAAGGAGGGCACCCCGCGCGAGAAGGTGGTCTTCCTCTCGATCCACGCCGATTCGCTCCACCCGTCACTTCGCGGGGCGATGGCGTACATCCCCGGCGCGGCGTTCGTCAAAGGGGAGTACCGCAAGAAGGGCGACATTTACCTGACCCGTTCCGAGGTGCGCGAGCAGCCGACCGTGAAACACACGCGCGATGAAGCGCTTGCCGCCGAGGGGCTCTCCCGCGGCCTGGCGGAATCGATCATGACTTCCCTCGGACGGAACGGTCTGAAGGTTCATCCGTTCAACCCCGTGCGCGACAACGTGGTCCGCGGCGGTCACGTCTGGGTGCCGGCCATCATCCGCCACAACCTGGTCCCCGCCCGTCTCCTCCTCGAGGTCTGCAACCTCGGCAACAAGAAGGACCGCGAGCTGATCAAAACCCGCAAGTACCGCCAGCAGGTCGCCGAAGCCCTGTACGAGGGGATGGTCGACTTTTACGGCGTGCAGCGCGACGAGAAGCCGCCCTCGGTGCTCGCGAGCGCCGGCGGGAAGTAGCGCGTCCGTCGACAGGGGCGACCGCGGCGCCTCCGGACATCTGAGCCTCCCTGTCACCGGCTACTGTCACCGGGAGGGGACATTCTGCGCGTGATTCTCGGCGGGACACGGTTGATTCTCACCGCGACACGATTGATTCTCACCGCGACGCGGTTGATTCTCGCCGCGACACGGTTGATTCTCACCGCGACGCGGTTGATTCTCACCGGGACGCGGTTGATTCGCACCGGGACGCGGTTGGTTCGCACCGGGACGCGGTTGGTTCTGGCCACGACACAGCTGCTTCATACGCCGCCGGTCGTACCGGCTCGCCGGGAGGCCTCCGGTCGTTCCCTGTTGACCGCGCGCGTATAATCCGCCGCCGCAATGCCGCGTTCTTTTGAAGGGGACCTCAGCGCCGACGGACTTCGCTTTGCGATTGTCGCCAGCCGGTTCAACGACGAGATCGTTTCGGGGATGTTGACCGGGGCGCTCGAATGCCTGCAGCGGCATGGAGCGAGCGACGACGCGATCGACGTCCTGCGGGTGCCGGGGGCCTTCGAGATTCCGTTGCTGACGGCAAAACTGCTGTCGATGGGTGGATACGACGCCATCGTCACGATCGGCTGTCTGATCAAAGGCGACACCCCGCATTTCGAATTCATCTCGGCCCAGGTCACGAACGAGCTCTCGCGGATCGGGGTCGCGGCGATGTTCCCGGTGACGTTCGGGGTCATCACCTGCAACACCTACGAACAGGCGGTGGAGCGCTCGTCGGCGGGGACCGGAAACAAAGGGTGGGAGGCGGCGCTGGCGGCGATCGAGATGGCGAATCTCTGGCGCGCGCTTCGCACGAAGGAGACGTAGATGGGTGCCCGGCGCAAGGCTCGCGAGCTCGCTCTGCAGATGTTGTTTCAGCACGACATGTCGGGGAACACGCCCGAGATGATCATCGGTACGTTCGAAGAGCTGCAGAAAGCGAAGCCGAACACGCGGGAGTTCTCCACCCGGATCTTCCGCGGGACCGTCGAGCACATGCCTGACATCGACGACAAGATCCAGAACCAGGCCGAGAACTGGCGGCTCTCGCGGATGGCGGCGGTCGACCGCAACATCATCCGCATGTCGGTGTACGAATTCCTCCACGAGAGCGACACGCCGAAGCTGGTGATCATCGACGAAGCGATCGAGATCGCCAAAAAGTACGGCACGCAGAAATCGCCGCAGTTCATCAACGGCATCCTCGACGGCATTCTGAAACGCTACAATCTCGGCCGTGGGGACGAACGGGTGGTCCGTCAACCGATCGACGATGAAGATGATGACGCCGACGATCTGCCGGAGATCGTCGATGAGCCGTTGCCGCAGCAAGAGCCATAACGGCGTGCCGCGCACGCCGATCGCAGCCTTGCGCGGGGCGGCGCGATGAGTCTTCTCGGCCGCCTCGAGGACCTCTCCCTCACCGACATCGTGCAGATCGTCTATCTCTCGCGCCGTACCGGCGTGCTGGAGATCATCGACTCGCGCGGCCGGCACACGGTGCTGTTCCGTCAGGGGCTGATCGTCAACGCCTCCTCGCCCGAGCACCCCGACCTGGCCTCGTTCCTCGAAGCGATGTCGATGATCCCGTCGGGCAGCCGCAAGACGCTGCAGCAGATGGAAGAGAGCGGGATCCCCTCCGGCACGGCCATCGTCGAGATGAACCTCCTCTCGAAAGATGACCTGTCGAACGCCATCCGCCAGCGCATCCTCGACGTGGTCACGCCGCTCCTCCAGTCGAAAGAAGGGGAGTTCAACTTCATCCTCAGCGACTCGATGTCGTCACTCGACACCGAGTACGACCCCGACGCGCTGTTCAAGGAGGGCGGGTTCGCCCCGAACAAGATCCTCGGGTCGGGCGAAGGCGAAAAGATCAAACCACTGCGCGGGCTCGAAGAATCGCTGAAGGCCGGCAAAGCACTCCTGCGCGGCTCCGCCCCCGCGGAGACGACGCCGGCGTCATTGAATCTCGGACTCGGCCAGCCGGTCGCGCCCCCCGCGCCGCACAAACTGCCCGGCACCGCGGCGACACCGGCCGACAACATCCTCCCGTTCCCGCAGCAGGCCGAAAAGCCGTTCAGCGAGATCGAGGACGCACCGTTCCCGGACATCCCCGACCTCCCCGCGGTCGAAGCCGCGCCTCCGATTCCGGCCGCTGATCATTTGCCGATACCGGCAAAAACCGTCAACCAGCCGCTCTCGCTCGACGACATCCCCACGGGCGAGATCCCGATGCCGCGTTCCCAGCAGGCCGCTCCGAACCCCGGCCAGTTCAAGGTCGCGGGCGGGCTGTTCGAGGTCGAATCGCCCGAAGCGGCGTTCCGCAACGTCGTGCTCTTCGAGCGCAATCCGCTCGTGCGCGTCGCGGCGCGGCGTGCGTTCACCAGGCACGGCGTGAAGATCTTCCAGTACGGATCGCTCGACGACGTCCGCGCGTCGATGACCGACCTCTTTCGCTCGAACGCCTATTTCGTGACCTTCCTCGAGCTGACGCCGGACGAGGCGTCGGTGAAGCTGATGCAGCAGGTGAAGCGGAAGAATCCGCGCCTGCCGGTGGTGCTGGTCGATGCGGAAGCCGACCTGCGCCGCCGTCACGATCTGCTGCGCGCCGGCGCCGACCTCTATCTCACCAAGCCTTCGCCCGCGCGGCTGCAGCCGGGGCTGGCGGAAGAGGAGCTCGCGCTCTTCGCCGACGAGCTGGTGCTCTTCGCCGAGCGCTCCTTTCAGCAGTGGGAGCAGGTCACCGGCGGCGGCTTCGACGCCGGGCGGCGTTTTTACGAGCTGGCCGACAAGGAGAACCTCGACCGCTCGTTCCACCTCCTCAAACAGCTGATCAACGAGCTGTCGAATCCGAACGACATCGGCGAGGTCTCGGCCACGATCCTGCGCCTCTCCTCGCAGTACCTCGACCGCGGCGCGCTCTTCATGGTCTCGGACGGCGAGTTCGCAGGCCTGGGCGGCTTTGGCGTGACCGGCGGCGGCGAGCCGATGGACGCGCGCGTCCGGAAGCTGGCCATCGCCCGCGACACGCCGTCGATCCTCTCCGACGTGCTGTCGAGCGGCGAGGCGCACCGCGGCAAGATGCGCCGCACCACGGCCAACGTCGACCTGATCGAGCAGCTCGGCAACCTGCTGCCGACGGAGGTCGTTGCACTTCCGATCATGCACGCCAGTCGCGCCATTGGTATCCTGTACGGCGACAACGCGGAGCACCGCGCGCCGATCGACAGCATGACCGGACTGGAGATCTTTCTCTCGCAGGCCGGCTATGCGTTCGGAAACGCGGTGTTCGCTTCGGAAAGGGCCGGCCGCGGCCGCTGAAACAATCACAATGAAGATTCTGGTGGTGGAAGACTCGTCGTCGATGCGGGCGTACCTGACGACGGTGATCGAGGGCGGAACGGAGAGCTACGACCTCGAGATCGTCGAGGCGGCCAGCGGCTTCGAGGCGCTCAAGACCCTGCCGCACCATAAATTCGACGCCATCCTCACCGACATCAACATGCCCGACATCAACGGGCTCGAGCTGGTGAGCTTCCTCAAGAATCACCCGGTCTACCGCACCATCCCGATCATGGTGATCTCCACCGAATCGAGCGAAGAAGACCGCCGCCGCGCCGCCGCCCTCGGCGCCGAGGAGTATCTCGTCAAACCATTCGAAGCGGCCGAGCTGATCGAAAAGCTGCGGCGGTTGCTGAAAGTAGCCTGACGGCAGGGCCGAGGGCCGAGGGCCAAGGGCCGAGGGAGAAGCGGCGCGTGGCCGTGGTTCTCGCTTCCATCGGCCCTTGGCCCTTGGCCCTCTACGGTCGGCCCTCCCTGAGCTACCATGACGCCCGGGTCCATGACGAAAGAAGACGATCGCGCACGGGACGAGTTCACCAGTGAGGCCGAGGAGCTGCTCGATACCTTGTCCCGCGACCTGGTCGAGTTCGAGACGCAGGGGAAAAGCGTACGGCCGGAGCTGGTCAACAAGATCTTCCGCGAGGTCCACTCGCTCAAGGGTCTGGCCGGCATGCTCGGCTTCGGGGAGATCTCGGAGCTCTCGCACAGCCTCGAGGACATGCTCGATCGCCTGCGCATGGGCAAGATCGAGATCACCAAGGACCTGATCGACCTGCTCTACGACTCGGTCGACTCGCTCAACCGGCTGGTCATCGCCATCAACGATCCGTCGCTGTCGGGCCTGGTCGACATGACCGGCCTGCAGACCCGCATCCACACGATCATCGCCCAGAAGCCGGAGCGGCAGGACGACGACCCGTTCGCCGAGTTGACGCTCGACGAACAGACCAAGAAGTCGCTGACCGAATACGAGGAGCATCGCCTCCTCGAGAACGTTCGCGCCGGGAAGTACATCCTCTCGCTGGAGGTGACGTTCGACTTCAGCGACTTCGACGAGAAGCTGCGCGCGCTGACGGCGGCGCTCAGCGATGGGGGCGAGGTGATCTCCACCCTGCCGGCCCTGCCGAGCGGCGAGATGACCGGCATCGCCTTCCGCCTGCTGTACGGTTCGATTCTCGATGCCGCTGCGGTAGAGGTGCTGGCGCCGGAAGCGAAGGTCGTCTCGCTGCGCAAAGGCGGCGCGGCCATCCCGATGAGCATCGCCCCCGCCGAGCCGGCGCCGGCCATCGCCACGATGCCGGAGCTGATCGAGGAAGAGATGTCGCTGCGGTCGCTCTCGCAGACCGTGCGCGTCGACATCGGCAAGCTCGATCACGTGATGAACATCGTCGGCGAGCTGATCATCGAGAAGACGCAGCTCGAAACGCTGGCCCGGGCTCTCGGCCAGCAGTCGCGCATGGCCTCGCACGAGCTGGGGAAGATCTCGCGCAACCTCGATCGCAAGCTCAACGAGCTGCAGAAGTCGGTCATCGAGATCCGGATGGTGCCGGTCGGGCAGATCTACGCGAAGCTCTCCCGCACCGTGCGCAAGACCGCGCGCGAGCTGAACAAAGAGATCGAGCTGGTGCTGCACGGCGAGGACACGGAGCTCGACAAGATGATGGTCGAGGAGCTGACCGATCCGCTGATGCACATCATCCGCAACGCCCTCGATCACGGCATCGAGGGGGCGGAAGAGCGCCGTGCCGCCGGCAAGAGCCCGATCGGCCACGTCACGCTCAATGCGTATCAGCAGGGGAACTCGGTCGTCCTCGACGTGCGCGACGACGGCCGGGGCATCGACCCGGAGAAGATCCGCCAGGTGGCGGTGGCGCGCGGACTGGTCGCTGAAAAAGAGATCGTCGATCAGCAGCGCGCGTACGAACTCATGTTCACGGCCGGCTTTTCGACCGCGGCACAGGTCAGCGAGATCTCCGGCCGCGGCGTCGGTCTCGACGTGGTGAAGAAGAACATCCAGGACCTGAAGGGGACGATCGACGTCATCTCCAGGCCGGGCGAGGGGTCGACGTTCCGCATCTCGCTGCCGATCACGCTGGCCATCATCCAGGCGCTGATCGTCGAAGCAGGAGGGGAGAAGTTCGCGATTCCGCTCACCTCGGTCGAGGAATCGCTGCGCATCTACTCGCGCGACATCCGCACGGTGGAGCGCCGTGAGGTGTTCACGCTGCGCGATTTCACGCTGCCGCTGCTGCGGCTGGCGGACGCGTTCCATCTGACCGACGATCACGATCACGGGCCCGACACGAAGTGGTTCGTCGTCGTGACGCGGGCCGGCGAGAAAACGGTGGGCATCCTCGTCAACGCGCTGGTGCGCCAGCAGGAAGTGGTCATCAAGTCGATCGGCGAGCGGCTGAAGAGCATCCCCGGCCTGGCCGGCGCGACCGAGATCGGCGAGAGCGAGATCGTGCTGGTGGTGGACGTCGGTTCCCTCATTGACCATTTCGGCGGAAAGGCGCGCGAAGTGAGATCGCTGGCTCACGTCTGACCGCCATGTTCGAAGAGTTCTTCGGCCTCAGCGCGAAACCGTTCGGCAAGACGCCCGATCCGTCGTTTCTGTACGAGTCGAAGCAGCACCGTGAGGCGCTGGCGCGGCTCGAGTACGCGGTCGACGAAAAGGAGCTGGCGCTGCTGACGGGCGACATCGGCTCCGGCAAGACCACCCTCTCCCGCGCGCTCATCGACCGCGTGAGCGAATCGCGTCCGGTGGTGCTGCTCATCAATCCGCGCCTCACCCCGACGCAGCTGCTGCGCGGCATCGCGCAGGGGCTCGGCATCGAGCCGGGCCGCTTCCGCAACGAGCTCGTCGAGCAGCTCCACACGAAGCTCTACGAGCTGCACGAGGAGAATCGCGAGCCGGTCTTGATGATCGACGAGGCGCAGCTCATCCCGACCAAGGCGACCTTCGACGAGATCCGCCTCCTGACCAATTTCCAGCTCGACGATCAGAATCTGCTGAGCGTGATCCTGATCGGACAGCCGGAGCTGGAGGAGCGGCTGGACCGCGCCGCGTATGCTCCGCTTCGGCAGAGGATCGGCATGCGGTACTCTCTCGGTCCGCTCTCGCCCGACGAGACGGTCGCGTACATCGAGCATCGCATCCGCGTCGCCGGCGGCGCGCGGAACCCGTTCACCCGAGAGGCAATGATGGAGATCCACTCGATCAGCGGCGGCATCCCGCGCCTGATCAACACCCTGGCCACGACCGCCCTGCTCGACGCCTTCGGCGAGGACGCCGAACTGGTCGAGCCGGAGCGCATCGGCTCGGCCGCGCGCGAGCACCGGATGGAGGCCAGCGCGCATGGTTGATCTGGTCAAGATCCGGAAGAAGAAGGCCAAGGCCAGGGCTGAAGCCGAGGAGAGCGCGGCCGCTCAGGAGAGTGCAGCTGTTCAGGGGAGCGGGGTTGTCGAGGAGAGCCGGGCTGTCGAGCGCGCGGCTGCGCCGCTCGAAGTGTCTGTGATCGACGAAGCGACGCAGGCGGCGACTGCTCCGGAGGCTTCCACTCCCGCGATCGACAAGCTGGCGCGGTTCAAAGCCGAAGCCGGAAAGCGTCGTCAAACACAGGGCGCTGACATGGCAGCGGGCGACACGGCTCCTGCCGCGCTTTTCGAGCTGCTCACCTTCGTCATTGCCGGCGAGCAGTACGCCGTCGACATCGAGCGCATCGTCGAGATCGTGACGCCGCGCTCGGTCACCCGTATCCCGAACGCCGACCCGTCCGTGGTCGGGATCATTTCGCTCCGCGGCACGATCGTCACGCTGGTCGACGTGCGGCGGCGGTTGCATCATCCTCCTGCCGGCGCTGCCGGCGTCGACACCCGCATCGTGGTCGTCGACTTTCACAACGAGACCGTCGGCTTTCTCGTCGACCGCGTCCAGCGCGTCGTCAAGACGGCGCGGGGCGAAGTCGAGCCGCCGCCGGTCGTACATGCCTCCGAGCTCGACGAATCGGTCCGCGGCGTCTTCCGCGCGGGCGGCGCGTTGACGATCCTCCTCGATTTGGACAAGCTACTCGACAGCAGGGCCCTCGCGGCGACCGTCGCGTGATTCCCCCTTTCGGACATCAAGATGGACCTTACGTGTAAGAAATGCGGCTCGACGTTTCGGGCCGCCGTTGCGTTACCGCTGACCACTGCCGTGCGGGTGGCCTGCCCGCGCTGTCAGTTTCAGATGGTGCTCAAGCCGAAGGTGGCCAGGCGCGGGCGCGTCGCGGCGATCGCCGATGAGCCGCGCCCGTTCCGCTCGTTTCTCGGCGAGCACCTGCGCCGGCTCGGCTTCGAGGTCGAATACTTCGAGACCGGCGACCCGGCCCTCGAGTTCGTCCGGCGTGCGCACGCTGACCTGCTCATCGTCAACGTCTACCTCAAGGGGAAGCTCGGCGTCGAAGTGACCGAGGAGATCAAGGCCGATCCGAACCTCGAACGGACCCGGGTCATCCTCATCGGCGCGCTCTTTCGCGCGAACCGCTTTCGCGCGAATCCGACAAACCTGTACGGGGCCGACGAGTACATCGAAGAGCAGATCCCGGAAAAAGAGTTCCGCCAGATCATCCGCAAGCTCTTCCCCGAGGTCGGCGAGACCGCCGAAGTTCCGATCGAGCCGCGCGAGTACGATGAAGCGCGCCGGCTGGCGCGGCTGATCCTCTCCGACATCATCATCTACCACGCCACGAAGGTGGAGCAGGGCATCCGCGACAACAACTTCTTCGAGATGCTCCGCGAGGAGATCGACGAGGGACGGCAGTACTACGACTCGCGCGTGCCGATGCGCGTGCGCCGCGACACCGAGATCTTTACCGAAACGCTCCAGCAGTTCGTGCAGATGAAACGCGAGGAGCTGGAGCGCGCCCAGAAGGCGGGTTGATGCCATGACCGCGGACCCACTGATCATCGAACAAGCGCGCTCCGCCGATCCGGATGCGCGGCAGAAGGCGGCGTTCCTCGTCGCGCAGTCGGCCGACGATCGGAATCTCCCGCTCATGTTCGAGCTCCTCGGCGACAAGGACTGGCGCGTGCGCAAGACCGTCGTCGATGGCCTGGTGCGCGACGCGCGGCCGGAGGTCGTGCGCGGTCTGCTCGACGCGCTGGCGGACCCGGAGAACGCCGGCAAACGTAATTCCGCGACCGAGGCGCTGATCCGCATCGGCGATCCCGCCATCGCAGCGATCGTGGAGCGGCTGCGCGGCGAAGCGGACATCGACGTCCGTCTGTCGCTGGTCAACCTTCTCGGCGATCTGCGCAGCGACGACGGCTACGCGGTCCTGCTGGAACTGCTGGAGCGGGAGAGCGACATCAACGTCGCTTCGTCGACCGTCTCCTCGCTCGGTAAGTATCGCGACGCCAGCGCGCTGCCGCACCTCGTGCGGACGCTCCGGATGCGCGATGACCTCTGGCTCAAGTTCCACGTCGTCGAAGCGCTGGGGGAGATCGGCGACCGCTCCGCGCTCCCGTCCATCCTCCCGCTCTACAACGAAAAGTCGCTGCGCAAGCCGGTGCTCGAAGCGATCGGCAAGATCGCCGACGTCGGCACCGTCAGCTTCCTCCTGCGCATCATCGCGGAGGAGGACAAGCTCAATCTCACCGCGCTGCGCGCCCTCGTGCGCATCGCCGAGGCCAGCAAGCCGCGCATCGTCGAGCTGGCCGAGCGCCAGCTCATCCAGCGCAAGTTCCGCGAGTCGTTCCCGCGTGAGAAAGTCGCGCCGCTCATCGAGCACCTGCACTCCACGCCGAAGCGCGAGGTCAAGGCCTTCATCCTGAAGTTCCTCGGCTGGTCGGGCGATGAGCGCGCGCTGCCGATCCTCCTCCAGTTCCTCGAGCATCCGGAGACCTCGGAGGTCGCGGCGCAGGCACTGATCGACTTCGGCCGGCCGGCCGTGCCGGCGCTCATCAGTGCGCTCGGGAACGTCGACGAAGACGAGGTCGTGGCGCTGCTGCTGCGCGTGCTGAACGTGATCGGCGGACCGGAGACCATCCCCAGCATCCTCACCTTCCTCGACCACGACAATCCGATGATCCGGCGCCTGGCCATCGAGACGCTCGGCGAGATTCCGGAGCCGCGCTCGATCGATTACCTCCTGGCCAAACTCGACGATTCCGACGTCGCGTCGCAGCAGGCCGCCGTCAACTCCATCTCCGCTCTTGCCTCGGCTTTTCCGGAAATGAAGAATGACGTCCTTGGCAAAATCAAGCGCCTGCTCCAGTCGGATTCGACGCCGATCAAGCTCAACTCCCTCTCGGTCTATGTCTCGATTCAGGGGGAGGGATACCACGACGAGCTCCTGCTCGCTTCGAAGGACAGCGATCCGGTGATCCGCCAGAAGGCGGTGTCGCTGATGGGGAAATTCGGCGAGGAGCGGTTCGCCGATCAGCTCGTGCTGTCGCTGGCGGATGAATCGACGGTGGTGCGCCTCTCCGCGATCAACGCCATCGTCCGGCTGCGTCCCGAGACAGGGCTCGACCCGCTCATCAGCTCTCTGGAAGATCACGACATCTGGATCCGCACCGCCGCCGCGCAGGCCCTCGGCGAGTATCGCCAGCCGGCCGCGATCGACCCGCTGATGCGTCATCTGCAGCACGATCCCCCCCCGGTGCGCATCGCGGTCATCGAGGCGCTCGGCAAGTCCGAAAGCCCGCGCGTAAAAGAAGTGCTCTTTGCGAGTCTCGACGACGCCGACCTCGAGATCCGCCGCGCGGCCATGCTCGCGCTGGCGCGCGTTCCGGGCCACGACGTCTTCGACCGGCTCGTGCAGTCGCTGGCCGACGACGACTGGCGGATCCGCGCCGCGGCGGCGACGGCTCTCGGTACGCGCGGCGACCGTTACGCGCTGCCGCCGCTGCACCGCGCGCTCGAGGATCGCGATACCTACGTCCAGCAGTCGGCGGTGCTGGCGCTCGACAAGGTGGCCGACCGCTCCTCGTTTCCGCACCTGTTCAAAGCGCTCGAAAATCCGGCCATTCTCGATGAAGTGTCGGAAGTCTTCGTGCGCCACAAAGATCTCTTCCGCGACCCGCTCGAAGAAGCGTGGCGCACTGCCGACAGCAGAAGGGAAGTGGTCATTGCCGCGATTCTCCAGGCCATGAAGAAGAAGGAGGAGCACGAGCGATGAAAGATGAGCGATGAGCGATGAGCCGCGATTCGGTTCATCGTTCATCGATCATCGTTCATCGCTCGCCGCCATGTCGTCTTTCAACCTTTCGTTGAACCATCACATGGATCTGCCGGACGACGTGTTCCGGCTGCTCCGGGACCAGATCTACAAACGGTCCGGAATGTGGTTCAACGACTCGTCGAAGTACCTGCTGCAGAAACGGCTCTCGCCGCGTGCGCGCGAGCTGAACTTCGACTCGTTCCAGAAGTACTTCTACTTCCTGCAATACGACCCGCGCGCCGAGGCCGAGTTCGACCAGATCTACGACCTCGTCACGACCAACGAAACCTACTTCTTCCGCGAGCCGGCGCAGCTCACCGCCTTCATCGAAGAGATCGTCCCCGACATCCTCACCCGCAAGTCGGTGAAAAAGATCCGGATCTGGTCGGCCGGCTGTTCGTCCGGCGAAGAGCCGTACTCGATCGCCATGCTCCTCCAGGAAGCGGGGTGGTTCCAGCATGCCTCGTTCGAGATCTTCGCGAGCGACATCAACCAGCAGGTCCTCGCCCGGGCGCGTAAAGGGCAGTACCGCGAAAGCGCCTTCCGCGCCACGACGCCCGCTCTGCGCGACAAGTACTTCCACCGCAACGACGACGGCTCCTGGAAGATCGCCGACGAGATCCGCAACCGCGTCAGCTTCGGCCGCCTCAACCTCTACGACGAAGCACGCGTCTCGCTCCTGGGCCACCTCGACATCGTCTTCTGCCGCAACGTCATCATCTACTTCGACGACTCCTCGAAAAAGGTCGTGGTGACCAACTTCTACAACCGCCTCGTCGAAGGCGGCTACCTGCTGCTCGGCCACAGCGAGTCGCTGATCTCCCTGTCGACGCAGTTCAAGCTGCGGCATCTGAAGAACGACATGGTGTATCAGAAGTAGGCTGCCAGCAGTTCAGGTGCAGGTTGGACTGCTGCGCCCTCTCAAATCCTACGTCACCGTAAAGCTCCTCCGGTTCATCCCCGCAACCTCCTCCGCGTACATCACCACCTCGCTTCGCCGGATCGGCAGGAGCGTCGCCCCGGCGGCAGTGGTGACGCCCACTTCCGCAACCGCGACCACTGCCGGCAGGAAGATGTGGAACGTGGTGCCCTGGCCGGGGGTGGACTCCACGAAGATCTCGCCGCCGTGTCTCTGCACGACCTGGTGCGTCACCGGGAGGCCGAGGCCGGTGCCGCTCGGTTTGGTGGTGAAGAGCGGTTCGTAAATGCGCTGCAACGTCTCGGGAGTCATCCCGCAGCCGGTGTCGGTCACGGTCAGGTGCACGAAGCGTTCGGGGTGGGCGACCACGCCGAAGGGGAAGCGGGCGTGCGCGTCGTGTTGCTGGGCGCCGAGGGTGATCGTGCCGCCGGCGGGCATCGCGTCGCGGGCGTTGAGCACGAGGTTGGTGAAGATCTGGTGGAGCTGGTTCGGATCGACTTCCATCTCCGGGGTCGAGGGGTCGCATTCGACCTCGAGGCGATAGCGCGCCGGCAGGAGCGACGTCGATTCGAGCGCGATCGCGCGCAGCCACGGGTCGGGTTGCACGCGCGTGCGCGACGGCTCGGCCGGTTGGGCGAATCGCAGGATGTCTTCGGTGATGCGCCGTCCCCGTTTCACCGAACGGCCGATGTGCTCGGTGCCGATGGCGACGTTCTCCGGCGTCGGGTTGAGACGCAGCGCGTCGACGAACGGCGAGATGCCGGCCAGGACGTTGTTGAACTCGTGCGCGACCATGGCGGACAGGCGCCCGAGGCTGGAAACGCGCGACACCTGCTCGAGCTTTGCCTCCAGCTTGCGCCGCTCGCTCTCGTCGATGAACGTTACGACCACGCCGACGCGCACCTCGCCGTCGGTGATCGGCGCGGCGGAGCACTCCACCGGCACCGCGGAGCCGTTCTTGTGCGCGAAGATCGCGTTCACGAGCACGATCGGCTCGCCTGAATCGACGATCTCCCGGAACGGCGTCTTCCACTCCAGGGCCGGCTGCAGCAGCGCGAAGACCTCGGTGCCGAGCAGCTCCTCCGGCTCGTAGCCGAGCATCTTCGCGGCGGCGCGGTTGATCATCGTGCAGCGGCCGTCCGGATCGACGGTGCAGATCCCCTCCAGCGTCGATTCGAGCAGCAGTTGCAGGTTGCGCGTGAGCTGCTCGCGCTCCCGCTCCGCCCGCCGCGTGGCGGTGATGTCGCGCGCGAAGCCGTACACCTCCACCGGTCCGTCGGAGCTCGAGAACGACGTCACGTCGAGCATCACGTTGCCATGACGGCCCGTGATCTCCAACTCGATCGAGACGTTCTCACCGGTGGTGAGCAGGTGGCCGAACAGCGTGGTCGTCTCGGCACGATACGGCTCCGCCACCAGCTCGTTGAAGTGCCGGCCGATCCACTCTTCGCCCGTCCAGCCGGTCAGCGTTGCGAAGGCGGGGTTGAGCGTGACGAACGCGCCGTTGCCGTCGAGCGTGAAGATGATCTCCTTCGCGCCGGTCAGGATGCGGCGGTAGCGTTCTTCCGACGCGACCAGCGCGTTCTGCGCGTGCTCGCGCTCCATCGCCTCGGCCAGCATGCTGGCCACGGTCTGCAGGAAGCGCACGTCCGGTTCGGTGAAGCGGCGCCGGCTGCGCGATTGCGCGGAGAGCACGCCGTACGTCCGGGTCGCACCGACGATCGGCACCATCGCGCCACTGAGGATCCCGTGATCCGACGTCACGCGCTGCAGGTCGAAACGGGTCTCGACGCGATAGTCGTCGACCACCACCGGCTCGCCGGTGAGGATCGTGAAGCCGGCCTGGCCGTGCGAGCTGACCGGGATCTCGAGCGGCAGGTCGGTCCAGAGGTTACCGGCCAGGAAACGGAGCGAACGGCAGTTGTCCGTCAGCTCGGCGAGGAAGGCGTGCTCGATGCCGAGCCCTTCGTTCACCAGCTCGGCCGCGCGACGGAGCGTCTCCCGCTCGAATGGCTTGAGCATCCGCCGGCCGAGCTCCGCGAGCGCGCTCTGCTGCCGGGCACGAATGGCGATCTCCGCCTCGGCGTGCGAGCGTTCGAGTGCCTGCGCCAGAATGCCGGCCACCGAGCGGAGGTAATCGACTTCCGTCGGGGTGAAGTCGCGGCGCGTGCGCGAGAGCGCGCCGAGGACGCCCCACGACTCGCCGTTCGCGGTGCGAATCGGCAGTGTCACGCCGCTCAGCACATCGTGCCGCACGTGCAGCTCGTTCGGCAGGAAGCGGGTCTCGCGGCGCGCGTCGGTCACGATCACGATGTCGCCGCACTCGATGGTGAAGTTCGCCTGCGAGCCGCGGCGGCGGATCGGCTTCTCGAGGCCCAGGACGTTGTCGCTCCAGCCGTGACCGCCGACGAAGGTGAAGCTGGTCTCGTTCTTCTGCAGCACTTCGCTCAGGTCGACGCCCAGCACGTCGCAGACGGCGAGCGCCGCCTCCGCGTACAGCGTCTCCATCGTTGCGCCCTGCAGGGCGAGCTGACCGAGGTTCGCGACGGAAGCCTGCTGCACCGCGCGGCGGCGCAGCTCTTCCTCCGCCTGTTTCGGCGCGGTGATGTCCTGGACGACGCCGATGGTCTTGAGCGCGTTGCCGCGTTCGTCGAGGATGAAGCGGCCGCGCTCGTGCAGGATGCGCTCGCTGCCGTCGCGCAGCAGCACGCGGTACTCCTCGGAGTACGGCATGAACGCTCCGATGGCGCGCGAGCGGGCGAGGCGGATGCGCTCCCGGTCGGCCGGATGGATGCGCTCGGCCAGCCGCTCGAGCGAGCGGTCTTCGCTGCGGCCGTAGAGGCTGGCCAGCTCGCCCGTGATCTGCTCCCGTCCGGTGGCGTCGTCGTGCGACCAGCTCCCGATGGCGGCGATCTGCTGCGCGTCGGCGAGCTGCTCTTTCTGGATGCGCAGCTCGTCGCGCTCTTTCTTCTGCGCGGTGATGTCGCTCGAAACGGCGATGATGCCGGCCAGGCGTCCATCGGCGTCGACCAGTCGCGAATCGAGCACCGACGCTGTGAACGTTGAGCCGTCGCGGCGTCTCAGCTCGAGCTCGCCCGACCATGACCCGCCGCTCTGGAGCTGCGCGATGATGTCCGCCGTCGGTGGCGAGGCGGGGACGACTTCGAGGATGTTGCGCCCGATCACTTCCTCCGCGCGCCAGCCGTACAGATCCTCGGCGAAGCGATTCCAGTAGATGATCGAGCCGCGCAGGTCGGTGGCCACGACCGCCTGCTGCACGCATTCGAGCAGGCGGCCCTGCAGCGTGAGGCGGTCGCGCGATTCGCGCTGCTCGGTGACGTCTTCGAGGATGGCGATCACGTGCTCGAGCTCCGCGTGAATGTTGCGGACCGCGGAGAGCGTGAGACGGACCCACAACGTCTGCCCGTCTTTGCGCATGTAGCGCAGCTCGCATTGCGTGCGGACGCGGTCGCCTCTGAGGATGCGCGCCAGCTCACTGGTGGCGATGCGCAGGTCGCCCGCGTGCATGAACTGCCGCATCATCCGGCCGACCAGCTCCTCGCGCGCGTAGCCGGTCATCGTGCAGAGGCGCTCGTTGACGAGACGATAGCGGCCGTCGAGATCGATCGTGCCGATGCCGATCGGCACCTGCTCGACCGTGCGGCGTTGCGCCTCCTGCACGACGCGCAGCTCTTCTTCGAGCCGAACCCGTTCCGCGCGCAGCGCCACCTCGCGCAGCTCGCGCGTCAGCGCGGGGGCGAGGCGCGCCAGGCGGTCTTTCATGACGTAGTCGTTCGCCCCTTCGCGGATGGCGTCGACCGCGCGCTCTTCCCCGATCATTCCGCTGACGACGAGGACCGGCACCTCGACGTCGCGCGCGCGGATGATCCGCAGCGCGTCGAGGCCGGTGAAGCTCGGGAGGTTGTAATCCGTCAGGATCGCCGACCAGCCTCCCTCGTCGAGCGCGCGCTCGAGCGCCTCCGGCGTGTCGATCACCTGCGCGGTGAAGGTCAGTCCGGCGTACTCGAGCTCGAGCTGTTCGAGCAGTGCGTCGTCCGGGTTGTCTTCGATGAAGAGGAGTTTCATGCGGCTTCTCCATGGATGTCTGTCGGGGCGGCGAGGGTGAAGAAGAAGGTCGTTCCTTCGCCTGGCCGCGACTCGGCGCGAATGCTGCCGCCGTGGCGGCGGATGATGCGTTGCACGATGGCCAGCCCGATTCCGCTGCCCTCGTAGTCGTTCTGCAGGCGCTGGAAGGGACTGAAGACTTTCTCCGCGTGCGCCGGATCGAAGCCGATGCCGTTGTCGCGGACGTAGAGGGCGCCGCCGGGCGTGGCGCCGATGGCGATGCGCGGCTCGTCGCGGCGCGCCGAGAACTTGATGGCGTTGCCGATCAGGTTTTCGAAGCCGATCCGCAGCAGCCGCGGATCGGCCTCCGCCGCAAGGCCCGGCACCACTTCGATCGTCACCGGCGAAGCGGTGCGCTCGCGCAGTTCGTGCGCGACCGAGGTCGCCAGCGCGGTGACGTCGATCGGCTCGCGGTGCACCGCGGCATGGCTGACGCGGGAGAGCTCGAGCAGCGCGTCGATGAGCGTCGACATCCGCTGCGCGCCGTTCTGAATGCGCTGCACGTAGAGCTTCCCGCGCTCGTCCAGCTGTTGCGAGCGGAGCAGCTCGCGGCTGAAGCCGTCGATGGTGCGCAGCGGTGCACGCAGGTCGTGCGAGACCGAGTAGCTGAACGACTCCAGCTCGAGGTGTGACGTGGTCAGGCGCGCGGCGAGGTCTTCGATCCGCGCGCGGTACACGTCGATGCTGTCGTGCGCGCGCTGCAGATCCTCGTGCGTGGCGTGCTGGATTCCCTCGAGCGACTGCACGCGATCGCGCAGCAGGTCGTACGCGTGCTCGAGCGCACGGCGCGCGGCGGCGCGTTCGGTCATGTCCACCACCATCGCCACGACCCCGTCGAACGCGCCGTCGTTCGCATGGAACGCGGTGCTGGAGCAGAGGACGTCGAGCATGCGCTTGTCCGCGGTCTGCATGCGCACTTCCTGCTGCGCGCCGAGCGCGGAGTCCTGGTACGTGGCGGTGCCCTGGACCTCGGTGATGTAGTCGAAAAGATTCCGGCCGATCAGCGCGTCGCGCGAGTCGCCCAGCATCTCCGCGAGGCGGTCGTTGGCGAAGGTGAGATTTCCGTACGCATCGGCGATGCAGATCCCTTCCAGCGATGTCTCGACGATCATCCGGTAGAGCTGTTCGGCCTGGCGCGACGCTGTTTCGGCCGCGATGCGGAGGCGGTCCTGCTCGCGCACGCGGTTCGTGAAGGTGACGATGGTGAAGGCCAGCGTCAGCGTCGTGGCGGTGATCGCGCTGGCGATGGCGAAGCGGGCGTCGATCCAACGCTGGTCGACCAGACGCAGACAGAGCAGACCGAAGCCGAAGGGCGCCGCGATCGCGACGAAGGTGATCCGCCGCAGCGCGGAGCCCCAATGGTCGCGGCTGATGAAAAGCGAGGCCGGCCCCTCCGCGGTGGTCAGCGTGTAGAAGCCGATCGACCAGATCAGGAAGAGCAGCGCCGCGGCGGGAGCGATCGGCGGCAGCGCCAGGAAGAGCTGACCCTGGTAGACCACCGAGACGAGCGCCTGCAGTGCGACCCAGGTGGTGAGCATTGCCGCGAGCTGACCGAGCTTCCGCATGGCCGGCGTGCCGCCATGAAACGCGAGCAGCGCCAGTCCGGTCAGCGTCGCGGAGAGCGCCGACTGCGGCGACATGCGCATGGCGAAGAGCTGGCCCGCTTCGGCGCGCGCGCCGGAGAAGCCGAGGCTGTCGAGGCCGAAGTCAATGCGGAGGGCGTACTGGAGCAGTGCGGCGGCGCCGATCAGCACGACCGCCAACGCCACGGCGCGGCTGCCCCTGCGCGGCAGCATCAGCGCGATCGAGGCGAGCAGCAGCGCGAGGGCCGCGCTCGGCCGCACGTCGACGCCGCCCACGAAGCCGCGGCGTAGCACCGCCACGTCGGCCGCCCATCCCGCCAGCACGCCCACTGAGACGAAGATCACCAGCGCCGCACACGCGCGCGTCGCTCGTGGCGCCGGTGACAACAGCGGCAGGCCGGGACCTCCGGCAGGGAAAGAGATGGACATGCGAACCCGACGTTCACGGTACGCCTCTCCTCGTCCGTTGAATATCGGACGGAATTCGGGAACGCTGTCGGTGAGCGTCCTACACGATTCCGTTGCGGATGGCGTAGGCGATGATGTCGGCGTTGCTGCGGAAGCCGGTTTTCTCGAGGATGCGTGTCCGGTAGGTGCTGACGGTCTTCACGCTCAGGTTCAGCGCGTACGCAATTTCCGACACGGCGCGCCCCGCGGCGATCAGGCGGAAGACCTCGAACTCGCGGGCGGAGAGCCGCGCGTGCGGCGTATCGGCGTTGCCGCGGATCAGCTCCATGGCCATCTGGCCGGTGATCGCGTCGCTCACGTAAACGCGCCCGGCCGCCACTTTCTGGATGGCGTCGAGGATCTCTTCGAGGGAACGGTCTTTCTGGATGTAGCCGGTCGCGCCGGCCCGCAGCGCGCGGATCGCATACTGCTCCTCCGCGTGCATGCTGAGCATCAGCACTGGCAGCGAGGGGAACTCGGGACGCAGCGTGGCCAGCACGTCCAGCCCGCTGCGGTCGCCGAGGGTCACGTCGAGGACCAGCACGTCGCAGGGCACGCGGCGGATGACGTCGAACACCTGATCCGCATTCGCCGCCTCGGCCACGACCTGCCATCCGGGGCGCGTGGCGATCATCAGTTGCAGGCCGCGCCGCACGATGGCGTGATCGTCCGCGATGATGACTCTCATGGTTCCCCTTCCGGCAGCCGGATTGCCACGTGGGTGCCGGAGCCCGGCTCGCCGGTGATCAGCACGTCGCCACCGAATGCATACGCCCGCTCGCGCACGCCGACCAGACCGAGCGACCGCGTGTTCGCGATCTCCTCCGGCGCGATGCCGCGGCCGTCGTCGCGGACGTCGAGATAGATCCAGCCGTTGTGCGCGTCGAAGCGGACGTCGACGCGCGTCGCCTCGGCGTGCCGCACGACGTTGGTCAGCACTTCCTGGACGATACGATAGAGGGCGGTGGCGCGGTCCGCTTCCAGCAGATGGTCCTCCGGCTTGTACGTGAAGCTGTAGTCGATGCCGGTGCGCTTGCGCAGCAGCGCCAGCTCGTTCTCGATCGCCGCCCGAAAACCGAAGTCGTCGAGCATCGCCGGCCGCAGCGCGGTGGCCACCCGGCGCACGGTGTCGATCGTCTCGTCGATCAGCGTCAGCATGCCGGCAATGCGCGACTCGACTCCTGCGTCGATGCTCGTCGCCCTCCGCAGCAGGCCCACTTCGAGCCGCAGGGCGGTCAGCCGCTGTCCGAGCTCGTCGTGCACCTCGCGAGCGATCCGGCGGCGCTCCTCTTCCTGCATGTGATTGAACTGGGCGGAAAGGCGGCGCAGTTCTTCGCGCGAGGTGCGCAGCGCCTCCTCGGCCCGCGTTCGCTCGGTCACGTCGAAGCAGAGCGTCACCGCGCCGACCACCGCACCGCTCGCATCGCGCAGCGGCTCGACGCGGCTGTCGTACGCACGGCCGTCGTATTGAAAAAAGTAGCTGCCCGACTCGCCGCGCAGCGCCGCCCGCGTGGCCCGCACCGGCATCGAGTCTTCGCCGAACGTGGCCAGCAGGCCGCGGCCGATCGGCGTGTCGGGGCCATGGCCGGAGAGAAAGCGGAGATCGCGATCGACGGCCCAGATCAGCGCCGGTACCTGTTCGAACACCAGCCGCAGCGTGGTCTCGCTTTCGGCGAGATGCTGCTCGGCCAGGCGGCGCGCCTTCGCCCCGGCGAACAGCGCGGCGATGGCCTGCAGTGGATAGAGCTCCGTCTCGTCGAGCAGCCGCTCGCGCGAGTAGATCGTGAAGATCGTCACCTGCCCGTCGGCCGAAACCGTTGTCGCGGCAGCGGAGTGGACGCCGAGCGCGCGCAGGTGCGGCGCGGCCTCGAAGTCGCGTTCCCCCAGCTGCCGCGCTACCGCCCCCTCGCGCGCGAACGCCTCCGACGCCACGCTCGTTGCGGCAACCGGAACGCGGATCTCCTCCGGCTCGAGGCCTTGCCACGAGAAGCGGCCGCGGACCTCGAGCGTTTGGCCGTCCTTCGACGGCGCCAGCAGCTCCGCGTAATCCGCCTCCGCCGCGGCGCTGACATGCTCGAGCGCGGCGCGCGCCAACTCGTCAATGTTCTGCTCCGTCATCGCCCGCTGGGCGAAGGCGGCCACGGCGGCGTTCTGCGCGGCGCGCCGGTCGAGCTTCGCCCGCGCATCGCGCTGCTCGGTCACGTCGCGCAGCACGAGGATGTAATCGGCGACCGACCCGTCGGCGGTGCGCACCGCGGTCAGGACCATGTCCGCCCAGAAGACGGTGCCGTCGCCGCGGAGGCAGCGCGTCTCGGTGGTGAGCCGTCCCCGCCGCGCCACGATGCCGAGCAGAGTACTGGCGTTGCGCGGCTCCGGATGCCACACCCTGGCGATGTCGACCCCGTTCCACGAATCGTCGTCGCCGCCGAGGAGCTGCCGGGCGGCGTAGTTCGACTCCATGATCCGGCCGTCCGCCGACAGGACGATCACCGCCAGGTCGACCACGCTGTCGAGCAGAAAGCGCGAGCGACGCTCCGCGGCCGTCAGGATGTGCTCGGCCGCACGGATGGCGGCCAGGTCTTCGTAGGTGCCGATGGCGGCGATGATCTCGCCCGCGGAGTCGCGCAGCGGAGCTACGTTCCAGATGACGTCGATGTCCGTTCCATGGCGGTCGCAGCGGCGCGTGTCGATGCTCCGCTGCTGACCCTCGAAGACCGCTTCGAGCATCGTCTCCGCGGTCGCCGCAACCTCCGCCGGAATGGTCGGATCGGCGAGGCCGAGGACTTCCGCCGGATGCCAGCCGAAGAGCTCCGTGGCCGCGTCGTTCCAGAGCAGGACTGTGCCCTGTCGGTCGAAACCGACGAGAGGAACTGGCGCTGAGCGAACGGCTGCGGACGCTAAGGCATCCACGGACCCTGCTGAAGTATCCATAAGCCCGGAACCAAACAGTAACAGAAAAGCCGGGCACGAGATTGCGGGCGGAAACGGACCCAACGCAGACAACTCGACGTGACTGAATGACTTGCAAAAAGCGAACAACTGTTCGGACAGTGTAAGGCGGGAGGCGGTTCCTTCGAGAAACCGCTTGCCTCAGCTTTTCAACTTCGCGTAAATGGTTGAAGGACTGATGCCCAGGCGGCGCGCCGCGCTGCGGACGTTTCGGCCGCTCGCTTCGACCGCGGCATGAAGGTATTCGGAGACCACCTCGTCGAGCGGGCGGATCTCCCACTCCTCCGTCGGCAGGCCGCCGACGGCCCGGGACGATCCCTGCGGGGTGCCGCCTTCGAGGAGGATGTCCTCGCTCAACACCTCGTCGCCCCCCAGCGTGAGCAAGGCGCGCTCGAGGACGTTGCGCAGCTCGCGGATGTTGCCCGGCCAGTGATAGGCCATCAGCTTCTTGAGCACCATCGACGAGATCTTCGGCGCCGGCCGCTTCATCTCTTTCGCCAGGTTGCGCAGGAGCGTCTCGGCGAGGATCGGCAGGTCCTCCATCCGCTCGCGCAGTGCCGGCATCCGCAGGCGGACGACGTTCAGGCGGTAGTAGAGATCGTTGCGGAAGCGCCCCTCGTTGACCTCGTTGGAGAGGTCGCGGTTCGTCGCGGCGAGCAGGCGAAAGTCGGCGCGGAGGTCGCGGATGCCGCCGACGCGCCGGAAGCGCTTCTCCTCGAGCGCCTTGAGCATGCGCGCCTGCACCGTCAGCTCCATTTCGCCGATCTCGTCGAGGAACAGCGTCCCCTCGCCGGCGATCTCGAAGAGCCCCGGCTTCGTGTTCGCGGCGTTCGTGAACGCGCCGCGCTCGTGGCCGAAGAGCTCCGACTCGAGCAGCTCCTTCGACAGGCCGGCGCAGTTGAGATCGACGAACGGCGCGCGCTGGCGGGCCGAGCGGTTGTGGATCATCCGCGCGAGCACGCCCTTGCCGGTGCCCGATTCGCCCTCGATGAGCACCGGCGACGGCGCGCGGGCGATGTGGTCGAGGATGTCGTTGAGGTGCTGGATGGCGGGGGAGATGCCGGGCAGCCGCTCCACGCCTCGTCCGTCGATGCGGCGCAGCGCGATCAGCTCGCGCCGGGTGCGGACCATGCGCAGGGCCTGTTCGAGCGTGGCGATGAGCGCGGCGTGATCGAACGGCTTCTGGAGGAACGTCTCCGCGCCGAGCTTCATCGACTCGATGACGTACTCGAGCTTTCCCGAGCCCGACATCATCACCACCGCCGTCGCCTCCGCGATCATCTTGATCTGGTGGAGCAGGTCGACGCCGTTGCTGTCGGGGAGGACCACATCGAGCAGCACCACGTCGGGAGAGAACTCCTCGAGCGCCGCCAGCCCCTCCACTCCCGTCTCTGCCGTGCGTACGTCCCACTCGCCGGAGAGGAGCATCTGCACCCCCACGCGGATCTCGGGGTTGTCATCGATGATCAGAATTCGGTTCTTGATCTCACTCATCGTTCGAAAATCATACACGGTCCTGTTCAGATTCTGGACGCTGTTTGATTTCAGGAGTGATCGTTTTCGCTACGTTTCTGACTAAGTGGTGTCATTCCAGTGAGATAGCTCGGCGGATGCTCCTGGTATCACCCTTGGACTATTGGCGGCTGTCCGAAAGGGAGAGAACGAACCGATGGTCAACCTGTTCTTAGCCGCCACACTCGCCGCGACCACCCTGTCGCTCGAGCAACTTCGCCTCCCCGAGCCGCCAAAAGTCACGTGCGGCATCCGGACCGTATCGGTTCTCTTCGTCGGTCAGCCCGGCACCCCCTTCAGCTTCGACGGCGATGAGTACGTCATGCCGCTGAAAGGGGAGATCGAACTGATCGCCGGCCGGCGCTCGACGAGCTACCGGATCGGGGAGAAAAAGCTTCCGCTCGAGTCGTGGCCGCTCGATGGATTCGGCCGCCGCACCGTCACCCTCACCGCAAAGGAAAGGAATGCCCAATGACACAGTTCGTGAACCACACTCTCGAAGATCTCCGCGGCGGCCGTGAAAGCTGGCGCGTCCTGCTGGTGGTCTGCTCCGTCGCCTTCGCGGTCGCCTTCGTGGTCGGCCTGAATGCGACCAGTCTTTAACGAGAGGAAGGGGAGAGAAATGCACCGACGGATCTCGCTGATCGCGCGGTCGGATGCCACGCCCGACCGCGACTGGAACGACGCCGGAACACCGACCGCGCGCCTGCTCTTCACCGAGAGCTTCGCCGCGCTCCGCTTTGCGCTGCGCGCCGGCACCGGCGCGCAACTCGACATCGAACGGGTGGTCGTCGACAGTGCCGCCACGCCGGCCGATTTCCTCGACCTCCTGGCCACCCTCCCGCACGAGTTCACCGGCGACGTCCTCCTGA
This sequence comes from Thermoanaerobaculia bacterium, assembly GCA_036398925.1. Lineage (GTDB taxonomy): Bacteria > Acidobacteriota > Thermoanaerobaculia > Gp7-AA8 > Gp7-AA8 > DASWOB01. The sequence continues at coordinate 25,074 of DASWOB010000104.1, forward strand.
TCGGCAGCGAAAAAGCCTACCTCAGTGCCTCCGGCCGCGGCGGAGATCGCGTGCTCTACGCCCTGCGGGACATTGACGTCCGCTTTTATCTCGAGACGCACGACCTGGTGACCGGGCGGGTGGCGGAGCGGATGGCGAGTTAGCTGTTCGTCAGGCGCTGGAAGCCCATCATCGATGAAGGAGCGATTGCCAACAACGATGATGGGCTGTCCTCCGTTGATAACAGTGCTTATCCACGATGACCACCCACCCATCAACATGGATGGAGGTGGCTGTCAACGATGACCGCACCCCCTGTCGACGTTCATAGGAGTGGCTGTCAACGCCGACGGCTCCCTCTATGGACGTTGAGGCCGCGCGCCCCAGGCGGACGCCGGCGGCGAGGTCGATGGCGGACGTGGAGATGGGGACATTGCGCCGCTCTCCGGCACGGCGCGCGGTTCCAGACTCTGATGCATGCCAGGTGTACTGCGTCGGATAGAACAGCGAGAGCTCGATCCGCTGTTCCTGCTGAATGGCTTCGTCGAGCTGGGTTCCGCGAACAGATTCCACTCTTCTGTTCAGCAAAAGACGACCCGCTGCCGCGGGAGGTGTGCCGCGCGGCGAGCGGATCGGCGCACTCTACTCTCTGCGCGCGCGGGTGGCGCTGCAAGCGGCGTGCGCGGGACTGGCGCAGCCTTCGCACAGCGGCACAGCCGTGACCGGCCGACTCGCGGGGCAATCCGGGAGGAGGTGATGTCATGTGCGAAGGAAGTCGAAGGAGCGACCGCTCGCTTCCAGACGATCGGCCCGCGTTCGTGAGCCGTCGGAGGAGCGTCGCAGAAGTTCTCGAAGTACGTCCCCGCGCAGCAGTGACGCGCAGCGCCTACGCGTGACCGTGAAACTGCCGGAAACCATCATCAAGCGTGCGCGAAACGCAGTCTCCGGATCGGAAAACCTGACGCTCGCCGCGCTCGTTGAACGGAGCCTGACCACCTACATCGACGAGTTGGAGAAGCAGCGCGGTAAAGCATTTCCTGCGCGGAACAAGCCTCTTCGAGTCGGCCGGCCACGGAGCGCAAAGTAGTGCGTTCCGGCGAAGCCGCCACCCGCGCTGGCGGCTTTGCCTCTTTCGATCGACGTCGGATTGAAAATGCTCCCCTTTTGTGCGACCGTGCCGCCGTCTTCCTGCGGACGTGACGACAGAACCGAACAGCTTTCCGATCCTCATCGTCGACGATGACGAACCGACGCAGAACCTCCTGCGCGCGGTCCTCCGGAGGTGTGGCTACGCGAGCGAAGTCGCATCGAACGGCGGACAAGCGATCGGCCTGCTTCGAGAGAAACGGTATGCCGCGGTGGTTCTCGACATGATGATGCCGGAAGTCAGCGGGCACGAAGTCATCGCGTTCCTGGGCACGACCGCGGATCCCGTTCCGGTCATCATCTGCTCGGCAGCGGGACCGACGGCCCTGGCCGGCTTCGATCCGGTCGTGGTCAAGGCGATCGTCCGGAAGCCGTTCGACATCGATCAACTGGCTGCAGCGGTGACCGCCGTCGCGCACGCGGGTGAATGATCGCGCTCCCCTGCTCGTCGTGACACGCCCGTCCGATGCCTCGACAGGGTCAGATCTCGATGCATGGTGACCCATGCAACTTCTCTCCGCGAGTTAATCCCGCTTTATCTTCGACGAGCCCGCTTTGCGCGCCGGCTTCTCCTCGTCGGCGAAGAGCATCGGCGGCTGAGTCGGGTCGATGCCGAGGATCCGCTCGATCTCGCGCAGCGACTCCACGATCCGCCTGGCTTGCCTGCGCGGCAGCCGCTCCAGCCCGTCGACGAGAGTCTGCTGCACCGGCGGCGGCAGCTTCTTCACCGCCTGACGCCCTTTCGCCGTGAGATGCAACTCCACGCGGCGCGCATCGCTCGCGGCCCGCTCGCGCGAGACGAAACCTTTATCGAGCAGCTTCGCCACGACCACAGAGACGGTGCTCTGATCGGTGGCGGTGCGCTCGGCCAGGTCGTTGACCGACAGCGGCGACTCGAGGGCCAGCTGATGAAGGACGTAAACCTGCGACGCGCCGAGTCCGTGCTCGCGCAGACCGGCCCGGTCGGCGACGCGCAGCGACTTCACGATGGCGCGGAAGGAGTTCAGGACGGCGTGCGCATCCGTGACGTCGTTGCGGGTTTTGGGCATGCGGCGCGAGATTATGCACCCTCCCTTGGTCCGCACGCAGGGTCCACACGTAGAATGGCGCCCGGTGTCGTCCACGAAAGCTCCGGTCCGCGCCCTCGTCATCGACGACTCGGCCTACAACCGCGTGACCCTCACGCGCATGCTCGAATCCGACGCGCGGATTCACGTGGTCGGCACGGCCGTCAACGGCGAGGACGGCATCAAGCAGGTGATGAAGCACCGCCCCGACGTGATCACGCTCGACCTCGAGATGCCGATCATGGACGGCTTCGCCTTCCTGCGCTGGCTGATGGTGAACCTGCCCACGGCCGTCATCGCGGTCTCGTCGAAGGCGAGCGACCGCAGCGTCTTCAAAGCGCTCGAGCTGGGGGCGATCGACTTCATCGCCAAACCTGGCGGCCGTGTGTCGCCGCGGCTCGAGGAGATCCAGAAAGACCTGCTCAGTAAGGTGATGCAGATCGTCCAGCTGCGGATGGAGAACCTCCGCCGCCGCGTGCAGGAAGAGTCGGTCGAAGAGCCACCGGCCGCACCGACGGTGGCCGAGGCCTGCCCGCGCGGGGTCGAAGTGGTGGTGATCGGCTGCTCGACCGGAGGTCCTCCCGCGCTCCAGCACCTCTTCCAGTCGCTGCCGCTGCTGCCGGTGCCGTTCGTCATCGCGCAACACATGCCGCCGACCTTCACGCGTCTTTTCGCGGAGCGGGTGAACAAACTCACGCCGTACGAGGTGAAGGAAGCGGCCGACGGGGAGTTGATCGTCCCGAAGACGGTCTACGTGGCGCCCGGAGGCCAGCAGACTGAGGTGCGCCGCATCGCCGAAGGGCTCCAGATCCGCGTCTTTCCTGCAGGTGCGAACGACCTCTACGCGCCGTCGGTCGACCGCCTCTTTCTGAGCGCGAGCAAGGTCTGCGAAGACCGGCTCATCGCGGTGATCCTGACGGGCATGGGCGACGACGGCTCGGAGGCGATCAAGGTCGTGCACGAGCGCGGCGGCAAGACGATCGCGGAGTCGAGCGAAAGCGCGATCATCTTCGGCATGCCGGCCGAGGCCATCCGCACCGGCGCGGTGGATGAGGTGCTGACGCTGACGCAGATTCCGACGGCCATCCGGCGGTGGTGTACGGGTGCGTGATGCGGGTGAGGGAGTGAACGACACCCTTAAGTCCCACGCTCGACCAACCGCACAATCGCCCCCACAATCCGCGCCCCGAATCGTGCTACATTCTCGCTCCGCCGAGCACGCCGTTCCGGCGGGGGTCCGTTCAGAGAGATGAGCGAAGAACAGAAAGCAGAGAAGTTCCTCGAGATCTTCAACAAGGGGAAGGAGTTCACCGAAGAGCTCCTTCGCGAGAACCAGCGTCTGCGGTACCGGCTCGCCTCGCTCGAGACCGAGACCGCGGGTGTGACCACGGATGAGATGCAGCGGATGCGCGAGCAGATCACGCAGCTCACCGAGGAGAACCGGCGGATCGCGCAGCGCTTTCGCGAGGTCGAGGAAGAGAACAAAGACTTCGCGAACCGCTACATCGAGATCGAAGAGCAGAACAACAACCTGGCGAACCTGTACGTGGCCAGCTATCAGCTCCACTCGACGCTCGACTTCCGCGAGGTCATCCAGATCGTCCAGGAGATCGTCATCAACCTGGTCGGCGCGGAGGCGTTCGCGATCCTGCTGCTCGACGAGAAGACCAACGAGCTGAAGACCATCGCCTGGGAAGGCGACGACGTGATGCCGGGTCTCGACGGCATCTCCACCCGGCTCGGCGAGGGCGTCCTCGGGCAGGTGGCCAAGACCGGCGAGAGCTACTACGTCAATCAGGACATCGACGGCGGCGCGATCACGATCGAAAAGCCGCTCGCCGCCGTGCCGCTGAAGATCAAAGAGCATGTCATCGGCCTGATCGTCATCTACAAGCTGCTCCAGCAGAAAGATGCCTTCTCGGCCGTCGACTACGAGCTCTTCTCGCTGCTCGCGGCACATGCCGCGACGGCGATCTTCTCCTCGAAGCTCTATTCGCAGTCCGAGAGAAAGCTGAACACGATCCAGAGCTTCCTCGACCTGCTCACCACTACAAGTTAGGGAAGAGGCTGGCCGAACGTGGGGATGGAAAACGCCAATTTTCTGGTGGTCGAAGATTCGCCCACCATGCGGCAACTGATCTCGTTTTCGCTGAAGCGATTCAAGAATGCGAAGATCATCGAAGCCGTCGACGGAGTCGACGCGCTCAAGAAACTGTCGGGTCCGGAGAAGATCGACCTGATCCTCACCGACATCAACATGCCGGTGATGGACGGCCTGAAGCTGGTCTCGCTCGTTCGCCAGAACGCGCAGCTCCGCAACATCCCGATCATCATCATCACCACCGAAGGGGCGGAAGAAGACCGCGAGCGCGGCCTGGCTCTCGGCGCGAACGCCTACATCTCCAAGCCCATCCAGTCGTCACACCTGATCAAGACCATCTCCGAGCTGCTGTCGGTGTAGGCGAGCGCCCGAGACGCCCTTGACCGGAAGGGGCGGCGCTGTTACGGTGTTACGACACCAAGAATGCCGCATTTCATAACCGACAAGTGCATCGGGTGCAGTGTTTGTGAGATCAAGTGCCCGACGAACACCATCTGGGGTGAGAACAAAGGGCAGTACTACATTCACCCGGAACGTTGCATCGACTGCAGCGTGTGCGGGATCTATTGCCCGGTCGACGCCATCCAGAACCAGCACGGCGAGATCATCCCCCGCATCAAGCCGAAGGACATCCCGAAGGCCGAGGTCATCAACGACCTCTGCACCGGCTGCGAGTTCTGCGTCGACATCTGTCCGTTCGAATGCATCACCATGGTCGATGCGAACGACGAGACGCTCGCCAACCACTACAAAGTGGCCTTCGTCGAGAAGAACAAGTGCGTGGCCTGCCGCCTCTGCGAGAGCGTCTGCGATAAAGACGCGATCGTCGTCCCGCTGGCGCCGACGCAGCTCAAGACCTACCTGCCTGATTTCGTGGTGCTGGGCACCGGTAGGTAATTGAGATTGAGAATGCTCAATTGAGAGATCCCGTGACCCCCGACGACAAGCCCCTTCCTCAATCCTCAATCCCCGATCCTCAATCCGGCACGTCCGTAGACGTGCCGAAAGAATCCCCCCGCACGATCCTCTTTCAGTTCGTGTTCTTCCCCCTCGGGATCGTCGCGGTCGCGGTGCTGGTCTTCTTCCTCTTCGGGCGTCTGGCCTCCGACGAGCAGGGCATCTCCGATTACCTCAACGAGGTGCAGTCGGGCGGTCGCCGTGAGCGCTGGCAGGCGGCGTATCAGCTCTCCCAGTTGATCAACGCCGGCGAGGCGAAGAAGCAGCCGAACCTCGTCGAGCAGGTCATCGGCGTCTACCGCAACTCGAAAGACGACGATCCGCGCATCCGCCGGTATCTCTCCATGGTCCTCGGCAACCTCGGCGACAAGCGCGCCACGCCTCTGCTGATCGAGGCGCTGGCGGAGAAGGACGTCGAGACGCGCATCTACGCCTCGCTGGCGCTCGGCCGGCTCAAAGATCCGGCTGCGGTGCCGCATCTGTTGAACGCCTTCTCCACCGACGAGCGCGACGTGCGCAAAGCCGCCGCGTACGCGCTGGGGGAGATCGGCGATCCGCGCGGTGTCCCCGCGCTCGCCGCCGCCCTGAACGATCCGATCGCCGACGTCCGCTTCAATTCCGCGGTCGCCCTGGCCCGGTTCGGCGACCGTCGCGCCATCGGCGTCATCCGCGAGATGCTCGACCGCAACCGCCTCGCCAGCATCCCGGGCATGCGCGACGATCAGAAGGAAGCGATCCTCCTGACCGCCATGCCGGCGCTGCTGCGTCTGGCTCCAGAGGAAGCGAAGACCGCGCTGAAGCCGATCGCCGACAGCGATCCGTCGATGCAGGTGCGCTCGGCGGCCAAAGAAGCGCTGCAGAAGCTCTAGCCGCGATCGCGGCCCGCCAGCCAGACGCCGGCCACGATCATCACTCCGGCCACGATCACCACGCCGCGCAATTCCTCGCCGAGGATCGTTACGCCGAGGAGCGTCGCCAGGACCGGCTGGACGTAGGTGTAGACCGCGACGAGCGAGCTGTCGGCGTGGCGCAGGGCCCAGGCGTTGATCAGGTAGGCGCCGACGGTCGGTCCGGCAATGACCACCACCAGGGAGATCCACGCGTTCATCGACACCGCGCGCCAGTCCTGGTGCGCGAGCGACCACGCGCTGACCGGCAGCAGGAAGATCGTGCCGTAGAAGAACATCCGCGCCACAACGATGCGGGCGGAGAGGCGCGCCATCAGCGGCTTGGAGATGACGAGGTAGGTGGCGAACGAGAGGCAGTTGCCGACGATCATCAGCGCGCCGGCGAAGCTGCGCCACGACGTGCCGCCGAGCCCCTCGCGCACGAGGACGAGCAGCGCGCCGGCGCAGGCGAGGGCAATCCCCCCGGTTTTGAAGGCCGTGGCGCGCTCGCGGCCGGCGATGATGGCGGCGCCGAGGGCGAAGATCGGAATCGTGGTGATGAGGATCGCCGCGATCGGGACGCTGGTCAGTGACAGGCCGGCGAGGAATAACGCCTGGTTGATGACCACCCCCAGGATCGAGTAGCCGATCATCCGGCGGTTGTCCTCGGCGGAAAGACGCGGCTCATTGCGCGCGAGGAAGTGCAGCACGATTGCGGAGCCGACGACGCGCACCCAGGCGAAGGCGAGCGGCGAGAGCTCGCGCATCGCTACCTTGGAGATCAGGTAGTTGATCGAGAAAAGGAAGGCGACGGCAAACAGCGCGAGATGGATGCGGAACCGGGGCAGCGCTATTGCTCCTCGAGCCAGACGTCGTTGTACCGCACCGGCGGCGGCACGAGCGACGTCCGGACGCCGCGCACGTTCGGCTTGTGCAGGACGAAGAGGCGCTCGTGGAACAGCGGCACGATCGGACCCTCGCGCACGACCATCTGATTGAGGTTGCGGTAAATGCTCGCGCGGTGCTCGCTGTCATTGGAGCGGCGCGCCTCGATGATTTCGCCGTCGATCTCCGGCGACTGGAAATAGAGGCCGCGGATCGAATTCGCCTGCGAGTGGAAGAAGACATAGAAGAAGTTGTCGGGATCGGGGAAGTCTGCGAACCAGTTGGCGAGGTACAGCAGGCCATGGCCTTCCTGTGCGCGCGGCCCGGCGGCATCGCTGGCCGAGTGGCTGGTCACGTTGACGCGGATACCGATCTCCGCCAGGTCTTCAATGACCAGCGGCGTAATGCCGGAGTTGTTGAACTCGTCCGTGTCCCAGGTGCGATAGCCGAGCGTAAAGCCGGAGCCGAAGCCCGCCTGGCGCAGCAGCGATTTGGCGCGCTCGGGGTCGTAGCTGTTGCCGCGGAGATTCGCGTCGTATCCGAGGAGACCGGGGGGGAGCAGCGACGTGGCCTGAACACCGAGGCCGCCGTAGATCCGCTCGTTGATCCGCTGTTTGTTGATGGCGTGATTGACCGCCTGGCGGACCTCGACGCGATCGAACGGCGGGCGTGACGAATCGAAGCCGATGTACGACGTGTGCAGCTGCACGGCCGTGACCATGTACGGGGCAAAGCGCGGATCGCTGCGCAGCTCGTTCGCGAGCTTGAGGGGAATGCCGTGGGCGATGTCGAGCTCTCCGCGCAGGAACGCTTCACCGACTTCGCGGAAGCTGCGCAGGTCGAGACGGAACGTCAGCTCGTCCACCAGCGGCTCGTTGGGGACGAAGTACTCACGATTGCGGACCAGCCGTACGTACTCGCGCTCGACCGCTTCGGCGACGCGGAACGGACCGGCGCCGGTGCCTTTGAGGCGGAAGCTTTCGTTGTCGCGGACTTCCTCGGCCGGCACGATGCCGCATTCGTGCATGGTCAGCAGCGAGAGGAAAAACGCCACCGGCTCGACCAGGTGAAATTCGATGGTGTGCGGGTCTTTGACCATGAGCCCCGGCAATTGCCGCGTTTTCCCGGCCAGCACGTCCTCGGCACCGCGCACATTGCGGAGGATCCAGGCGCCGCTCGAATTGTTCTCCGGCAGCAGCAGGCGGAGGTAGCTTTCATAGACATCGCGGGCCTGGAGCGCGCGGCCATTATGGAAGCGCACATTGTGACGCAGGTGGAAGCGATAGACATGTCCCTGCTCGAGCACTTCCCACCGCTCGGCAATTTCGGGAATCAGCTCCGCCCCTTCGCCGTACGACACCAGCTTCGAATGCACGGCCTTGGCGATGAAGCCGAGTGCGTTGGCTGACGTGAACGCGGGATCGAACGTCAGTTTCTGCCACAGGACCGTGGAGGTGGTGACGCTGCCGCCGACGTTGGGTGAGGGGAGGGAGAAGCGTCCCAGCTCCGCATTGAGCAGCGTCGACTCGTGACTGAGGGCGCTGGCCATCTGATTCAGGTCGCTGACGCCGAAGCTCGACTCGCGCGAGCCCTGCTTGACGACATCCATCGACTTCACAATGGCGGAGCTTTCGGCGGCCAGCACCGAGGATGACTCGAGCACGTTCTGCACGAGGCCCATGATGTTTTCCATGGCCCGGCTGATCGCGCGCGAGCCGGTCTCCTGCTCGGACATGGCCCGCTTGAGGTGCTTGGTGTAGTCGCGCACCATCGAAGCCTGCTCGCCGATTTTGCGCGAGGTCAGCGACTGCTGCTGTGTGGCCGTTGCGGTCTGCTGGACCATCTTCGTCACTTCTTCAATGGCCGACGTTGCAGCGGCGCTGCCGCGCGCCTGTTCTTCCGTCGCGCGGGCAATTTCCTGAATCGAGCTCGTGGAACGGTCGGTGAGCTCGAGGATCTTGTTGAGCACCTGCGAGGCGCGCACGGTGAGGTTGACTCCCTCGTGCACGCGATCCGCGCCGACGGTCATCTGATCGGCGGCGCGGCCGACGCCGTTCTGGACGTTCTGGATGAGCGTGCGGATTTCCTCGGTCGAGACGCTGGTGCGCTCCGACAGGTCGCGAATTTCATCCGCCACCACCGCGAAGCCGCGTCCGCGCTCGCCGGCCTGTGCGGCGATGATGGCCGCATTGAGCGCGAGGAGATTCGTCTGGCCTGCAATTTCGTCGATGACCCGCACAATGTCGCCGATTTCCTGGGAACGTTCGGCCAGATCGCCGAGGGCGACCTTCGCCTCCTCGACGGCAATCTGAATCTTGCGCATCCCGTCGACCGTGCCTTCCACGGCCTGACGCCCCTCATTGGCGGCGTCTTTGACGTAGCGGGCCAGCTCCGACGAATCCTTTGCAGATTTGCGGATTTCCTCGGTGGTCGCATTCATCTCGACCATGGAGGAGGCAGTCTGTGTCGCAAACGAGGAGAAGCTTTCGGTATTGGTCGCCACTTCATTGATGGAGGCGATCATTTCCTCAATGGCGGATGAGGTCTGCTCGACGAATTCCGACAGTGTGTCGGCAATGCGGCTCACTTCTTCGATCGACGCCGACATCTCCAGGATCGAGGTCGAGGTCTCCTCAGCATTGGCCGACAGCTCTTCCATGTTCCGGCGGACGTTATTGATCGACTGATCGATCTGCGTGACCGAGGCGGAGGTCGTTTCCGTCGAGGAGAGCTGATCGGCGGCGCTGCGGGCGAGGACGCGCGAACGGCCGCTGATCTGCTGACTGACCTTCGACACGTCGCCGGCGAGCTGACCGAAGCGGCGGATGGTCCGCTCGAGATTCGAGACGAGCGCCCGCATGGCCGCGGCCATCCGGGCCGATTGCGTGGCGGTCAGGATCTCGCGAGCGGTGAGCGACAGATCGCCGGCGGTCACCCGGTCGAGCAACTGGATCGTCCCCTCGCGACGGACGAGGACGCGCGCCAGCCAGTAATTGAAGATGACCACCGTGATGCCGGAGGAGACGACGGCCGCGAGGACGATCCGCCACCAGAGCGACCACGCCATGCCGTCGATCAGCCAGAGCGAGAGGGAGAACAGGCCGAGGCAGACAACGATCAGGCCCCACATCTGCCGAGCCCGGCCGAACTGTCGTTTATTCATAGATTTCTGGAACCGGATGATACACGGTTGCGTCCGCGTATCATGCGCGCGCGTCACCATTCACGAGCCGCCGATCCGTATGTCCGATTACTTCTCGTCCCGCCGCAGACTCGTCGATGACTACCTGGCCGCGCTCGCCACGCGCACCGGTGCTCCCCGTCCGCTCGAGGCGCCGCTCGGCCGCGCCCTGACCTCGGCCGGCAAGCGGGTGCGCGCCATATTAATGATGGCGACCGGCGAGGCCTTCGGCGGCAAGGCGGAGAAGATCCTCCCGGCGGCGGCGGCCATCGAGATGATCCACGCCTCCTCGCTGGTGCTCGACGACCTCCCGTCGATGGACGACGCGCTGCTGCGCCGCGGCGAGCCGACGCTGCACCGTGCCTTCGGCGAAGACCTGGCCATCCTCTCCGCGGTGGCCCTGCTCAACCACTCGTACGGTCTGGTCGCGCAGGCGCACGCCGAATGCCGCCCGCGCCGCTGGCCGATGGAGCAGGTCCTCCAGCGCGTCGTCGACGCCGTCGGCTGGGACGGCACGATCGCGGGGGAGGCGGTCGACCTGCACAGCGAGGAGTCGAAGCTCGATTTTCACACGCTGGAGTTCATCCACTCGCGCAAGACCGGGACGCTGTTCGTCGCCGCTGCCGCGGTTGGAGCGATGCTGGCGAACGTGCATCCCGCGCCATTGCAGCGGATCGAGGTGTTCGCGAAGAACCTCGGACTGGCGTTCCAGATCACCGACGACGTGCTGGACGTGACTTCGAATCCGGAGACGCTCGGCAAGGACGTGGGCAAGGACGAACAGCGGCTGACGTTCGTCAAGCTGGCCGGCGTCGACGGGGCGCGCAAGCTGAGCGAAGAACTGGTCGAAACGTCGCTCTCGGCGATCGAACCGCTGGGGGCCGCGGGCCGGCCGTTGCGCGAGCTGGCACTGCTGGTGCGCGATCGCGTTCGTTGATCGCGAACGGATGACGTTCGACGACGCGCGGCCGGGAATCATTTTGCGGGCGCGGCGTTAACACTGCCGCTTGCTGAAGGCAGCGCATGTGGTATCTTGCGCGCCGCTCGCGCGGCACCTGGCCCAGGTAGCTCAGTTGGTAGAGCAGAGGACTGAAAATCCTCGTGTCGGCGGTTCGATTCCGTCCCTGGGCACCACTCCTTCCTTGCTCGTGGTTTTGCGCGGGCTCATCCACACATAACAATTGACATCGCTTCGCGGGGGCGTACACTCCTGCATGCCGCCATTGGTGGCGGCCTTGCCAGCCGAATCCTCGGCGCCGAGGAACGGGGGAACCAAATTAGCGACGGCTTGCCACCGTCCGGGGTGAATCCAGCCAGAAGCTGGAAGGGCTTCCAGCCCGAATCCGACAGCTAACCTCGTAGGCAGCCGGAAGGCTCGGCCAGCGCAAACGCCGCGAAGAGATTCGCGGCGTTTGTCATTTCGGCCAAACCCCTCCGCGCCTGTCACGGATTTGCGGCGTCTGCGGCTGTGGCAAACGCCTCCGCACACACGCTTTCGCCCCGTTGTTCACGTTTCGGTGACGTGGTAGAGTGCGCCCCGCCATTGCGCTGTCACCGACTGTTTGCGGCGGCCGTGCAACCGTGGCAACAATTCAAAGTTCAGGATGCCCGCGAACGGTGAATTGAATCCCCGGCTGTTCCGGCGTTGCTCTTTGTTAACGTAAGTCACCGCCTCGTAACGACTTGGCAGTTTCTGGCATTACGGCCGGAAATCTGCACAAACCCTCGTCGCTCAACCACCCCAAGAAAGGAGCCGATATGAAACGGTGCCCTCCCCTTTGTTATCGCGCGGTATTGACCGCGCTGCTCGTAACGCTGTTTGCCGTCAGCGGTTTCGCGCAAACCTCGACTGGTAACATCTTCGGCAGAGTAGTAGGAAACGATGGTTCCGCCCTTCCGGGCGTCACCGTCACACTGACCGGTATTGGTGCTCCCCAGAGCACGGTAACGGACAGCCAGGGTTCTTATCGCTTCATCAACCTCTCCCCGGGCAACTACACCCTCAGAGCCGAGCTGGCTGGTTATGGCTCGGCGACACGTTCTGGTGTGACGGTCAACATCGGCCGTAACGCGGACGTGACGCTCAACCTGAACCCCTCGGTTTCGCAGACCATCACGGTCACGGCCGAGGCGCCGCTGCTCGACACCCGCCGCACCGGCACGGGTTCGACGGTGACGCAGGTCGAGCTCGAAGAAGTCCCGACGGCGCGCGACCCGTGGGTCATCCTGCAGCAGGTGCCGGGTGTGCTCATGGACCGCATCAACGTCGGCGGTAACGAGTCGGGTCAGCAGTCGCAGTTCGTTTCCAAGGGCGCCGTTGGCGACCAGGCGACGTTCAGCATCGACGGCGTGAACACGACCGACATGATCGCGACCGGCAGCTCGTCGGCGTACTTCGACTTCGGCTCGTTCGAGGAAATCCAGGTCACCACCGGTGGCACGGACCCTCGCGTGCAGACGCCGGGTGCGCAGATGAACCTGGTCACCAAGCGCGGTACGAACGACTTCTCCGGTTCGGCGCGTTACTACCTCACCCCTGGCGACACGCAGGGTGAGCGCAAGATCCCGTCCGAGGCGGCTTCTTACCTCGGTCTGACCAACGAGATCGACGAAGTCACCGAATGGGGCTTCGAGGTCGGCGGTCCGATCATTCGTGACCGGCTGTGGCTCTGGGGAGCTTACGCCGACAACAAGATCGATCTGTTCACCGCTCAGTCGCAGGCTTCGATCAACGCCGGACAGCGCCGTTATGCTGACCAGACGTCGCTCGAGACCATCAACGCGAAGCTGAACGCGCAGATCACGCGCAACAACAGCGCGACGGTGTTCTACACGGACAACGAAAAGATCAAGATCGGCCGTAACGCTTCTCCGACGCGTCCGCCGGAGACCACCTGGAACCAGAGCGGCTTCGGCCCCGCTGGTACCTACAAGCTCGAAGACACGCACATCTTCTCCTCGAACTTCTACCTGACCGGGATGTACTCGAAGGTCAACGGTGGATTCCAGCTTCAGCCGGATGCCGGCGCGGGCTGCACGGAGCTGAATTGCGTTCTCCAGAACTCGACCAAAGCTCCGGTCCTCAGCGGTGCGACCGGTGAATGGCGCAACACGTTCCTCGCCGTTCAGGGCGAGCGTCCGCAGGAGCAGTACCGCCTCGACGGTTCGGCGTTCTTCAACACCGGTGCGCTCAACCACGAGCTGAAGTTCGGCTTCGGTTACCGCTCGGCCGGCGCCGAGGGTGTCACGGTCTATCCGCAGAACCAGTTCATCTACGACCTCAGCGGCGTCGGTGGCCTGCCGGAAGGCTTCGGCCTGACGTACTTCTACGCGATCAGCCCGTACAACTACGAGTACGAGTACAACGACATCTACGTCGGCGACACCGTGCTGTGGGGCAACCTGACCGTTCAGGCCGGCCTCCGCTTCGACGGACAGCGCGGCGCCGCGGGCGATCAGAACTCGCCTGCCAACCCGACCGCTGCCGGTTACCTCCCGGCGCAGACGTTCGCGGCCAACACGATTCCGGAGCTCGAGTGGGAGTCCATCTCACCGCGCCTCGGTCTCACCTACGCACTCGGCCAGGACCGGAAGACGCTCCTTCGTGGCGCGTACAACCGTTACGTCGGTCAGCTCGGCTCGAACTCGGCCGGGTACACCGCACTCATCCCCGGCTACCGTTACGCGGTTCTCTACTCGTTCGACGAAAACCACAACGACGTCATCGAGCCGGGTGAAGTCCTCACCGAGTACGGCCTGTACAACTGGTCTGGCTTCGATCCGGCCAATCCGAACGCGACGCTCGCTCCGACCGTCCGTCTGGACGACAACATCGAAGCGCCGACCACCGACGAGTTCATCCTCGGTTTCGAGCGCGAGCTCCTCACCGACTTCGTCGCCTCGGTCAACTACACCCACCGGCTGTTTGACAAGTTCATCCAGCAGCGCAGTGAGAAGACCCGCGGAGCCGGCGACTACTACACCTCGGCTGATTACGTGATCGCGACCACCATCACCCCGCCGGCCGGCACCACTGAAGCTGGCAACTACTCGGTCCCGGTCTATCGTCTGAAGCCGGGCGTTGCTGCCCCGGTCTTCTCGGTTCTCACGAACCGTGAGGATTACACCCAGACCTACGACGGTCTCGAGCTCGGTCTCGTCAAGCGGATGTCCAACCGCTGGATGATGCGCGGTAACTTCTCGTTCAACGACTGGAAGCAGCAGGCTGAAGGCGAAGCTTTCGGCGATCCGACGCACCTCCGCGTCGGCTCTGGCTGCTCCTCCTGCGACGACTCCGCCGTCGTTCAGGGCTCGGGTACCCAGTCGGGTGCCAAGGGCGCGGTCTGGATCAACTCCGAGTGGGCGGTCAACGTCGCCGGTGTCTACCAGGTCCCGTTCATCGAGACCAACCTCGGCGCGAACTTCACCATGCGCCAGGGCTATCCCATCCTCTACGTTCACTCGACGAACGCTGGTGACGGTACGGGCAACAAGTCCGTCCTCGTCAGCGACGTCGACGAGCACCGCCTGCCGAATCCGTACTCGCTCGACCTTCGCCTCTCGAAGGACTTCCGCTTCCGTGGCATCGGCCTCGAGCTCGCGGTCGACGCCTTCAACGTGACGAACGAGCAGACGATCCTGCAGCGGAACGCGTCGCTGGTTCAGCGCGCCACCGTGGCCGCCCCGCAGGGCAGCCGCGTTGCCGCCGCGAACCGCATCCGTGAGATCCAGAACCCCCGCGTGCTCCGCTTCGGCGCCCGCTTCACGTTCTAATCTCGCAACTCAGCAGCAGATCGGCCCGCCGGGAGCAATCCCGGCGGGCCTTTTCGTTTCCGGTGACCGGGCGCGGCCGGGAATTCTCCCTTCCGGAATTCTCCCTTCTTCCATTTCCTTTTTCTCGGCGTTACAAATCACTCGACAACAAGAGCGCCGCGCTCGCGGTGTTTCAAACAGGAGGGAGTTCCTTTGAAGAAGATCACCACCTACCTTTGTGTGACGATCCTCGCTCTCCTCGTCGCCGCCATAGCGTCGGCGCAGGCATGGCGTGGTACCAGCCGTCTCTCCGGTTCCGTCGTCGACAAGAGCACGGGGAAACCGGTAGTCGGCGCGAAGGTCAAGCTCGGTTCACCTCGCGCGGACAACCAGGGTCCTGAGACGAAGACGGACAAGCGCGGCCAGTGGGTTGCTGGCGGCCTCCTTCTCGGAAACTGGAACATCGACGTCACCGCCGAAGGCTATAAGCAGCGCTCCATCAGCGCGCAGGTTGCCGAAGGGAGCTCCGTCGGGGGAATCAAGGTCGAGATCGAGCCGCTTCCGCCGCCCGAGCCGGCCGCGGCAGAGCCGACGACCCGCGAGGCCATTCAGGTCGGCGGCGTCGAGATCACCCCGGAGACGGCCGCTGCCCTCGAGGCCGCGAACACCTTCATGCAGGCGCAGAAGTGGGCTGAAGCGGCGGTCGAGTACGAGAAGGCGATCGTCGCCCTCCCGACCAACATGTCGCTCAAGACCGCAATCGCCCGTGCGTATTACGGCGCCGGCGAGCTGAAGAAGGCCATTGCTTACCTTCAGGAAGTGCACACCGCCGACACCGGCAATCTGATGGTCGCGCAGCTTCTGGCGAACATGCTCATCGAGGACGGCCAGATCGACGCCGGCAAGAAGATGCTCGACGCTCTTCCGCCGGGCTCGATGACCGACCCGACCGCGCTCATCAACATCGGCATCCTCTTCCTGAACAAGAACGAGCTCGGCGACGCGCACAAGTACTTCGACGACGCCGTGAAGCTCGCCCCGGAGCGGCCGGAGACCTACTACTACCGCGGCATCGCCCTGCTCCAGCAGAAGAAGATGGACGCGGCCAAGGCCGACTTCAAGAAGGTCGTCGAGGTCGGTCCCGACTCGCCCGAGGCGAAGGACGCGAAAGAGCTCCTCGACCAGATGAAGTAACGGTTGAAGTAAAACCACGGCAACGACGGTTCTTCAGGCCGGCACGCGCGACGAGCGCGGCCGGCCTTTCTGCTATAAGCGAAACAAACATGCTCGCGCGACTCACCGCCGCCAGTCTGATCGTCCTCTCCCTCCTTTCGGCCTGCTCGAAGAAGAAGGACGTGCCGAAGCCGGACGCCACCACGCCGGTCTTCCTCATCTCCATCGACACACTCCGCTCCGATCACCTCCCGGTCTACGGGTACAGCGGGGTGGAGACGCCGAATCTCGACGCCTTCCGCGGCGATGCGATCCTCTACGAGAAGGCCTACTCGCACTGCCCGCTGACCCTGCCGTCGCACACCTCGATGCTCACCGGCCTGCTGCCGTCCGAGCACGGCACGCGCGACAACGTCGGGTACGCACTGCCGTCGAACATCAAGACGTTGCCGGAGGCGCTCAAGGCGAACGGCTACGCCACCGGCGCGGCCATCTCCGCGTTCGTGCTGCGCCGCGAGGGTGGTCTCAATCGCGGCTTCGACCTCTACGACGACGAGGTCGAGGCCACCGGCACGATGCGCTCCATCGGCATGATCCAGCGCGACGGCGCGGCGACGGCGAAAGTGGCCAGCGACTGGATCGCGAAGCAGCAGAAGCCGGTCTTCTTCTTCCTGCACATCTACGAGCCGCACACGCCCTACACGCCGCCGGAGCCGTTCAAGAGCAAGTACGCGAGCGCTTACGACGGCGAGATCGCCCACGCCGACGACATCGTCGGCAAGTTCCTGCAGTCGCTGAAGGACGCCGGGCTGTACGACAAGTCGCTGATCATCATCACCTCCGATCACGGCGAGGGACTCGGCGAGCATGGCGAGGACGAGCACGGGGTCTTCCTCTATCGCGAGGCGATCCAGGTGCCGCTGCTCGTCAAGCTGCCGCACAACAGCAACGCCGGAGCGACGGTCGCTGCGCCGGTGCAGCACATCGACCTCGCGCCGACCATCTACGAGCGCACCGCCACGCAGGTGCCGGCGAAGCTGCCGGGCCGCTCGCTGACGGCGTTCCTCGGCGATACGAAGGCCGAAGCGCGCAAGATCTACAGCGAGAGCTACTACCCGCGCTTCCACTTCGGCTGGAGCGATCAGCATTCGCTCGTCGACGGCCAGCGCCACTACATCCACTCGCCGAAGCCGGAGCTGTACGACCTGACCAAAGACGCGGCCGAGACCGCGAACGTCTACGAGCAGGATCGCCGCTCGTTCTTCGCCTTCAAACAGGCCATCGAGCCGTTCATCCAGGAGGCCGCCGCCCCCGCGCCGGTCGATTCGGAGGACGCGGCGAAGTTCGCCGCCCTCGGCTATCTCGGCTCCACGGTGCAGACGAAGCCGGGCGAGATCCTGCCGGATCCGAAAGACAACATCACGGCCATGAAGGACATGGGCCGCGCCTTCTCCAAGTACCGGCAGAAGGCGTACCCCGAGGCGCTGCAGATCATCGAGAAACTGCTCGAAACCAACCATCGCATTCTCGATCTTTGGGACCTGAAGTCGAAGGTGCTGGCGCGGCTCGGGCGTCCCGAGGATGCGATCGCGGCGGCACAGGAAGGGCTCAAGCTCTCGCCGCGCGCGGCGAACCTCGCCATCGACATCGCCAAGATCCAGCTCGATCTCAAACGCTACGACGAGGCGCAGCAGCACGCGGAACTGGCGGTGAAGGCGGAGCCGGGCCAGGCCCACGAGGTCCTCGCGCAGATCGCCCTCGGCCGGAAGGACATGGCCAAAGCGGAAGAGCATGCGAAGCTCGCCATGCAGCAGGATCGCGACCGCGTGGCGCCCCTGATGACGCTCGCGCGCGTGCAGCGCGACAAGGGCGATCTCGAGCTCGCGCTGGCCACGCTCAACGACGCCATCTCGAAGAAGAAACCGAAGGAAGAGATCTCGCTGCTCTACTTCCTCCGTGGCGACGTCTACGCACGCCTGGGGCGCGGTCAGGAAGCGGAGCAGGACTTCCGCACGGAGATCGAAAACTTCCCCGACGATCCGACCGCGTACAAGAACCTCGTGCTGCTGCTGGTCGCGGAGGGTCGCATCCCCGAGGCCACCGGCATGATCCGTCAGCTCGTGCAGGAAGCGCCGATCCCGCCGTCGTACGTGGCGGTCTGCCAGGTGCTCGACACGCTCGGCGATCAGCGCGGCGTCAAGTACTGGGCCCGGCAGGGACTGGTGAAGTTCCCAGACAACTCGCAGTTGCGCCGGCTGGCCGGATGAGCGTGAGCGGCACGCCGCCGGACAGAGCCTGCGGCCGCACAAAACTTTAGTCCGCTGACGCCGTAACCCACCCATGCTCAGACGGACCCTGCGGGTGATCGGGCTGCTCGTGCTGACGCCCATCGTCCTCTTCGCCGTTGGCGTGCTCTGGCCGCTCGGCGAGGTGGAGCCGGTTCGCACCACGACGCCTCTTGCCATCACGAACGTCTCGATCATCGACGTGCGCAGCGGGCAGGCCAGCGGCCCGCGCACGGTGCTGATCGAGCGCGGGCGCATCGCCGCCATCGGCAGCGTGGCCATTCCGTCAGCGGCAAAAGTGATCGACGGGCAGGGGCGCTATCTCATTCCGGCTTTGTGGGACATGCACACGCATGTCTTCGCGGTCAGTCCGCTGCTCGACATGCCGCTCTACATCGCGTACGGCGTGACGAACGTGCGCGACATGCAGGGCTGCCCGAAGCCGAACGATCCGTTCATCGCCTGCGCGGAGGACAAGCGCCGCTGGACGCGCGAGGCGATCGAGGGGAAGCGCATCGGCCCGCGGGTCGTGGCCACGACCAGCTTCATGGCCAACGGCCCCGGCATGGTGAAACGGCTCGGCGACGTCCCAGCGTACTTCGACACCGCGAACGCGGAGCAGGCGAGGGCCTTCGTCCGTCACTTTGCCCGGCAGCGGGTCGAGGCGATCAAGGTCTACGACCGCATCCCCCGCGACGCCTACTTTGCGCTGGTCGACGAAGCGCGGCGGCAGAAGCTCGATGTGGTCGGGCATCGTCCGCTCTCGGTCACCGCGATCGAAGCGGCCGCGCATCAGAAGAGCATCGAGCACGCCCGCTTCATCGTGCAGGAGTCGTATCCCGGTAGAGACCCCAAAGATCGCCGCCGCGCGGTCGACGAGCACGATCCGACCATGGCCCAGGCCATCTTCGCGGCGATGAAGCAGCACGGCACGTACTACGTCCCGACGCACCTCACGCGCTGGGTCGATGCGTACGGCGATCACCCCTCCGTTCGCGACGACCCGCTGCTGCGCTATCTCCATCCGCTCATGAAGCGGCAGTGGCTGGAAGACGTCGATGAGACCATTGCCGAGGATCCATCGCCCGCCGGGCGGCAGAGCTATCGCGACTTCTATCGTAAAGGCCTCGAGCTGACCGGCGCCGCGCATCGCGCCGGCGTGCGCGTGGTGGCCGGTACCGATTACATCGTCGCGGGAGCCGATCTCCACCGCGAGCTGCAGGAGCTCGTCACGGCCGGCCTTTCCCCCGCCGACGCGCTGCGCGCCGCGATCGTCACGCCGGCCGAATACTTCGGGCGGACGGACGACTACGGCGCGGTCGAAACCGGCAAGGTCGCGGACCTGATCCTCCTCGACGCCAATCCGCTGCTCGACATCCGCAACAGCCAGCGCATTGCCGCGGTCGTCTTCAACGGCAACCTCTACGATCGCGGCGACTTGCAGCGCATCCGCACGCACGTCGAGCGCCGGGCGCGCAGCTGGTCGGTGGCCTGCAAGATCATCTGGCGCTTCCTGAAGAACCCCGGCGCCTACTGACCGGCCCGCTCCAAAACGGCCTGTTGCGGTTCTGCAACGCATCGGGGGTCCTCCCGCTCTTACAATCGTGACGTTTCCGAAAAAAGGAGCGAGCATGAAGAGCAAGACCTGGTTTGCGGCAGCCGTAATGGCGTTTGCCTCGATCGCCGGTGCCCAGCGCATCAGCGAAACCGTGCAGGTGACGGTCATCGAGGTGCCGGTCACGGTCGTCGATCGCGACGGCAATGCGGTCTCCGGACTGACGAAGGAAAACTTCGAGCTGACGGACGACGGGAAGCGGGTGCCGATCGAGTACTTCGAAGTGCTCGACATGAAGAAGATCACGGCCGAGGCCGCGCAGCGCAACATGCCGCTGCCTCCGTCCGCGCACCGGAACTTCCTGCTGATGTTCGATCTCGCGAACTCCAGCGTCGGCACCATCGGCCGCGCTTCGGCGGCGGCGGCCGACTTTGTGAACAATCAGCTCGGCGAGAGCGATCTCGCGGCAGTGGCGGTCTTTACCACCGAAGGTGGCGCGAAGATGGTCACCTCCTTCACCGCCGACCGCGGGGTCCTGCGCACCGCCATCGAGACCCTCGGGCATCCGAAGTACTTCAAGGTCGCCGATCCGCTGATGATCTCCGTGGCGCAGAACATGCCCGGCGGCGTCGAGTCCGGCGGCGGCGGTAAGGGCAACATCCCCGACATCGGAGCGATCGTGGCCGGCGAGATGGAACAGCAGAACGCACTCTCGAAGCGGGTCAACGACGACGAGATGCGGACGCGGCTCCGTCTGCAGCTCGCGCAGTTCGGCAACGTCGCCCGCATCCTCGATCGGCTGCAGGGGCAGAAACAGGTTGTCCTCCTCTCCGAAGGCTTCGACTCCTCACTCGTCATAGGCCGGCAGCTCGGCGGCGAAGAGGCGGCCAAAAATGCAGACGCGACGTTCGACGGCTCAGCCGTCTACTCTACGGCGGCCGACCCCTCCACGCACTTCGGCAACGCCAGCTCGAACAACGACATCAAGGCGATGGCCGATCTCTTCCGCCGCAGCGACGTCGTGCTGCACGCGATCGACATCAAGGGCGTGCGCGGCGGTACTGATCCCTCGGCCTCGACTGCATCGCAGAAGGGGAGCGGCACCGAGGCGCTGCACCTCCTGACCCGTCCCACCGGCGGCACGGTCTTCAAGAACGCCAACGACATGAAAGAGAACTTCGGCCGGATGATGCGCCAGCAGGAGACGATCTACGTGCTCGGCTTCGCGGCGCGCAACACCGGCACGCAGGGCAAGTTCCACAACCTCAAGGTCAAGCTCAACGGCGCGCCGCGCGGCGTGCGCGTCTCCTCCCGCGCCGGCTACTACGAGCCGACCAACAAGCTCTCCGATCTCGAGCGCGCCCTGACGCTGGCCGAGATGCTGATGACCGACGCACCGATGAAGGACGTTGCCCTGACTGTCTCCGCCACGACGCTGCCCGGCCCGGCCGGTAAGGCGCGCGTGCCGGTGCTCGTCGAGATCCCGGGCAACAAGATGCTGCAGGGCGTGACCGGCAAGACCTCCACCGCCAACCTCTATCTCTACGCGTTCGACCAGAACGCGAAGGTCGTCGATTACCTCCAGCAGCGCATCGGACTCGACCTCGAGAAAGCGGGTGACACCGTCCGCGGCTCCGGCATCCGCTATTACGGCACGCTGCGCCTCCCGCCGGGACAGTACGCCATCAAGGCGCTGGTGCGCGTCGAGGACACCGGCAAGACCGGCCTGGTCCGCAGCGACATCACCGTTCCGGCGTTCGACAAAGCCACCATCCTGCCGCCGGTGCTCTTCGCCGATCCCGCCAACTGGGCGATGCTGGTCGGCCCGACCCGCGGCGACGACTACCCGTATCCCTTCTCGGCCGGGGAGTCGCGCTACGTCCCGCAGAGCCATCCCGTCGTCAAGGCGGGCACCGACTACAACATCGCGCTCTTCCTCTACCGCGTACCGCTCGAGAACCTCGGCGTGACGCCGACCATCCTCACGAACGGCACCGCGCAGCCGCCGAACGTGAAACTGCTCGGCCGGACCGCGGCGGACGAACGCGGCGGCGTGAAGCTGCTCTTCAACTTCCGCGCGGATGGTCTGCCGGCCGGAGCGCACGAGCTCCGCTTCACCGTGAAGTCCAGCGACGGGAATGAATCCGTCGTGACGATGCCTTTCACGGTTCTCTGATGGCGACGAGGAAGAAGAACCAGAACGCACCGGTAGTTCCAGCAGTGACGGCCCCGGCAGCTCCGGAACCGGCAGCTCCGAAGAAGCGTCGCCTGCTCCCGCTGTTCGCGGGGCTGCTGGCGGTGCTCCTCGGCTCCGGTGCCGTGTTCTTCTTCAAGAATCGCGTGCAGACCGGGCGCGTCGCGGCGGGGTCGATCCTCTCCGCCGACGCGCCGTCCGATCCCGACATCATCCTCGTCACCATCGACACGCTGCGTACCGATGCCGTCAGCTTCACCGGCGCCAACAAGGTCAAGACCCCCTTCCTCGACGAGCTGGCGCGCGGCGGCGTCTACTACTCCAACGCCCACGCGCACAACGTCGTCACCTTTCCCTCGCACGCCAACATCCTGACCGGCCTCCTGCCGTATCAGCATGGCGTCCGCGACAACGCCGGCTTCGTGCTCGACCCGAAGCACAAGACCGTTGCGCACAAGCTGAAGGAAGAGGGGTACGCCACCGGCGCCTTCGTCGCCGCCTATCCGCTCGACACCCGCTTCGGCCTCTCACCCGGCTTCGACGTCTACGACGACAAGTACGCCGAGGGGACGGCCCCGAGCTCCTTCGTCGTCCCCGAGCGTAAAGCGGCTGATGTCATCGCCGCCGCACAGCAGTGGTACGACTCGGTCGGCGATCAGAAGAAGTTCATGTGGGTCCACTTCTACGAGCCGCACCAGCCGTACAAACCGGCCTCGCCGTGGAAAGAGCAGTACGACAACCCGTACTACGCCGAGGTCGCCGAGATCGACGACGCGCTCGGCAGGTTCCTCCGCCCCATCCTCGAGCGCAAGCCGAACACGATGGTCATCCTCACCGCCGACCACGGCGAAGGAATGGGGGAGCACGGCGAGATCACGCACGGCCTCTTCGCCTACGAAGAGACGCTGCACGTGCCGATGATCGTGTACGAAAAGGGCAACCTGAAGCCGGCCGTCGAGAAGCGCTTCGTGCGCCACATCGACATCGTCCCGACCATCCTCGACCGCATCGGCGAGCAGAAGACCGCCGAGATGACCGGCGAGTCGCTCCTGCGCGTCAGCGACAAGTTCCGCACGACCTACTTCGAGGCGCTGACCGCTTCGCTGAACCTCGGATGGGCGCCTCTGGTCGGCATGATCGAGGACGGCCACAAGTACGTCGACCTGCCGCTCGCGGAGCTGTACGACCTCAACACCGACTACCTCGAGAAGAAGAACATCCTCACCGACAACCGCCGGATGACCAACCGCATCCGGCAGGTCCTCTCCGACGCCGCGCCGACCAAGACCGGCATGGAGCGCAACATCGACTCGGACGAAGCGCAGAAGCTTCGCTCGCTCGGCTACCTCACCGGCACAGCCGCGGCGAAGAAGGAGTACACCGCCGAGGACGATCCGAAGAACCTCGTGCACCTCTTCTCCGCGATCCAGCAGGCCATCGTGAAATATCAGCATGGCGATACGAAGGGAGCGCTCGACCAGGCCCGCAAGATCGTCGAGCAGCGGCCGGAGATGACCATGGCCCGCGACTTCCTCGCGTTCATGTTCCAGCAGGTCGAGAGCCCCCAGGACGCCGAGAAAGTGCTGCGCGAAGCGATCGCCCGCGGCGATGCGAACGACACCATGAAGCAGCGCCTCGGCCTCCTGCTCAGCGAGCAGGGGAGAACGAAGGAAGCGGTGGAGATCCTCTCGCAGTTCGCCACCTCGACCAATCCCGACCTGCTGAATGCCTACGGCATCGCCCTGGCCGACCTCGGGCAGCAGCGCGAGGCGGTGGCCCAGTTCCAGAAAGCGCTCGCCGCCGACTCGACCAACGCCACCGCTTTCCAGAACCTCGGCGTGGTCGCCCTCCGCGCCGGCGACGTCAATCAGGCCGAGCAGTTCCTCATCCGCGCCCTGCAGCTCAACCAGGAACTGCCGCTCGCGCTGAACACCCTCGGCGTGGTCTACGCCCAGAAAAACAACTTCCCCCTGGCCGTCGACGCCTGGAAGCGCGCCGTCAAAATCGACCCGAAGCAGTACGACGCCCTCTTCAACATCGGCCTCGTCTCCGCTCGCGCCGGCAACCGCGCCGATGCCCGCCAGGCCCTCGACCAGTTCGTCAAGACCGCCCCCCCGCAGCGCTATTCGAAAGACATCGCCACGGCCAGACAAGCCTTGCAGGCGCTGTAACCGCTGCCGGTGTGGTGTGGGCTTCCAGCCCCCCCCCTTCCCTGGAGATGAAGACGAAGGTGAGCTGGAAGCCCACACCACACGGGGGAACTGCGATCGCGTTCACGCGTCGCGGATCACGTTCACATGATCCCGGATCACATTCACATGATCCCGGATCACATTCACATGATCCCGGATCACATTCACATGATCCCGGATCACGTTCACATGATCTCGGATCACATTCACATGATCCGGATCACATTCACATGATCCCGGATCACGTTCACATGATCCGGATCACATTCACATGATCCGGATCACATTCACATGATCTCGGATCACATTCACATGATCCGGATCACATTCACGTGATCCCGGATCACGTTCACACGATCTCGGATCATGTTCACGCGATCGGGCGCAGAAGGGGGTCAGACCTTCGTTTCTTTCTCTCCGAGGGTCTGTCCCCTGCGCCCCGGCGGGTGCGCACGTGGGGCCCACCCCCCTTCCAGAAGGGGGTCAGACCTTCGTTCTTTCTCTCCGAAAGGGCAGAAGGGGGTCAGACCTTCGTTCTTTCTCCGAGGGTGTGTCCCTGGGACTGACATGTGGGGGCAGCGTGGCAGAAGGGGGTCAGACGTTCGTTTCTTTCTCTCCGAGGGTCTGTCCCCTGCGCCCCGGCGGGTGCGCACGTGCACACCGGGGTTGTGTGCCTGGCACGGACATGTGAAGCCCTGTCCCCTTTTGTGACATGCGAAGCCCTGTCCCCATCCGATGGGGCCCACCCCCTTCCAGAAGGGGGTCAGACCTTCGTTCTTTCTCTCCGAGGGTGTGTCCCTGGGACTGACATGTGAAGCCCTGTCCCCCTTCCACGGAACCTGCTGTCCCCCTTCCACGGAACCTGTCCCCGTTCGATGCGGCCCACCCCCCTTCCAGAAGGGGGTCAGGC
The DNA here is from genome assembly GCA_036398925.1 of Thermoanaerobaculia bacterium. GTDB lineage: Bacteria > Acidobacteriota > Thermoanaerobaculia > Gp7-AA8 > Gp7-AA8 > DASWOB01. The sequence goes on from DASWOB010000104.1 coordinate 50,338, forward strand.
CTTCGTTCTTTCTCTCCGAGGGTGTGTCCCTGGGACTGACATGTGAAGCCCTGTCCCCCTTCTGTGACATGTGAAGGCCTGTCCCCCTCTTCTGGGACCACCTGGCGTTCACGGAACCGCGGCGGCGAAACCACCTCGTACGCCTCTTCCGGCTAAAACACGGTGAAGCGCGCCGGCTCGGTCGTGGAAATGCCCACCTTGCCGAAGCTTCCGCACTCGGACCAGTCGGCTTCCGGCGGAACGGCGTGGACGAAGCCGTTCGGGCCTACGATCAGGCACTTCGCCTGCTGCGAGCCCATTTTGCAGTCCGCCGAGCCGTACGGGACAAAGTCTTTGCCGTAGGCGAGGAGCCCCTCAGCCACTCTGCAGTCGGAATACGCCTCCGGGACGACCAGTCGGAACTGCGCGACCAGCGTGCCGGAAAGATCGTGCCGATAGACGCTGGCCTCGCGCGGCGTGTCGTTCGCAACGACGTCGATCAGCGAGGCGCCCGCGACATGCACCGTCCCCATCCGGCCAAACGACGCCGGCACCGGCTGCGGAGGTTCGTTCGGACGGACCAGCTGCAGGCCCTTGCCGTCGTTCAGCTGCACGAGCACCGCGGTTTCCTCACCGAGAACCATATAGGAGGAGCTGTTGCCGACGCCGAACTTCTTCCAGCGGCCGTTGCGTTTGATCTCGTAGACTTCCCGTTTGCTCCCCACCCGGATCAACTCGTCGGCTCTTGGTGTGGCGACGTCGACTCTCAGCCACGAGGTGATGGTTTGCGTCTCGTGTTTCGAGCATGCCCCGAGACTCGCGAGGAGAAGCGCAACGGCAGCGCGACGCACGCGGGTGGTGACACGCTGAAAAGTCGAAGGACTCATGCTGTCGCTGTCCCGACAGGATAACGCGAACGCCGATCCCCGCTTCCTGGAACGGCGGGGCAGCGACTTACCTCACCGCCGCACGTGATTCGACGCGCAGCGGAAGCCGCCGTTGAGGACGATGCTCCGCACGAGCGGCGGCAGCAGGTCGAGCGTGAAGCCGGCGCGCTGGAACGCCTCGCGTGCCGCCGCATCCCCCTCCGGCAGCAGCGCGGCGAACCCCTGCGCGCGCTTCCCTTCGAGGACGACGTTGTGCCACGTCATCAGAAAATCGGAGCCGCTGGCGGCGTTCGCGTCGCTCAGCAGGGCGTACGGGACGTCGAGCAGCGGGATGCGCTCCACCTTCATGCTCCTGGCGAGATGCAGCGCCACCGCGTCAAGAAAGGTCTGCAGTCCCGGCGCGCGGCCGCTCGTCTGCACTTCGGCCACACGGGCGCCGAGGGTCGAGGCTTCGCCGGTGAAGCCGTAGGCGCGATGCGCCTCGCTCCAGGAGGCTTTCCGCGCGAGCGCCGCTCCGCGGGTGAGGTCGCCGACCAGGGCGACGCCGCCCGGCAGGAGGGTCACGATCGAGTCGAGATCGAACCCCCCTCCACCGCCGAGAGACTGCATGAGCGCGACCTGCTGCGCGAGCGGCTCGCTCTCGCCCGGCAACGGGTGCACGAAACGGGTGGGGCGGCCGTAGAGCGTCTCCAGCTCTTTTGCGGCCCGCTTCACCGCGGTGACGTAGCGCTGGATGCCGGCGGCGGTGTGGAAGGTCTCGACCGGGACGCGGGCGATGCCGAGGAGGGCCAGGGCGCGGATCTCGACGGTGTGGATGCTGATCCACGCCGCCTCCGGCAGGACCAGCACATGCCCGTTGTGGAAGGGGAAGGGGGCCACCGACCAGCGGGGCTTCCACTCCTTGTCCAGTGACGACGGCATGCCGGCGATGAGGGCGTGGATCATGTGCGCGTCGTCTTCGCGGTTCGGCTGCTGGTTGGGGCGATTGACGAAAACCACGCCGCCGTCTTTCGCGCTCGTGACGGCGAAGGGGTCGCGCGGCCACGGCGTGAACGGGCGGGCGAACGTGTCGATCACCGTCACGTCGAGGTCGTGCAGCGACGCGCGCATGGGCGGATCGGCAAGAACGAGGATACGCCGCTTCGGCGCCGACTTGCGCAGGCCGGTCAGGAACGCGCGGGCGTCGTTCGGCGCGATGATCGCGGAATTGAGCGAGAGAATGGTCGCGTCGATCGTGCCGTACGCGTCGTCTCGGAAGCTGCCGGCCGCCTGCGAGCGGCGCGTGGTGCTCGACCGCGGCGCGAGCTTCCACGCGTTCGCGAGCGACTCGCTCAGCGCGTAGTCGATCTCGTAGAGCGCGTTCAGCTCGACGAGCGCCGCCTCGCGCAGGCCATAGTCGACGGACGGCGCGAGCGTCTTCGGCAGCAGCGCATTGATCCGCGTCCGAAAGGTGGCGTCGTCGCGGTAGCGCACCGGATCGACGGTCATGAATGCGACCAGCGTGCGGAGGTCGTCGCGTGTGAAGGTCGTGCCGAGGCGCTCGGCGCGCGCCAGGGCCAGCGACGCGAGATACGGCTCGGCCGCCGTGTGGCCCGACATCAGCGCCTCGCCGAGGTTACGGAGGATCGGCGGGATCTGCTCGGGGCGCTCGCGGAGCAGCGACTCGAGCTGCCTGGCCGGGATGTCGCGCATCACCGTCGCGATCGGCGAATCGGCGGCGAACAGAGTCGCGGCGCCGAGGCAGATCGCCAGTCCCAACGCCACCGGTCTCATCACGTCCGGCGAAACGCCGCGCTTCCGGGCGCGATTCCGTGGACGCTCCAGATGCTCAGCTGTTCAGCTGCTCAGCTGCTCAGCTACTCAGCTACTCAGCTACTCAGCCGTTCAGGCGGAACACGAACGCACGCCGCCAGAACAGCTGAACAGCTGAGTAGCTGAAGAGCTGAGTAGCTGAACAGCTGAACAGCTGAGTAGCTGAACAGCTGAATCAGCCGCTCCCGTATACTTCCGCCGATTGGAAAACGGCCTCTCCGAATTCGAACAGCGGCTCGGCCACACGTTCGAACGCCCCGAGCTTCTCCGGCGCGCGCTCACGCACAAGTCGTTCTCCCATGAGTCGAAAGAGGGCGACGTGCGGCACAACGAGACGTTCGAGTTCCTCGGCGATTCGGTGCTCGGCTTCGTGGTCGGCGATCTGCTCTTCCGGCAGTTCCCGCAGCTCGACGAAGGGGCGCTCTCGAAGATGAAGGCCTTTCTCGTCAGCGCAAGCAGCCTCGCCGCAAAGGCCCGCCACTACGGTATGGGGGAGGTGATCCTCCTCGGCGTCGGCGAGGAGAAGACCGGCGGACGGAAGAAAGACTCGCTGCTGGCGAACCTCTTCGAGGCGGTCATCGCCGCGGTCTATCTCGACGGCGGCATCGAGGCGGCGCGGAAGATGATCGTCGGCACGTTCGCGGACGACATCCACGCCATCGACGAGGAGGATCTCCTCTTCCACGACTACAAGACCGCCCTGCAGGAGGCGGCGCAGGGACGCGGGCTGCCGCTGCCCGAGTACAGCGTCGTCGGCGAGGTGGGACCTGACCACGACAAGACCTTCATCATCGAGGTGAAGCTCGGCAGCCTCGTCACGCGCGGCGAGGGGACGTCGAAGAAAGAGGCGCAGCAGCAGGCGGCCCGGCATGCACTCCGCGAATTCAATGCGCGCTACGACGACGGCCGCTAAGCCCGGCCGCATGGCGATGGCCATCGGCCTCGCGATGCTCGTCCTCCTGCCGAGCGCCCACTCGCAGCAGCCGCGCAACCGCGACCTCGATCGTGTCCGCAGCGACATCACCCGGCTCAAGAAGCAGCTCGATACCCTCAAGCAGCAGGCCCAGAGCACCGAGCGGGCCCTCGGCGAGGCGTCGCTCGAGCTCGACATCCGCACGCGCGAGCTGGAGCTGGCCACGAAGACCGCGGCGCAGCTCGACGGCGAGAGCAAGGCCATCGCGCAGCAGGTGGCGACCCTCGGGCCGCGTATCGAGGCACAGAAGTCCGACCTCCGGAAGCGGCTGATCGCGCTCTATCGCCTCGGCGGCCTCAGCTACCTGCGGATGCTGCTGGAGATCGAGGAGCAGCAGAACCCGCTCGAAGCGGTGTCGATGCTCAGCTACCTCGTCTCCCGCGACGCCCGGGCGGTGTCGTCGTTTCAGGCCACGCGGCAGCAGCTCGCCACGCGGCAGACCGAGCTCGCCGCGCGGCGGACCCAGCTGCGCGACACGTTGCGGGTGGTGGAGCAGCGCCGGCGCGCCGTGCTGCTCGCGCAGACGCAGCGGCAGCAACTTCTGGCGCGCTTGCGAGTCGAAGAGACAGGATCGGAACGCCAGCTTGCCGCGCTCGAAGAAAAGGTCCGCCGCCTGGAGCGGCTCGTTTCGCTGCTCGCCCAGAAGAACCGGGAGAGCGGGATGCCGGTGCTCGACATCCGCAGCGTGCAGGGAGCGCTGGCCTGGCCGCTGGAAGGGAAGGTCGTGGAACGGTTCGGGAAACAGCGTAACCCGAAGTTTTCTACCTTCACGGTCAACAACGGGATCAGAATCGAAGCGGCCCCCGGCACGCAGGTACGCGCGGTTTTCGGGGGAACAGTTCTATTCAGCCAATGGTTCAAGGGGTACGGCAATTTGATCATTCTGGACCACGGAAACCGCGTCTTTACGCTGTACGGAAACGTGAAGCCGCCGACGCTGGCTGTAGGTGACCGGATCACGACCGGCCAGCCGATTGCAGGAGTGGCCGAGAGCGAGGACGCGAGCTCGGGCCATCTCTATTTCGAGATCCGGCAGGACAACCGTCCGGAAGACCCGCAAAAGTGGTTGCGCTGATGACAAAAAGAAAAATTACATTCCTCAGCATCTCGGTCGCGATGATGGTCACCCTGCTCGGCGGCGCGCTGTTCGCGCAGTCGACGCAGAAAACGAACGTCTACCGCTATCTCAGCATCTTCTCCGAGGTCTTCGACCTCGTGCGCAGCAACTACGTCGAGCAGGTCTCGTCCGACCAGCTGATGGACGGCGCCTTCTCCGGCGTGACCGACGCCATCGACGAGTTCAGCTACTACGTCCCGCCGGCGCAGATGGCGGCGTACAAGAACTACGTCGACATCGACGACAACGGCCTCGGCATCGTGATGACCAAGCGCTTCGGTTATGCGTACATCATCGCGGCCGTGCCGGGCTCGCCGGCCGACAAGGCGGGCATCGAGCGCGGCTCGTTCATCGAAGCCGTGAACGGCACGCCGACGCAGAAGCTGGCGGTCTGGCAGGTGCGCAATGCGCTCCGCTCCGACAAGCCGGTCAAGCTGCAGGTTCTCCGCAGCGGCGAGACCAGGCGCGAAGAAGTGACCGTGCAGCCGGGGCAGTACCACCCTCTCGCGCTCGAGACGAAGACCATCTCCAACGTCGCTTACATCAAGGTTCCGTACTTTGAGAAGGGGACCGCGGCGCAGTTCCGCGCGGCGCTCGACGAAGTGCGCAGGCAGAACCAGCGCAAGCTGATCGTCGACCTCCGCGGGAACGCGGGCGGCTCGATCGACGAAGCGATCGCCGCCGCCGACGAGCTCCTGACCAGCGGCCTGATCACCTCGCTCGAAGGACGCAAGACCGAGTCGAAGCGGTGGCAGGCCGACCGCAACACGTCGTACGACGGCGCGGTGGAAGTGCTCACCGACATGACCAGCGCTGCCGGCGCCGAGGTCTTCGCCGGCGCGATCCGCGGCAATCAGCGCGGCAAAGTGATCGGCTCGACCACGTATGGCAAGGCCATCCAGCAGAAGTTCATCCCGCTGCCGAGCGGCGGCGGCGTGCACATGACCGTCGCCCACTACACCACCCCCGACCTCAAGCCGATCAAAGAGACCGGCGTGAAGCCCGACGTCACGGTCGACCTGAGCGCGCAGTACCTGCGCGATCCGAAGGACACCACCGCGAGAACGAAGCCGGATCAGGACCTCATCCTCGAGAAGGCGCTCGAGCTGTTCGGCGCCGAGGTGGAGCCGAAGAAGGCCGCGCGACTGGACCGCGATGACTACCGGGTCATGATCGCAGCGTAAGAGTTCCTCGGGTTCCTCGGCGGCTTGGTCCCCCCCGAGGAACTCCGAGGAACCGAGGAACCGCTCCAGCAACCGCTCCCCGTGTCACAATGACACCGCGCATGAGTGGACGGGAGAGTGGATCGCGCGGTTCGTCGTTTCGCACGCTGGCAGTGCTGATGCTGCTGCCGATCACCGGTCTGGCGATCTTCTTCGCCTGGAACTGGCTGAACGGTGGTGAGACTCCCAGGGAAGCATGGCGGGAGTTCCGGAGCGAGACGCAGGGGCCACCGGCGCCTCCGGTCGTTGCTGCGGCCGCAGGGACCCGTTCCTCGGTTCCTCCGGTTCCTCGGAGTTCCTCGGGGAAACCGGCCGAGGAACCCCGAGGAACCCTAGGAACCCCGAGGAACCGGCAGGCCGGCGGCGGCGAGATCGTCCTGATCATCGACGACCTCGGATTTGACGGCCAGCCGCTCGAACGGGTGATGGCGCTCGATCCGAACGTCAACTGCTCGATCCTTCCGAACGGTACGCGCGCGAGCGAGTTCGCGCGGACGCTGCACGCACGCGGCTTCGAGATCCTCTGCCACCTGCCGATGGAGCCGATGGGCAAAGCAACCCCGGGGCGTGGCGCGATCCTGACGTCGATGGACAACGACGAGATCTCCCGCCTCACCCGCGAGAACGTCGAAGCGGTGCCGCACGCGCTCGGCGTCAACAATCACATGGGCTCGCGCGCCACGAGCGACCGCCGGGTCATGCAGACCGTCCTCGGCGCCCTGCCGGAGGGGATGTACTTCATCGACTCCCGCACCTCCGGCCGCTCGATCGCCGCCGAGGTCGCGCGCGAGCTGAACATCCGCAGCGCGACCCGGCATGTCTTCCTCGACGACGAAGCGAGCGAGCACGCCGTGCGCAAGCAGATCGGCGAGCTCGCCGCCGCCGCGGAAAAGCACGGCCGCGCCATCGGGATCGGACATCCGTACGCGGTGACGCTGCGCGTGCTCGCCGAAGAACTGCCGGAACTGCGGGCGCGAGGGTTCCGGTTGATTCGGGCGAGCGAAGTCGTGCGGTAGCGTCCACACGGGCAGACCACGATGACAGGAGAGGGATGCGCGCTTCGTGGTGTGCGTGCCTCGTGTGGTGTGGGCGTCCCGCCCACCCCCTTCTCCAGGGAACGAGGGGTGGGCTGGAAGCCCACACCACACGCTGGGAAGCGCGTGACATCTGAAGGCCTGTCCCTTCTTTTCCCTTCGTTCAGGCTGATACGAGGGGGATGCACGCCTCGTGTGATGGCGCGTGCGTTATCCTCCGCGCACTCATGCTCCTCGCGCTGTTCCTCATCGATCTCGCCGCGGGTCTCTACCTCTTTCTCCCGCTGGTCGGGCGGCGCAACGCGGGGGTGAAGTTCTATCGGCTGGTGTTTCTCATCGGTGCGGCACTGGCGGTCTGCGCGAGCGTGGCTCATGCGATGGCCGGGCGGCGCGATCTGGCCCTGGTCGATGCGTCGATCGTCGCGCTGACGCTGCTCGTCTGGCTGGTGCTGCGTTATCCGAAGCGGCTGATCTTTCGCGCGTCGGCGGCGCTGCTCGGCATCGCGTATCTGGTGGCGTCGGTGCTCGCGTATCACGCCGCGGTCCGTCCGCCGCACATCGCCTGGAGCATCTTCGGTGCGCTGGCGTCGGTGGCGCTGCTCGGCAGCGTCAATCTGGCGATGACCCTCGGCCACTGGTACCTGGTCGTGCGGGGGATGGCCATCGATCCGCTCAAGCGCCTTACGCATGCGACGCTCGTCGCGGCCATCGCGAAGCTGATCCTCATCGTGGTGGTTCTCGGCGCGAACTGGCCGCACCCGGTCATGAAGGACATCTTCTTCTGGATGCGCGCGCTCTGGGGGCTTCTCGGTCCGCTCGCGCTCTACCCGTTCGTCTGGGGGACGGTGAAGATCCGTTCGACCATGGCCGCCACCGGCATCCTCTACGTCGACGTGATGGCCGTGGTCATCGGCGAAGTGCTGGCCGGCTGGCTGTCCGCAGTCGCGCACCTGCCGCTCTGAGCACTCTTCTGCCGGACCGGCCGATCGCGCCGTCAGAGGCGATCATCCGCTGCTCGATCTCCTCATCGGAGATGAAATCGCCGCGTTCCGATGCCTCGATGCCGCGGTCGATCTTTTGCTGCACATAGATGTGGTACTGAATGTCTTCGAACGACGCCTCATCGGGCAGTGACTCGAGCATCCGTTTCACTTCTTCTTCAGGAGCGGGTCTCACGGTGCCTCACCTCGCTAGTATTCTAGATGAAGGCGTTCACGCCGCCCGCAACTCCCGCCGCCAATCCCGCCATCCCACCGCACACACCACGATGAAGACCGCATACAGCCCCGCCGTGACGTACAGCTCTTTCGACGCATACATCACGATGTAGAACACGTCGACGACGATCCAGAGGATCCAGTTCTCGAGGTATTTGCGCGTCATCTGCCATTGCGCGAGGAGGCTCGCGGAGGCTAGGGCGGCGTCGGCGTAGGGGAGGGAGGCGTCGGTGTGGCGGTGCAGCAGGGTGCCGAGGACCGCGGCGAAGGCGATGGTGATCGCCGACGCGATCAGGTGTGTGCGAAGCGGGGCGCGCGAGACACGCAGCTGCGAGCGCTGTTCGCCGCCGTAGAGCCACTCGTACCAGCCGTAGATGGAGAGGGTGATGAAGACGAACTGCAGGCCGAAGTCGGCGTAGAGCCTGGTCTGCCAGAAGATCCAGGCGTAGATGCTGACGCCGGCGATCGCGGTCGGCCACGAGACGATGTGCTGTCGGGTGGAGAGCCAGACGCTGAAGAGCGTGATCGCGGCGGCGATCGATTCGATGGCGGTCATGTCGGTGCCGGTACTCTAAGCAGAATGCTCTCACTTCACTAACAGATCAGGGAACGACGGGGGGCCTCCGGCGGCCGGGGCCATCGGCCCCGGACCCCGTTGGTTGGCCCAGCCTCCGCGACACAGACTCGTATCTCGCGACAGAGTGTCGCGGAGGCTGGGCCAACCCGCGGGTCCGGGCCCGCGGCCCGGCCGCCGGAGGCCCCCCGTCGTCCCTGCTAGGCCGCCACGCGCTGTGCCCGCTGCCGTGCCAGCTCGATCTGGCCGTTCAAAAAGTCGGCGAAGGAGATCCCCACCTCGCGCAGCTCCTGCGGCACGAGCGAGCTGGTGGTGAGGCCCGGCAGGGTGTTGGTCTCGAGGAAGTAGATCCCATCCTCGGCGGCCATCAGGTCGCTGCGCGAGTAGCCTTCGCAGCCGAGGGCGATGTGCGCGGCGAGAGCAGTCTGCTGCGCCTCCTCCGCCATCGACGCCGGGATGTTGGCCGGGCAGATCTCGCGCGTCCCCTTGCCGAGGTACTTCCCCTCGTAGTCGAACGAATGGCCGCTGTCGACCTCGATCTCGATGACCGGCAGCGCGAACGGGCCGGAGCCCTGGTCGAGGATGCCGACGGTCAGCTCCCGGCCGGCGATGAACTGCTCGACGATGTAGGGGATGCGCAGCTTTGCGATCTTCTCGATGACCGCCTCGTGGTCGTCGTCGCGGCCGTGAAAGAAGAGGCCGCGGCTGGAGCCGGCGGCGAGCGGCTTGAGGACGATGCGCTCGTGACGCGAGAGCAGATCCTCCATCGTCTCGCGCACCTCGTCCAGCGTGCGGGCGATGCGCGATTCGGCGGTTTTGACGCGATCGCGGACCAGCTCTTTCGCGCGTCCTTTGTCGAACGCGTCGGCACTGGCGGCCGAGCCGGAGCCGGTGAATGGGATGCCGCGGCGCTCGAGCATCGCCTGCACCGTGCCGTCTTCGCCGGTGCCGCCGTGCAGAGCGAGGAGGAAGATCGGATCTTCGACCGGCAACGTATCGAGCGCCTGCTCGAGGTCGGGCCAGATCGCGGGACGGGTCGGCTCGAAGTCGAGCTCGAACGGCCGCTGGTGCGCGATCACCTCGTCGGGGCGGACGTCGTGCACCGCCCCGTCCGGCGCCCAGAACCAAGCCATCGAGTCAGGAAGAGCACGCAGGATGTTCTGCGCCGAGGCAACGGAAACGTGGCGCTCGTCCGAGGCGCCGCCGAAGAGCACGATCGCTGTCATGGCGGCGCGTTAGTGCAAGGCGGCTGCCGCGGGCGGCGCGGCGCGGCGCGGCCGCGGATTGAGGATTGAAGGATTGAGGATTGAGGAAGGGGACGAGGTCGACTGACGCGCGAGCGTCTTCCTCAATCCTCAATCCTCCAATCCTCAATCCGCTACGTCAGTAGCGTTGGCCACATTCGGGACAGAACTTCGGGCTGCCCTCCGCCTGGTGGCCGCATTCGTTGCAGGCGCGTTTGGCTTGCAGGGCGGCGCCGCAGTCGTGGCAGAACTTGCCTCCCTGCGTCTTCGCTCCGCAGTCGGGGCAGACGGCGCCGGAGATGGTCTTGATGTCGCGCTGTTTGGTCCAGTCGACGGTGCGGGCTTTTTCGTGGATCTGCTCGCGGGCCGCTTCGGCCTGCGCGGCGGCCATTTCTTCGTCGAGGTCGGGCGCGCAGTTCTCGCAGAGGCCGGCTTTCTTGTTCCAGCAGATGGGGCCGCAGACCCAGTTGCCGCAGCGGTTGCACTGCTTGAAGGTCGGCGAGATCTCTTCGACCGCTTCCTTGAGCGCGGAGTCGTGGGCGGGGCCGCCGACGGCGCGCTGGACCTCGTAAGCGGAGTCGGCCACGCGTCCGAAGACGCCGCCGAGGAGACCGCCGGCCACGCGGGCGGCCGAGCCGAGCATGCCGATCTTCGAGGTCTTGAAGCTCGACATGTAGCCGTTGCTGCACTTTTCGCAATAGAACTTGAACTGGTAACCGCGGTCGGTGGAGAGGTCTTCGTAGTTACCAGTAAAAGGGATGGAGGGCATGGTGTCGTTCCTCGGAAATGGACTTTGGGCGATTATGATCCGCGCTCGATGGGCAGGCAACACGCGGCGGCAGGGATTCTATTCGTGCTGCTGGCGCTGGTGATGACCTGGCCGCTGGCGCGGAACCTGACGACCGCGGTGGCCGATCCGGGCGATCCGTACATCAACGCCTGGATCCTCGACTGGGACTGGTGGGCTACCTTCCGGCAGCCGCTGGAGCTGTACCACGCCAACGCCTTCCACCCCGCGCGCTACTCGCTGGCCTTCAGCGAGAACCTCTATGCGGTGGCGGCGCTGCTCTTTCCGCTGCGGGCCCTCGGCGTCGCGCCGCTCACCGCCTACAACGTGGCCATGCTGCTCGGCTTCGCGCTCTGCGGCTTTGCGATGTATCTGCTGGCGCTGCGGCTGACCGGCTCGTGGATCGCCGGCATGGCGGCGGGGATCTTCTACGCTTTCCTGCCGTTCCGCTTCGTCCACCTCGCCCATCTGCAGCATGTGTGGGGCGGCTGGCTGCCGCTCCTGCTGCTGACGCTGATCGCCTATCTCGACCGCCCGGACCGGAAGCGGGCTGCGCTGTTCGCCTGCGTGTTCGTGGTGAACGGGCTGACGAACGTGCATTACTTTTTTTTCGGGACGTTTGCGGTGGTGGGGACGTTTTTTTTGGTTCCTCGGTTCCTCGGTTCCTCGGGTTCCTCGGGGGGCGCGGCGACTGTGTCCGAGGAACCCGAGGAACCCGAGGAACCCGAGGAACCGAGGAACCGACGAACCGCCCTCCTGGCGCTCGCGACCGCCGCCGGCATGCTCGTGCTCGCGCCCTTTCTCTATCCCTACGCGGTGGTGGCGAAACGGTACGGGATGCAGCGGACGTACGAGGAGGTGCTTCGTTTTTCGGCGTTGCCGCGCGAGTGGCTGGTGACGGGGGAGTACCCGCGGCTCTACGCGGGGTGGTTGTCCGACGTGTCCGTCGATCCGGAGCGGCGTCTCTTTCCCGGGTTTCTGGTTCTCTTGCTGGCGGCGATCGGGCTCTGGTTCGCCACCAGGCGCGAGCGGTGGATCGCGCTGCTGTGGATCGCGATCGGCTTCCTCGGCTCGCTGGGGCTGCATTTCGAGTTTCACCGCTTTCTCTTCGGCGGGGTGCCGGGCTTCCGCGCCATCCGTTCTCCGGCGCGCTGGGCGGTGATCGCGTACATCGGGCTGGCCATCCTGGTAGCGTTCGCGGTGGCAGCGCTGGCCAGGCGGCAGAAGTGGCTCGCGGCGCTGCTGCCGATCCTGTTCGTCCTGGAGTTGCGCTCGGCGCCGGTGCGCTGGTTCCTCGCCGACGTGGAGACGCCGCGCGTTTACTCATGGCTCAACGCGCAGCCGCGGCCGACTCCGGTCATGGAGTTGCCGATCGATGAGCTGCCGATCGAATACGACTATCTGTTGCGCGCGACGGCGCATCATCAGCCGATCGTGAACGGCGTCTCCGGTTTTACGCCGCCGGAGCGGGTGCGGCTGGCGTCGATGGCCAACAGCGCGCCCATTCCGGACGCGCTGGTCGATACGCTGAAAGCGGACGGCGTGCGCTACGTCATCGTGCACGCGGACGTCCTCGGCCAGCGAGCGAGTGAGACCCGGGCTTGGGTGAAGCGGGAGGTCGCGCGCGGACGGCTCGGCTTCGTGCAGCGCTTCGATCACGGCATCTTCGGCGACTGGGTGTTCGAGGTCGGCGCGCGCCGGCCGGGAGGCGAGCCGTTCTACGAGAACCGGCCGAGCTACAACGCCACGACCTTCGGCTCGCTCGACTGGCCGCTCAGCGGCGGGGTGATCCATGACGGCCGGGTCACGATCGCCGGCTATGCCTTTTCGCCGCATGGGGTTGCGAAGGTGGACCTCCTCTTCAACAACGGCGCGGTGCGCGTCCCGGCGGAGCTGCGCGCCGACCCGGAGCTCTCCCGGATGTTTCCGTGGTACCCGCACGTGATGAAGCCGCGCTTCTCCGTTACCTTCGAGCGCCGGCCGCCCGAAGTGTGGGAGCGGACCGACGTGATCGCGGAAATTACCGACGGCAAAGGGGAGACGACACGGGTCGGTAGCCGCTGGTTCACCTGGTTTTCGCTATGATCCGCGCCGTTCACAACGAAACGGAGGAACACAGATGCGAAAAACAGTACTCTCTCTCGCAGTCGCGCTGATCGCCACCTCGGCCATCGCGCAGCAGGTCAAGACCCCGCGGCCGAGCCCGACCGCTACCTTCACCCAGACCGTCGGCGTCACCGACATCACCGTCAAGTACAGCCGCCCCGGCGTCAAAGGGCGCACGGTCTTCGGCGACCTCGTGCCGTGGGACAAGGTGTGGCGCACCGGTGCGAACGAGGCCACGACCATCACCTTCACCGACGACGTGAAGATCAACGGGCAGGACCTCAAGAAGGGCACCTACTCGCTGCACACCATCCCCGGCCGCGATCAGTGGTCGATCATCTTCAACACGGTCGCCGACCAGTGGGGCAGCTACAGCTACGACCCGACCAAGGACGCGCTGAAGGTCGCGGCGCGGCCGGAGCGCAATCCGTCGCCGGTCGAGTGGCTGACCATCGACGTGCCGCAGATGTCGACCGACGAGGCGACGTTCTACATCCGCTGGGCGGACGTCTCGGTGCCGTTCACGGTCAACACGAACTCGACCGCCCGCACCCTGGCCAACTTCCGCAACGCGATGTCGCCCAGCTGGCAGACCGCCTACATGGCGGCGAACTTTGCGTTCGAGAACAAGGCCGGCACGCCGGAGGAGATGAACGCGTGGCTCGAGCAGTCACTCAAGGCCAACGAGAACATCGCCAACCTCTGGCTCAAGGCGCGCGTGCTCAAGGAGCAGGGCAAGACCGCCGAAGCGATCCGCACCGCGGAGCGCGCGATTGCCGCCGCCACGCCGCAGCAGAAGGATTTTGCGGCCGAGGTGAAGCGTCAGTCGGATAAGTGGCGGTAGAAAAGCAGTTCCTCGGGTTCCTCGGAGTTCCTCGGGTTCCTCAGAACCCGGCGGGACTTCCGAGGAACCCAGGGAGCCGTCCTACGTTGTCGCTGATTCGGCGCGCGGTGCCGGCGGCGGCAGGAACATCTGAATCACCACGGCCGCGACCACTCCCGCCACCGCGCCCACCAGGTTCCACCAGAGCCAGGCCACGTTGCTGTAGCGCGCGAAGAGCAGCACGACGATCTCGGCGAAGATCGCTCCCCAGAACATGGCCGGCCCGCCGACGCGCTTGATGTAGAAGGCGACCAGGAAGATGGCCAGCATCGTTCCGTAGAAGAGCGAGCCGACTTTGTTGACCGCCACGATCAGCGACCCGAGGCGGTTGGCGAACATCGCGAAAGCGATGCAGAAGAGGCCCCAGAAGAGGGTCATCAGCTTCGAGACGCGGACGTAATAGGCGTCTTCGCGGTCCTTCTTCAGCAGGCGCTTCCAGACGTCGATCATGGTCGTGGAGGCGAGGGAGTTGAGCCCCGAGGCGGTGGCCGACATCGCCGCGCAGAAGATCGACGCCATCAGCAGGCCGACAACACCGACCGGGAGGTTCTGGATCACGAAGGTGAGGAAGACGTAGTCGGTGTCGGCGGCGTCGGCCTTCGCATCGTTCTTCTTGATCAGCGCCGACGCGGCCTTGCGCGTTTCAGCGTCGCGGGCCTGCAGGGTGTGGAGCTGCTCGGTGGTCCGCTCGACGGTGGCGTCGTCGTTGGCGTTCATCGCCGCGACGAGGTTCGTCGCCGCGGCGCGTTTCTCCTCGAAGGTCTGCGCGTGCGTCTGCTCGAGCTGGCGGAACTCGGGGCCGTACTGCGGCGACGTGCGCACCTTCTCGCGCTGCACCGGGTTGAACGACAGCGGCGGTGCGCTGAACTGGTAGAAGACGAAGACCATCGCTCCGACGAAGAGGATGAAGAACTGCATCGGCACTTTGACCAGTCCGTTGAAGAGGAGTCCGAGCCGGCTCTGGGCGATCGTCTCGCCGGTCAGGTAGCGCTGCACCTGCGACTGGTCGGTGCCGAAGTAAGCGAGGGCCACCATCAGCCCGCCGAAGAGACCCGACCAGAAGTTGTACGGCGTGGTCAGGTCGAACGAAAAGTCGATGACGTTGATGCGCCCCATCCGGCCGGCCACGCGCACCGCGTCGACGAAGCCGACCTGCTGCGGCAGCGACTTGATGGCGATGATCAGGGCGATGGCCATGCCGGTCAGCGAGATCGTGAGCTGGTGCATGTGCGTCCAGCTGACGGCCTTCGTCCCGCCGGTGGCGGTGTAGATGATGACCAGCGCGCCGATCATCACCACGGTCAGCTGGATGTGCCAGCCGAGGACGAGCGAGACGATCAGCGCCGGCGCGTAAAGGGTCATGGCCGTGCCGAGGCCGCGCTGCAGCAGGAAGATCAGCGCGGTGAGCGTGCGGGTGGGGAGGTTGAAGCGCCCCTCCAGATACTCGTACGCGGTGAAGACTTTCAGGCGGTGATAGATCGGCACCGCGGTGATCGACAGGATCACCATCGCGATCGGCAGCCCGAGGTAGAACTGCACGAAACGCATACCGTCGGTGTAGGCCTGACCGGGGGTGGAGAGGAACGTGATGGCGCTGGCCTGCGTGGCCATGACCGACAGCGCGATCGTGTACCACTGCAGCTGCCGGTCGGCCAGGAGGTACTGCGCCAACCGCTGCTGCCGCCGCCCTTTCCAGACGCCGTAGATCACGATCGAGGCGAGGGTGATGCCGAGGACCAGCCAGTCGGCGAGTCTCACGCGAAGGCCCTCGTGAAAACGTAGAAGAGGATCACCAGCACGACCAGCGTGCCGATCACCGCGATGTAGAGGTTGCGCCAGCTGCCGCCGATGGGCGGCAGCCCATTGTTTGCGTCCGGCAGCCCATTGTTTGCGCCCGGCACGCCGTTGTTTGCGCCCGGCACGCCGTGGTTCGCGTCCGGCTTTTCTTCACCGCTCATTCGGCCGACACCAGATTCGCGAAGAGCCGCATCGCGCCCGGGACGCCGGCCGGCAGTTGCCGCCACCAGGCGTAGCCGGTGTAGACGAACGCTCCCTTGCCGTGTTTCGCGTAGAGCAGGCCGCCCGGTTTGGACGGCTCGCCGGGGTCGTTCGTGGCGATGACGGTTTGATACTTGGGGTCCCATTCGCTCGGGAAATAGAGGCCGCGCTCCTGGACCCAGTTCGCCCAGTCGCGCTCCGTGATCTTGTTCGGCGCGGTGAGCAGCGGGTGCGTGGCGTCGAGCATCTGCACCGGCGCGCTCTCGACCGTCACTCGGTCGCGCGAGATCTTGAACGGATACGGACCGGGTGCCGGGACGGCCAGGTCGTCGAGCTGGTTCGCGGTGTTGTACTGCACGACCACCGTGCCGCCGTTCGCGACGTAGTCCATCAACCTCGCGTGCGCCTGCTTGAGGCGATCGCGGGTGTTGTAGGCGCGGATGCCGAGGACGATCGCGTCGTAGCGGGCAAAGTCGGCGCGATCGAGATCGCCATCGGAGAGCAGCGTCACCGCGTAGCCCATCTGCCCGAGAACCCCCGGCACGTCATCGCCCGAGCCCATGACGTAGCCGACGTTCCTGCCGCGGATCCGGATGTCGCTGCGCACCAGCTTCGCGCTGCTGGCGGGGAAGAGGCGCTGCGCCGGGATGTGCTCGTAGTCGATGTCGAGGATGCCGAAGCCGCTGGCGTTGCCGACTTCGGCGGTCACATTTCCCGTGGAGTCGGCGCTTGGCGGTGTGAGGGTGAAGGTCAGCGTCTTCTCGTCGCCTTTGCCGCTGAACTCGACATTCTGCGTGGCCGGCTCGCTCTTCCAGCCGGCAGGGGTGGTGAGGCGCACCGCGGCGTTTTTCGCACCGAAGCTGCGGAGGTGAAGGGTGACGGGCCGCGCGGCGGCGGTCGGGTAGACGTAGATGCCGGATTCGAAGGTCGCGGTAACCTCGGGAACGACGTCGAGGTCGCGGGTCTTCTCCCCCTGCACCGGGTCGGTCCAGCGGAAGATGGCCGGAACGGTGTAGATCAGCGTGCGCTGCTTGTCGTCGGTGAGCGAGACGGTGATCGGCAGCGCGGCGTTATCGGCGCGGCCGATCAGCTCCTGGTCGCTGACCTGGAAAAGCCCTTCGGCCGGTGCCTTCTGCAGCCAGTACGGCTGCGAGACGTTCGTGTCAGAGGGGAGGCGCAGCACGATGTCGGTCTTGACCGGCTGGTTGTTCTTGAGCTGCGTGCCGGGCGCTTTGCCGGGCGCGGCGAACGGTGAGGCGACGACGGAGAGTTGGAAGGGATAGTCGCTGCGGTTCACCACAGTGACGCTGACCGGGATCTCGGCGCCGGCGACGACCGTGGAGTCGCTCGCGGAGACGTCGATGGCCAGGCCGGCGCAGTCGCGGATCGCGTTCAGCAGCTCGGCGTGCTTGACCTCGTAGTACGGGTTGTCCTTCCACGAGGCGGCCAGCCGCTCGAGCAGTTGCAGCGCTTCCATCAGCGTGGGGATGCTCGCGGCCGGCTTGCTGGCGTCGAACGAATTCGCGGCCTGCGTGAGGAGGCGGCCGACCGGCTCGCCGCCCGGGAAGCGCGACCAGCTCGTGTCGACGCCTTCGAAGAGGTCGGCGGCAGCCGGATCGCCGCCGCGATGATCGAAGTAGTTGATCACCGTGCCGCGGCGCTCGGCCGAGCCGAAGCCCTGCGACTTGTGCTCGCTGCGGCTCTCGGCGGCGATCTCGGTGTAGGCGCGGCCGAGAAGCGGGTTGTAGGTGCCGAGGTCGACGCGCAGCGATTTCGCGACGACCGGGTCGTCCGGCTTGATCGGCGTCCAGGAGAAGCGGTTCCAGAAGATCCGCTTCGGGGTCCATGGGGTGACGTACTTGAGCTGCTCCGGAAACTTCGTGGCGTCGCCGGCCGCTTTGAACGCTTCCTCGGCGAGCATGGCCGAGGCGGTGTGCTGGCCGTGGCCGCCCTCACCGGTGGTCGGGAAGCGGGTCACGATGACATCGGGACGGAACCGGCGGATGACCCACACCACGTCCGCGAGCACCGCGTCGTGTCCCCAGATCCGCAGCGTCTCCTCGGGACTCTTGGAGTAGCCGAAGTCGATGGCGCGGGTGAAGAACTGCTCGGCGCCGTCGATCCGCCGCGCCGCCAGCAGCTCCTGCGTGCGGATGACGCCGAGAAGCTCGCCCTTCTCCTGCCCGATCAGGTTCTGCCCGCCGTCACCGCGGGTGACCGAGAGATAGCCGGTGCGATAGAGCCGGTCGTTCGACAGCCACGCCAGCATGGCCGTGTTCTCGTCGTCCGGATGCGCCGCGACGTAGAGCGCGCTGCCGACGACGGTGAGCTTCCGCAGCGCAAGCTGCAGTTCCGCCGCCGATTTCGCGGACGCGGAGAGGGAGACGGCAAGCGTGACCAGGACGAGGAGAATGCGGCGCATGGGGGCGGAGGATAGTCGGGAAGCGGCACGTGGAGAAAGTCTCATAGAGTGTCGGGTGTGTTACGGAGCGGGGACAGGTGGGAATTCCAGCTGCTCGGGATTCCAGCGATTCGAGCTGCTCAGCTGTTCAGCTACTCAGCTGTTCAGGCGGCGGGGTTGACTGGTATGCCTGAACAGCTGAAGAGCTGAGCAGCTGAGCAGCTGAAAACCATGACCTACGACATCGCCATCATCGGCGCCGGCGCTGCCGGACTCACCGCCGCGATCTTTGCGGCGCAGGAGGGTGCCCGCGTCATCGCCCTCGATGGCGCGCCGAAGATCGGGGCGAAGATCCTCATCTCCGGCGGCGGGCGTTGCAACGTCACGCACGACGTCGTCTCGCCGGACGATTTCTTCGGCACGCGCAAGGCCATCGCCAAGGTGCTGCGCACTTTTCCGGTCGAGGCCACCATCGCGTGGTTCCGTGAGATGGGCGTGGAGCTCAAGCGTGAGGAGACGGGCAAGCTTTTCCCCACTACCGATCGCGCCCGAACGGTCGTCGATGCCATGTTGCACGCCTGTGGCGCGGAGATCCGCACCAGCGCGCGGGTGGAGTCGATCGCGCGCGGCTTCACCATCACGTTGAAAGACGGCCAGACGGTTGCGGCAAGGAAGATCATCCTCGCCACCGGCGGCCGCAGCGTGCCGAAGAGCGGCAGCGACGGTGCGGGTTACGGACTGGCGCGCTCCCTCGGCCACACGATCACCGAGACCTTTCCGGCGCTCGTGCCGCTCGTGGTCACGCCAGGCTTCTGGACGACGGAGCTTTCCGGGACCAGCACGAATGCGGAGCTGATCGTCCGCGGCTCGACCGGCAAGACGCTCGCGCGGCAGCAGGGCTCGACGCTCTTCACGCACTTCGGCCTCTCCGGCCCGGCGGTGCTCGACGTCTCGCGCGAGCTGCTCGCGGCGCGGCGCGATGATCCGGCGGCGCACCTGGTGGCGAATCTTCTTCCCGGCGAGACGTTCGAGTCGCTCGAGCGGCTGCTCCTCGACGACGCCAAAAAGTCGGCGCGCAACATCCTCCGCGGACGCCTGCCGGAGCGGCTCCTGGAGCGCCTCGCGCCCGCGACTCCGGTCGCCAACCTGCCGAAAGAGGAGCGCCGCCGCATCGTCCGCAACCTCATCGAGCTGTCGCTGCCGATCGAGCGCGACCGCGGATTCGACTACGCCGAAGTGACGGCCGGCGGCGTGCCGCTCACGGAGATCGACGTCTCGACCATGGCCTCACGGGTCTGCCCGGATCTCTACCTCTGCGGGGAGATCCTCGACGTCGACGGGAAGATCGGCGGGTACAACTTTCAGTGGGCGTGGGCCAGCGGGCGGCTTGCCGGACGCAGCGCTGCGCGGGACTTGCAGGACCACTCGGTGGAATGAGTCGTGACCGCGCCCTGCCCGCCTTCGTGCTGATTGTTTTTCTGCTGCTGGCGGCGCTGGCCACGGTCTACGTCTGGAACAATGCCCGCACCGCCGACCGCGGCCGTTTCGACAACGCCGTGCAATCGACCGGCGATGACATTCTCCGGCGCATCGAGGACTACGGCCACGTGCTCGACGCCACCCGCGCGCTCGTGGCCGCCGATCCCGCCATCTCGCGCGAGCGCCTCATCACCTACATCCGCGGTCTCGATGTGCAGCGCCGTTTCCCCGGCATCCTCGGCGTCGGCCTGACCTTACGTGTCCCGCGCGAGGAGGTCCCGCGCCTGAGGGACGAGATGCGGCGGAGCGGCTTTCCCGACTTCCGGGTCTGGCCCGAGACGCCGCGCGACGAGTACCACACCGTCGTCCTGCTCGAGCCGCTCGACCGCCGCAACCGCGCCGCGATTGGCTACGACATGTTCACCGACCCGATCCGCCGCGAGGCGATGATCCGCGCGCGTGACAGCGGCCGCGCCGCCGCGTCGGGCAAGGTGACGCTGGTGCAGGAGATCGAGCTCCACAAGCAGCCGGGCTTCCTCCTGTATCTGCCGATCTACACCACCGGCCGGGCACCCGATACCGTTCGGGAGCGGCGCGAGGCGCTGATCGGCTTCGTCTACGCGCCGTTCCGCACGCATGACCTCTTCAGCGGCATCTTCGGCACGCAGGCGCGTCCCGAGGTGTCGTTCGCGATCTTCGAAGGAAACGAGCTGCTGTACCGCACGGGCGACGACGTGCGGCAGCCGCGCTACACGACCCTGACCGCGCTCAACGTGGCCGGCCGGCGCTGGACGATCCACTGGTCATCGCGACGGAGCGGCGCCGGAAACGCGCTGATCCTCGCCCTCGCTACCACGGTCGGCGGCATCGCCATCGCCATCCTGCTCTTCCTGCTCCTGCGCACGCAGCTCCGCGCGCGAGAGACGGCCGAGGCGACGGCGGCGCGGCTGCGGCTCTCGGAGGCCGAACTGCAACGGGCCAACAACGCCAAGGACGAGTTCCTGGCCACGCTCAGCCACGAGTTGCGCACGCCGATGACTTCGATCCTCGGCTGGTCGCAACTGCTCGCCGAAGGATTGGTGGATGAGAGCAGCGCGAATGAGGCCATCGAAGCGATCCAGAAGAGCGCGAAGGTGCAGGCGCAGCTCATCGACGACCTGCTCGACGTCTCCCGCATCACAGCCGGCAAGCTGCGCGTGGAGAAGCAGCCGACCGAATTGCTGCCGGTCATCACCGCTGCCGCCGACACCGTGCGCACCGCGGCGGAGACGAAGGGGGTCGCACTGACCGTCGACGCGCCGCCGGGCATCGGCGTGAACGGCGACGCACATCGCCTGCAGCAGGTCGTCTGGAACCTGCTCACGAACGCGGTGAAGTTCACGCCGCGCGGCGGCAGCGTGGCGGTGCGCCTCCTCGAGCGCGACGGCCACGCCCACATCGCGGTGACGGACACCGGCCAGGGCATCGATCCGGAGTTCATGCCGCATCTCTTCGAGCGCTTCCGCCAGGCCGACAGTTCGATGACCCGCTCGCACATGGGCCTCGGCCTTGGGCTGGCCATCGTCCGCCATCTCGTCGAACTGCACGGCGGCACGATCGAGGCCGAGAGCACGGTCGGCCATGGCTCGACCTTTCACGTCCGTCTGCCGCTGCTGACCGAGGGGGAGAAACGTCCCGCGGAGCACGCGCCGGGCGCGCCGACGCGTGATGCGCTGGCCGGCAGGAGGCTGCTGATCGTCGATGACGACGAGGAGGTGCGGAACTACGTGCGCGCCGTCTTCCGCGACGCCGGAGAGGTGCGCACCGCGAGCTCCGCGCACGAGGCGATGGAGCTGCTGGCGGAGTGGAGGCCGGACGTCATCGTCACGGACATCGGCATGCCGCGCCTCGACGGCTATGACCTGCTGATGTGGATCCGCGAGCAGCCGGCGCTCACGACCGTGCCGGTGGTCGCGCTGACGGCCTTTGCCATGCCGGAAGACCGTCAACGCGCCGTGGCCGCCGGATTTCAGGGCTTCGTCGCCAAGCCGGTCGAGCCGGAGCGCCTCAAACGCGCCGTGGCCACCGCCAGCGGACGTCCGGGCCGTTAGTGCTCGTCGGCCGTCGGCCCGTAGATCGACGGCAGCGGGACGTCCTTGAGGCGAAGGTAGACCGTGAGCTGGCCGCGGTGATGGATCAGGTGATTCATGCACGCGGTGCGCAGCACGGCCACGCGCGGCAGCGTGAATACGACGTGCTCGCCGTGGCGCAGCGTCCACTTGGCCATCAGCGTTTCGTCGGAGGCGCCGGCCAGCGCCGCGCGCGCTTTCGCGGCGGTCGTGTCGAATCGCGCCAGGAGTTCCTCGGTGCTGGTGAAGGTCGGCCGCTGGAACGGCGCGGCGGTGTCGAACTCCTCCTGTTCGATGGTCATGACCACCCAGTTGAAGAGGTTACCGACGTGCGTAGCCAGGTCGCCGAGGGTGTAGGACCTCGGGTGAGGGCGCCAGTCGGCGTGTTCGAACGGGATGCGTTCCAGGAGCTTGCGGGTGTTGGCGATCTCCAGGTCGAGCTCAGGCAGAAGCGATTGCGCAATCATGCGCCGAATCGTAAATCAGTAGGCCAGCGACGGCAGCGGCGGATCGAACTGGAAGGAGCCGAGGAGCAGCCAGCGCCGCGCTTCCGCCTCCCGTCCTTTGCGCCCGATGAGCGGCGTCGTGTAGTGCCAGAAGGGGAGGCGATAGATGGCGATGCCGCTCGTCCCCGCTACGTCGTGCGCCTGCGTCAGAAAGCCGCGCTCCTCGTAGACCAGCAGCTGCGAGCCGACCGCGTCGTTGGAGAACATGATGTGAAAATCGACGTAGCCGTTCTGCTCGGCGGGGCTGGCCGGATGGTGGTCGTTGTGCGGCCCCGAGTAATCGCCCTGCTCGTAGCAGATCACCTGGCGTCCGGTCCGTTTGCGGTTGAGCGGCTTGCCCATCAGCCCCTCCGCGAACTCGTGGAAGCTGTCGGAGAACATCATCTCCGCCAGCCCGATCTCTGTCGCCGCCGTCAGCGCCTTCGACTTTGTGGTGTTGAGCAGCATCGTCTTCACCCGCACCGTCTTCGGCAGCAACTCCCGATACGCCTCGGTCATCTCCGTCAGCGCCTCCCGCGGAATCGGGACATGCATCTTCTTGAGGAGGGGGTAGAGCGCCCGATCGAGCAACTGCATGCAATCGCGAGCGACCCGGTCGTCGATCAGCCCGCCGAGCAACGCGATCGGCGTCGCCCCGGCAGCCGACATCACCGGCAGAGCCTCCCGCCGGGCGAGCACTTTCCGCCCCCGCGCGTTCAGCAGCTCAGCAAATTCAGCAGGAAATTGCTCCACTCGGGTGATTCTAGCTGCTCAGCTGCTCAGCTGCTCAGCTGCTCAGCTGCTCAGGGGCAAGTCCGGACTGTCGTGGTCGCGAAGCTGCCGCTGGTTCTCCCAAGAGCTAAGAGCCAATAGCCAAGAGCTAATACTTGACCAATCAACCATTGCCACGTAATCTACCGGAACGTGCTCGTCCAAACCCTTCAACGTGAGCTGAAGCAGACCAAACCATTCGCTACGCAGGCCCAGGAAGCGGCGGTGTCGCTCCTGCGGACCGCGGATCTCATCCGCCGGATCGTGTCGATCGTGGTGGAGGGGGAGGGGATCACCAGTCAGCAGTACAACGTGCTGCGCATCCTCCGCGGCGCCGGCGAGCGCGGGCTGCCGACGCTCGAGATCGCCGAACGGATGGTCGAGCAGACGCCCGGCATCACCCGCCTCATCGACCGGCTCGAAGCGAAGGAGCTGGTCTCGCGCGAACGCTGCGCGACCGACCGCCGCCAAGTCTTCTGCTGCATCACGCGGCAGGGGCTGGCGATGCTCGACAAGCTCGATGACCCGCTCCACACCGCGGAAGCGGAAGCGCTGTCGGGGCTGAACAAGAAAGAGCTCGCGCAGCTCGTGGAGCTGCTCGATCGAACCAGAAACGGAATGCATGCCGCGATCGAAGCGCGGCGGCCGGATCACTCGTAACCACCACAAAGGAGAAACATGAAGCTCAATCGTTCCCTCATTGCCCTCGCGATCGCCATCATCGCGACCCCGCTGTTTGCCCAGGAGGTCTACACCGTCGACAAGTCGCACTCGTCGACGACCTTCAAGGTCCGCCACATGATGGCGAACTTCACCGGCTCGTTCCGCGACTTCGACGCGAAGATCAACATCGACCGCGCCAGACCGGCCGCTTCGACGGTCGAGTTCACCATCCAGGCGGCGAGCATCGACACCGACAACGAGAACCGCGACAAGCACCTCCGCAGCGCCGACTTTTTCGATGTCGAGAAGTTCCCGACCATCACCTTCAAGTCGACCGCCATCAAGCCGTCGGCGAAGAAAGACGTCTACGACGTGACCGGCAACCTGACCATGCATGGCGTGACCAGGGTCGTCACCCTCCCGGTGGCCTTCCTCGGCTTCGGCAAAGACGGCCGCGGCACCCCGAAGGCCGGCTTCGAGATCGAGACCACCCTCAACCGTAAAGACTACGGCATCGAGTGGAACCGTACCCTCGACGAAGGCGGCATCCTCCTCGGCGAGGACGTCAAAGTCACGATCAACATCGAAGCCAACGGCCCGAAACCGGCCGAAGCGGCGAAGCAGTAGTAAGGGCTTTCTTCAGGCCGCGGTCCGAAACCGCGCGGATGGGTTTCGGACTGCGGCGGCAGAGCCGCCGGCAGCAGGGGCTATCATTGGCGCGAATGCTCGTTCGCTGGTGGCTGCTTTTTTTCGGCATCGCCGCGACGCTGCTGGTCGTTTTCCTGGCTGTTTCGGCGGCGGACATCTCCCTGCTCACTGATCCGTCGCGAGTGATGGGCGGCGCGCATCCGTTTGCGGCCCTGGCGGGGGTGCTGCTGTTGATCGCGGACGTTTTCCTGCCGGTTCCGTCGAGCCTGATCATGGTCGGGCATGGGGCGCTCTTCGGGATCGCGACCGGGACGCTGCTCTCGCTGGTCGGCTCCACCGCGTCGGCCCTGACGGCGTTTGCGGTCGGGCGGGCGGGGAATGGGCTGATCCGGCGGTTCGTCTCGCCGCGCGAGCACGAGCGGGCGGGGGCGATGCTGGAGCGGTGGGGGCTGGTGGCCATCGTCATCACCCGTCCCATCCCGATCCTCGCCGAGACGGTAGCCATCCTGGCCGGCAGCTCACCCGTGACCTGGCCGCGCATGCTGGTGGCCGCGGCGGCGGGGTCGATCGTCCCGGCGGCGGCGTACGCGTGGGCGGGGGCGCATGCGCAGGGAGTGGGGATGCAGACGGTGATCTTCTTCGGTGTGCTGGCGGTAACGGCGGTGATGATGCTGATCGGATGGCGGCTGGCGCCGGCGAAGTGAGCCGGGACGGGCACTCCAAACCTACGGGTAGGGAAACTCCCGCCGCGGACACTCCTCACGATGGGAGGGGTCGCTTGGTCCGATATCGAAACCTGTTCGTCGCGCTCGTGGTCTGCGCATCGCTCGCGGCTCAGGAACCGCGCGTGGAGATGGTCGTCACGGTGGAGCGCGATTCGATTCCGCGCGACGAGGCCGCTGCGGCAGTCACGCTCTTCGACCGGAAGGAGATCGAGCAGCTCCCCGCCACCTCGCTCTCCGAGCTGCTGGCCTATGTCCCCGGCGTGATGATGATGTTCGACAGCGGCGCCAGCGGGGCGCCGATGATCACCTCGCGCGGCTTCTTCGGCGGCGGGGAGGTGGAGTACGTGAAGCTCCTGGTCGACGGCGTGCCGGTGGGCGACCCGGAGTCGGGTCTCGTCGACTGGCGCCGCTTCCGGACCGCTGACATCGAGCGGCTGGAGGTCCTGCACGGTCCCGGCTCCGCTCTCTACGGCGACGCGGCCCTCGGCGGGGTGGTGCAGCTTTTCACCCGTCAGGAGGAGCGCGGCGAGCTGTCGCTGCGCGGCGGCAGCTACGACGGCCGCGAGGTCGATGCCGGCTACGTCACCAACCTTGGCGTCTACCGGCTGGCGCTGCGCGCCGGGAGCGCCGACAGCGGCGGTTTCCGGGACCATGCCGAGGTGAGCGACCGGTCGCTGGAGGCCTCGCTGCTGCGGACGAACGACCATTCGCGCTGGCGCGTCGATCTCTCCGGCTCGCGGAAGGACCGGCGCGAGCCGGGGCCGCTCACGAGCTTCGAGATCGAGGAGGATCGCGCGCAGTCGAATGCGCTCTTCCGCTTCGACCGTGACGAGACGGAGCGGCGCCGCATCTCCGCCACGTACGAAGCGTTCGGCACGACCGAGCTGCTGGCCACCGTCCATGCCACGAATCGCGACGGCGACAACCTGCGCACCTACCTGCTCGCCCCCGGCTACGGTACGACCGCCACCCGCGCGCTCGAAACGCGCACGTACGGCACGACCTTCGAGGCGGCGCGCGAGGTCTTCGGAGGCACGGTCCGCGCGGGGCTCGACGTCGACCGCTCCACCCTCAACGGCCGTTATGCCTCGATCGGCGACGATGGCGAGACCCTCGGCGTCGTCGCGGCGCAGGACGGACGGCGCGATCGCCTCGGCCTCTTCGTCACCGGAGCGTGGAACGTCTGCGGGCGCTGCCGCCTCAGTGCCGGCATCCGTCGTGATGAGCTGCGCGATGACTTCAGCTCCGTCGAGCACGACGACTCCGCCTGGTCGCCGCGCGCGGGACTGACGGTGCGTGTCGGCGGGGCGTCGGTGTTCGTGCAGGTATCGCGCGCCTTCAAGGCGGCCACGCTCGATCAGCTCTTCGATCCGCGGCCGTATCCCGACGGCAGCGGCGGGACGTTCACCGTCTCGAATCCGACCCTCCGCCCGCAGCGGGCGCGCAACGTCGAAGCGGGTGTCACCGGCAGCCGCGCCACGGCCGACTGGTCGCTGGTCGCCTACCGGATGAACGTGACCGACGAGATCGACTTCGATCCGCAGACGTTCAGCTACAACAACATCGGCAACAGCATCCATCGAGGGGTCGAGGCGAGTGCGGCCTTCGCGAAGACGTTCTGGCTCTCGCCGAGGGTGACGTACGCCTGGACGCGGGTGGCCGACCGCGATTCGCCCGAGCAGCAGCTGAAGAACATCCCCGAGCACGTCGCGCAGCTGCTGCTGCACGCGCGGCTGCCGAAGGCCACGAGCGTCGATCTCGCCTATCGCTGGACGCACGGGATGAGCCTCGACGACGAGGGGGCCTTCGTGATGCCCGACGTCTCGCGGGTCGACCTGCGGGTGGCGCGCGACTTTGCGCGGGTGCGCCTCAGCGTGGACGTGCTGAATGCGCTCGATGCCGAGTACAACGAGCTCGGTTACGTCCTTTTCGATTTCACCGGACAGCCGGCCGCGCTCGAATTTCCGGCACCCGGCCGGGTCATTCGCGCCGGCGCCACGCTGAAGTTCTAAGCAGAATGCTCTTACTTCACCGACGGATCAGGGAACGACGGGAGGCCTCCGGCGGCCGGGGCCATCGGGCCCGGACCCCATTGGTCGGCGTAGCCTCCGCGACACTCTGTCGCGAGATACGAAGCTGTGTCGCGGAGGCTACGCCAACCAACGGGTCCGGGCCCGTGGCCCGGCCGCCGGAGGCCCCCCCGGTCGTTCCCTCATCCGTGGGTGAAGTGCGTGCGGTCTGCTGAGTGGAGGTTTTGAGTGAACGTAAAACGGATCCTCGTCCCCGTGGCGCTGGTTGCGCTGCTCTTTGCCTGTAAGCGGTCGCCGGAGATGGCCACCGCCACGCAGACCACCGACACCACCGGCACGACGGCGACCACGTCGACCCAGCCGGCCGCGTTTCCGTCGATCCCGCCGGTGGTGATCAGCGGCAACATCCCGACCGTCGTGCCGATCCCGGCCAACGCGCCGCCGAACGCGACGCCGGAGCAGGTGCGTCCCTACTTTGACTGGTTCTCGTGGCAGAGCTTCATCGCGCTTAACTGGCCCGCCTCGACGACGGGACGCGGCAATCCGAACCAGCCCGACAACCCCGCGGCCTTCACCTCGATGAACAACCGCACCCCGGTGACCTGGTCGACGTACAAGGCGAACTGGGAGCTGTTCGACCAGTACGACAAGCGCCCCACGCCGTGGAACGACTACGCGGCGCCGTACGCGCCGGCGTTGTGCCCGGAGGCGGGGCCGAACGACAAGCAGATGGTCATGGTCACCAAGGGGGACACGGAGCTGCAGGACGTCAACGAGGCGTTCTCGTACCCGCTGGTCGACCAGCAGGGGAACTTCGTCTACTACGAGGTGCGCTACAACCAGGCGCAATACGACTGGATCCGCGGCGCGGACGACAAGCCGAACACGTGGCTGTATCTGATGAAGAACCTGCCGCCCGGTACGAACGTCGCGCTGCCGCCGAACAGCGCCAATCCGGCCGACTCGATCATGATCAAGGCCGCGTGGCGCATCATGAACGGCCTGCCGGCCGCGCAGCAGCAGCGCTATTACACGGTCGACGCGTGGGTCTACAACTCCGCGACGAACCAGTGCTCGCAGCAGTCGATGGGGCTGATCGGCTTCCACATCGCCCAGAAGACCAGCGTCTTTCCGGAGTGGATCTGGTCCACGTTCGAACAGGTCGACAACGTTCCGCCGATCAACGACAACGTCCCGTCGTCGTTCAACAACGGCACCGACACACCCTCCACCGGCAACCAGGGCTTCGCCAACCGGCCGCAGTATCAGCAGCCGGGCGAGCTGCCGCCCAATCCGACGCCGGTGCAGGTAGTGCGCGTCAATCCGATTCCCACTACGCCGCAGGGCGCTTCGACGGTCGACGTCAACAATGCCTTCCACGCCGCGCTGCCGCCGAATTCGGTCTGGCGCTATTACGAGCTGGTGATCACGCAGTGGCCGTCCAATCCGACCCGTTTCAAGGCGCCGCAGAATCGCGGCGTCTATCCGGACGACGCGGGGGGCGCCTTCCCGGTCAACGGCGCGGTCAATACCGTCATCGAGACCTACTTCCAGACGCCGGAGCTGACCGCGGGGGCGTTCGGCAACAGCTGCATGTCGTGCCACTTCAATGCCGGCAATGGATTGCGCGACTTCAGCTGGGGGCTCGCGCGCCGTCCGCATCAGGACGCCCCTCCGCCACCGACCGCGAAGATGAAAGCGACGAATCAAGGAGCGAGCAATGCCCAGTAACTGGTGGATGTTTCACGGCGATCCGGCCCATACCGGCGAGGTGTCGGGCAGCGCGATCAGCAGCAGCAACGTGGCGAACCTGAAGCTCGTCACCTCGCTCAACGTCAATGGCTCGATCCTCTCCACCCCTGCGGTGGTCGACGGCTATGTCTACTGCGGCCTGGCCAACAGCCTCGAGGCGGCGGCGCAGAACGGCGGGCAGTTCCTGAAGGTCGAACTGGCCACCGGCAACGTCGCGGCCACGTACACCTGGAGCATCGACGCCGCGGAGCGCGACACGCACGGCTTCTGCGGGATGGGCTGCACGCCGGCGGTCGTGAACGGAAAGGTCTACTTCAGCGCGTTCGACGGCAAGCTTTATTGCCTTAATGCGAGCGATCTCTCCGAGGCCTGGATCACCGATCTGCGGTACGCCGACCTGAAGCACAACCAGCCGGTCACGAACGACTTTGCGAACGGCAACCTGCAGGCAGCCCCGAAGGCGTCGGGCTGGTCGTCGCCGCTGGTGATCAACGACCGGGTCTACTTCGGCATCGGCGAGGGGGAGAATCCGTACCTCTACAGCTTCGTCTACTGTCTCGACGCCAACAGCGGCAACGTGATCTGGATGTTCTGCACCTGC
Organism: Thermoanaerobaculia bacterium; assembly: GCA_036398925.1. Taxonomy (GTDB): domain Bacteria; phylum Acidobacteriota; class Thermoanaerobaculia; order Gp7-AA8; family Gp7-AA8; genus DASWOB01. Next base: position 79,835 of record DASWOB010000104.1, read on the forward strand.
CAGTTTGTCTACGGAACGAGCAACGTGCCGAATCAGCTGCCGCTGGAGTGCGTCCGCCAGGAACTGCCGCCCGGGTTCACCACCGTCACCAATCAGCCGGTGGCCAAAGGCGCCTCGGTCTGGTCCGGCGTTGCGTACGATCCCGATCTCGATCAGCTCTACTGCGCGACCGGCAATCCGCAGCCGGACGGCGCTCTGCCGACGGCCGGCTATACGAACGGCGTATTGATCCTCGAGGGGAGCAGCGGCGCGTTCAAAGGCTTCGTGCAGATTCCGTCCGAGAGCAGCTACCGCCCGACCGACATCGACGTCGACATCGGCGGCGCGCCGACCCTGTACGAGATCGACGGGCAGAAGGTGGTCGGCATCGGCTGCAAGAACGGCTGCTACATGGTCTTCGAAGCGCAGGCGCCGTTCACCATCCGCAAGTACCGCCAGATGCTGCCGTTCATGAACGACGGCACGCAGATCCCGACCGTCGACGCGCACGGCATCGACAGCCCGTCCGATCCCAATCCGGTGCTGCCGAACGAGATCTCGAACCTCGTGCAGGGAGAAAACTTCTCCGGCACGTACAGCACCGCCGCGCTCTGTACGCCGCAGAAGAAGCTCTTCATCGGCGTCGGCGGCAACAACTATCACTTCATCGGACCGGGCATCGACTCGAAGAACGTGCCGTTCATCCGCGCGCTCGACTGGGACACGCTCGCCGATGCGTGGCCGCTCGACAACGGCGACCCGAAACGCTACGCGGCCGCGTCCGACCCGAAGAACCCGCTGTACAAGAACGCGGGGGAGAGCGGCATCAGCGTCCCGGCCGTGGTCAATGACGTGGTGTTCATGTCGACGACCAACATCGCCCTCTATGCCTTCAACGCCAGCGACGGGAAGATCCTCTGGCAGGACACGACCGGTTTCGGCCAGCAGACCGGCGGGATGAGCGGTGGCTACGGCTACTGCATGGGCCCCGCGATCGCCGGCAACTACGTCGTGGCCGGAGCGCTGGTGAAGGGAGGCAACGGTGGGGCGTTGAACATCTACGTGCTGCCGAACGCGTAATGCTGCAGATCGTTTTACTCGGCATTCTGGCCGGGCTCGACAACGTGCAGGTCGCGGCCGCGATCAGCATGGCGCCGCTCACGCGCGCGCGGCGCATCCTCTTTGCGGTCTCCTTCAGCATTTGCGAGATTGCTTCGCCGCTCCTCGGCCTGCTGCTGATCGGCAGTCTGCGCCCGCGGTGGGGCCTCTGGCTCGATCGCGGCGCGCCGCTGATCGTCGTCGTCTGCGGCCTGGTGATCCTCTTCCTGGCGTTCCGCGACAAGGACGAACTGCAGAAGCTCGTCAATCACCGCTGGACGCTGGTCGGACTGCCGATCTCGTTGTCGTTCGACAATCTGTTGATCGGCATCTCGCTCGGGACGCTCGACTACCCGCTGCCGCTCGCCGCCGCCACCGTCGGTTGCGTCAGCGCGACGATGTGCGTCCTCGGGATCATCGGCGGTGCGCGCCTGCGCCGCTGGATCCCGGAGTACACGGAGGCCCTGAGCGGCCTCTATCTGCTCGTCATCGCCGCCACCATGTGGATTGAACAGTAGGAGAAATCAAAGATGGCGACCTCGTTCCAGACCGACATCGCACCCCTCTTCGCGCCGTATCAGGCCAACATGATGTGGCGCTTCAACCTCGCCGACTACGACACGGTGAAGGCGAACGCACAGATGCTGCTCGGCCGCATGCAGGGCACCACCGGCACGCCCATGCCCCCGCCCCCGATGGACCCGTTCAACGCCTCGCAGATCGCGCTCTTCGAGCAGTGGGTGAAGGACGGCTGTTTGCCGTAAAAGGCGGTTCCTCGGGTTCCTCGGACGACAGCGGCCGAGGAACCTCGTCATCGCAGATTGTTCCTGAAGCTACTTCGCCACCGACACGCTGAGGATTTCACCTGGCCGCACGCGGTCGAGCGCCGCTCGTAACGGCTCCAACGCACGCTCGAGCAGTTGCAGTTGCAGTCGCGGTGTGACGATCACGACCACGCCGATGCGGTACGACGTGAGCGTCTGCTGGTATTGCATACGGCGATCAGCCGTGAGCAGGACGTCGAAGTTCCCTTCCGCGCGGCGCAGGAGCTCTCCGTTGCGGAACGAGCCCCAGCCTTCCTCCTGAACCGTGCGGATTGCGAACTCCGGCAGGCTGCGCCGCAGCAAGCGCGGGAGATTCTCGTCGAAGAGAACGCGTCTCACGCAATCTTCGCCAGCAGCGCGCGGCTCGCTTCTTCGAGAAACGCAAACACCTGCTCGCGGCTCACGCCGGGGTAGTTCTCCAGAAAGTCCTCGATCGTATCGCCGCCCTCGAGAAAATCGATCAGCGCGTCGACGGGGACTCGCGTGCCGACGAAGACAGGAGTGCCGCCGAGAATCTCAGGGTCTGAATGGACGATGTCTTTCGGATCCATGGTTCAAGGATACTCGGAGTTCCTCGTCGTACCGACCGAGGAACTCCGAGGAACCGCTTCTCTAACTCAATTCCACTGCGCCACGCATGCGTCGATGGCGCCCTTCTGCGCGCCGGTCAGCATGCCGGACTTCATCAGGCTGTTCAGCAGTTTGCCGGCCTCGCTCACGAACTGGCCGTGATTCTTTGCGCTCGCTTTGATCGCCGCGAGCTGGTCGGCGAGGGTGCAGCCGCCGGGGAACATCAGGTTGGGGGAGCCGCTGTCGCACGATCCGAGGATTACGGTCGGGCGGGCGTCGCCGGTGGGGCAGTTGTCGTGGTCGTCGGCGTAGCTGTCGCCGTCGTGATCGGTCATGACGAACAGCACCACGCCGTCGTGATCGCTGGCGGCCTGGAAGGAGACCGGCGCGTCGGCGTTCGCGTGGGCGAACTCGAGATCGCGCACCCAGGCGTTCATGCCCTGCGAGGTGAGCGAGTGATCGAGGACCTGCGCGACGCCATCATGAATGTACGAGTAGCGTTCACTGGCGGCGACCGAGAGCACCTGATTGGTGAGGCTGGCCTGCGAGGTGAGGATGCCCATCACGTCGACGTAGCCGTCGTTGACCTCGAACGCGTTGAAGTCGCCCGTGACGACGAGGCGGACGTTCGGCTCGGCGTTCTGCAGCGCGACGATGTAGCTGGCCAGATTCTCCGCCTGCGTCTGACGCTTCGCACGCACGCGGGCCGAGGTCTCGACGTCGATCAGCGAGCGCTGGTGGACGGCGATGACGGCAATCGGGAACGGCGCGCCGTTGCCGGTGTACGAGCCGCGGAGGAGCAGGGCCGGACGATCGTTGAGCAGCGCCGGGGCGTTGGTCTGCGGATCGATCCAGGTGTCGTCCGCGCCGAGCTGCGCGATCGAGTCGACCGAGACCGTGTCGCGCACGAGGAAGCCGACGTCGATGCCGCCGACGTCATTCCCTTCTTCGAGGTAGGCCACGTAGTTCAGCCCCGCCTGATCGTAGTTGATCTGGTCCGCGAGGTCCTGCAGCGTGGAGAGGTTCTCGACCTCGGACACCGCCAGCACGTCGGGCGCGCCGAGGTTGTTGCGCACGTGATCCGAGACTTTCCCCAGTTTCAGCGCGTAGAGCGCCGGCGCCGTGACCGGCTCGCCGATCGACGGATCGTTCACGTCGTCGTAGAGGTGGAGCATGTTCTGCGCGGCCACCGTCATCTCGCCGGCATTGCGGGCACGCGCCGGGCGCGGGAACGCGGGATTCGTGTAGTTGAGGGTGGTCGTCCAGACGCTGTAGTCGCCAAAGTCGAAGGCCAGCGGTCCCTGAGCGAGGGAGACCGTGGCGCCGCCGACGATCGACGGCGTGGCGCCGCCGAGGGCGGTCGGATCGACGTCGAAGATGTTCGGGTAGTTGCCGCCGTTGACACCGGGAGTACGGAATGGACGCGGGCCGACCACCACCGTGGTCTCGCCGAATTGATCGGTGCCGGAGGTTGCGGTGCCGCCGGTGACGCGGACGAGCATCCCTTCGAGCGGCTCGAAGCTCGAGTAGCCGGCCGGCAGGTTGAAGTAGGCCGGCAGCGGCTGATTCGACGCGTCTTTCGTGACGGTGATCGTGCCGCTGAATTCCGTGAAGTTGAAGAACTCGACCACCGTCCCTTTGACGTCGACCAGATCGCCGACGGCCACGGTCGGTGTCGATCCGAGGTGGACGTAGATGCCGTTCGACGTCGCGCTGTTCGCGTCGGCGCGGAAGTCGGGGGTCTGGATGAAGAAACCGGTCGGACCGACGGCGGTGACGATGTTGTCGCGCGTCTCGACGGTCTGGTTCACGTAGCTGCTGGCGCTGCCGCTGCCCTGGATCTCGAAGATCTCGCGGACGGTGACGGGAGGCGGCGGAGGCGGAATGACGATGCCGCTGTGCGAGCCGAGGCCGCCGAAGGTGTCCTGGGCGAAGCCGTCCCACTCCAGCGCCGGATTGAAGACGTCGAACGGGTTCGTGTCGCCGGTGAAGACGGTCGCCTTCCGGCGCAGCGTGTTGTCGGCGGTCGAGACGAGGCCGCTGCCCCACTCGCTGCCGGGATCGAAGCCGATCTGTCCGATCGAATCGACCACCGTCGCGCTCGGGACGTGCACCAGCACCACCGCGTCGTCGCCGTTGAACCAGCCGGCGCCATTGAACGCGTCGCCCTGCGAGACGATCGCCGCCGACGCCGCGGCGTGCGCGATGACGTAGACGTCGTTCGCCGCGACCGTGCCGGCCAGGGAGAAGGTGAGGCCGGGGCTCGGCGAGCCGTTGAAATACATCCGGATCTGGTAGTTCGCCACGTTCACCGGCGCGCCGGTGACGTTGAACAGCTCGAGCGCTTTGTTGTTCGAGCTCCCTTCGATGTACTCCGAAAAGATCAGGCCACTCTGTGCAAAGAGGGGCAGAGCGAAAACACACACAGCCACGACGACGAGAAATCTGCGCACGGAGCTCTCCTGCTGAATTGTTGACGAGGGTGGAAGGAATCTTAGCAGGAGAGCGGGACGGGGGGAGAGATGTTTGGGAGTGCGACGCCCGCCGCACTCCCAAAACGGTTACTTGATGACGCCGAGAGCGCGCTCGGTGGCGTGCAGCAGCGCGCTGGCGCCGACCGGGGCGCCGGTGGCGTTCTTCATCCAGAGGTCGGGCGCGAGACTGCCGAACTTCGACATCCGCTCGAACTCCGCGCCGAGGTTGCCGTTCTTCTCGATCTGCTCCTCGATCTGGTGCGCGATGAGGTGGCCGATCGGATAGTTCGGCAGGTAGAGAAAGCTGTCGATCATGTGCGCGTAGACGCCGAGGAGCGTGGAGTCCTTCTGGCCGAGGACCGGCGCGTAGTACTTGTTCCAGACGGCTCGGCTGATCTGCACCGTGGCGTTCTTGAGCTGCTCCGGGGTGGCATCGGGATGCGCGTACATCCAGTGCCAGACGTCGGTGTCGACCAGCGCCACGCCGGCGATCTCGTACGTGTTCCAGAAGTCGTTGAGCGTCTGCAGCGCCTGGTTCTCGGCGCTCGGCGAGGAGAGGCCGAGGAGCTCGAGGTCCTTGCCCTGAAACACGAACGCCAGCGCCTCGGTGAAGGCGGTGTTCGGTACGCCGGAGAGCGAGTAGTAGTCGATCCCCTTCAGCGAGAAGACCTGCTCCACGTTGTGGCCCATCTCGTGGACCGCGATGTTGTAGCCCTTGTAGTCCATCCCCTCTTTGCCGACGCGGGTGCGCAGTCGGGGGTTGTCGCCGCGGCGGCCGGCGCCCATGGCGTGACCGGAGCCGCGGGCGGGGTCGACTTCGATGTTCGCGGCCAGGTATTCCGCCCGCTCTTTCGTGAAGCCGAGCTTCACCAGCAGGTTGGCCATGTCGGCCTTGTACGCGGCGGCGGTGGGATAGCGCTTGCGGGTGATCTCGTCGAGCTGTGCCTCGGTGTACGTGCCGCGCGAGCGGAAGCCGTTGTACCAGATGTCGAACGGCTCGAGCTTGCGCCCCAGCCGCTTCTCGATCAGCTTCGCCACGCGCGGGACGAGCGGCGACGACAGAACGTCCACCAGCATCTTCCGCACGCGCGCTTCGGGGATCTGGCGACCCTCGTTGTAGCTGCGCAGGATGTGGGTGGGGTTCTGCGGCGAGTACGGATCGAACAGCTTCGCCGCGCGATGGACGGTGAGGAGCTTCGCGTAGCGCGTGTTCGGCTCCGGCGCGTTGGTGATCTTCGCCGGCGCGGGACGTCCTTCCCCTTCCTCCGCGTCATCGACCGCGGCGGGACGTACTTCGTTGGTGTACGGATTCCAGTCGACGTTCGGGTTGTCGACCACCACGTCTGGGATGGTCTGATCGACGATGCGCTCGAAGACCTTCTGGATCATCCGCTGCTTCGGGAGGCCTTCCTTCGGCGGCAGCGAATAGTTCGCCTTGATCTCGTCGCGCAGGTTCCAGTGCTCGAGCAGGCGCATCTTCGCCGGGAAAAGGCGGTTTCCTTTGTCGTCGACGAGGTGATGCATCCAGATGTTGTATGTGGCGACGTACTGCGAGGCGTCGGCCGCGGCCACGGCCGCCTGCTGGTTGATCTCGGACGGGACGCGCTTGGAGAACGACAGCGCCATCGCTGCCTCGGCCCACTGCCGGCGCGACCACTTGTCGCCTTCGGTGAGACGCTGTTCGAGCGTCGTCAGCGGAAAGTTGAGCAGCACCGCGAAGGCGAGCTTGTTCTTGAACAGGTCGTCGTTGATGTGCGCCGACGGGTCCCACCCCGCCAGCACCTCATCGAACGGATAGACCTTGCCGATATCGAGGTCGGTCTGCCAGCGGAGGTCGCGGCCGATCTCCGTCATGTGGCCGAAGACCGACTCGAAGATGAACTGCATCCGGTTGAAGAGGGCGTCGAGCGTCTCCTGGTCGCCCGCAAAGTGAGTGCGGACGAATGACTCGAACTCGGGCTGACCGCCGTCTTCGGCCCGCCAGAACTGGCTGACCTGTTTGATGCCCCGCTGGATGCGGGGGCGTTGCGCCTCGCCGTGCTTCGCGGTGAGCTCGGTTTCGAGCGCCGCCGAAGAGCCGGCAAGCCAGGGAAGGGGAGTGGGTTGAGCGAGAGCCGGCGCCGTGATCATGGCCACGAGCGCAGCGGCGACGAGAGTTCGGAACACGCTGCGTCTCCTTTCGTTTGCGCGCGGATTCTATCCCCGACCCTTGGTCCGGTGCGTCGGCGTCGCGGTCCAGGGGTCGTCTGGCCAGGGATGCTTCGGATAGCGCGCCTTGAGCTCTTTGCGCACTTCCTGATAGCCCGAGCTCCAGAAGCTGCGCAGATCGCGCGTGACCTGCACAGCGCGGCCCGCCGGGGAGAGGAGGGCAAAGGTGACGGGGGTCTGCTTCGGCCCGAGGCGCGGGGAGTCGGCGAGGCCGAAGAGCTCCTGCAGTTTCACGCTGGCCACGATTGCGCCGTCCTCGCGGTAATCGAGGGCGGTGGTGCGGCCGCTGGGAAGCGGCAGACGCTCCGGCGCGAGCTGGTCGAGCTTCCTGCGGATCTCGTACGGCAGCTCGCCGCCGTACTGCTCGATGACGACGTCCCAGTCCACCTCGAGATTCGCGAACGTCAGACGCCGCTGGAGCAGCGGATCGATGTTCGCCCGCAGCTCGCGCGCTTTCAGACGCCGCACCTCGCCGGCATCGGGGGTGACGTTGATCTCCCGCAGCAGAATCGCGCCGTACCAGACCCGCTCCGTCGCACGCACTTTGCCGTTGGTGAGCGTGTGCACGACGTCGCGATGGGTCGGCGTGAGCCACTCGCGCTCCACGACGCTGGCGATGCGCACCAGCGCTTCCTGTCCTCCGACCACGTCGAGCGCGACGAGGAACTCGCCGTCGTGCAGGCCCGACTCGCGGGCCAGTTGCGCGCCGGTGCCGGACGACAGCAGCAGACGCGGAGAGCCGGGCTCGCGGCGCCAGGCCACGCGATCGGGGTAGCCTGCCAGCAATGCTTTGCGGGTGTCGTGTGATTTGCTCTCAATGCGGCCGACCACGCGCTTCAGCTCCCGCGCCGCAAAGTCCAGCCGCCGGTCGTCGGCCAGCGTCAGCGCGTCGCCGATGCCGGCTCCGCGATGATCCTCCGACAGCAGCGCACAGACGCGGATCGCTTCGTCGCTTCCTCCCGCTTCGACGAGCACGCGGGCGAGCCGCGGATGCAGCGGGATCCGCCGCAACTGTTCGCCGATGGCCGTGAGCTTGCGTCCTTCGATGGCGCCGAGCAGGCGGAGCAGCTCCATCGCGCTTTCGAGCCGCTGCTCGGGGGGGCGCTCGAACCATTCGAACGTGCGCGGATCGCCGCCCCAGGCGAGGATGTCGAGCGCGGTCGAGGCGAGGTCGACGCGCCGCACTTCCGGTTCTCTCTGGGGACGCAGCAGCATGCGCTCGTCCCACAGCCGCGTGGCGCGACCGGGGCCGGTGCGGCCGGCGCGGCCGGCGCGCTGGTCGGCGGAGTCGCGCGAGATCTGCTCGGTCATCAGGTGATCGACCGCTGTCTCGGCGTCGTAGCGGAGGACCTTCTGCAGCCCGAGGTCGATCACGTCGCTGATCCCCTCGACGGTGAGGGAAGTCTCGGCGACGTTGGTGGCCAGGATGATCTTCCGTTCGCGCGACGGCGCGAGGGCGCGCTCCTGCGCGTCGACGTCGAGGCCGCCGTGCAGCGGCAGCACATTGGGCATCGCCAGCTCGTTCTTCGTGCGCTCGATCTCGCGTGCACCCGGGAGGAAGCAGAGGATGTGGCCTTTCGCGTCGGGCGCGACGCGGCGCACGGCTTCGGCGACGGTGACGTTTGGCGCGTAACGGACGTCGATCGGGTACGTGCGCGCGTCGATCTGCATCGTCTTCGCGCCGCCGAGGAAGCTCGCCACGGGAGCGGCGTCGATGGTGGCGGACATGACCACGACCGCGAGGTCATCGCGCGACTCGGCGGCCTGCTTGACCAGGGCCAGGGCGAGATCGGCGTGGATGCTCCGCTCGTGGAACTCGTCGAGGATCACCACCTGGAAGTCGCTCAGGAGCGGGTCGGATTGCAGGCGCGCGGTGAGGATCCCCTCGGTGGCGACGAGGAGTTGCGTGCGCTCGGTGAATTTGCGCTCGAAGCGGATCTGCCAGCCGACTTCCTCGCCGAGAGTCCAGCGGCGCTCGTCGGCGATCCGGCGGGCCAGGGCGCGCGCGGCGACGCGGCGCGGCTGCAGCAGGATCGTCCGGCCGAGGCTGGTCAGGAACGGCGGGATTCGGGTGGTCTTGCCGGAGCCGGGAGGGGCCACGATCACCGCCCGGCGCTCGCCCCGAACGAGGGAGAGAATCTCGGGAAGGTACGGATCGACCGGGAGCGGCGCTTGCACTGAGCTGTGCATTATGGCGAACCGCAACACGCAGGACGACGAGATCGATTACGGCGCGGAAGGGAAGAACCCGCCGCACGAAAAAGACGACCCCACCAACGAAGGTTATGACGAAGCCGCGCACAGCGGCCCGAACCGCTACGGCGTGAACGTCGGCGAAGGCGGCGTCTTCGGCACCAGCGGCGGCGGCACCGCCGACATCGGCATGCAGGTCGAAGAGCGGCCGGTCGTCTACGACGGCGGCGGCGACGACAGCGGCAAAGTCTCGGGCGTGCGCGGGGAACGGCCGTTCACCGAAGGGACGCCGCGGGACGAGGAATCTTGAGCGACTCAGCTGCTCAGTAACTCAGCTGTTCAGGCAGTACACGACCGTGCATGGCCTGAACGGCTGAATAGCTGAGTCGCTGAACAGCTGATCTTCATGTTCGAGGCCTTTGCGGAGCGCGATTACCGCCGCTTCTGGTCGACGCAATTCCTCTCCAACGTCGGCTCGTGGATGCAGGCGGTGGCGCAGGGGTGGCTCGTCTACCGGCTCACCGATTCGCCCTTTCTGCTCGGCTTCGTCGGCTTCGCGAGTTCCGCTCCATCGATCGTGCTGATGCTGCCGGGCGGTGTGCTGGCGGATCAACTCGATCGCAAGCGGGTCGTGGCGCTGTCGCAGTGGGCGCAGGCGGGGTCGGCGCTCTTTCTGGCGATCTCCATCCGCACGAACCAGATCACCGTCTGGCAGATCATCGGCGCGGCCCTGGTGGTGGGGACGGCGCAGTCGTTTTCGGCGCCGGCCTACCAGGCCATGATCATCGACCTGCTCGACGATCGGGCGCGGCTGCCGAACGCCGTGGCGATGAACTCCCTGCAGTTCAATCTCTCCCGCGCGATCGGTCCGCTGATCGCCGGTGCGGCGCTGTCGGCGTGGGGGAGCTTCTGGTGCTTCCTCGCAAACGCGCTCTCCTTCCTCCCGCTGATCTTCGTCCTCGGACGCATCCGTGACCGGCAGCAGCCGGCCGGCCGCGCCTTCGACCTCTTCGCGCGGCTGCGCGAGGGCTTCGCGTACGTGCGCGGCGACCGGGTGGTGATGCTGCTGCTCGGTATCGTCGCGGCGTCGAGCCTCTTCGGCTTCCCGTACGTGAACCTGATTCCGGTGCTGGCACGCCTGCTCTTCGCGGACGACGCGGCGGGGATCGGCTACCTGATGGCTGCCAGCGGCATCGGCGCGCTATCCGGCGCGCTGCTGCTGTCGACGATGAAGGTGCGGCGGCGGACGACGATCATCACCACCTCGCTCGTGACCTTCGGCATCGCCCTCGCCGCGGCCGGCTTTCTCGGGCGGATCGGCGCGATGGTCATGCTGGTGATCTGCGGCTTTTCCACCGTGATCGGCCTGGCGCTCTGCAACACTATGGTTCAGCAGCGCGTGCCGGACGAGATGCGCGGCCGGGTGATGGCCATGTACACCTTCGCCTTCTTCGCCTTCATCCCGTTCGGCAACCTGGTGGCGGGTGCGCTGACGGAGCATCGCGGCATCAGCACGACGCTGCTGATCCTCGGCGGCGGGCTGGTGCTGTCAGGCGTGGTGGCGTTGCGAGCGCTCAGTTCATCATGAGCGCTCAGTTCATCCCGAGCGAGAGCGAGGGATCTTCGGTGCCATCGCGCTGTCGTTGACGATGACGCGAAGGCACCAAAGATCCCTCGCTTCGCTCGGGATAAAGTGAGGCAAACTGAAAATTACGCCAGCAAATCCAGCACCTCTTCGATCGACGCTCTCCGGCAGGTATACATCGGCGTGTCGCGGACCGTGTACTTGGACGATTCGGTCTCGCGCAGTTCCTGCACGAGGTCGAGAAACTCTTCCGCTTTGTCGGCTTCGAAGGCCACTACAAAGTCCTGATCGTCGAGGCCGAAGGAGTAGGTGGTGTTGATCTTCACGCGCGGGTACTTGTGGCCGATGGCGATGTGCTCGTTCATGATGCGCTGGCGCTCGGACATCGGCAGGAGGTACCAGTCGCGCGTCTTGACGAACGGGTAGACGAAGAGCAGCGGCTTTTTGCCCGGGACGATGCGCAGGCGGCGTCCTTCCTGCCCTTCGTGCACGTGCTCGTCGACGTACTGCGAATGTTTGGTCATGGCCAGGAACGACTGCGGGATCTCGAGGTAGCGCCCCAGGATCGACTTGCTGATCTCGGCGGTCATCTTCTCGAACGGCTCGAGCTCGAAGCCGATGCGCCAGAACATGAAGTCGACGCCCGCCTTCACACCAGCGGTGGTGTAGGGGAGGACCATCAGCGGTCCCTCGTAGCGGTGGATGATCTCCGCGAGCTCGCGTTTCGCCTCGAGCCGCGTCTCGATCGGCAGCGAACGGAACGCGCGATCGACGCGGTAGAAGATGAAATTCACGAACTGGCGCTGCAGCGGCGTTTCGGCCGGACGCGCGGGCTGCGACTCGGGAGCGGTGGTGGTGGTCATAAGGGTGGATTCTAGCCTGCTTGGTGGTTACGATGCGTCGCCGTGGCAACGCGCGCTCCTGCACCGCCGACTGTGCCTCCGACGGCCCGGTCGTACCAGCAGCTTCTGACCAAGCTGCTGCGGCATGGTGCGTATCCGCAACTCCGCAAAATCATCGACAAGACGCTGCCGGCCGACGTCGCACCGGTGCTGCCGCTGCTGCTCGAGGAGGACCGCAAGCGGATCCTCTCGCTGCTGATCGAAGCGGGCAAAGCGGCGCGCGCGCTGCTCGATCTCGACGAGAACGATCTCAACGAGATCCTCGAGGCGCTCGACGATACGACCCTGGCGGCGATCTGCTCGTCGTCCGCACCCGACGACGCGGCCGACCTGCTCGACTCGCTCGATGAGGATCGCCGCGGCAGCGTGCTCGAGGTCCTCGGCGCAACCCAGGGCGCGAAGCTGGAGTCGCTGCTCGAAGGGGAAGAGGAGACGGCCGGCTCGCTGATGAACACCGACTTCCTCGCGCTCGACGAGGAGATGACGGTGGGGCAGGCCATCGAGGCGATCCGCCAGTACCCGCGCAAGGAATCGTTCTTCTACGTCTACTGCGTCGACAGCGACGACCACCTGGTCGGCGTGCTGTCGCTGCGCAGCCTGATCCTCGCCAACGCCAGCATCCGCCTCAAGGACGTGATGGTGCAGAGCGTCGTCCGGACGCAGATCGAGTCGAGTCCGGAAGAGGTCGCGCAGCTCGTTTCCAAGTACGACCTGCTGTCGATGCCGGTCGTCGATCATCAGAACCGGCTGGTCGGCGTGGTCACGGTCGACGACGTGCTCGACGTCATCCAGGAGCAGGCCGAAGAGGACCTGCTGCACCTGGCCGGCGTCGGCGCCAGCGATCGCGTGATGACCCGCGCCCGCGATTCGTTCCGGGCCCGCTTTCCGTGGCTGGCGGTGAATCTCGTGACGGCGTTTCTCGCGTCGTCGGTGGTGCGCTACTTCGAGGGAACGATCGAGCGCTGGACGGCCCTGGCGGCGTTCATGCCGATCGTGGCCGGAATGGGCGGCAACGCCGGCACGCAGACGCTGACGGTGTTCGTCCGGGCCATTGCGTTGGGCGAGATCGATTGGGCGACCGGCATTCGTCCGATCTGGAAAGAGATGCTGGTCGGCCTCGGCAACGGTGCGGCCACCGGCATGCTGACGATGCTCATCGTCGGCATCTGGACCGGCGACTGGATCCTGGCGGTGATCCTCTTCATCGCCATGACCCTCAACCTCATCATCGCCGGCCTGGCCGGCGGTATCGTGCCGCTGGTGCTCGAAAAGTTCGGCTTCGATCCCGCCATCGCCTCGTCGATCTTCGTGACCACCTGCACCGATACTGGCGGCTTCTTCCTCTTCCTCGGGCTGGCCACCCTGGCCATGCAGTACGTCCGTTAAGCAGAACGCACGCACGTCACCCACGGATGAGGAGACGACGGGGGGCCTCCGGCGGCCGGGCCACGGGCCCGGACCCGTTGGTTGGCCTAGCCTCCGCGACACGGCCTCGTATCTCGCGACAGAGTGTCGCGGAGGCCAGGCCAACCAATGGGGTCCGGGGCCGCTGGCCCCGGCCGCCGGAGGCCCCCGGTCGTTCCCTGATCTGTTGGTGAAGTGAGAGCACTCTGATTAGCGCACCGGCCGCGTCTTCGTCCGCAACTCCACGAGCTTCAGGAACGCCCGGCTCACGCCGCCGTGCTCCGGCGCCCACGATACGCGCGAGTACGCGAGCATGATCCTGCGCGGGGCCAGCGGCACGAAGGCGATGCTGAGGATCGGCTCCGCGGTGACGATGACGTTCGGCTGGTGCGGAAGGGCATCCCGCGTGAGGTACGCGAGCTTCGTCTCGCCCCCGTTGGTCCAGACGGCGACGTAGCGCTCGCCGTCGAACGCGACGCGCTCGAGGAAGCCTTCTCCGAGGCGCACGCCGCTCTCGCTGCCGTAACCGGTGAGGTCGTCGCGGATGCGCCGCGCACGCGCGACGGCGAGCACGCTGTTGATCGGCTGTGTGGTCCAGGCGAGCATCCAGTCGCTGCCGTTCGAGGTGAGCGACGCGCCGGCGTCGATGACCTGCGGGGCGTCGGCAAGGACGCGCGAGGCGGGATCGAGCGGTACCAGCGTCCGATCGACGCGCGTGCCGCGAATGCGCATCGATTCATAGCCGCCGAAGAAGCTGTCGTCGTTCGGAACGTACTCGACCTCCGACCACGCCACGAGGAAGGTGGTGCCGTTCCATGCCGCGGCCGGCCAGTCGGCGCGCATGTCGTCGGGCGAGATGGCCCGCTGTGTGGTCTCGAACATGCGCGTGGCGGATCCGAGGCGGGCAGCGACGATCTGACGGCTCTCGCCGCGCGACCAGACCAGGAGAGTGCTCTCGCCGTTCGTCGCGAGGGCGACGTTGCCGGGTGTGTGGGTCACTTCGCTCAGGTGGGGACCGGCGGTGCCGGTCGCGCGATCGATGAAGCGGACGTTGACGGTGTCGTCGGCGCGGTTGCTCCAGGCGACGAGGAAGCTGGTGCCGTCGAAGATCGCCCGCGCGGGGCCCAGCAGCGTGCCGCGTGCGAGCTCGATCGGCGCGTCGCTGCCGCGTTGCGCGAGGAGCGCGTCGTCCTCGAACCAGACCGCCAGCGTGATCGTGCCGTCGGTGGCGAGGTCGGTGACGGTCTGGCGCTGTGCGCTGCGGGCCACTTCGATGCGCTCGCCGCGGGCGACGAGTGCGCTCGGGTCGATGCGCTGCGCCCGGACGTAGCCCTGCGAGGCGCCCGGATTCGCCTCGACCCAGACCACCATCACGTCCGTGCCGTTGGAGGCCAGGCGCGGCGTGGCGACGACCCCCTGGACCGGCAGCAGGGCGATCGAGCTCGCGACGCTCGGGCGTCCCTCCGCATCGACGCGCATCGCCAGAAGCGCGCGCGTGGTGACGCTCGATTCGGTGGTCACGATCAGATAGCCGGCGCCGTGGCGGATGACCTGCGCCTCGGAAAGGGAGGAGCCGTTCGGGAACGAGCGCGCGGTGCTGACCCATCCCAGGTCGTTGCGGATCAGGCGTGTGGCGACGGAGAGATCGTTGCCGCCGGCGTGGCGGATGACCGCCAGCGTGTAGGTGCCGTCGCTGGCGATCTCCGGGTCGTAACCGGCCCCGAGGATCTGCGGCGTCCCGATCGGCTCCCCTGCCGCGCTGAGGCGCACTCCCTCCACCTGCGACGTCGCGGAGTAGAAGGAGCTCCAGACCGCGACGAAGCCGTCGCCGGCGGTGCTGAAGCTGTCGCCGATGGTGGTGATGGAGATGCGGGAGCGGCTCACGTTGGACGACGTCAGCAGCTGGTGGCCGAGGACGTTCGCGTCGGGGTCGAGGGTGACGGTATGCATGGAGGCGACAGTCGGAGAGCCGATGGTCTCCCGGACGTATCCGGCCACGACGATGCGGCCGTTGGTCGCCACGTAGCTGCCGAGCATCGAGTAGCCGTCGGCGATCGCCCGCGGCGGCGTGATGACGTTGCCGTCCCGCCCGACGCGCGTGACCCAGAGATTGCCGCTGCCGGTCTGGACCGACCAGCTGGTCCAGAAGACCATGTAGGCGTTGCCGATGAAGACGACGCGCGGTGCGTCGGCGGGGGAGACGTTGCCGAGCCGGATGCCGGTGGGGTCGAGGACGGTGCCATTGGCGGTGATGCGCGCGCCGAGCACCTCCTCGGAACGGCCGGTCCGGGCATCGCGCCAGACCGCGAAGAAATCGCGGCCGTCGCTGGCCACGGCCGGCTCCAGTTTGACGTTGGGTGCGGGGCCGAGCCGCGTGCCGCCCAGCGGGACTTCGGCAAGGATGTTTTTGCCGAAGGAAAGGAGGATGAAGAGAGCGAAAAAGGAAGCTCGGCCGTTATTTCTCATATGCGATTACGACATAACATGTAGTCAAAGGCCGCATATGTCAACGTGAACTCTGTGTGAACGAGCCCGCAAAACGACGGTTTTTGAGAGTAGGTGCACGATACCGTGCAGAGAAGGTAGGCGAGCCGTTGTCAAGAGGTTTTTCGGCGACTTAACGGCTGAGGGTGTTTTAGGTTAAGTCGAGCCGGAGGAAGGAGTTGGCTGATTCCGCCCAAACTGATGTGCAAAGAGCTGAAAGCCTCGATTTTTTGCGGCTTGTAGCGATTTTCACAGCGATTTCCGCAGCGTTTTCCACACTTTCTGTGTAAACGTATTTTCACCCTCCCGGATGAATCGCGGTTCAGCGCCGGTAAGGTCCAGAATCGCTGAAGCTTGGCCGCTTCGCTCCCCCCCGTCGATGATGGCGTCGAGCGACTCGTGCAAAGGACGTGCGAGATTTGAAGGATTCGTGACCGGCGCTTCACCGCTCTGGTTGGCGCTCGTGGAGACGAGCGGACCGACCCGCGAGGCCAGTTCGCGGAGCCAGTCGAGCGCCGGAATGCGGACCGCCAGCGAGCTCGCGCCGCGGCTGGCGGCGATCGGCTCCCGTAACGGAAGGATGGCCGTCAGCGGGGCCGGCCAGATCTCGGAGAGGGACCGCAGCACGTCTGGATCGGCGGCGATGCCGAGGCCGGTCAGCTGTTCGATGGAACCAGCCAGGGCGATGAACGGCTTGGCCTCGTCCCGCCCCTTCATCCGGACGATCTTCGCCACCGCCTCCTCGTTCGTGGCCAGCGCGTGCAGGCCGTAGATGGTGTCGGTGGGGAGGAGGACCACCCCCCCTTCGCGGAGGAGCTCCTCGATGGCCCGGAGCTGAATGGTGGTCGGGGCGTCGTCGATGTACCAGCGGCGGGTCACGCCCGCATGGTAACCGGGGAGCGGGCCTCCCGCCCATGTCAACCGAAGCTGATCTAGTAAATCGTTGACAGACAAGACGTTACTGCGATGGTGACGCCGTTTTTTTGCGGCAATCGATACACCGCGACCGAAACCTCGCGCGTCGCGACCGAAACCTCGCGCGTCGCGACCGAAACCTCGCGCGTCGCGACCGAAACCTCGCGCGTCGCGAGCGAAACCTCGCGCGTCGCGACCGAAACCACGCGCGTCGCGAGCGAAACCTCGCGCGTCGCGACCGAAACCTCGCGCGTCGCGACCGAAACCACGCGCGTCGCGAGCGAAACCTCGCGCGTCGCGACCGAAACCTCGCGCGTCGCGACCGAAACCTCGCGCGTCGCGACCGAAACCTCGCGCGTCGCGACCGAAACCTCGCGCGTCGCGACCGAAACCTCGCGCGTCGCGACCGAA
>DASWOB010000105.1:0-4355 GCA_036398925.1 Thermoanaerobaculia bacterium
GGCCTCCGGCGGCCGGGGCCATAGCCCCGGACCCCGTTGGTTGGCCCAGCCTCCGCGACACTCTGTCGCGAGATACGAGTCTGTGTCGCGGAGGCTGGGCCAACCAAAGGGTCCGGGCCCGCGGCCCGGCCGCCGGAGGCCTCCCGTCGTTCCCTCATCTGTGGGTCAAGTGAGAGCATTCTGCTTAGGCCGACCAAAGGGTCCGGGCCCGCGGCCCGGCCGCCGGAGGCCTCCGGTCGTCGATCGGTCTCGTCATTTGCGCTCTTGCAACCGGGCGAGACGCCCGCTCCCCGTGGAACTATGCCCGGAACACCATCACCCGATAGCCGTACACCCCCGCGTCATAGCTGGCCCGATACTTTTCCCCGCTGTCGATCAGCTCCTGCACGTGCGCGTCGGTCAGGCCGAGGTCCTCTTTGATGCGGTCGGCGTAACTGGGGAAGCGGGTGGTGAAGTAGGAGATCGACGGCGCGGCCTGTTTGCTCACGTCCACTTCCTCCACCAACTCGAAGCCGTGGCGTTGCGCCGCCTCCAGGAACGCCGCGCGGGAATGAAGGCCTGGCCCTTCGAGCGGCTGCAGCGCGAATTCATCGAGCACGATCACCCGGCCGGTCAGCGCGCGCGCTTTGGCGAAGAGCGCATCCGAGTCGATGTACTGTGACGACTCCTGGAAGATCACCGCGTCGTACCGCTCATCCGTCGCAAAGTCTTCAAATCGTGCGAGATGCGCGCGGACGCCGTCGCCGAACCGCTCCCGCACCATTGCCAGTTGCTGCGCGTCGGGGGTCACACCTTCGATCTCGTATCCGAGCTCCGTCAGGCGGGAGAGGGTGGTCCCGAGACCGATGCCCGCTTCGAGCAGGCGCGCGGGGGGAGGCGGCAGGCGCTCGAGCAGCATGCGCGTCGAGCGCTCCTGCGCGTCGGCGATCGAGTCGTTCTTGCTCTCGAAAAAGCCGTAGTGCAGGTAGCGGACGCCCCCCTCTTCGAGCGTCAGGATGTGCATGAAGACGTTCAGGGGGTAATAGAAATCACGGTACGGGAGCACCGGCGCAATCTATCATTCACCTATCTTGAGAAAAGCGGTCCCCGCGGTGCTGCTGGCGCTGGCGGTTTTTCTGCTTTATCGCAAGGTGACCCGCCTCTGGTGGACGTTCGACGACGTCTACCACCTGAAGGTGGCGGTCGCCCACGATTGGACTCTCCCGTTCACGGACAAGGTGGTCTGGCCGCAGAACCTCTTCACGCCGCTGCTCTCGGCCACCCACGAGCTCCTCTTCGCCGCCTTCTCCATCGACGCCGCCCGCTGGTACGCCGTGCACCTGGCGCTGCTGGTCCTGGCGTCGCTCGGCGTCCTCGCCGCGCTGCGGCTCTACGTCCCGCGGCCGGCCGCGCTCGCGGGGGCGTTTCTCTTCGCGGCCGGTGTCCCGCTCTCCGCCACCGCGACGCAGATCATGGTCATCCATCACCTCGAGGCGATCCTTCTCGGGTCGCTGTCGCTGGTGCTCTACGTCGAAGGGGTCCGCCGCCATCGCCAGTGGATGAGCATCCTCTCGGCGCTGCTCTACCTCGCGGCGATCCTGGCGAAGGGGAGCGCGATCCTCCTCCCGCTGTTCCTGCTCGCGCTGCCGGAGCGCGATCTCGAGAAGCGCCTCCGTCACCTGATCGGGCACCTCGTGGCGGTGGTCGCTTTCATCGGCTGGCGGTGGATGGTCTTCGGCACGCTCTCCGGCGCCTACGGCGGCTTCGCCCTCGCGCCTCACGAGCTGCCGCTGCTGATCGTGACCCTGCCGTTCAAAGTGATCGCCGCCTGCGCCGGTGCGGCCCCCGCGGCAGGACTGGCGCTGATCGCGGTGATGCTCGTCGCGGCGGCGACGCTCTTCCGCACGCGCCGTCACGCGGCCTTAGCGGTCATCGGTCTGCTGCTGGTCCTTGCGCCGCTCATCCCGATCTCGAAGGCGCTCAAGCCGACCGACGCCGTCGTGCCGTGGCTCTGGATGTGTGCTCTCTTCGCGGTCGGCATCGAGCACGTGCGCTGGCGCAACGCGGTGATCCTTCTGGCGCTCGCCTTCGCCGGCATCGCCAACCGGCAGGAGTGGACCGCTGAATACAACCGCGCCCGCCGGATGAGCGAGGAGGCGCGCTTCTTCGTCGGCATGGGCGGCGACGCGATCCTCCGCCATCCGCGCATCCCGCCGGCCACGATGTCGGAGCTGGTCTGGCTCAAGGAGATCCACCTGCAACGTCCGGCGGGGGGGCAGTGGTTCTACGACGATCTCTTTCTCTGCAACGCGCAGTTCTCCGGCAAGCGGCTCTTCGAGTTCGACGACGAGCGGCGCCAGGTCGTCGAGATCACCGCGCGCGTCCCCGACCTCGCGGCGCGCTACTGCGCCGAGATCCGCCTCGACGCCCCGCTCCGCGCCGAGTTCCACCATCGCGACCAGGCCCTCTTCTGGCGTTTCGGCCCGTACGAGAGCGGCAAGTGGAGCGTAGTCATCGCCAACGGCCTGCAAGCCTTCGAGGTGCCGCGCGAGGACGGCTTCCGCCTGGCCGGTCTGAACGGCATCGCCCTGCGTGTCCGCTACCAGGCGCCGGAGGGGTGGGTGACGTACTCGCCGGAGATCGCGCTTGATTTCGCGCGGGAGCCGGATCGCGTGTGGAGGCGGTAACGCTTCGTTCTTGTGGAGTTTATCCCGAGCGCAGCGAGGGATCTTTTGGTGCTACCGCGCTTCCGTCGGCATCCGAGCGATGGCACCAAAGCTCCCTCCCTTCGGTCGGGATAAACTGCACGCGATGTCGCCCGTTCCGTTGCTCCACGATCCCCGCACCTTCGCCGACGACTACCGCTCCGCCGATCCGTTCCCGCATGCCGTGATCGACCACCTCTTCCGCGATGAGGACCTGGAGCGCGTGGTGGCCGAGTTCCCGACGCCGGAGGAGATGCAGTGGATGCGCTTCGACTCGCCGCACGAGCGCAAGCTCGGCTTCTTCCACGAGTTCAGCACGATCTCCGCGAACGTGCGGGCTTTCCTCGACGCGCTGAACGGCTTCGAGATGCTGCTGTTTCTCGAGACGCTGACCGGCATCGAGGGGCTGATCCCCGATCCGTACTTTGGCGGCGGCGGCCTGCACCAGATCGAGCCGGGCGGCTTCCTGAAGATCCACGCCGACTTTAATATCCACCCGAAGCTCCAGCTTCACCGCCGGGTGAACCTGTTGATCTACCTCAACCGCGACTGGCACGAGGAGTGGGGCGGCCATCTCGAGCTCTGGAACGAAGAGATGACCGCCTGCCGGCAACGCATCCTGCCGGCGTTCAACCGCACGGTGGTGTTCTCGACCACCGACACCAGCTACCACGGCCACCCGCACCCGCTCACCGCGCCCGAAGGGGTGACCAGAAAATCGGTCTCGCTCTACTACTACACGGCCACCCGCACGGATCGCACCGAGCCGCACGACACGATCTTTCGGGAGCCGCGGGAGTAAGAGCAGAGCGTGACGAATGCACATCGCACCGGAGTCGCGTCGGGATTACGATGACGGCGTGAGACGAAGCATCCTCCTGCTCTGCCTTGTAGCCGCCGTGGCGACGGCCTGCCGCCGCGGGGAATCGCCTGCCGCGCAGCAGCCGGCGTCGACGAACACGGTCACGACGACGGCGGTGACGCCTTCGAACGCCGAGGGGAAGGCGGTCACCACCACCATCGCCCTCCGGCCCGATGTCCTGTCCCGCTCCGCCCTCGGGTCGCGGCTGGCGGGCGACGGTACGGTCATCGAGTCGCGGGAGACGTTCCGCCGGCGCGATCCGATCTACCTCTCGATGTGGCTCGAAGAGGCGCCGCAGGGGCTGGCGATGAGCGCGCGCTGGCTCGACGCGAAGGGGGAAGAGGTCTCCAAGCAGCAGCAGCCGGCCGCTGGGAAAAAGTTCGTCACGTTCAAGCTCGACCGCCAGCTCGCCGCCGGCAAGTACAAAGTCGAGGGGATCTGGGGCGGGAACGTTGTGGTGGAGTACGAGTTCGAGGTGCAGTAGCCGCGCTAAGCGGAATGCTCTCACTTCACTAACCGATCAGGGAACGACGGGGGGCCTCCGGCGGCCGGGGCCATTGGCCCCGGACCCCGTTGGTTGGCCCAGCCTCCGCGAGCGCAGCCTCGTATCTCGCGACAGAGTGCCGCGGAGGCTAAGCAGAATGCACTCACTTGACCAACAGATCAGGGAACCGACCGGGGGCCTCCGGCGGCCGGGCCGCGGGCCCGGACCCTTTGGTGGGCCCAGCCTCCGCGACACAGACTCGTATCTCGCGACAGAGTGTCGCGGAGGCTGGGCCAACCAACGGGGTCCGGGGCTATGGCCCCGG
>DASWOB010000106.1:0-84874 GCA_036398925.1 Thermoanaerobaculia bacterium
CGCCACTCGCCGCACGCGCTCAAACGCAAGACGATCAGCAATTACCGGCCCCTCCGTCGCACCGAACGGAAGCACGTCACCACACGATATGAAGTGGCAGTACGCTTCAGTTCTTAACTTCAGGCCATTGGGTGTGACCCCAATTGGTCCGCCCCCGCAGGAAAGATTGAAGGTGTGACCCCAATTAGCCCCACCCACCTCGTTTGGTCGCGCCACTGTCGGTACGCAGGAAAGATTGAAGGTGGGTACGCAGGAAAAATCGAAGGTGTGACCCCAATTGGTCTGACCACGTCAGCGCTGAGTCGCCAGGAGAGCGCCCAGCGCGACCCGCAATTCACGGCCGCCTCCGTTCTCTTCCTCGTTTGGTCGCGCCACTGTCGGTACGCAGGAAAGATTGAAGGTGGGTACGCAGGAAAAATCGAAGGTGTGACCCCAATTGGTCGCGCGTCGAACAGCGGGACGGGTAGCCGACGGCTGCGTCGCAGGATTGTACGGTTCAGGTCACAGCGTCGCAAGGTTGGTTCAAACGATCACGCGGTCAGGGTCGAGCCATTCTGCTTGACGTGATGCGGCTCCACGTTCGGAGGGATCACGCGGCGCGCACGAGAGGCAATCGCGCCTTCTCAGGCAAGAGCGTCCGGCACGTTCGTCAAAGTGGGAGGCCATTTTCGAAATGGTCGGCCTTCATTTCTCGCGTGATGACCCTCCACGCCGGCTGTGGTGATGTTCCACGTCGGACCTGGCGATGCTCCACGCCGAATGTAGTGATGCTCCACGCGGGCTGTGTCGATGTTCCATTTCGAAAGTGATGATGCGGCATTTCGAAGATGGTGATGCACCACGTTGCAGGAAGCGAGTGTCCGCGTCGTGCGTGGTCGGCGCACGCAACCGTGGGCGAGAGCGCGAGATCGCGCGGCGATTGCGTCACGTCGTGTGTGGCAGGGGACCACATCGCGCGAGGCAACCCCATACATCGCACGTGGCGCGACGATAGGTCGAACGTGGTGTTCAATCACTTTCGAAATGGAGCATCGTCACTTTCGAAATGAAGCATCGTCACTTTCGAAATGGCGCGTCGACGGAGGCCATGAGGTGTCACGTCTCGAGCCTGGTCTCACGTCATCAGCGCTGTTGATGACATTTAACAACCGCTGCGATCGGTGGTCATGATTTTCGGTGAATCGGGCCTTGACCTGGCAGCTCGTTTCTTTTCATTCGGGCGGTTGCAGCGCTCTTCGATCGACTGTCACCGTCACACGCGTTTCTCCCGGCGCGACGTTGAGCGAGATCGGCGCCTTTCCTCCCGCGGTGACGATGTCCTCGGCCTCCTCGACCGAGCGGTACGGCCATAGCTCGTACATTCCGGCGGGCACGCCGCGCAGCACGATCCGGCCGTCGGCTCCGGTGGAGAGCTGATGGCCCGGTTGCCGTTCGAGAAGGCGGATCACCGACGGCGGGATCATCCATCCATCCCAACGCATGACCAGACGCAGTTGCTGAAGAGGGATACCGTCCTTCGTGACCACACGGACGAATAGATTCGAGGACGGGTTGAGGACGCGCAGCGCGATCGGATCGTCACCGGTACGCCGAGGCTCGATGCGCACCAGGCCGAACGAGGCGTCACCCGGAACGGCGAAAGCGATGACCGGCCCGTGGATCGTATCGAGCGCCACCTCTCCCTCGCCGTTGGTCTGGTAGTGCCGTGCTGCTGTCGGATGTGCGGGGAGGGGAGTGACGATGACGGACGTTCGCGGGAGCGGTGTTCCGGTCGCGTCGATCACTCGCACGCGGATCGCCTGCGCCTGCTTTTCGAGTGTGGTGTTGCGCTCGACCGACTCGTCCCACTCCTCGACCCGAAAGTCGAGCGTCTCCGACGGCCGGTAGTGTTCATGGCGGAAGGTGAGCAGGTATCGTCCTTCGCGAACGCCGGTGAGCTCATAGCTGCCAGCCGCGTCGGTCATCGCGCTGTAGGAGCCGGAGATCGGTTCGCCGTTGTGGCGCGAGTGGAACGTCACGTCGACGGCCACCTCACCGACCGGCTTGCCGGTGGCCGCATCGCGCACCGTGCCGTGAATCCTCTTCGCCGGGATCTCGACGGTCCACTCCTCGTTCTCGTCCGCTTCCAGTGTTGCGGAGCTCAGATAGGGCTGTTGAAGCTCGCGCGTCTCGGTGACGAGAAACCATTGACCTCCCTGGAACATCCGCGCTGCCACGGTGCCGTCGGCATTCGTCGTGACTTCGCCGAGCGCGCCCGTATCGTTGCCTTCGAAGGTCACGGACGCGCCGGGCACCGCACGCTTCCCGTGCCTGACGTGGAGCGTGAGCACGAACGGCTTGATGGAGATGACGGCGTTCCCGTGCCCGGCAGGCTCGATCGTCACCCGCGTTCCGGCCGCTTCGAGCGGCTCTGTGCCGCGCGCGACAATGCGATAGGCGCCGGGCGCGACGTCGCGCAGTACGACTTCCGAAGCATCCTTCTCCACCGGCACATCGCGCTCGATGCGCTCGTTCGTGCCACGGCCGGTGTGCTGCAGGACGATGCGGCGGACGCGCGCCGCATCGCCTTTGAGCGCGATCGTCACCGTGGCACCGCGACTGAGCTCGATCGGAGGCAACGTGATGCGTCCCTCCGTCCGGGGGAGTGGCACCCGCGTCGTCGCCAGGCCGTGCGCGCGCACCGTGAGAAATTCGCGGGAGGTCATCGGGAGACGGAACTCGAAGGTCCCGTCTCCCGCTGTCACCGCACGGAGCTGTCCCTGCTGGTCCTCGATCGTGGCACCGGCCACGGGCGAGCCGTCGTCTTTCTGTACGACGGTTCCGCGGACCGGCGGGAACGAGGTCTCCACGGTCGTGCTGGCAAGGGCAAGCAGGAAAAGCAGCGCGTGCGGCGACATGGTGGTCTCTAGAGGGCCGTAGTGGACGCGCTGCTGCTGGTGACTGCGGCAACGGCCGGCGTCGTCTCGATCTCGATCAGGTCGATGCGAAACTCGAGGTTGAACGCACTGTACGCTTTGCAGCCGGGGTAGTCGGGGCGGTTGTAGCACTCCGGCGGGCCATCCGTACCGGTGCAATCACCGACGCCCAGGGCCATGCAACCGCCACCGCGGGCGAGATTGCGGCACGCTTCCGCCCCGAAGCTGTCCACGGAAATACACTCCGACTTCCCATCCGGGTATCGCCCGCAGACGACACAATCCGCCATGACCGGGGTGGCGAGGGCTGTTGAGAGCAGGAGCACCAATAAGACGATCACCTTCCGCATATTGTCCTTCCTTTGCCGCTTCTTTGTGCGGCATTACGAATTTGGGAGGGGCGGATCGTAGTGCGGCAACGGATGTCCGTCAATGCGTCCCTAAAGGTGTCTTTTCGCAATTCGTCTCATAATTGTCTGTGCGCAGAATTTACAATCAGACACTTAACGGTGCCATTGTGCGGAGAAGGCGCCGCGGCGAGCGTCGTCACAATGCGACGGAAGCGTCACGCGTGTGGTGGACACGGCATTGTGGCTTTGCAATGCTCTATTGTGAGACGGCTCTGATCGAGCAGTGAGCGCCGGTCATGGCGAACGCTTTTTTCACTCCGGCAACTGCAGCTCTTCCTGCTCGAGGCGGATCTTTTCGTCGTCGTGCACGTACCAGACGTCGTGGCGGTCGAGGGCGATGCCTTCGACCTGGGCGGTGCGGGGGAAGGTGCGGATGCGGGTGGCCTCGACGTTCTCTACGCCGCTGCTGCCGTAGACGTGGCGGAAGGCCCAGTGCTCGGAGCGGGCGCGCCGTTTCTCGGGTGAGGCGCCGAGGAGCTCGTCGTCGAGATCGCCGGTGATGGCGTGCACCCAGCCGCCGCGCGCGTCGAGCTCGCGGATGCCGGCCGGGCGGCGGGCGTCACCCACTTTGGTGAGGATGCGCACCGCGGTGGCGATCGGCGGTGCGGCGTCGCGCTCGAAGAGGCGGTCGATCCCTTCGATCTCGACGATGATCGGGTGGCCGTCGCGCGTCACGGGGTAGCGCAGGCCGAGGAGCAGGCGGCCTCCTTCGACGAAGGTCGAGCCTTCGACGTTGATCGGCGCGTCGCCGGCGTGCAGCAGCGACTTCCAGCTCTTTCCTTTCGAGTCGACGCCGCCGATGAAGCTCGCGCGCAGCTCGTCCGGCAGCGGCAGCAGCTCGATGCCGCGCAGTGCGTCGTTGACGATGCGATGCAGGGCGAACGGCCGGCGCACGAGGTCGAGCTCGACCGACGGCTTGCCGGCGTCGTCGAAGTCGAGCAGCGCTTCGTTGAAGCGGCCGACGAAATGCCGCTTCGGCTCGAGCGGCCCTTTCTTCGTGCCGTACTGCGAGCCGAAGATGTAGACGCGGCTGCCGGCGCGCGAGAGGCTCTCGCAGTCCTCGCATTTCTTGGCAGTGGAGCGCTCGCCCGTTCTGGTCTGCACGCGCACGACCTCCCATGCGCCCGCGGCGGTGCGGCCGAGGACGGCCAGGGCGTCGGCCGTCTCTTCCTCGTCGGAGACGACCCAGAAGCCGCTCTCCCAGCCGCGCGCCGCGAGAAAGCGCGGGTTCTGGATGCCGAGCAGGGCGGAGGCTTCGTTGTGGGGATGGTCGATCAGGAAGGCGGTCATGACGACATGGTCGCACCGGACGGCAGGATCGCTGCACAGTGGTCTCACGTGCTCTCGCGCCGCACGTTGCTGGCCGCCCTCCCGCTTCTGGCCGCGGGCCGTGGACGCGATGCCGGATTGCGTGGCGAAGCTGAATGCCTTCTTCGAGACCTACCGCTCGCGCGACGAATACGACCGCGATGCGATCACGCACGTGATGGCCTGTTCGTCGCGTTATCCGGGCGAGCTGCTGCGCGGCACGGCGGCGAGCGCGTAGAGCGCGGCCGCGAGCAGCACCAGCAGCGTGAATCCGAAATGCACCGCCACGAGCGTGGCCAGCATGGAGCTGAGCACCGAGGCGGTGCCGTTGATGCCCCAGGCCCACGGGATGGCGGAGGGGTCGCTGTTGGCGAGGCGGCGGAGGCCGAGGGGGAAGGGCATGCCCATCGCGAAGGCGAGCGGCGCGACGAGGGCGACGCTGATGGCGATGCGCGCGAGGTCGGGCAGGCCGAGGGCCATCGACGGAAGGGCGCGCACGGCGAGAAGGGCGATCAGCGCGATGGCGGCGACGACGAGCGGCACGAACCGCGCGCGGCGATCGTCGATGCGGGCCGAGGCGCCGCTGCCGAGCCCCCCGAAGAGAAGGAACGAGGAGAGGACCACCGCGATGGCGTAAAGCGGCTGGCCGAGAAAGAGGGTCAGGCGCTGCATGAAGGCGATCTCGACGAAGAGGAAGGCGAGACCGATCGCGCCGAAGTAGAGGGTGAGGTGCCAGAGTGGTTCCTCGGGTTCCGAGGAACTCCGAGGAACGGCGAGGAACCGCACCACCACCAGCGGCAAGAGGATCAGCAGCGTCGCTGCGATCAGCGCCTGCGCCAGCCCGGCCACGAGCACCAGATAGCCCCACTCCAGCAGCGGCATGCCTCCGCGGGCGCGGAGCTGCAGCAGCTCCGGCAGGGCGCTCCAGCGGAAGGAGTGGAAAAAGTAGGGGCGCTCGTCGGTGGCGGGGCGGACGTGGAACTTGTAGCGCTCGAAGAAGTCCTCGCGCGTGCGTCCGCCGGCCAGGAGGGCGGTGGCGGCGTCGAAAAGGTAGGGCTCGTCGAGAACGTTGTACTGATTGGTCTCTTCGCGCCGCAGCCCGGGCGCGTAGTCGACGTCGAGCGAGCGGTCGTCGCAGAACGTCCGCAGCGCGGCCAGCTCGCCGGCCGTGAAGTCGCCGTTCTTGACCAGCAGCGTGGCGGTGTTCCATCCGCGCACGAGCACGATGCGATGCGCGGGACGCTCCTGCGCGAGGATGGCCGTCGCCAGCAGCTTCACCACCTCGCGCGGCGGTGCCTGCATCCAGCGGGTGACGACGAGGTAGCCGCCGGGCCGCAGGTGCGCGATCAGCTCCTGCATCGCCTCGACGGTGTAGAGATAGCTCTCGCTGACCGCCTGCGTTCCCGCGGCCGAGGCGCCGTGCGAGCCGACCAGCGCCAGCTGGATCGCGTCGTAGCGCGCGTCGGTCTCACGAATGAACCTGCGCGCCTCGGCCACGACCACGCGCACGCGCCGGTCGGCGTAGATGCCGGAGTGCTTGCGCACCAGCTCGACCATCTGCGGGTTGAGCTCGACCGCCGTCACTTCGTGCGCGCCGTGCACGATCGCCGACAGCACCTCGGAGCCGCCGCCGGCGCCGATCACCGCCACGTGCCGTTTGGGTGTGCCGGCGTGATAGGCGATGGCCGTCGGCAGATGGTCGAGGTATTCGAGCGGCTCGCCTTCGCGCACGATCGGTGTCATCCCGCCGCCGTCGGTGAAGACGCCGATCTGCTCCGCGATCTCGCCGCCGAACCCGAGGCTCAGGCCGGGGGCGTGGCGGAAAGGAACGACAGGACTGACCACAGTCGTGATCAGCCCGTGCGGGCTCGAACGCTCGTCGATGACCCGCGCGCCGGGGATGCGCAGCGCGTGGCTCAGCTCCTTGAACTGCGACATCCGCAGCGGCAAGGCGAGCGGCCGCGCCGCGACGATCATGGCCACGCCCACCAGCACGATGGCGATCGAAGCGCGGCGCGCGAGGAAGAGCGCCGCCGCCAGGAAGCCGAGCACCGCCACGAGCTGCAACGCGGTGAAGGGATGGACGACGAAGAGCAGCGCCGTCGCGGCGGCGGCACTCGCTCCGCCGCCGATCAGATCGGCGCGATAGACCCGCGGCGAGTCGGCGCCGAACTTCGTCAGCGCCAGGCCGATGGCCGTCGCCGCGCAGAAGAACGGCACGGCGAACAGCAGATAGAGGAGGAAGAGCCGGCCGAACTGGCGCATGCTCCAGAAGATCTCCAGCGAATTGAGCTCGATCCTCTGCGCGAGGAGGAACGCGCCGAGCGACGTCGCCCCGAAAGCCGCGGCGGCGACTGCCGCGGCGCGGTCGAAATGGCGCAGCAGCGGCTCGCGGGCCAGCGCCAGCAGCGTCCCGCTCGCGCCGTAGCCCAGCAGCGCGAGGCTGATGATCAGGAAGGCGAGGTGATGCCACTCGACGATCGAGAAGAGCCGGATCAGCAGGATCTCGTACGCGAGCGAGCCGCCGGAGATGAGGGCGACTCCCGCCGCTGCGCGGCGGATTGAGGATTGGGGATTGAGGATTGAGGAAGGCGGCGGCGTGCCGCCCTCCACGTTCTCAAGGCTCAATTCACCAATTCTCAATTCCGGCCGTCCGGCCGGGTGAGCGGCACGAAGCTCACGGGCAGCACCGACCGTGTCCGCACTTTGCCCCTGGCGGTCTTCTCCACCAGCATCAGCGACTGCGTGGCGAACGGGCCGCCGACAGGGATGATCATCCGGCCGCCCGGCTTGAGCTGCTGGATGAGCGGCGGCGGGATGTGGGTGGCGGCGGCGGTGACGATGATCGCGTCGAACGGCCCCGCCTCCTTCCAGCCGTTGTAGCCGTCGGCGTGGCGGGTGGTGATGTTCTTGTAGCCGAGCGACTGCAGCCGCGCCGTGGCCTGCCGGGCGAGGGGAGCGATCACCTCGACGGTGTAGACCTGCTTGACCAGCGGCGAGAGCACGGCGGCCTGGTAGCCGGAGCCGGTGCCGACTTCGAGCACGACGTCATCGCCGTCGACGCGCAGCAGCTCGGTCATGAGCGCCACGATGTACGGCTGGGAGATGGTCTGCCCGTGGCCGATCGGCAGCGGCCGGTTGAGGTAGGCCGAGCCGCGCAGGTTCTCCGGCACGAAGAGATGGCGGGGGATGGTCCGCAGCGCATTCACCACCTTCGGGGCGAGCGCGGTCCGTCCGGTCTCGCGGCTGGTCATCCGGATGTCGTTCGCGACCTCGTTGACCATCCGGTTCCGGGCAGCGGCGAACGGATCGGCGGCTGAAGCGGTGAGAGAGAGGAGGAGGAAAGTAGCGAGGGCGGCTTTCGGGATCGGGAGCATGGAAATCCGTTCGTTCACATTTCGGACCTTCGTCATTGCGGCCACAGCGGGGGAATAGGTAGACTGCCCCGCTTTTTCTGCAACGTCGACCAATACTCGGGCCTTCCGCCCTTTGCTCCTCGAAAGGTAGTTTTCCATGCTCAAGTTGATGCGGGACAGTTTCCAGCACCTGAAGTGGATCCTCATCGTGCTCGTCGCGGTGTTCGTGCTCTTCGTTTTCGTCGATTGGGGCGCCGGCGGTATGGGCGGCGGCACGACGAACGCGACGCAGGCATTTGCGGCGCGCGTGAACGGCGAGACGATCACGATCAATGAGTACTCCCGCATGTATAAGCAGTACACCGACATGTACAGCCAGATGTACGGGCAGCAGGGGCAGTTCACGCCGGAGATGGCTCAGGCGATGGGGCTGCCGAAGCAGGTGCTCGATTCGCTGATCGACCAGCGCCTCATGTCGCAGGAGGGGGCGCGCCTGAACCTGGCCGCCACGCCGGAGGAGGTCCGCCGCAAGCTGCTCGAGTCGCCGACCTTCCTGCAGGACGGCAAGTTCGTCGGGATGGAGCTGTATAACCGCTACGTCACCGGCCCGCTCGGCTATCCGAGTGCCGCGGCGTTCGAGGAAGCGCTGGCCCGCGACATCACCCTCCAGAAGGTGCAGAGCGCGTTCGAGAACTCGATCGTGATCTCGCCGAAGGCGGCCGAGGCGGAGTATCGCCGGATGAATGAAGCGGCCAAGATCCGCTACGTCTTCTATCCGGCCGCGCGCGACCTCGCCACCGTCAGCGTCACCGATGCCGAGGTGCAGGCCTTCTACAAAGCCAACCAGTCCCGGTATCAGCACGGCGAGCAGCGCCAGATCCGCTACCTGCTCGCGGACGCCGGCAAGCTCCGCGCGCAGATCCAGCCGAGCGACGCCGAGCTCCGCAAGCGCTACGACGCGAACCGGCAGGAGTACAAGACCCAGGAAGCGGCGCACGTCCTGCACATCCTGGTGAAGGTCGAGCCGGGCTCGCCCGCGCCGGTCGATGCGGCCGCGAAGGCGAAGGCGGACAGCCTCGTCGCGCAGCTCCGCGCCGGCGGCAACTTCGCGCAGCTCGCCTCGGCGAACTCGCAGGATCCGTCGTCAGCCGGCAACGGCGGCGACATGGGCTGGGTCGAGCGCGGACAGACGGTCGAGCCGTTCGACCGCGCCATCTTCACCCTGCCGCTGAACAGCATCGACGTCGTGAAATCGGCCGAGTACGGCTACCACATCGTCAAGATCGTCGAGCGCCGCCCGGCCGGCTTCCGCAGCTTCGAGGAAGTGAAGCCGGAGCTGCAGGCCCGCGTGGCCGACGAGATGGCGCAGGATCAGGCCCGCAGCGAGATCACCCGCATCGCGGCCCTGCTCCGCCAGAAGAAGCCGGAGAACGTGCAGGCTTTCGTCGCCCAGGCGAACGATCGCGTCGCCTCGTTCGAAGCGCCGTGGTTCGGCAAGAACGACCAGATCCCCGGCCTGGGCATGAACCAGGCGCTCTCGCAGTGGGTCTTTTCCGCCAAAGAGGGCGACGTCGGTGAAGTGACGCAGACCCAGCGCGGCATGATCATCCCGTACGTCTCCGGCGTCCGCGCCGCGGGCGTGCCGGACCTGAAGGAGATCCGCGCGAAGGTCGAAGAGGACGCCAAGCTGGGCAAGGCCAAGACCTCGGCCACCCGCGCGCTGCAGGCCGCCATGGCCGGCGCGCCGACCGTCGACGCGGTCGCGGCGAAGCTCGGCCTCACCGCCACCGAGGCGAGCGTCAACCGTCAGCAGGGGCAGATTGCCGGCATCAACGGCAACGCCCCGGAGCTGATCGACGCCGCCATCAACGGCCGCCTCGGCGCCGTCAACGGCCCGCTGGCCGTCGGCGACGGTGCGGTGGTCTTCCAGATCACGGAGCAGAAGAAGGTCACGCCGCAGGAGCTCGCGCAGAATCGCGTCTCGTACATCGACACGCTGCGCCAGCAGCAGGCCCGCAGTCTGCGCGCCGTGCTGGTGGAGCGTCTCCGGAAGGAAGCGCGCGTGGAAGTGAACGACGAGCTGATTCGCCCGACCTCGACCCCGGCCGGCCTCTGATGACGGAGGCGGTCCGGTCGAATGCGGCGGAGGTGACGCCGAAGTGGAGTGAGCCCGCGATCCGCGTGCTCATGATGCCGCGCGATACGAATGCGCACGGCACCATCTTCGGCGGCGTCATCCTCTCCTACATCGACCAGGCCGGCGCCATCGAAGCACGCCGCCAGGGGCTGAACCTGATGGTCACGGTGTCGATGGACAAGGTGGTCTTCCACGAGCCGGTGTTCGTGGGAGACCTGGTCAGCTTCTGGACCGAGACCGTGCGCATCGGCACGACCTCCATCACCACCAAAGTGGTCGTCGAAGCGATCCGCGCCGGCGACCCGACCGCCCGCGTGGTGGTCACCGAGGCGCACGTGGTCTACGTCAACCTCGGCGAGAACCGCAAGCCGAAAGCGATCCAGCACAAAGAGCAGTCGCTGAGCTCGCGGCCGGATGAGGTGTAGCGGCTGCTCAGCTGCTCAGCTGCTCAGCTGTTCAGCTGTTCAGGCGGCGAAAACGATCGTGTACCGCTGAATAGCTGAGTAGCTGAGTCGCTGAATAGCTGAATAGCTGAATCGCTGAATAGCTGAACAGCTGAGTAGCTGAACAGCTGAACCGCCGAACAGCCGAGTCGCGCTACTTCCCCCGCGCCGCGCGCATCGCGTCCAGCCGCGCCTTGATCTTCGCTTCGCTCCCCACATCCTTCGGCTCGTAAAACCGCCGCCCGGCCAGCGCTTCCGGCAGGCACTCCATCGCCGCGGTCTGCTCGTCGAAGTCGTGCGCGTACTGATAGCCGCGGCCGTAGCCGAGGTTCTTCATCAGGCCGGTCGGTGCATTGCGGATGTGGAGCGGGACGGGCGGGTTGTCGCCCTGCCGCACCTCGCGCACCGCTTCGCCGTAGCCGGCGTAGGCGGCGTTCGACTTCGGCGAGGCGGCCAGATAGGTGACGAGCTGCCCCAGGGCCACACCGGCTTCCGGCATGCCGAGGAAGTGCACGGCCTGCTGCACGGCAATCGAGAAGACGAGCGCCTGCGGGTCGGCGTTGCCGATGTCTTCGGACGCGGCGCGCACGAGCCGCCGCGCGATGTAGAGCGGGTCCTCGCCCCCTTCCAGCATCCGCACCAGCCAGTACATCGACGCGTCGGCGTCGCCGTTGCGGATCGACTTGTGGAGCGCGGAGATGATGTTGAAGTGCTGCTCGCCCCCTTTGTCGTACATGAGCGAGCGGCGCTGCAGGATCTCGTTCAGCTTCGGGACGTCGATCGGCGAGTCTTCGGGCGAGGCGGTCTCGATCACCAGCTGCAGACTGGTCAGCGCCTGCCGCGCGTCGCCGGCCGACGTCGCCGCGACCATGTCGAGCGCTTCCGGCGTCAGCTCGATGCCGAACTTCCGCACCGATTCGTCGTCCATGGCCCGCTCGAGGATGGCCAGCACCTGCTCGCGCTCGAGCTGCGGGATGACCACCACTTTCGAGCGCGAGAGCAGCGCGGCGTTGACCTCGAAGGAGGGGTTCTCCGTCGTCGCGCCGATCAGCACGATGTCGCCCGCCTCGACGTAGGGGAGGAAAGCGTCCTGCTGTGCCTTGTTGAAGCGGTGAATCTCGTCGATGAAGACGATCGTCTTCGAGCCGCGCGCGTGCCGCGCCTTACGCGCCTCTTCCATCAGCGCCTTGATGTCCTTGATCCCGCTGGAGGTGGCAGAGAAGGTGACGAAGCGCGCGCTGGTGGTCTTGGCGATGATCCGCGCCAGGGTGGTCTTCCCCGAGCCGGGCGGCCCCCAGAAGATCATCGAGGGGATGCGGTCGCTCTCGATCGCGTTGCGCAGGAAGCGTCCCTTGCCGAGCAGATCCTCCAGCCCCACCACGTCATCGAGCGACCTGGGACGAAGCCGCTCCGCCAGCGGCGCGTCGGCGCGTGAAACAGGTTCCGGAGCGGGGCCGTCGCCGAAGAGAGAGCCGGTCATTGATGAATTTTATCCCGACCGCAGGGAGGGATCTTTGGTGCCGCCTGTTGGTTACTGTTGAGCGATGGCACCAAAGATCCCTCCCCGCGGTCGGGATAAAGTAGAAACCCTACAGCAGCGAGAAATCCAGATTGCCGCCCGAAACCACCACCGCCACCGGGCCGCGCGGCTGGATCTTTCCTTCGATCAGCGCGGCGATGCCGAGGGCCCCGGTCGGCTCGATGACCAGCTTGGTGCGGTACATCGTCCACTTCAGGACCTCGAGCAGCACGTCGTCAGCGACGCTCACCACGTTCTTCACCCGCTCCCGGATGATCGTGAAGTTGCGCTGGCCGATGGCCAGCGTCCGGGCGCCGTCGGCGATGGTGTTCGGCGGGTCGATGGTCACGATGCTCCCGCTGTGGAACGACTGCTCGCCGTCGTTGCCGGCCGCCGGCTCGACGCCGAAGACGTCGATCTTCGGATTCAGCGACGTCGCGGCGAGGGCGGTGCCGCTCAGGAGCCCGCCGCCGCCGAGGGGGGTGACGATGGTGGTGACGTCCGGCCACTCCTCGACGATGTCCAGGCCGACGGTGCCGGCGCCGGCGATGATCCGCTCGTCGTCGAACGGCGGGATGACCGCGGCGCCGTTCTTCTCCGCGATCTCGCGCGCGACCGTATCGCGCGTCGCGGAGGTGACGCCGGCCGTGATCACGGTCGCGCCGTACGCCTCGGTCGCCTTCACCTTCGACTGCACGGAGTTCTCCGGCATGACGATGGTGGCCGGCATGCCGAGGAGTTTCGCCGCGAGGGCGACGCCCTGGGCGTGATTGCCCGACGAGAAGGCCACCACCCCGCGGGGGCGCTGCGCCTCATCGACCTGCAGCAGGGCGTTCATCGCCCCGCGGATCTTGAACGAGCCGGCCCGCTGGAGGTTCTCGCATTTCAGCCGGACCTCCACGCCCAGACGGTCGGAGAGCGACCGCGAGGTGAGGAGGGGAGTGCGGTGGACGAAGGGGCGGATGCGCGCGGCGGCGGCGCGGATCGCCTCCAGATCGAGATGCGTGCTGCTGTTTGGCGAACTCACCCGGCGCAGTATAAACTCGGCGGCACAGCCGTACAGCTCTTCAGCTCTTCCGGCCGGGCGGCCGGCTCGCTGAGCGGCGGAATGGCTGTTTATTTGATTTTTCCCTCGATACGGGAGTATCGTCGGCGGCGTCATCCGTCGCATAGCGATACAAGCGGCAGGTCATACTCGGGTTGGAGGTTGGGGTTATGTGGAGATGGGTTACCCGCGGCCTGGTTCTCACCTTATTCGCGGCGCTTTGCGTGCCCGCGCTTTTCGCACAGTCAGGATTCATCGGGGACGTTGACCTCCCCGATCCGAACAGGACGCACTCCGGCTTCGTCTTCGCGCGCGGCTGGGCGCTCGATCCTGCGCAGATCACTCGCGTCGAGCTGTATGTCGACGATCAGTTCCAGCACGTCGCCACCACGGCGCTGCCGCGCATCGACGTCGAACAGGCCTACCCGAACTACCCGGGCATCCAGTCGGCGCGCCCCGGCTTCGAGACGGCATTCCTCGCCAGCCGCTTCTCGAATGGCCCGCACACGGTCGAGTTCCGCGTCTACACGAGCGACGGTCAGGTGCACTTCATCGGCCGCCGGACCATCCAGATCAACAACAGCATCAATCAGACCCCGGTCGGTGCGGTCGACATCCCGGACGCCGCCGGCATCAAGAACGCCGTCGGCTCGTTCCCGGTGGTCGGCTGGGCCATCGACACGGACGGCATCCGCAAGGTCGAAGTGCAGGTCGACGGGCAGATCATGCAGAACGCCATGTACGGCGACGCGCGGCCTGACGTCGGCGGCACCTACGCCGACTATCCGCCGGCCATGCTCTCCGGCTACGTCGCGCACATCGACACGACCCGTATCCAGAATGGCGTGCACCTCCTCACCGTCGTCGCCTACGACAACGAGGGGAGCTCGCGCACGATCGGCCGCCGCACGGTGCAGGTCCTCAACAACGATCTCTTCCTGGCGCCGTTCGGCTACCTCGACGAGCCGCTGCGCGACGCGGTGCTCTACGGCACGAGCTGCGACGACGACGACGTGATCATCTCGCCGCCGGTGCGCATCGAAGAGCACATCACCCCGGTCCGCGGCTGGGCCCTCGACCTCGGCACGCGCGTCGATACCGGCCGCGTCGCGTACGCCGAGTTGCTCATCGACGGCGTGCCCTGGCTGACCACCGACGACTGCGGCCAGGTGCTCAACAGCTTCGCCAACTGCTACGGCTTCCCGCGCTACGACGTGGCCCGCTACTACCCGACCTATCCCGACGCTCTCCGCTCCGGCTTCTTCTTCACGCTGGACGTCGGCGCGCTGATCACCCGCGGCGTCCGCCCGGGCAACCACACCCTGAAGGTGCGGGTGGGCGATCGCGAGCAGACCTTCGCCGACCTTCCGAACCACGACGGCATCCCGGTCTGGTTCCAGTGCGCCGGCAGCGGCACCGACTTCCCAGCCAGCGGCTTCATCGACTTCCCGACCAAGTTCGACTACGTCGGCGGCGACGTCGTCTTCCGCGGCTGGGCTCTCGACGAGAACTCCGGCGTCAATGCCGTCCAGATCATCGTCGACGGCACGTTCGTCGGGACGGCCACGTACGGCTTCCCCCGCCCCGACATCGCCGACGCCTTCCCGCAGAGCTTCGTGGCCGGCAACTCCGGCTGGGCGTTCACCATGGACACCCGCAAGCTCGGCAACTCCATCCACCGCCTCACCGTCCGCGTCGTCGACGGCTCCGGCCGCACCACCGAGCTCGGAAGCGTCGACTTTTACGTCCAGAACAACCAACCGACGCCGTAACGGCGTACGGCCCGATTGCAGGAGAACGAAAAGGCCCGGCGAAAGTCGGGCCTTTTTGTGCCTTGCGACGCGCGTGTGGACGAAGGCTGAAGGCCTTTCGACGTGTGGTGTGGCCTTCCACCCACCCTCCCCCCGCACGGTATTCTCCCGCCATGACCAGCGCCTACCTTTTCCTGATCGCTTCCGTCGCCGGTGTCGCTGTGGCTCTCCAAGGCCAGGTCATGGGTGCGATGAACCGGAGCGCCGGGAGCGCGCTGGCGGTATTCGTCACGTACGGCAGCGGTGGCGTGATCAGTGCCGTCATCTGGATGATGCGGCGCTCGCCGGGGACGACGCCCCTCACCGGGGTGCCCTGGTATGGTTGGACGGCCGGTGCGCTCGGGCTGCTCATCGTCGGCGGGATCGGGTTTGCCACTCCGCGCCTGGGGCTGTCGAAGACGCTGGTGATCACGGTCGCGGCGCAGCTCGGCGCCGCACTGGCGATCGAGTCGTTCGGCCTGTTCGGGACAGTGCCGAGCAGTGTCACGCTCATCAAGGTGCTCGGCGTCGTGATGACCGCGGCAGGGGTGTGGCTGGTGGTGAGATGAGCGGCCGGCGAGAGCCGTCACCAGTCGAGCCGACGGGTGTGGGCTGGAAGCCCACACCACACGCATGCCGTCGGATGCCGCTGCGCGATCAGAACAGCTTGAGGAAGACCACGTTCGCCACGAAGCCGTCCTGCGCGTTACGCCCGATGGTTTTGCCGATGTCCAGCCGCACGATGGTCGCCCACGGGCCGATGGTCTGGCCGGCGATGCCGAGGCCCTGGTAGGGCTGGCGGCGGATGTTGGAGGCGGTGTCGTCGATGATGGCGTGGTCGTAGAAGGCTTCGAGGCGGAACTGCTCGGAGATGACGAAGCCGTACGAGAGATGGCCGAGGATGGCCTTCTCGGCGCGGACGGTACCGGACTGGATGCCGTGCACGCGCCGGCTGCCGAAGAAGCCGAGCTCGTACTTGCCGAAACGGTCGAGACGCTGGCCGTCCATGTAGTTCAGGTCGACGCTGATGCGCTGGAACTTCGGCAGGTAGAAGCTCTTGCCGATCGACGCACCGAAATGGGTGTAGGTCTTTTGGCTGGGGTCGTACTCGGAGAGGTTGCCCCACGGCTCCCACTTCGTGCGGCGGTTGTAGTCGTACCAGGTGGAGAAGGTCCAGCCGTAGCGCGCGTAGCGCAGCTCGATGCCGGGGGTGATCACGAAGGTGTCGGACGGCACCTCGAAGCCGGCCGCGGTGTCTTCGGCGCGCTGATACGTAAAGTGCGACGCGCCGAGGGAGACGTCGATCTTGCCGAACTGCAGGAAGGGATGGCCGGCGCGGGCGAAGAGGCCCATCGGCAGTGACTTGACGGTCTCGCCCGGCATCTCGATGCCATTGCGGAAGACGGTGTTCTCGGTGGGGATGCCGATGCCGAAGAAGTCGAGGCCGAGGTTCGTGCGCGTGCCGCCGACGTTCGGATGGGTCGCGTTTGCCGCGATGATCACGCCGGCGAAGAAGACGTTGGTCTGGATCCCTTTGCCCCAGAGGTTGAAGTTGAAGTAGTCGATGCCGCCGAGCGGTACGACCGGATATTCGAGGCCTTCGTCGTGATGGATGCCGCCGAGGCCGAAGAGGCGCGAGGAGTCGAACCCTTCCTTCACCACGCGCTGCCCGTCTTTCTTCTCGAGGTAGCGCAGCCCCGCCTCGGTCTCGCGCACCATGCGTGCGTCGGAGGCGGAAGCCTGCTCGAGCAGCGTGGCGAACTCGGATGGATCGACGCGGAAGTTCTCGAAGATGGTCGAGCGCTGGACGACGTTGGCGCGGCCGGCGGCGGAGACGACCTGCTGCGCGTTCACCTCCACCGGCAGCCAGATCAGCTGGCGCGGATCGGCCTTCGCGGCGTCGGCCACGGTCAGCGGCAGCCGGGTCTCGCGCGAGAAGGGGACAAAGTCGACCCGCTCTTCGTTCGAGAGGATCTCGCCGGTGAGGTTGAGCTGCACCATGACGATGCGCACGCGCGCCCAGGTGCGGGTGTCGATGAAGACGGTGCCGCGATAGAGCGGCAGGTTCTCCGGCGCGTTGCGCGGCGGCTCGAAACGCACTTCATAGACGCGATAGCCGAGGAGGTCGGTCGTGCGGACGAGCTGATAGCGGTATTCGTTCGTCAGGTGGATATCGAGCGGGAGCTGCGTGACCTTCTCCGGCTGGATGAGCGGCAGCTCCGGGATCTTCCCGTACTTCCACCGTACGCCGTTGATGAAGAAGTCCTGCCACACCCAGTCGGCGCGTGACGTTCCGTTGGGAAGGGGATCGAAGAAGTAATCGCCGGAGATGGCCGCTTCGAGCGACTCCGCGCCGCCGCCGATGTCGAAGCGGAGGCGGGTGGTGTTCTTCGCGATGTAGCGCGGCTGGATCGACTCCTGGTAGGCGTCGTACGCCTGATGGTTGCGGATGATCTCCTCGACGGAGATGCCGCGCTCCGTGGCGATGCTGATGGTCTCTTTGGTGACGTTCGCGTCGATCTTCTCGGCGCGGTCGACGATCACGGCGAACGGCTGCTGCGTGACCGGGTTGCCGACCAGCAGGCGACCGCCGCGTTTCGCGGAGTCGGTGATGGCGCGCTCGCCGGCCGCGTCGACGCGCCGGGGAGTGGTGAACTGATCGTCGGGGAGGGAGAGGATCATCGCGCCGGCGGCGTCGCCGCGCGGGATGAGGATCGTGCGGAGGTCCTCGCCGCGGACGAAGGAGAGGACCGGCATCTCCATGGCCGCGCCCTTGGCGTCGAGGACGGCCGTCTTGGCGGTGGCGTCGAATGCCCAGTCGCCGCTCATGGCGGTGTTGAACTGGGCGAAGCTGGCGGCCGAAGCGGGCACGCTCTGCGCCGCATAAGCACGCACGGCGCCGGAGGCGAGCGCACGCGCGACGTCGTAGAGCGCGTTCGGCGATTCGGGGGTGACGGTGGCGTAGATCTTCTTCGACGGGTCGTGCTCGGCGAGCCAGAGCAGCGTCGTCTCGACCTCTTTCGCATCGACCAGCAGCACGTCAAAGTACGGCTGCGCGCCGTTGTCGAAGAGGGCCTGCAGATTCTGTCCGCGCGGCAGGACGATGCGCTGCGCGACGTCGAGCCCCTGCGCGGTCACGGCCAGCCGCTTGATCGCGTAGGCGGCGACGGTCGGATCGGCGCCGGCAACGGAGATGCCGAGACCATCGAACGGGCCGTTACGGCGGGCCCACTCGATGACGCCCTTCGTCTTCTCTTCCACGGCCAGGAGCGGATCGGCGGCCCCTGCGACGCTCACCTCGACCACGACGGTCATCCGCTTCCGCACCTCGGGGGAGGCGGCGAGCAGCGGATCGGCGGCGTTGACGAGTTGGTCCTCCCGCAGCTCGAGGAGCGAGGGCAGCGGTGTCGTAGTGAGCGAGGCCGCGTCGACGGTGACGCCCGCGCAAAGGGTGCATTCCTTCGCCGCCTGAGTCTGGGCGAGGAGAGGAACTTGCAGGAGAAGGAGGACAGCAATCGCGAGTTTGCGCATAACGTAAGGAACCGGTCGGGGCTGCAAACGCCCTCCGTACGGTCGAAATTGCCAGCCGAAGGCACTCTGTTTCTGAACCGTTCCTCGGGCGTGAAGCTCCCACCCGACGAGGTGGAGGAGCTGCGCGAGTCCGCGCGCGCCCGGAATCTCGAGGTGATCGAGCTTTCCCGCGACGTGAATGTGCCGGCCACCATCCGGGAACGGCGGGCCCGCGGGGTGAAGCTGTTCATCGCCGCGGGAGGCGACGGGACCATCCATCACGTGCTGCAGGGCCTCGTCCACACCGATGCCGCGCTGGCGGTCCTCCCGATCGGAACGTACAACCACTTCGCCCGCGACCTGGGGCTGCCGCTCGACTGGCGCGAGGCGCTGCGCATCGCCTGCGAGGGGACCACCCTCCAGATCGACACCGCGCGCGCGAACGAGCGCTCGTTCGTCAACAACCTCTCCATCGGCCTCTATCCGGAGCTGGTGGCGCGGCGCGAGGAGCATGGCCGCGATTACCCGCGCTGGAAGGCGCGCC
This sequence comes from Thermoanaerobaculia bacterium, assembly GCA_036398925.1. Lineage (GTDB taxonomy): Bacteria > Acidobacteriota > Thermoanaerobaculia > Gp7-AA8 > Gp7-AA8 > DASWOB01. The sequence goes on from DASWOB010000106.1 coordinate 18,978, forward strand.
TCTACGCGCTCTACTCGACCGCGCGCAAATACCCGCACGTGACGCTGACCATGGAGTCGGAGGTGCGGCAGGAGCTCGTGCGCACGCCGGTGTTCATGGTCTCGAACGGCGCGTACGACCTGACCCGCATCGGCATCGACGCGCCGCGGGCCACGCTGACGGAAGGGCTCATGTCGGTCTACTGGCTGCCGCGCATCCCCCGCTGGCAACTGACCACCTTCGTGGCGCGCTTCCTTGCCGGCCGCGTGCGCGGCACGCCCGGCTTTCGTTCGTATCAGACGCGGCGCCTGCGCATCACCTCACGTCACGCGCTGCTGAAGGTGGGGATGGATGGGGAGCTGTTCACGATGCAGACCCCGATCGTGATCACCATCGCCCCCGCGTCATTGCTCGTGAAAGTCGGAATTGAGACTTGAGACGTGCGCCGCTTGCGTCCGGAGGAAGTGATCGTGGAGGATGGAGGGCGTAAACGTAGATGAGTCTGTTCGACAACGTCGTCGATCCCAAAGTGCAGGCGCTGCTCCGGCGTGAAAGCCGGCTGCTGGTCGAGCTGCGCGAGACGCTCGACCGCGAGCAGGCTGACGAGCGCCGCCGGGTCGATGACCTCATCGCCACGCTCGAAGATCTCTTCACCATCGTCATCGTCGGCGAGTTCAACGCCGGCAAGTCGTCGATGATCAACGCCCTGTTCGGCGCGAAGCTGCGCACCGAGGGGCCGATCCCGGTCGACGACGTCATCTCCATCCTGCGCTACGGCGAAGAGCCGGCCACGAAGCGCATCTCCGACTACGTGGTCGAGCAGTTCTACCCGGTCGAGTTCCTCCGCAACATCACCCTGGTCGACACGCCGGGGACCAACTCGATCGTGCAGCGGCATCAGGAGATCACCGAGGACTTTATCCCGCGCGCGGACGTGATCCTCTTCGTCACCTCGATCGACCGGCCGCTGTCGGAGAGCGAGCGCCGCTTCCTCGAATACATCCGGGAGTGGGGGAAGAAGGTCGTCTTCGTCTTGAACAAGATCGACACGAAGAGCGACGAAGAGATCGGCCAGGTCATCGATTACCTCAAGACGAACACCCGCACCATCTTCGGCTTCGACCCGACCATCTATCCGGTGGCGGCGAAGCTGGCGTTGCAGACCAAGCTGGGTGACCTGCCGCCGCGCGACTGGACCCGCAGCCGCTTCGAGGCGCTGGAGGACTACATCTTCCAGGTGCTGTCGGAGAAAGAGCGCATCCGCATCAAGCTCACCGCGCCGCTGGAGACGATCCTCAGCCTCTCGAAGAAGCAGTTCCGGATGATCGAGTCGCGGCGCGAGCTGCTGACGTCCGACAAACAGCGCATCGACGGCATCACGGCGCAGCTCGAGCGCGCCCGCGCCGACCTGGCCGGCAACTTCCGGCAGTTCGTCGTGCGCATCGACAACCTGATGATGGACATGGAGCGGCGCGGCCTCGACTTCCTCGACCGCTACGTCCGCATCCAGCACGTCATGCTGCTGCGCGACTCGCTCCGCTTCCGCGAGGAGTTCGAGCGCCAGGTCTTCCAGGGGTGGAAGGGGAACATCGACTCGACCATCCAGGAGGCGGTGGACTGGCTGGTGCGCGAGAACATGAAGCTCTGGAGCTCGACCGTCGAGGAGTTCCAGCGGCGCGAGCATCCGCGCGAGCAGGAGATCATCGGCCGCGTCGGCCGCGAGTTCGCCTACAACCGCGAGGAGGTCTACTCCCGCATGCGCAAGCAGGCGGAGCAGGGCCTCTCGTCGTATGACGTCAACGTCGAGAGCCGCCGCATCATCGATCACGCCATGCGCGCCGTGCTCCATTCGTTCGGCCTCGGCGCCGGCGCGCTGGGGCTCGGCTATCTCCTGACCACCGCCGTCAGCAGCACGGCCATCGACGTCACCGGCCTCACCGCCGCGACGATGCTGCTCGTCACCAGCTTCCTCATCCTCCCGTACAAGCGCAGCAAGGCCAAGGACGAGTTCCAGCGCCGCATCGAAGAGCTGCGCAACCAGCTGCGCGAATCGCTCGACCGCGAATCGACCATCGAGATCGACCGCATGCTCCGCTCCATCACCGGCGCCTTCGAGCCCTACCAGCGCTTCTACGACACCGAGTGGGAAAAGATTGAGCTCTACGCCGGCAAGCTGACGGCGATCGAGAAAGAGGCGCGGGAGATCATGGGGGAGTTGTAGCCGCTCAGCTGTTCAGCCGCTCAGGCGGCGAGGCGCGGCCCTTCTTGCTCTGCAGCTGAGCGGCTGAGTCGCTGAGCAGCTGTGCACATATAATCCGCCGCCTTATGGGTACCACCCTCCGCATCAAGGATCTGGCGAAGCACGTCGGCGAGACCGTTTCGGTCAATGGCTGGCTCTACAACAAGCGCACCTCGGGGAAGCTGCAGTTCCCGATCGTCCGTGACGGCAGCGGCTTCGTGCAGTGCGTCGTGTCGAAGAAGGAAGTCGACGAGCAGTCGTGGAACGACTCCGACGCCGCCACGCAGGAGTCGACCGTTCTGGTGACCGGCAACGTCGTGGCGGAGCCGCGCGCGCCGGGCGGCGTGGAACTGCACGTGAAGGAGTTCCGGCTGCGCGGGCTGGCCGACGCGTATCCGATCTCGCTGAAAGAGCACGGCACCGACTTTCTGATGAACCACCGCCACCTCTGGCTGCGGTCGATGAAGCAGCATCACGTCATCCAGATCCGCAATGAGGTGGAAAAGTCGATCCGCGACTTTTTCTACGACCGCGACTTCATCCTGATCGACTCGCCGATCCTGACCGCCAATGCGGCCGAGGGGACCTCGACGCTGTTCGAGACCGACTACTTCGGCGACAAAGCGTATCTCTCGCAGTCGGGGCAGCTCTATCTCGAGCCGGCCGCGGCGGCGTTCGGGAAGGTCTACTGCTTCGGCCCGACCTTCCGGGCGGAGAAGTCGAAGACGCGGCGGCACCTGACCGAGTTCTGGATGGTCGAGCCGGAGGTGGCCTTCCTCGAATTCGATGGCCTGCAGGAGCTGGCCGAGGAGTTCGTGGAGTACATCGTCGGCCGGGTGATGGAACGCTGTCCGGAGTCGCTCAAAGAGCTCGAGCGCGACACCACCGAGCTCGAAAAAGTACGGCGGCCGTTCCCGCGCATCACCTACCGCGACGCGATCGAGCTGCTCAAAGAGAAGGGGATGCCGGCCAACTTCGGCGACGACATCGGTGGCGACGAGGAGACGGTCATCGCCAACTCCTTCGACCGCCCGGTGATCATCACCCGCTACCCGGCGGCGATCAAGGCGTTCTACATGCAGCCCGATCCGGAGGACCCGACCGTGGCGCTGGCGATGGACATGATCGCCCCGCAGGGCTACGGCGAGATCATCGGCGGCTCGCAGCGCATCGACGACCACGACCTCCTGCTCCAGCGCATCCAGGAGCACAACCTCCCGGTCGACAAGTTCCAGTGGTACCTCGACGTCCGCAAGTACGGCACCTTCCCGCACTCCGGCTTCGGCATGGGAATCGAACGCTGCGTGGCGTGGATCAGCGGCGTGCCGCACTTGCGCGAGACCATTCCGTATCCGCGCACCATCAATCGGATCTACCCGTGAGCTGCGCGGCGCGGATACGGGATTGAGGATTAAGGATTGAGGATTGAGGAAGTGGGAGACGTGACGCGATGAGCGACGAGCACGGCGAAGCGGAGCCTTCCTCAATCCTCAATCCTCAATCCTCAATCCCGATTCTCCGAGTCATCCCACTCGGAGGATTGAGGATTGAGGAAGTGGGAGACGTGACGCGATGAGCGACGAGCACGGCGAAGCGCAGCCTTCCTCAATCCTCAATCCTCAATCCTCAATCCCGATTCTCCGAGTCATCCCCCTGGGAGGACTCGGAGAAATCGGCATGAACCTGATGGTCTACGAGTATGGCGACGAAGCCATCCTCGTCGACTGCGGGATGATGTTTCCCGACTCGGCGACGCTCGGGGTCGACGTGATCATCCCCGACATGACCTACCTCTTCGAGAACGCCTCGAAGGTGAAGGCGGTCTTCCTCACGCACGGTCACGAGGACCACATCGGCGCGGTGCCGTTCCTCGTGGAGCGCCTGCCGCTGCCGATCTACGGCATGCCGCTGGCCCTCGGCTTCGTCGAGGACAAGTTCGAAGAATTCGGGATCAAGGATTACGAGCTCCGGCCGATCCAGCCGCGCGACGTCGTGGAGGTGGGCGCCTTTCGCGTGGAGGCCATCCGCGTCACGCACTCGATCGTCGACGCCCTCGGCTACGCCATCACCACCCCGGCCGGCACGATCATCCACACCGGCGACTTCAAGATCGATCACACCCCGATCGACGCGAAGCCGACCGACATGGCCCGCTTCGCTCACTACGGCGAAGAAGGCGTCCTGCTGCTGGTCAGCGATTCGACGAATGCGCTCGTCCCCGGCCACTGCCCGTCGGAGAAGGTGGTCGGCGGCGCCTTGAGCGACATCTTCGCCAACACCCGCGGGCGGGTGATCGTCACCACCTTCGCCTCGCACATCCACCGCGTGCAGCAGGTCATCGACGTGGCCCGCAAGCACCGCCGCAAGGTGGTGCTGATCGGCCGCTCGCTGGTCGACAACGTGGAGACCGCGGAGCGGCTCGGCTATCTCCGCTTCCCGCGCGAGGTGCGGGCCAGCTCCACCGACTACCAGCCGCGCGACCTGGTCATCCTCACCACCGGCACGCAGGGAGAGCCGTCGTCGGCCCTCTCCCGCATGGCCATCGGCGAGCACAAACAGCTCTCCATCGAAGACGGCGACGTGGTGATCATCTCCGCCCGCACCATCCCCGGCAACGAGCGGGCGGTCTCGCACGTGATCGACAACCTCTACCGCCGCGGCGCGGAGGTCGTGCACCACGAGTACGGCGACATCCACGTCTCCGGCCACGCCTGTCAGGAAGAGCTGAAGCTGATGCTCAACCTCACCCGGCCGAAGTTCTTCATCCCGATGCACGGCACGCTGCGGCACCTGATCCACCACGCCCGCCTCGCGGAGAGCGTCGGCGTGCCGCACGGCGTGGTCATCACCAACGGCCAGGTGGCGGAGCTCGACGGCATCGAGATCCGCGTCCTCGAAGAGCGCGTGCCGCAGGGCAAAGTGTTCATCGACGGCGAGGCCGAAGAGGTGCCGGAGGTGGTCGTGCGCGATCGCCAGCACCTGGCCGAGGACGGCTTCGTGATCGTGGTGGTGGCGGTCGACAGCAACGCCCGGCTCATTCGCGATCCCGAGATCATCACCCGCGGCCTGGTCCACGTCGACGCCAGCCAGGACATGCTCGACGAAGTGCGCAACATGCTGGTTGGCATGTTTACCGAAAGTCCGGGCGATGAGCTCCGCGACTCCGACCTGCTGCAGGAGAAGATGCGCGCGGCGCTGAAACGCTACTTCCGGAAGAACATGGGGCGGCGGCCGCTGATCCTTCCCGTCATTTGGGAGATGTAGGCGCGGCGGCCGGATTGAGGATTGATGGATTGAGGATTGAGGAAGGGGGAGACGTGAGGGCGACGAGCACGGCGAAGCGGAGCCTTCCTCAATCCTCAATCCTCCAATCCTCAACCCGAGGCCGAACGAACCAATGTCGATAGTTGAAGCCATCGTGCTCGGCCTCGTGCAGGGGTTGACCGAATTCATCCCCATCTCCTCGACCGGACATCTGAAGATCGTCCCGGAGCTGCTCGGCTGGGGAGATCCCGGTGCGGCCGTTTCGGCGGTCATCCAGTTCGGGACCATCCTGGCGGTGATCATCTACTTCTTCCGCGACATCGTCCGGCTGCTGGTCGGCTTCTTTCGCGGGCTGGCCACGCGGCGGCTCTTCGCCGATCCCGACTCACGCGAGGCGTGGTTCGTCATCTTCGCCACCATCCCCATCGTCATCGTCGGCGTGCTGCTCAAGGATCAGATCGAAGGGGTCTTCCGAAGCACCTGGGTGGTCACCTTCCAGCTGATCTTCATCGCCATCCTCATGCAGGTGGCGGAGGCGTATGCGAAGCGGCGCGGCTTCCGCGACCGCGAAGACTTCAACGCCAAAGACGCCTGGATCATCGGCGCGGGGCAGTGCATCGCGCTGATCCCCGGCTCATCGCGCAGCGGCTCGACGCTCATGACCGCGCTCTTCCGCCGCGTGCCGCACGACTACGCGGCCCGCTTCTCGTTCGTCATGTCCATCCCGGCCATCACCGCGGCGGGGGTCTTCCAGATGTTCGACGCGAAGGACGAGCTGACCGCCATCGGCACGACGCCGATCCTGGTCGGCATCGTGGTGGCGTTCATCTCCGGCTGGGCCTCGATCTACTTCCTCCTGCGCTACCTCCGCACGCACACCACCCACATCTTCATCTACTACCGGTACGTGCTCGGGGCGATCCTTGCCGTAATGCTGCTCACCGGCTACGCACGCTGAAGCCGTACAATCGGCGGAACGCCCGTGATCTCGCTCCGCCGCCTCCTCATCGCCCTCCTCCTGACCGCTGCCCCCGCGCTCAGCGCACAGCATTACGAGAGCATCACCGTCGAGGTCGTCGACGTGCCGGTCTACGTCGAGCGCAACGGCCGGCCGGTGACCGGCCTCCGCCGCGAGCACTTCGAGCTGTTCGTCGACGGGAAGCGGCAGCCGGTCGAATACTTCGACGTCATCGACGAGGCCGACGCCTCCACGGTGGTGCCGATCCGCGAGCGGCGCCTCTTCCTCCTCTTCTTCGATCTCGCCTTCTCCCACCCCGGCGCCATCAGGCGCGCGCAGGCCGCGGCGCTGGAGCTGCTGAGCAAAGCGGGGGAGGGCGATCTCTTCTCGGTGGCCACCTTCTCCGCGCGGCGTGGCCTCGATTACGTCCTGCCGTTCACCGACGACCGCCACGGCACGCACGACGCCATCATCGGTCTCGGATTCTCCCCGGCGCGCGATCCGCTCGGCCTGATCGTTTCGCCGCCGCCGTCGTTCATGACCGCGCCGGAGCCGCAGTTTCCCTCCGACATCTTTTTCAACGCGCCGGGCAAGACCGACACGATCCGCACCTACGAGGCACGGCAGGTGGAGCAGGAGATCACCGAGCTGGCCTCGGTCGCCGAGCGCCTGGCGCTGCTGAAGGGGACCAAGCACGTGATCGTCCTCTCGCCCGGCTTCAGCGCAGCGACGGTGCACGACCTCGGACGCAACCGCGGCAACCGCCCGCCGATGGCCAGTCCGCGCCTCATTCAACTGCTCGATCAGATGTACCAGCGCTATCACTCGGCCGGGATCTTCCTGCACGCGGTCGATACCGACGGCCTGCGCGTCGCCGCCGATGCGCTGGCGAACGACGCGCTGCATCTGCTCGCCTCCGGCACCGGCGGGCGGGTGATTCGCCATCGCAACGACCTCGGCGCCGCACTGGTGGATCTCATCCACGAACAGGGCACCGGCTACCTGCTCGGCTTCCGCCCCAATGCATCGCGCCGCGGCTATCGCAAGCTGGCGGTGAAACTGAAAGACGTGCCGGGTGCGAGCGTCCGCTACCGGCGCGGCTTCTCCAACACGCCGCGCGTGCCCGACGTCACCAACGGCATGTACCTCGCCGACATCATCCTCAACGACGTCCCGCAGAGCGGCGTCCCGGCGCGCATCGACGCCATGGGCGGCTCGCTGATCATCCGCCTGCCGCTGCAGGACATCGCCGCGCAGCTCGGCGGCCCCGGCAAAGCGGAAGTGCTGCTCTACATCGTCGACAACGAAGGGACGGTGGTCGACTTTTACGAGCGCACCGTCGAAGTGCCGGCCAACGCACCGAAGCACGGCATGCTCTCCGTACAGCTCGCCCTGCCGAAGGGGAGATACACCGCGAAGGCGCTGCTGCGCGTCGGCGATTCGCTCGGCTACTCCAAGCTGGCATTCTCCAGATGAGCCGAGCTCGCGATGAGCCGAGGCCGCGCTGAGTATCATGGCACCATGCGCGCGCTGCTGCTTCTCACTCTGATGCTCACCACCGCCTGCACCACTCCCACCGCCGCGCCGTCGCGCTACCTGGCCCTCGGCGATTCGTACACCATCGGCGAGAGCGTCGCGGAATCGGAGCGCTGGCCGAACCAGCTCGCCAGCGCCCTCGGCATCGCACCGCCGCGGATCATCGCCAAGACCGGCTGGACCACCGACGAGCTGAATGCTGCCATCGAAGCCGCCGATCCGCAGGGACCGTTCGACCTGGTCACGCTGCTGATCGGCGTCAACAACCAATACCGAGGCCGCGACGCCGAAGAGTACCGCCGCGAATTCGCCGCCCTGCTGCAGCGGGCCATCGGCTTCGCCGGGGGTGAGGCGAAGCACGTGATCGTCGTCTCCATCCCCGACTGGGGCGTCACCCCCTTCGCCGAAACGCGCGACCGCGCAAAGATCGCCGCCGAGATCGACCGTTATAACGCCGTCAACCGCGAAGAAGCGGCACGCGCCGGCGCGCGCTACGTCGACGTGACGCCGGTCTCGCGCGGTGGTGATCCCGCGCTCGTGGCCGGCGACAAGCTGCATCCGAGCGCGAAGCAGTACCGCGCCTGGACGGAGCTGATCCTGCCGGAAGCACGCGCCGTCCTGCGCTGATGGAGATCCCTACGTTGATAGTCGCGCCGGAGCGCGAGCCGCGCGGAACGGTCTTCTGGTTCCACGGCTTCGGCCCTGGCGTCGATAAGGAAACGCACCGCCCCGAGCTGACCCGCCTCGCAAACGCCGGCTTTCTTGCCGTCGGTGTCGATGCTGCCGGCCACGGCCAGCGCCGCGATCCCGAGCTCGCCGTCAAACAGGCCGCCCCTCGCGACCAGGCGCGCGCCGCGATGCTGGAGTACGTCGAAGAGACCGCCCACGACGTCTCCCGCCTGCTCGACCGCTTCGGACCGGCCGCACTGGCCGGCGTCTCGATGGGCGCCTTCGTCGTCTACCGCGCCGCCGCCCTCGACCCGCGCATTCGCACCGCCGTCGCGATCCTCGGCGAGCCGCTCTGGCCCATCCCCGACCACGTGGCCCTCCTCTCCATCACCGCCGGGCGCGACGTCAACGTCCCCCCCGACACCGCCCGCGCCTTCCACGCCCACCGCCGCGGCCAACACCGCTACCTCGAGCTCCCGGGCGAAGAGCACCTCATGTCCGCCGAAGGGTGGGAGCGGACCATGCACGAAACGCTGGCCTGGCTCCAATCTAGGATCGCGGTGGCAGCGCCACCGCTCTGAACACGCCACACGGGCGAACGTCATTTCCAAAATGATGAACCGTCCTTTCAACAGTGACGACCCTTCACCCCGAATGTGATGACTCGTCATGTCGCATCTGCCGACTCTTCATCTCGAAAATGACGACCCTTCATTTCGAAAGTGACGACTCTTCATCACCCTTCTGGCGCTTCGTCACGTCGCATCTGGTGCCTCTCCACGTCGCATGTGACGATTTTGCATTTCAAAGATGACGACCCGGCATTTCGAAAATGATGACCCTCCACGTGCAGGGTGAAGAGCTGTCACGTCCCGACTGGCCACTCGATCCATCGTCATGACGATGCGGCACAACCCGCATGGGCGGCGTCACACGAGCGAGAGCGAATCGATCGCATCGTTCGTGCCTTCACGTCAGATCGCGCGTGATGAAGCATCAGGTTGAAGATGACGACGCATCACTTCGAAGATGCCGGCACATCACTTCGAAGATGCCGTTCCATCACGTTCGCAATGACGGTCTCGACCCACGCGTGGGACAGGGCATCGCAACGGTGCGTCGGGTCGTCAAGCCACTCCCCCCGTCGGTCATCACCGGCCAACTCATTTGCTAAGCAGGATGCTCTTACTTCACCCACAGATCAGGGAACGACCGGGGGCCTCCGGAGGCCCCTCGTCGTCTCCTCATCCGTGGGTGAAGTGCGTGCGTTCTGCTTAGTTTGGGCAGGCAACTCACGTGCTGACCACACCCTGTTTCCGAAAACACACAACGGGGGAGGACGTGGGCTACACTGCTCGCCCCGACTCCAACGTGATGATTGCGATCGATCCCGGCGGTATCGTCATCGTCCTTGCGGCAGGTGGCGCGATGCAGGCGGAGGCATGCTGAAACGCCCGCGTGTGCTGCTGTGCGATGACGAGGCGGTGATCCGCATGGCGGTCGGCGACTACCTCGACGCGCACGGGCTGGACGTGCATGGCATCGAAGATCTGGCCGGGTTGCGCGCGGTGCTGCGCGTCGAACGGCCCGATGCGATCGTGCTCGATTACCGCCTGCCGGACGGCTTCTCCCTCGACGTGGTGCCGGAAGTGAAGGCGCTGCATCCCGATCTGCCGATCATCATCCTCACCGGCCACGCCTCGATCGATCTGGCGGTGAAGGCCATCAAGGCGGGGGCCGATCAGTTCCTCACCAAACCGGTCGACCTGAGCGCGCTCGAGGTCATGATCCGGCGCCTGCTCACGTCGCGCAAAGTGGCCAAGCGCGACGCCGCCTCGCGGAGCCGGGCCGGCGCGCAGACGGTCGATCCGTTCATCGGAAAGAGTGAGGTCATGGCCCGTCTGCAGCGCGACGCGGAGCGTCTGGCCGCCACCGACCGCGCGGTGCTGATCGAGGGGGAGACCGGAAGCGGCAAGGGGGTGCTCGCGCAGTGGCTGCACCGCTCCGGGCCGCGAGCCGACGATCCGATCGTCGAGTTGAACTGCGCCGCGTTCGCGCGCGAGCTGATCGACTCCGAGCTGTTCGGCCACGAGCGGGGGGCGTTCACCGGCGCGGTGGCGGCGAAGCAGGGGCTGTTCGAGGTGGCCGACGGCGGGACGCTCTTCCTCGACGAGATCGGCGACATGGACCTGGCCCTGCAGGCCAAGCTGCTCAAGGCGGTCGAGGAGCAGAAGTTCCGCCGCGTCGGCGATCTGCGCGACCGCACCTGCGACGTCCGCCTCATCGCGGCGACGCACCGCAACCTGGCCGAGCTGGCACGGCAGGAGAAGTTCCGCAGCGACCTCTATTTCCGCATCAGCACGATGCGCATCGCCATCCCGCCGCTGCGCGCGCGGCGCGAGGACATTCCGCAGCTGGCCACGCATTTCCTCCGCGCGCTGGCGGCGGACATGGCCCTGACCGAGGCGACCCTCGACGCGAGCGCGCTCGAGGCGTTGTCGCGGTACGCCTGGCCGGGAAACGTGCGCGAGCTGCGGAACGTCATCGAGCGTGCGCTGATCCTGGCGGACGGCCCGGTCATCTCCGCGGCCGATCTCCGCTTCGACTTTGCCTCGCGCGAGGCCGGCGGCGACACCCTGGCCGACGCCGAGCGCGCGCACGTCCAGCGCATCGTCGGTGAGGAAGGGGGGGACGTCGATCGCGCCGCCGCCCGCCTCGGCATCGCCCGCAGCACGCTCTACCAGAAGCTGAAGAACTACAGCAAAGAGTGAGTCCAGCTTCCGGGACTCCAGTCCGGCTCTTCAGACTCTCCGCCGCGCTCTCAGTCCCCTTTCCTCTCTGCGGCCAACGCGTTTCCGCGTGGCACCACGGTTGCGATAGGCCGCACCGGCATCGGTCCAGCGAGCCACCCGAAATGCGCACGGCAGAACCCGATCGTCGGCGACGAGTCCGCGATGTTTCTCTCGTGTCAGGAGATCCATGATCAGACGCATCGCCGCTCGCCGTGATCCTCAAAAATAGACTCACCTGAAAACGGAGAAACGACCACGTGTTCAACAACCTTCGCATCGGTACGCGCCTCTTCATCCTCATCGGATTTCTCTCCGTGCTTCTCATCGCCGTCGGTGGCCTTGGGCTGTGGGGGATGGATGCGACCAACCGCGGCCTGGCCACCGTCTATGCCGACCGCGTCGTTCCTCTCAAGGAGCTCAAGACGATCGCCGACATGTACGCGGTGAACATCGTCGACACCACGCACAAGCTGCGTAACGGCAGCATCGCCTGGCCGGAGGCGGAGCGGAACGTCGCCGAGGCCACTCGTGTGATCGCGCAGAACTGGACGGCCTTTCTCGCCACGCAGCTGGTGGACGAAGAGACGAAGCTCGTCGGCGAGGCCAAGCCGCTGATGGAGGATGCGGACCGCTCGGTGGAGAAGCTGCGGGACATCGTCCGCCGCCGCGACGCCGACGCGCTCGCCAAGTACGCGGTGGAAGACCTCTACAACGCCATCGATCCGGTCAGCTCGATCTTCAGCCGGCTGGTCGACGTCCAGCTGGTCGTGGCGAAGCTCGAGCACGACGCCGCCACCGCGCGCTTCCAGACCATCCGCACGACGGCCATCTTCAGCATCATCGTCGGTGTGCTCCTGGCGATGCTGTTCGGCGGCATGATCATCCGCGGAATCGTGCAGCCGCTGAATCTCACCGTCGGGGCGGCACGCCGCATCGCGGTCGGTGACGTCGACGTGCAGATCGAGAGCGATCGCGGCGACGAGACCGGGATGCTGCTCAAGGCCATGAAAGAGATGGTCGATTCGACCCGGCAGACGGTCGCCGCGGCGAGCTCGATCGCGGGGGGCGACCTCACCGTCACCGTTCCGATCCGGTCGGATCGCGATGCGCTCGGTCACGCGCTGGCGGCCATGACCAGCAAGCTCACCTCGGTGATCGGCGAAGTGCGCAGCGGAGCGGCAGCACTCGCCTCCGCGGCCGCCCAGGTCTCGGCGACCTCGCAGACGCTCTCGCAGGGCACCAGCGAGCAGGCCGCCTCGGTCGAGGAAACGACCTCCAGCCTCGAGCAGGTCAGCGCCTCGATCGCACAGAACGCCGACAACAGCCGCCAGATGGAGCAGATGGCCGTCAAGGGCGCGGCCGATGCCGGCGAGAGCGGCAGCGCGGTCGGCGACACGGTCAAGGCGATGGGAGAGATCGCCAGCAGGATCTCGGTGATCGAGGAGATCGCCTATCAGACCAACCTCCTCGCGCTGAATGCCGCGATCGAAGCGGCGCGCGCGGGCGAGCATGGCCGCGGCTTTGCCGTGGTGGCGACCGAAGTGCGGCGCCTCGCGGAGCGCAGTCAGAGCGCGGCGAAGGAGATCGGCGATCTCGCCTCGACCAGCGTGAAAGTGGCGGGGCGGTCGGGCGAGCTGCTCGTCTCGCTGGTGCCGGCCATCCGCAAGACGGCCGATCTCGTCCAGGAAGTCGCCGCCTCGTGCAGCGAGCAGTCCGCGGGCGTCATGCAGATCAACCGCGCCATGGTGCAGGTCGATCAGGTCACGCAGCGCAATGCCTCGGCCACCGAGGAGCTGGCATCGACCGCCGAGGAACTGGCGTCGCAGGCCGAGGCGCTGCAGCAGCTGATGAGCTTCTTCCGCGTGGCCGGATGGCAGGAGACCGCGCCGCGCCGGAGCGCGCCGGTCGTTCCCGATCCTTCGGCACGTCTGCCGATCGTCGCGCGCCCCGCAACGGCGGCCAGCGGCGGCAACGGCCGCGACCACCACTGGCAGCGCCCCGACACGCGCGACTTCGAGCGGTTCTGACCGGGAGGCGACGATGAACGTTTCCTCTCTGGATGGACAGCAGTACCTCAGCTTCGCGGTCGGTGCGGAGGAGTACGCGCTCAGCGTGCTGCGGGTGAAGGAGATCATCGAGTTCGGCGGCGTGACCCGTGTGCCGTCGACTCCCGCCTACATCCGCGGTGTGATCAATCTGCGCGGCAGCGTCGTGCCGGTGATCGACCTGGCCACGAAGTTCGGCCAGCCGGCCAGCCGCGTCAGCCCGCGCAGCTGCATCGTGCTCGTGGAGACCGCCGTGGCCGAACAGTCGACGGTGGTCGGGATCATGGTCGACTCGGTCAGCCAGGTCGTCGAGCTGGCCGAGCACGACGTCATTCCGCCTCCCCGGTTCGGCGCGAGCGTGCGGGTCGATTACCTGGTGGGTCTGGGACGCGTCGCGGGAAAGCTCGTCCTGGTCATCGACGTCGATCGCGTGCTGGCCGCGGAGGAGCTGCTCGAGCTCGTGATCATGGCTGATGCGGAGGCGGCCATGGCGGAAATGTGAGGCGATGCGTGTGTGTGGGCTTCCAAGCCACCCCCTGGTCTGCAGGGAACGGGTGTGGGCTGGAAGCCCACACCACACGATGCGCTGCGCCCCGGTAATATCTCGCCCCCTCCTGCGTCCTCGGAGATCAGCAACACATTCCAATCCTCCGAGGAGCGTTCATGCATTCACGTGCAGTTCTGTCTCTCGTTGTGGCCATGCTGGCCGGTTTTCCTCTTCTTGCCCAGCCGGTCCTCTCCTTTCAAGAGCGCGAGGTGGTGGCCTCGCAGATCACGCCGGGCGCGAAGGCGGCCGTCTTCGCGATCTCGCACGATCCGGCGCCGTATCAGCGGCGCATCTCCACGCACGCCAGCGTGATCGCCGATGACGATCGCGATGGAGTGACGCGGTATGCGACCGAGGTCGCCGACGCGTCGATCTGGATCGCGGTCGATGTGAGCAGCGGCCAGGTCGCGGTCGGCTCTCCGGTGCCGGAGCTGGTGAAGCGCACCGCGGAGCAGCTCGCGCCGGGACAGCTCCGCAAGATCGCGCGGGAGCACGAATACCTGGCGTGGTTCCTGGTGCGTCCCGGCAGCGGCGCGTGGACGCTCACCACCGACGACAGCGGCCTCGATGACGGCGACTTTGCGGATGACGGCAAAGTCACGCTGACGCTCGAGCGGATGCAGGCCATCAGCGACTCGCCGTCGGCACCGCACGAGCTGCGGGCGGGCGACGTCCTGGTGGCGGTCGATCCCCAGACCCTCGCTGTTCTCGACCTTCGCCTCGGCAACGGCAACGGCAACGGCAACGGCAAGTAAGGAGAGCCGAACATGCGCCGGATCCTTCTCCTCCTTCTCTCGATCGTCGTCTGCGCGGCCGCATTCGCGCAGCAGCATCCCGCCGCGGAGCGCGGCTTTCGGCCGGAGCTCGCGTACGACTTCAACGGCTTCGATACGGTCAACCTCTTCAACGGAAATCTCATCGCCAACGTGCCGATCGGCAAGAGCTATCCGCTCGGCGCCGGCCTCAGTTACTCCTTCGCCCTCTATCACTCCGGACAGGTGTGGGAAGAGGAGGAGGTTTGCACGGTCAACTGCCGCATCCGTTACTTCCCGCAGCGCGACAACGTCGGGATGGGATGGCGGATGAGCTTCGGCCGTCTGACCGCCGCCTCCTCGACGGCGCAGGCCGGCACGGCGGCCTCGATGTGGCGCTATGAAACGCCCGACGGCAGCGAGCACTTTTTCTACGACACGCTGCACGATCCGAAGTGCTCGTCGACCGTTACCACCAACTGCGACCCGGTCGTCACCGGCACGCGCTACACACGCGACGGCTCGTTCCTGCGGATGAAAGAGCCGTTCACCACCGTCCGGATCATCGAGTACCCGAACGGCGAGCGTCACCGCTACGTGCAGTACACCACCTCCACCGGTTCGACGCAGTGGCGGCTGGACTACATCTACAACACCTTCTCCAACGCCGACTGGGTCGGTGTCCCGGCCACGAACTACGTCCGCTTCGAGTACGTCCCGAACGCGCTCGGCGTCGACGACTGGAAGATCACCGACAGCCACGGCCGCACGCACTGGGTGCGCTTTCAGCTGAGCGTCACCGGCACCACCACCACGCCGCTGGTCGACAAGGTGGAGCTGGCCGCGTTCAACGGCGCCGTCGCGACCTACGATCTCTCGTACGTCAGCAACTCCATCAAGCGTCCGTGCGAGAACACGACCGACACCACGGCCAGCGCCACGGTCGGCTTCCTCAGCAGCATCGCCCTGCCGAGCGGCGAGTCGTGGGCGTTCGAGTACGAGCAGCCGACCACCGCCTGCAGCAACACGTCCGGCACGATGTGGCGCGCCACGCTGCCGACCCTCGGCCGCATCGAGTGGAGCCACCAGCGCTACACCTACGCCGCCACCACCGTCGACTCGATCGGCGTCAGCGAGCGGCGGACGTACGACCTGGCCGGCAACCAGATCTCCCGCCAGACCTACAACGTTGCGGGCGGCCTGACCACGGTCACGGTCTTTGCCAAGCGCCCCTCGGACGGCACATGGCAGGCCGACTGGAAGACCAACAACTACTACGTCTCCGGCTGGGGAGCCTCATTCGGCCTGCCGTTCACCTCCGCGGCGAAGGCAGCCCCGGTGCCGAATCCCGACGGCTCGACGATGGGGCGTTACCTCTCGGCCGAGACGTTCGACTGCGACGTCAACGCCGGCACCTGCTCGACGACCGCCGATCGCGCCAGCTACGTCAAGTTCGAGATGGACATGGTCTCGAACTGTCTGCTCGACTATCCGTGCTACCGCGACCGGAATCGCCGCATGGTCTCGAGCCGCACCCTGTACGTCAGCGACGGCAGCACGTACGCCGACGTCGACCGCTACAGCTACGACGGCCTCGGGCACTATCGCCTGATCCGCAGCGGCGGCAACTTCGGCGTCGGTGACGTCAAAGAGGTCTGGACCAACTACAACGGCAACACCCGCAACTGGAGCTCCTCGACCTGGAGCGGCTCCTCCACCGGCAATTACATCCTCGACAGCAGCGGCAACCGGCAGAGTGGCTACACGATGCTCAATGCCGCCGACTCGTGGGTGCTCGGCACCTTCTCCGACTACTACGTTCTGGAGGGAGGCGTGCAGGCGAAGACGAACACCTGCTTCGACCCGCGCAACGGCTTCCTCCACCGCAAGCGCAACCTCGCCGGCACGAGCGCCGGCGTGAACGACCTCGTGGCCGTCCTCACCCCCGACGCCAACGGCAACATCGGACGGGAGGAGTACTTTGGCGGCGACAAGCAGACCGTCTCCACCTCCTCACTCTGCACCATGGCGCTGCCGGCCCACGATCAGTACAGCTACCGCATCGACCACACCTACAGCTACGGCACGCACGCCACGGCGCGCTATGCCGATGCGGCCGGCAATCCGGTGCCATTCTTCTCCATGCGCAACGAGATCGACCAGTCGACCGGTCTGATCAAGCGCGTATACGACACGGCCGATCTGGCGACGCAGCAGTACTACGACACGTCGGGACGGCTGACCTATACGCAACCGGTCTACACCAGCGGCGCGACGCGCGTCGGCTCCACCTCGTACGACTACGTCAACGCCACCGGCGCGACTTCGCCGGCAAAGGTGAACGTGCGCGAGTGGATGGACGGCGGCGCGTTCGACCTCACCCTCAGTACCTACACGTACGACGGGCATGGCCGCCTCTGGCGAGAGCAGACCATGCTGCCGAACGGCGCCAACAGCACGCGCGAGATGCTCTACGACCACAACGGCCGGCAGGCGAGCGTCTCGGAGTGGATGAACACCGCCTCGCCGTCCAACAAGACCGTCTACACGTACGACCTGTACGGCCGGGTGACGAACGTCCTGCCGCCCGACGGCAGCGCGCACGCGCGCAGCTACAGCTATCTCGGCGTGCGGGTCATCAATACGTATTTCAACGTCGCCACCTCGAAGGACTCGTTCGGCAATCCGATCGAGAGCGCGCAGCAGTCGACGCAGTTCTACGACCGGCAGGGGAGGCTCTGGCGCGTCGTGGAGCGCCCCGATGGCCCGACCACCGGCGGCATCCTCACCGACTACACCTACAACTGGATGGGGAAGATCGCCAAAGTCTGCCACAACGCCAGCGGCACGACCTGCGGCCAGACCCGCCTCTACAACTACGACCGGCGCGGCCTTCTGACCTCCGAGCAGGCGCCGGAGCGTGGCCTCCACGGCAACGGCACCCTCTCGTACACCTACGACGCGCGCGGCCATCGCGTGCGCAAGCTCGAAGGGACGACCTACGGCACGTTCGATCTCACCTACGCCTTCGATCGCGCGGAACGCCTGACCGAAGTGCGGCAGACGCCCGATCCCGCCGCGCCGGTGACGAAGATCCTCAAGGAGATCAGCTACGACTCGGCCACCGGCTGGGGCAAAGGAAAGGTGTGGCAGGCCAAACGCCACAATCATGACCGCCTCGCCAACGACGTGGTGGTCACCGAGACCTACACCTACAGCGGCCGCGAAGGAATGGTCTCGCGCCGCGACACCTGCATCGGCAGCTCCGCCTGCACCGGCGCGAGCGACAAAAAGTTCAACGTGCAGTTCAGCTATCAGGATCAGGGACTGCCGACCTCCGTCACCTATCCGGACTGCACCGCTCCGGCCGGCTGCAACTCCGCCGACACGAGCTGGGCGCGCACGCTCAACTTCTCCTACGCCAACAACATGCTCACCTCCGTGTGGCAGTCGGGCGTGACCTGGGGCTCACTGACCTATCACGACAACGCCATGCCCAACACCATCACCCACAGCAACGGCATGAAGTCGATCGAGGCTCTCGATCCGAATTACATGCAGCGGCCGCGGTCCTTCACCGCGCAGTACGGGACCAATCCGGCCATGTGGTCGACCGGCATCTATCAGTACGACGGCGTCGGCAACATCAAGAAGATGGGCAGCGACTACTTCCTCTACGACGGCATCAACCGCATCAAAGAGGGGACCAGCGACTACGTCAGCGCCACCAACCAGTTCAAGCACCGCTTCGCCTACGACGCTTACGGCAACCAGACCAACAAATACACCTCCATGAACGGCGGCGCGGAGACCGACAACATCTGGTACATCAACTCGTCGGCCAACCGCATGAGCTCCCCCTGGCCGACGCAGTACGACGAAGCCGGCAACATGACGGTCTGGAACAACGGCTCGACCACCTGGACCTACGACGGCCTCGGCGCGATCCGCTCGTCCCATACCTGGACCGGCGACCTGCTCTTCTTCTACACCGCCGACGAAGAGCGCATCTGGACGCAGAACACCACCAACAGCACGGGCGTCTGGACCATCCGCGACCTCGGACGGCGCGTGCTGCGGCAGTACAACAGCAGCGGCCCGGCCGGCTTCGAGACCTTCTCGTTCGCGAAGGATTACCTCTATCGCGGCGGGGTGGTCCTCGCCTCCGTCACGCCGTCCGGCAGCTTCCACTTCCATCTCGATCACCTCGGCAACACTCGTCTCATCACCAACGCCAGCGGCGTCGAGGTGAGCCGCCACAAGTTCTTCCCCTTCGGCGAGGAGCGCTCCATCTACTCCACAAATGCCGAGCGGAAGAAGTTCACCGGCCATGAGCGCGACTACAACGGCGGTACCGGCTCAGAGAACGTCGAGTACATCGACTACATGCACGCCCGCTACTACAGCCCGGTCTGGGGCCGCTTCCTGGCCGTCGATCCGATCGACGGCTATGCCGCCAATCCGCAGTCGTTCAACCGCTACTCGTACGCCCGGAACAATCCCCTCAAGTACACCGATCCGAGCGGCCTCGATGAATGCCCGCGCGGCACAGAGGGGATCAGCTGCTTCACCTTCACCTACGACTTCGACTGGGAGGGCTTCAACGACTTCCTCGCCTGGAGCAACTTCTTCTTCAGCGGGATGGCCAACGCCTGGGCCTCGGACAACCTCCTCGGCATCGGCCGCGTGGAGATGAACAACAGCACCTATCAGCAGGGGCAGCTCGCGGGCGACCTCCTGGCGATGGGCACCGGCCTGATGGAGATGCTCTACGGAACCGGTCAGGCCTCGGCCGGTCTCGTCGCCGAAGCGGTACCGGGCGCGCAGGTGCCGGCTACGGCGGCGGTGCTGACCGGAGCGGGCATCGCCGCGCACGGCGGCACGACCACCGCGGTCGGCGCGTGGCACGCCATGTCGAAGCTCGACAAGAACAGCGCCACCGCACAGGGGAGATCGGCGGCCACGTCGGGCGGGCGGGCTGGTTCCACGGGGTTGCGATCGCTCGCCCAGAAGCTCGGCCTGACCGTCAAGCCGGGCGGCAATCACTGGTCGGTGTACGATAAAAACGGCAACTTCGTGACGCAGATCCCGCACACGTTGAAGTCGGCGCACACCGGAATGCAGATCGTCAAAGACATGGTCAGCGCGGCCTTCTGATGGAATCACTCGACGAATGGAACTTTGAAGTGAGGGTGGAGCGAGGCTCCACCCTCACGTTCGACCGCGCCGAGGCCGAGCGGCTGATGGACGCCATGACCGCGTGGGCCGAAGAGCGGGAGTACGGCATCGGCGGAGGCTTTCGCCAGGAAGGCAACGCGTTCGTCTACCGCTTCGGCTTCTGCATCACGCGCGACGACGACCGCATCCCCGCGTCCGACTGCGACAAGCTGGTGGTGATGATCCATGCGTGGCTTCACGAGCGCGGCCACCGCGGCGCAGCGCAGTACCGGCCGTTCACCGAGGAAGACGGCGAGCTGATCGACCTCGACGAACTGCTCGAAACGATCGATCGCTCGATCAACTAAGCGGAATGCTCTCACTTCACCAACAGATGAGGGAACGACGGGGGGCCTCCGGCGGCCGGGGCCAGGGCCCCGGACCCCCATTGGTTGGCCTAGCCTCCGCGACTCTCTGTCGCGAGATCCGAGGCTGCGCTCGCGGAGGCTAGGCCAACCAACGGGTCCGGGCCCGCGGCCCGGCCGCCGGAGGCCTCCCGTCGTTCCCCTCATCCGTGGGCGCAGTGTGTGCGTTCTGCTTAGTCCGAAAGCACCTGCACTTCGGGCACGTTCCGGTACTTTTCGGCGAAGTCGAGCCCGTAGCCGATCACGAACTGCGGGTCGATCGAGAAGCCGACGTAGTCGGGGGTGAACGGCGACTTGCGCGCCTTCGGCTTGTCGAGGAACGCCGCCGTCTTCACCATCGCGGCGCCGCGGCTCTCGATGTAGTTGTAGACCTCGCGAATGGAGAGGCCGCTGTCGATGATGTCCTCGACGATCAGCACGGCCTTGCCGCGCATGTCCATCTGCGGCTCCTTGAGGATCGTCACCACGCCCGCGGAGTACTTGTTGTTGCCGTAGCTCGAGATCTGGATGAAGTCGAGGGCCACGTCCATCTTCATCTCGCGGACCAGGTCCGCGCAGAAGAACATCGCCCCTTTCAGGACGCAGAGGGCGATCACTTCCTGCCCTGCGAGGTCGTCGGTGATCTGGCGCGCCATCTCCGCAACGCGCTCATCGATCTGTTCGCGAGTGATTAACGTCGTCTGTGCCATTCGTGCCGGAATCATACATCCCGGAAGAGAAACGTGACGGTTGTTGAAGTCGCTGCATTGCACGCGCGACGTGAAGATCCCGCGCGATAAACTGGAGAGGCATGAAGATCGACACCTTCCAGCCGCCGACCAAGATCGTTTGCGTGGGACGCAACTACGCCGAGCACGCGAAGGAGCTCGGCAACGAAGCGCCGTCGGAGCCGATCCTCTTCCTCAAGCCGCCCAGCGCCCTCCTCGCGCACGAGGGCACCATCGTCCGCCCGGCCATTTCGAACCGCGTCGACCACGAAGCGGAGCTGGCCATCATCATCGGCCGCGAAGCGAAGAACGTGAAGCAGGCCGGCTGGCGCGATTACGTCCTCGGTTTCACCTGCGCCAACGACGTCACCGCCCGCGACATCCAGAAAAGGGATGTGCAATTCACGCGCGGCAAAGGCTTCGACACCTTCTGCCCCCTCGGCCCGTCGATCGAAACGGACCTCGACGTCTCCGACCTGCGCATCTCCGCCCGCGTCAACGGCGAAGTTCGCCAGGACGGCCGCACCTCGCAGATGATCTTCCCCCCGCCGTTCCTCGTCGAGTTCATCTCCTCGATCATGACCCTCATGCCGGGCGACGTGATCCTCACCGGCACGCCGTCGGGCGTGGGGCCGCTGAATGGCGGGGATGTGGTGGAGGTGGAGATCGAGGGGATCGGGACGTTGCGGAACAGGGTCGCCTGAGTCAAACGGGGGGGGGGGAGGGTTGCGCGTTTGCGGCCTCAGGGTGACCGATGACTTTGCACGATCAGCTTCAGCGGCGTTTCCCGAAACTGAAACGCCTCCCGCCCGGCTGCTACATCGTCGGCGGGGCGATCCGCGATCTGCTTCTCGGGCGCGAGCCGCTCGACGTCGACATCGCCGCGCCCGACGCCGAAGCGGCCGCGCGGGCCATCCGCCCCCGCACCATTCGCCTCGGGCGCGACGACCGGACGGCCTACCGGGTCGTCGAGAGCAACCGGGTCTACGACGTCGCGGCCATCGAAGGGGGCGACGTCGATCGCGATCTGGCCCGCCGCGATTTCACGATCAACGCGATGGCCATCGATGTCGCGGGCGGCGAGCTGCTCGATCCACACGGCGGCCGTGACGACCTGGCGCGGCGGCGCGTGCGCATGGTGCAGGCGAAGAACTTCGACGACGATCCGCTGCGGCTGCTCAAAGCGGTGCGCATGGCCATCAGGTACGACTTCGCCATCGAGGAGGAGACCGCGGAGGCGATTCGCTCGCGCGCCGAGACGATCGTGAACGTCGCGCCGGAGCGGGTCACGTACGAGCTGTCGATCATCCTCGGCAGCAACGCTTTCCGTCGCGCGGTTGCGCTGCTCCGCGAGCTCGGCTTCGCCTCACCGCTGGCTCTCGACACCACTCGCGACTATGCCGCGGACGACGTCTCGCTCGCCGGCGCGTTCGCGCTGCTGGTGAACGAGCCGCGCGCCTACGCCGAACAGTGGCGCTGGAGCGAAGGGCTCGTGCGCGAGGTGCTCGCGCTGCAGCGGCTGACCGACACGCACGACCGTATCGCGCTCTACGATGCGGGCGAGTCGATCGCGCGGCAGCTGCCGGCGGTGTTGCGCGCTTTGGGTCGGGACGAACAACTCGACTGGCCGGACTTCTCCATCCGCGCGCTGCTGACGGGGGAGGAGCTCGGCCTGCCGCCCGGCCGCGCGCTCGGCGCGCGGAAGCGACGGCTGCTCGAAGCGCAGATTCGCGGAGAAATCACGACGCGCGAAGAAGCGGAGGCGTGGCTGAGATCCAACCCTACTGCAACGTGACCCGCACTTCGCCGGCCGTCGTGTGCACCCGCACGATGCTCCGTCCCGCCGCGTTGAAATACGACGTCGTCCCCGGGAACACCCCTTCGCGCGTCGTGATCTGATCGCCGATGCGCGTCCGCACCTCGCCGACGCGGCACGAGGCCTTCAGCTCGCGTACGTTCGCCTTCGGCATGCGCAGGTCGACCTCGCCGGCGCGCAGGTCGATGTCGACGTGGCCGTACTGGCCGTTCATGTCGATCTCCCCCGCGGTCGTCTCGAACTTGACGTCGACGCCGGCCGGCACTTCGATGCGCAGATCGAGTCCGGTGAATTTCCGCGCGCGGAACGAGTCGGCGTTCGGTCCGAACTTCCGCCGCACGATGGCTTCGGTGCCGCTCACGTAGATCTCCACCGACGTGTCGTTGACCACCTTCTGCGCCCAGCCGCGCTCCTTCTCGCCGTCGTAGTCGCGCGAGGCGATGCCGCTCACTGCCAGCCGGTCGCTCGAGCCGTTGCGGATCGTGAACGATCCCGTCGGCACGTCGATCACCACCCGCTGCACGCGGCCGCGCGCGGCGGTCGACTGGAACGAGTGGGTGACGTCGCGATCGGCAAGCGCGGCACCGGCGACGAGCAGCGAGGCGGCCAGAACGAGGGTTCTCATACTGAGACTTACGAGCGGAAGACCCCGCGGGTTGCGCGCATGCACGAGACCGGCAGCCTCGTGCACGCGCGCCGACGTTACTTCGACGCCCACTCTTTCCAGCGGTCGGCCAGCACCTCGCCGTCGGTGGCGTTGCCGACCGCCTTCTTCACGGTCGGGATGCGCTCCGCGGCGCTCGGGTGGGTCGAGGTCAGCACTTTCATCTGCGCCGAGCCTTCCAGCTCGCCGAGCGTTTCGAGGAAATGAATGAACTCCGCGGCCTTGTAGCCGGCCGCCTGGGCGATCTCGACGCCGATGCGATCCGCTTCCTGCTCGTCACGGCGGGAGAGGCCGGTGGTGAAGAGCTTCTCGTAGGCGAGATTGCTGATCTTCTCGCCGAGGGAGTCGTTGAGGAACGAACCGCTGCTGGTGGTCTTTGCGAGGTCCATCCCCGCCGAGATCGTGTTGGCCCGCTTCACTTCCTTGAGGATGTGCTTCTGCGTGGCGTGGGCGATCTCGTGGCCGAGCAACCCGGCCAGCTCCGCCTCCGATTGGATGGCCTTCAGCGCGCCGGTGGTCACGAAGATGTAGCCGCCGGGGCAGGAGAAGGCATTCACGACCGGCGTCTCGATCACCGCAAAGTGCCACTCCAGGGTCGGCCGCGCGCTGTACTGCGCGATGGTGTGACCGACCAGCGAGACGTACTGCTGCAGTTTCTCGTTCTTCGACAGCGGGTAGGTCTTGAGCACCCGCGCGGCCACGACCCGGCCGATATCCGCCTCTTCATCCTCGGTGAACTCACGCGACGCCGCGGTGACGACGCTGGCGCCCTTCTTCACCTTGTCCTTATGGCGGTCGATCTTGTCGAGCAGGCCGCCGAGCTGCGCGTGGGCGTTGGCCGCAAAGCCGGCCGCCACGAGGGTCATGAGAATCGTGCGCATCACTGGTCCTCCCTCGACTTGCCGACTTTCCCTTCCTTCTGGAACGCCGCGAGGGCCTCCTCGAGGTTCGTCCACTTCGCGTCGCGGTTCTCGACCGCCTCGACCGCCGCGTAGTCGCCGCCGTCGGCCAGCTTCATCCCCTTCGTGCCGGCACCGCGTCCACCCGCGGTCGCGGAGACGTTCGACTGCGACGGCCCGAGGAGACTGCCGAGCGAAGCGAGGCGCGAGGAGGCGCCCTTCTTCGAGCGGATCTCGAAGTTTGACGCGTCGGCCTTGCTCGTGCCGAGCGACGTGCGCGTCAGCGTGTAGCCGCCGGCCTGCACCTCGACGGCGCCTTTGTCATCCTTCTTATATTTGGCGACGCTGTCGACGTAGAGCAGCGCCGGGACGATGGTCCGCTCGAAGCCGCCCTTGTACGCGGCGAGCTCGACGTCGCCGCCCGGCTGGCGGACCCACACTTTGCCCTGACCGCCGAGGAAGACGATCGCCGGCGCCTTTGCGTCGGTGCCGCGGAACTCTCCGCGCACTCCGGTCGCGCTCGTCAGCAGCGTCACGGTTCCGGCCGCCGCCGTCCCCTTCGTCACCTTCCACTTCGATTCGGTCGCGCCGTTGAACAGCGGCTGCGGCGCGGCGAACGCGCTCGCCGCGGTCGAGAGAACTACGACTGCCATCCACTTACGCATCGACTTTCACCTCGTAGATCTTCACCGCTCTCTCTTTGCCCTTCACCTTCACTTCATCGAGGTAAACCGCGGGGAAATCGCTGCCCATTCTCGCCAGAGTGAATTCGCTGATGATGATCTCCGTCACGTAATCCTTGTTCTTGCTCTCCAGTCGTGACGCAAGGTTCACCGCGTCGCCGATCACCGTGTAGCCGAAAACCCGCTTCGAGCCGATGTTGCCGACCACCGCGTCGCCGGTGTTGATGCCGATGCCGATGCGCAGGGCGGCCTTCCCCTCCTGCTCCCACTGCGCGCGCAGCCGGGCCGTCTCCTCGACCATCTCGATCGCGCAGGCCACCGCGTGCCGGGCGTGATCGGGGTCGGTGGCCGGCGCGTTCCAGAAGCCCATCACCGCGTCGCCGATGAACTTGTCGAGCGTCCCGCCGTGCCGCAGGAGGATGTCGACCATCCGGGTGAGGTATTCGTTCAGCATCTCGACCACCTCCTCCGGCTCGGAGGCCTCGGAGATCGACGTGAAGCCGCGGATGTCGGAGAAGAGGATGGTCATCTCCCGCCGCTCGCCCCCCAGCTCCACCTTCTCCGGATGGGCGAGCACGTGCTCGAGGATCTGCGGCGAGACGTAGCGGCCGAAGGTGGTCTTGATGACCGCCGTCTGCTTCTGCTCCGCGACGAAACTGACCACGGTGATGACCATGAAGGCGAGGGCGATCGCCGCGGCGGCGGTGAAGGCCGGTACGACCAGGCCCCGCATCAGCGCGAAGTAGCCGGCCGCGAGCACGAGCGCGATGCCGCCGATTGCCACCAGCGTTGCCACGAGCTGCGAGCGGGCCCGATCGATCCCCGCTCCGAAGACGGCACCCGTGATGAGGATCAGCGGGAGCATCAGCCAGCGGTTCGCGTTGCGATTGAAGTCGCCGTTGATCAGGTTGTCGATGGCGTTGGCGTGCAGCTCGAGGCCGGCCGCGCGGGAGGAGAGAGGATTCGGCCGCAGGTCGAGCAGCCCGGCCGCGGTGTAGCCGATCAGGACGATCTTTCCGCGGAACTGCTCCGCGAACTTCGGGAGGTCGGGATGGTCGGGCTGTTCTTCTCTCAACAAAGACGCGAGGACGACCTTGTCGAGATCGACGTTCGGGTAGCTGAGGTCTCCCGGATTCTTCTTCGCGCCGTTCCAGCGGAGGAGGAGCTCGAGGTCGCGATCGATCGGGACGCGCAGCCTGCCGAAGTGGAAGGCGTCGTCGATGCGCGCGGTGCGCGGCGCGGCGAGGACCAGCCGCGCGGTCTCCAGTCCGAGGCTGGCCACGTAACCGTCGCCCACGCGATCGACGAGCGGGTAGCGATGGACTTTCGCAGAGTCGCGCGAGACACCGAGGCGCATCGTGCCGATGCCGGCGGCGTTGCGGAACGGGTCGTGCGGTGGGAGGAGGGTGTAGCTGGTCTGCGTGCTGGCGTTCGCGACCGACCAGAGCTTCGCACTCCAGGCGGCCGGCGGCGTGGCGACCGTGCGGGCGGAGGGGTCGTTGGTCTGCGCGCCGAGGATCACCGGCCGGTTCGCTACTGCCTCGGCAAAGGCCCGGTCGCCTTCCGGCGCCCCTTCGTTCGCTTCGGCGAAGAGGATGTCGAGGGCCACGACCTTCGCGCCGTCGCGAAGCATCT
Organism: Thermoanaerobaculia bacterium; assembly: GCA_036398925.1. Lineage (GTDB taxonomy): Bacteria > Acidobacteriota > Thermoanaerobaculia > Gp7-AA8 > Gp7-AA8 > DASWOB01. The sequence goes on from DASWOB010000106.1 coordinate 45,745, forward strand.
CGTCGATGGCGCGCGCGTAGACCTCGCGCGAATACTCCTGCGGGCGGCCGTAGTCGGCGAGGGCGCGCGCGGCGGCGTCGCTGACGGTGACGAGGAGGATGCGCGGATCGGGACGGCGCTCCTTCGCGAGCTGGACCGAGTAGCGATCGAAGAGCCACCACTCCGCGCCGAAGAGCGACGGGCTGGCCAGCCAGACCAGGGAGAGCAGCGCGGCCGAGAGCGCGCCGAGCGCGGCGCCGCGGGGGGAGAGCAGTTTCACACGCTTCACTTTATCCCGAGCAAAGTCGAGGGATCAGTCAAGGCGCCGCCATGCCTGGCGTTGCATGCGCGAGGCGTGGTGCTTCAAGCGACAGCGGCGCCGCGCCCTGGTTGATGCGTCGGCTTCGCTCGCCATGAGAGGACGAAAAAAAAGCGACGCCGGCCTATGCCGGCGCCGCCAGTACGACTCCCCAAAAAAATTGGTGATGATCGGGTTATTTCTTCTTGGACGACGACTTGCTGCTGCCGCCGGCCGCCTTCTTGGAACCACCCTTAGCCGCCTTCTTCGTGGCCATTCTCTTCACCACCTTTCATGCCGTACGGGACCCTCACGGTCGCGCTTCTGGGCATAACTCGCCGGAAGTACTCCGACAACTCGAGACCTTTGGGGAGAGGAGAAACGGGGGGCGACGACCTGCGGCACTTGAATCGGACTGTTGTTTCTACCGTTCGTGGCGATCATCGTGTTTTCAATATGAAAAATAGGATCGTAAATCGATATTGTCAAGTATTTGTTTATCAAAATCGTAATTAAGACGCCGTTGTTCCACGATGTTCCACGGATCGGGCGCACTTCATCGTGCTGTGCGATAGGCATGCCGCGTCATCGCGGCGCATCGCGACCAGGTGAATCGCGCCGCGCGAGCCCGCCCGTTCGCCGCGAGCTCGGAGCGCAGCGGAGCGTTTTGCGCCACACGCAACATCGTTTCGGCGAGTGCATCCGCCTCCACATCGACGTGCAGCGCCGCGTCGCCGGTCAGCTCCACCAGCGCTGCCGCGCGTGAGGTGATGACCGGCGCGCCGCACGCCATCGCCTCCGCGGCCGGCAGTCCGAAGCCTTCCTCGCTGCTCGGCATCACCACCGCCAGCGCCCCGCGGTAGAGCGCCGCGAGCTCGCCGGTGCCGACGAAGCCGGGGGCGATGACCCCCTCGCCGCCGCGGAAGCGCGCGCCGGTCAGGACGAGCGAGGCCTGCGCCTGCTCGCGGATCTTCGCGAACGCCTCGAGCAGCACGCCGACGTTCTTGTGCGGCTTGTCGTTGCCGGCGTAGAGAAAGTAGCGCCCCTCCCCCTTCGGCCCATCGGCGAAGAACTCCGCGTCGATGCCGTTCGGGGTGACGATGACGTTCCGCGCCCCGAGCTCCGACTCCAGCTCGTGCCGCACGGCGTCGCTGACCGTCAGCACGACCCGCGCTTTCCGGACGGCGCGGCGGAGCATCGTCTTCGCGTAGAGCCGCGCCAGCGGATTGCGCAGCGGCTGGTGGAGGTGGATGAGGTCGTGAATGGTGACGATCACCGGCACGCGCGTGAACGGGACGACGTAGTGCGGCGCGTGGAAGAGGTCGAGGCTCGCGGCGTTCGCCGCACGGCCGAGGGTGACCAGCTCGCGGACGGAGTAGTGGGGAGCGTCGACGATCACGTGCTCGATCCCTTGGGGGATCGGCGCGCCCTTTGGCGCGAAGGCGAGGTAGTGGTCGTCCTCGCGGATCTCGGCCAGCGCGCCGAGGAGACCGCGGATGTAGGTGCCGATGCCGAAATCGGCAATCTTGCGGGCGTCGATCCCTACGCGCATGGCCTTCCCGTTCTGGACTGCGGCGGCAACGCCACCGCTATCAACAGCCGCCGGAGGCGGCGCGGCTCCGCCGCGGATGGGAGAGCGGTGGCGTTGCCACCGCAGTCCAGATGGCTCATCGCGCGCTCTCCAGCAAGCCGTTCATCAACTCCGCGCTCCGATCCCACCGGTAGAGCGCCGCGCGTGCCGGTCCGCGAGCGCGCAACTCCTCCCGCACTCCCGCCTCCCCCAGCACGCGCACGAGTGCGGCGCGCAGCGCCACCCGATCGCCCGGCTCGATCAACACCGCCGCGTCGCCGGCGAACTCCGGGATCGCTCCGGTGCGCGTGGCGATCACCGGCGCGCCGCAGGCCATCGCTTCGAGCGGCGGGATGCCGAAGCCTTCGTACAGCGACGGGTAGACGAAGGCGCGCGCGCCGCGATACAGCTCGCGCAGCCGCTCGCGCGTGACGTAGCCGGTCATCTCCAGTCCCGGCTCGCTCGCGATCTTTGTCCCCCAGCCGGCATCGCCGCAGAGGATCAGCCGCGGCCGCGGGACGAGCGTCCGCCACACGGCGAGCAGGTCTGCGAGCCCCTTCCGCGGCTCGAGCGTCCCGGTGAAGAGCACGTAATCCGACTCGTCGCCGCCGGGGGAGAAAAAGTCGTCGACGCCGTTCGGCACGATCTCGATCTTCGCGGCATCGACGCCGAAGCTGCGCATCGCCCGATCGGCCACGGCCCGCGAGACGCAGGCGATGCGCGAGGCCTGCTCGAGACTCCGCGCGACGAAGAGGTTGAACGAGAGAATCGTCTTCAGCCGGTGCCGCCCCGGCATGGTCAGCGACGTAAAGTCGTGCACCGTCACCACCGAAGGCCGCCGCCACGCCAGCGGCAGCGTCCCGTGCGGCGCCCACAGCACGTCCCCGTCGATGCGCGGCAACATCAACTGCTGCCACAGCACCCCCAGCGGCATCCGATCGACACGGAACGAGCAATGCTCCAGCCCCGAACGATCGGCGATCTCCGCATGCGAGGCGATCAGCGGAACGGAACCGAGCCGCCGCGCGATCTCGGCCGTGTGCACGCTGATGCCGGTGCGATTGCCGACCAGCGGCCGGCCGTCGATGACGACGGACGGGGAGAGATGAGACGAGCGATGAACGATGAGCGATGAACGATGAACCCGATCGTCGCGCCCCGGTTCATCGCTCATCGCTCATCACTCATCGCTCGCCGTCACAACGCCGTCCCCCATCTTACTGTCCCGCCGCACGCCGCAACACCTCCAGCGTCTTCTCCGCCGCCACGTCCCAGCGAAACTCCGCGGCGCGGGCCCGGCCGCGGGCGATGAGCTGCTCGCGCAGCGTCGCGTCGGACGTCACGCGGCGCAGATGCCCCTCGAGCGCCGCGACGTCCGACGGATCAAAGTAGAGCGCGGCGTCGCCTCCCACCTCCGGCAGCGACGACGAGCGCGCGGCAATGGCCGGCACGCCGTGGGCCATCGCTTCGAGGAGCGGGAAGCCGAAGCCTTCGTAGATCGATGGGAAGATGAACGCCTCCGCGTTCTGGTAGACGGTCGCGAGCTGCTGGGCGCGCAGGTAGTCGAGGTGCAGGATCTTCCGGCCGCGCAGCCGCTTCGCGATGTCGCCCGACTTCCAGCCGATCTTGCCGACCACCACCAGGTAGCCGTCGTACGCACCGGAGTCGCGGAGGCGCTCGAACGCGTCGAGGAGCACCCCGAGGTTCTTGCGCGGCTCGACGGTGCTCACGAAGAGGAGATAGCGGCCGGGCAGGCTCTCCATCGGCTCCGCTTCCGGCGGCGTGCCGAGACCGGAGTGGATGGCGAAGACGCGCGATGGATCGACCGGGTAGAACGCGAGCAGGTCGCGGCGCGTGCAGTCGGAGACGCAGACGATCGCATCTGCGATGGTGATCTCGCGCGCCATCTGCGACTCCAGGTTGTCGAGCGTCTCCTTCTGCAGCAGCTCCGGGAAGCGCTTGTAGGTCAGATCGTGGATGGTGATCACCCGCCGCCTAGCGATCGCCGAGTGCAGGCGCGGCAGAAAGTAGTTCGCCGCAAAGTAGACGTCGCAGCGGAGCAGCGCCATCCAGCCGACGTACGCGGCGGCGGTGAGCGGGCGATCGAGGCGCCCCAGCGGCTTGCCGGTCAGGTCGAAGGTGATCACCTGGGCGTTCGACGGCAGGTTCGTGAAGAAGCGCGGCCCGTGATCGGTCACGCGTGCGTCGCCGAAGAGGTAAAGTTCGACGTCGTCGCGCTTCGCCCACTCGTGCAGTAGATAGTGGAGGTACCAGCCGATGCCGGTCAGCGGCTCGTAGAACGGGCGGATGTCGACGCCGATGCGCAGCTTCGATTCACGGTGTGCCGCCGATCGCCATGCGCGGCGTACCGAATCTCCGAGCGCATGGCTTAGAGTGTGGGCGACGACCCTGGTGGTCGCGAGCAACGACATCGGACGCGGATACTAGCAGGTGCGCAGAGTCATTCTCATTCTGGTCGTCCTCGGCCTGATCGTCGCCGGAATCGGCGTCTATCTCGTCGCCACGACCCCGAAATCAGCCGCGGGCGTCGCCCTCCCGCTGAGCAAGCCCCATCGCCAGCTCCTGGCGCGCGTCCCCCCATCGGCGGAGTCATTCGCGCTCGTTCCTACCGCCGCGGCATTGCACGCCGAGCTGCTGACGAATCCGATCACGCGCGGCCCGGTCGAAGAGTGGACCGACAAGCAGGCCCACCTGCCGTCGCCCTGGATGATCGGCCGCGCCGACGTCGTGGCGTGGAAAGAGGGGAAGGTCACCAGCTACGCCATCCGCCTCGATCCCATCCGCGCCTTCTTCGTGCGCATCTCCATGATGCTCGGCGGCCCCGACGATCTGCGCTGGGACGGCACCACCTTGATCATGAGCTCCGGAACGGCGGCAGGGATGGGGGAGCAGGCGCTCGCGCCGATCCTTCGGCTGGCGGAGACGCTGCCGCGGGGCGACGCGCTCGTCTTCCAGACCGCGCGGCGCTCCGGCGACGGTTTTCCGCCGATCGGCCGCCCGGCCGCTTCGATGCTGGCGGTCGACGCGAAGGAGATCGTCATCACCTCCCGCGCGGAGCTGCTCGACGCCTCCACCACGCCGCTCTCGGTCACAAAGTTCGCCAGCGGCGCGCTGCTCTCTGCGTACTTTTCCTCTCCGCCCCGCGTCGTCGGCGACCTGAACCGCCTGCTCGGCACGAAGGTCTCGACGCTGCTCGACAGCGGCGGGGCGATCGCCATCTACGACATCGACACCGGCACGCTGCTCCCGCGGCCGAAGATGGTCATTGCCGCGCCGCCGGCCACCGGCACGACCGATCGCCTCCGCGAGCTGGCCGAGCTCGTCGGTGAAACGCGGGAGACGCCGGAGGCGACCCTGGTCTCGTTCGACCGCACCTCGCTGGGCCTATATATAAAGGATACGTTCGTGGCCCCCACCTGGCCGGCCAACCGGTGGGCGATCCGGATCGACCCCCAGCGGCTGCTGCCGGCGCTCGATCGAATCGCCAGCAACCCGGCCCTTCGTTACGGGACGCCGCGCATCCATCGCTCGGCGCGCGACTTGCGACGCTGGATGGGACCGCTGGCGCAGGCGGAGGTCATCGAGGCGGCCGACTCGGCCGAAGGCGGCTTCGAGGTCCTGCGGGTGCGGATTACATCGAAATAGATTCGCCGCCTCAGCGGGTTACGGGGTTTTCGTCCAATGAACGACGTCATTGACTTCACCGATATCGACGAGCACGGGCCGCAGAGCTACCGTGGAAAGTTCGATGTACCGCCGTCGGAGCTCGACCGGCCGGAGCTCGAGAGCGGCGGAACCGTCGAGATCGACGCGACCGTCCGCGTGGGCGACGTCGCGGGGGAGTACGTGGCCGAGGGGACGTCGAAAGTGACGGCCGACCTGAACTGCTCGCGTTGCGTCGAAGCCTATCCGTTTGCCAACGCTTCGCCGTTTCACGTAAGATTCCGCCCTCGTCCTGAGACTTCCCCCGATTCCGAGGAAGTCGAGATCACCGACAAAGAAGAGCTCGACGTCGAGTTTTACTCGGAGCGGGTCTTTCCGCTTCGGGATCTGGCCGTCGAACAGATCCAGCTCTCGATCCCGATGAAGCCGCTGTGTGACGAGAGCTGTCTCGGGCTTTGCCCGACATGTGGTGCGAACAAAGCCCGGGAAGGCTGCCGGTGCGGATCATCGATCGTCGACGAACGATGGGGCGCGCTGAAGGCGATCGGGGACCAGTTGAAGAAGAAAGAAGTCTAAGAGCTGTTCAGCCGTTCAGCTGCTCAGCCGCTCAGGCGGCCTGAAAAAGCTGAACAGCTGAGTAGCTGAACAGCTGAATCGCTAAAAAGAACAGGAGTCCACGATGCCTAATCCTAAACGGCGCCATTCCAAGGCCAGAACCCACTCGCGCCGCGCGCACGACTTCCTCAAGCTGAAGTCGCTCTCGACCTGCCCCAACTGCCACGAGGCGAAGCTCCCGCACCGCGTCTGCCCGAAGTGCGGACACTACAAGGGACGCGAAGTCATCTCGGTCAAAGACGTTCTCTAAACCTTCGCGATGACCGCTGAAGTAACGGCGCGCCGCTCCCGGATCGCACTCGACGCGATGGGGGGCGATCACGCGCCGGTGGAGATCGTCCGGGGAGCCCTCCTCGCCATCGAGGAGCATCCGGTCGACATCACCCTGGTCGGCCGGGAAGAGGACGTGCAGGCGCAACTGAAGGCGATGGCCGGCTCCGTGCCGACGCACATCGACATTCAGGACGCACGCGAGGTGGTCGACATGACCGACAACTCGCTCGCGCCGCTGCGCCGCAAACGCAACTCGTCCATCCGCGTCTGCGCGAACCTCGTCCATGAGGGGCGCGCGGATGCCATGGTCTCGGCGGGCCACACCGGCGCGTCGATGACCTCCGCCTACAAGGTCCTCGGCACGATCGAAGGGGTCAGCCGCCCCGCGCTCGCGGCCGTCCTCCCCAGCCAGGCCAAGAAGGGCTACACGATCATCCTCGACGTCGGCGCCAACGTCGACTCGAAGCCGGCCTACCTCCGCGAATTCGCGGTCATGGGCCACTTTTACGCGCAGATGCTCTTCGACATCGAGCAGCCGCGGGTCGGCCTCCTGTCCATCGGTGAGGAAGAAGGCAAAGGGAACGAGCTGACCAAAGAGACCTTCCGCGTGATGAAGGAGACCGGTCTCAACTTCATCGGTAACGCCGAAGGCCGCGACGTCTACAACGGCAACGCCGACGTCATCGTCTGCGACGGCTTCATCGGCAACGTCGTGCTCAAGGCCTCCGAAGCGCTGGCCGAGATGATCAGCAAACTGATCAAAGAACGGATCACCGCCTCCCCGATCCGCAAGATCGGTGCGCTGCTCGCCAAAGGGGCGTTCGAAGACCTGAAGAAACGCACCGACTACTCCGAGTACGGCGGCGCCCCCCTCCTCGGCGTCAACGGCGGCTGCATCGTCTGCCACGGCCGCTCGAACGCGAAAGCGATCAAGAACGCCGTCCGCGTGGCCCGCGAGTTCGCCGTGAACCGAATCGACACCAAGATCCGCGAAGCGATCTCCGACCTGCACACGCGCGAGCATCGCAGCGGACTGGCCGTAGAGGTCGAGTAGTTCCTCGGAGTTCCTCGGTTCCTCGGAGTTCCTCCGGGAGAAGCCTCCCATTCGCCGAGGAACCGAGGAACCCGAGGAACCGACTCGTTTATGATGGCGCCCCTCATGGAGCACAACACCGCTTTCGTCTTTCCCGGGCAGGGCAGTCAATTCGCCGGTATGGGCCGCGACGTCGCCGAAAAGTATCCGGCCGCCCGCAAAGTCTTCGACGACATCGACGCCTCCCTCGGCTATTCGATCTCGCGGCTCTGCTTCGAAGGTCCTGAAGACCAGCTGAAGCTGACCGAGAACACGCAGCCGGCCATCCTCGCCGTCTCCTCGGCACTGCACGCGGTGCTCGAGGAGCACGGCGCGACGCGGCGCGACCTCGTGGCCGGCCACTCGCTCGGCGAGTACAGCGCCATCGTCAGCGTCGGCGGGCTCACGGCGGCCGAAGCGGCGAAGATCGTCCACCTGCGCGGCAAATTCATGCAGGAGGCGGTGCCGGTCGGCACCGGCGGGATGGCCGCGCTGATCGGCCCCACCGTCGACGAAGTGCGCGCCGTCTGCGAAGAAGCCGCGGAGGGCGAGGTGCTCTCGGTCGCGAACATCAACGCGCCCGGACAGGTCGTCATCGCCGGCACGAAGAGCGCCATCGAGCGGGCGATCGCCGTTGCGAAATCGCGCGGCATCCGCAAAGCCCTCCCGCTGCCGGTCTCCGCGCCGTTCCACTGCGAGCTGATGCGGCCGGCGGAAGAGCGCCTGCGTCCCATCCTCGACGAAGCGAACTTCAAAGACCTCTGGTACTCGCTGATCTCGAACGTCGACGCCTCGCCGATCGGTACCGCCACCGCCGTGCGCAACGCCCTGCTGCGTCAGGTCGCCTCGCCGGTGCGCTGGGTGGAGTCGGTGGAGAAGATGGTGGCGATGGGCGTCCGCCGCTTCGTCGAGATCGGCCCCGGTGCCGTGCTGACCGGCATGATCAAGAGGATCGCCCCCGAGGCCGAACTGGTCAGCGTGTCGGACGTGAAGACACTCGAGGCGTATCTGGAGAAGAGCAAAGCATGAAGATCGACTTGACCGGCAAGACCGCTCTCGTCACCGGCGCGTCGCGCGGCATCGGCGAAGCGATTGCCCGCCGCCTCGGCGAAACCGGCGCGCACGTCCTGGTGGCGGCGCGCTCGGTCGACCGCGTGAATCAGATCGCGGGCGAGATCGGCAACGCCACCGGCGTAGAGCTCGACATCGCCGCGGCCGACGTGCGCGAGAAAGTCTCCGCGCTGCTCAAAGCGCGGCCGATCGACATCCTGGTCAACAACGCCGGCATCACCGAGGACGACCTCTTCATCCGCATGAAACCGGACGCCTGGACGAACGTCCTGCGCACGAATCTCGACTCCGCCTTCCACATCACCCAGGAGATCGTGAAGAAGATGATCCGCGCCCGTTGGGGCCGCGTGATCAACATCTCCTCGATCGTCGGCCTGATGGGCAACCCCGGCCAGGTCAACTACGCGTCGTCGAAGGCCGCGCTGATCGGCTTCACGAAGTCGCTGGCGCTCGAGATCGGCTCCCGCAACGTCACGGTCAACGCCGTCGCCCCCGGCTACATCCAGACCGCGATGACCGACGCCCTGGCCGACGACGCCCGCACCGCGCTGACCGAACGCATCGCCCTCAAGCGCCTCGGCACGCCCGACGACATCGCCCACGCGGTGACGTTTCTGGCCAGCGAGCAGGCGGGATACATCACCGGCACCGTCGTGAATGTGAGCGGCGGGCTGTACACCTGACAACACCCTGAGCGAGCGCAGCGAGTCGAAGGGTCAATCAAGGCGCGGCGCTGCAGTTGGCCAGCAGACGCGCCGCGCCTTGGCTGACCCTTCGACTCGCTACGCTCGCTCAGGGTGTGCGCGGGAGCCTAAAACTCCCGATCGCGCAAATGAAACGGCGAATGCCCCCGCCGAAACGCCGGCGCCCACATCACCGCCAGCCGCTCCCCCGTCGGCGGCACACGATGCGCCCCCACGCCATACACACGCGCAGACAGCACCTCCCCCCGCTCGCTGACGATCACGTACTCGCCGGGGATGGCGATCGAGAACGAGCCGTCGTCCTGCAGCCACTGTCCCGCGGCGCGCAGCCGTCCCATGTCGAGAAAGTTCGCGGAGAGGAACGCGCGCGTGCGCGGCGGCAGCATCGGTCCGTCGGCTTGGGCGACGTAGGTGCGGGTGCGCACGACGTCTTCGGCGGCGGTGTCGGGGATCAGCCCCTTCATCATCTGCGCGCGGGTGATCGCCTCGTAAATGAAGTAGGTGGGGCGCGGGCGGTAGATCGTCTCGCCCTTGATGTCCATCAGCGGCTCGCCCGGCCGTGAGAGGCGCAGCGCCTGCTGCATCATGGTGGTGTGCCAGTCGGTGTTGTTCTCGAAGCGGTCGGCGTAATAGAAGAGCGCCACGAGGACCAACGCGATCGCCACGCCGAGCTGCCTCAGTTGCAGCCGCGCCGCAAGGAAGATCGCGCCGATCGGCATCAGCGGCAGAAAGTCGCGCGGCGAGATCAGGATCCAGAAGCCGCCCAGCGTGACGATGAAGATCCCGCAGGCGACGGCGAAAAAGTAGCGGAGCTTCTCCTCGCCGCGAAAGCGCCACGCCAGCCACAGCACGCCCGCCAGGCCGAACGGAAAGAGGACCCGTCCGATCCAGACGTTGCTCCGCGTCAGCGCCACGCCTTTGTTGAACTCGAAGACGCAGTAGACCAGCCGGTCCCACGCCCCGGCGGCCACAAAGTACGTCACCAGCAGGGCCGGCACGATCGCGAAGCCGAGAAAGAACGGCAGCACGAGCGAGAAGCGCCGCGAGCGCAGCACGAGCGCCGCCCCGCCGAGCGTCACCAGCAGCAGGATGGTCTTCATCGACGTCGCCAGCGCGCAGCCGAGGATCAGACCGGCGACGAACATCTGCTTCTTCGACAGCGCACCGGCCGTGAGCACCAGCAGCGCGACCATCCAGAGCGTGTTCCAGAGGTTGTCGGTCCGGTATTCGAGCGACTTCAAAAAGAACGGCGGAAAGAGGCTCACCAGCAGCGCTGCCCACGCGCCGGCTCGCGCGTCGTACATCCGCCGGCCGAGCACGTACGTCGCGTAGATCACCACCGCGAAGAGCAGCAGCATCGGCAGGCGCATCCAGAGCAGGATGTCGTGCCGCTCGCCGAACAGCGCCAGCAGAGGCGCCGTCAGCAGGTGAAAGAGCGGCGTGTGGTTGTCAAAGTAATCGCGGTACTGCACGAGCCCCGCGGTCCATCCCCACGCCACGTGCAGATGCTGCTGCTCATCCGAGTCGAAGCGATAGCGCAGCAGCGCCACGCCGCGCAGCACGAGCGACAGCGCGGCCAGAGCGAGAAACGCGAGCTTTTCCCGGCGAGACAAGCGGCGCGGATGGTAACGCCGTGGGGGCCGAACCAGAAGCGGCAGCTGTGTTCCGTTTGCTGCGTCGCCAGGAATGCTCACGAGTATCGAGAGGAATGCTCCGAGTATCGAGAGGAAGGCTCCGAGTATCGAGAGGAATACTCGTGAGTATCGCGAGGAAAGCTCGAAGCATCGATGGTGAGACTCGCGACCATCGAATGGAAGACGAAAAGCATCACCGTCGATACCCGGGAGTATCGATTGGATTGCTCAAAGCATCGAAAGGATCGCTTCGAGCATCGAAAGGAAAGCTCGAAGCAATCCTTTCGATACTCGCCGCATATCCTTTCGATACCGCTGTCCTTTGAAGTGGACAGCGGGAGCCACGCGTCGATCGATGGAGTCTTCCGGCGCTAGATTGAAAAGACTCGACACCCGCCGGAACGGTGAATAGAATCCGCGCCCGCGCTGTTACCCCGCGCGTTCAAGCCGTTGTAGCTCAGTTGGCAGAGCAGCTGATTCGTAATCAGCAGGTCGCCGGTTCAAATCCGGCCAACGGCTCCAATCGAATCAATGACTTACGCCGGTCGAAAGGCCGGCGTAACTGTTTTTGCCCCCCGATTGGCGTGAGAGGTGTGGCGATCGCGGCGGCAGCTGACGCCTTCCAGGCGAGCGTCAGCAGAAATCTTCGGTCCGGCCGCTTCCCGTGAAACGTTTCGCCATCGAGCGTCACTACCTCACCGATGTCAAAAATCATTGGGAGGAATCCAGGAAGAATGTTTCGTTCGATGCGCATCATCCTGTTCTCGCTCGTCACTCTCGCCCTCACCGCTCCGGCCTTCGCCTACGACGTCGTCAACACCTCGTGGACGGTGCAGTGTCTCTTCAGCACCAGCTGCAGCGTCACGGTGACCGACTACGTTGGGGAGTTCGCCGTCAGCGGCGGCAGCGGCAACGGCCGCCTGCAGTCGCGCATCTTTCAGGGGCAGTCCGGTTCCGCCGCGGCCGGCAAGTGGATCTACGAATACCGCATCAACATGGGACCAGTTGCCGGCTATACCTATCCGCCGTATGCCGATGAACTGGCCATCTACGGCTGGGGCACGGTGCGCGAGTACGACTACGATGCGAACGGCAGCGCAACCGACGACGTCTTCAACATCACCAGCGGCGGCGTCGGTTCGAAGGCGGTCACCTCGGCGTTTCTCTGGTCGCCCTCCTGGACCTATTTCATTCTCAGCAACCGGGTGTACGCCGGCAGCTACCCCGGCGGCGGCGAGAGCAGCTACTTCTTCGGCCTCGTCTCCGATCAGGCGCCGGTGCTGCGCACGCTTTGGGTCCATCTCGACACCGGCTGGGTGTCGGTGACCGGCTACGCGCCGCCCGCGCCGTAGACGCGATACGAGACGAGTGCGTGAAGAAAAGGGGAGGGCGCGAACGCCCTCCCCAGGTCTTGACCGCGAATCGATGCGCGATTACGGAGTCGTCACCGTCACGTCGTCGATGAAGGTGTTGTTGCCGTAGGCGCTGATCCCGAGGAAGCCGAGCTGGATGGTCGAGCCCTTGTATGCGGTGAGGTCGATCGTGTGCTGCTTCCAGCCGGTCGAGCCGTCGTAGCGGTTCACCGCCGTGCCGACATTGGTCCAGGTCGAGCCGGTCGAGACCTGCAACTGCACGCGGTCGGCCGAGGTGGTGTAGCCGGTGTCGTGGTACATCCAGAACTTCAGCGTGGCCGTCGTGGCCGTCGCCGGAATGAGGAAACCGGCGGTGCGGTAGACGCGCGTCTGCGAGCCGGCCGCGGCGTTGTACGAATTGAACTTCGCCAGGTAGCTGCCGCCGTGCGGCGTGACGGTGGGCAGCGTGCCGGAGGTCGGGAAGGTCCACGCTCCCGCGGTGCCGGAGACCTGGGCCGTGGCCCAGCCGCTGCCGGCGGTCTCGAAGCCGTTGGTGAAGAGCGTCGACGGCGTGTTGCATGTGGCGGTGAAGTTGATGCCGGTGACGTTGGCGCCGGTCACCGAAACCGACGTGCTGGCGGGCGAGAACGTGCAGCCGCTCTTGGCCGGCGTCACGGTGTATGAGCCGGTGGCGAGTCCGCTGATCGTGTAATTGCTCGACGCGTCGCTCGTCGCTCCCTGCGATCCGGCGGTGAGGGTGGCGCCGGTCGTCCCGGCGTTGCCGGAGATCGAGTAGGTGGCGACCGGCATCGTGATGGTCGCGGTCACAGTGTAGCTGCCGGCGGCGTACCCGTTGACGCCGAGCCACCACGTTCCGGAGGCGGGATTCGTGGCCGAGCAGCTCTCGTTGCCGGAGGCGGTGTAGGGGCGGCAGATGTAGGCGGAGGCGGTCGGCTTGGCGTTGATCTGCGTGTAGATGTCGACGTCGCCCGTGGCCGAGGTGGTGGCGAACGTGAGGTTCGTCGCCCCTGCCGGGACGGTGATGTAGTAGTACTTCCAGCCGCCCTGTGCGACGCTCTGGCCGCTCAGCGCGACGCCGCTCGTCAGCTGCGTGTCGCCGCTGCCGCAGGTGGCGGTGAAGTTCGCGGTGGCGTTCGCGGAGGTGATGGTCACCGAAGCCGAGGCCGGCGAGAAGGTGCAGCCCGATTTGCTCGGCGTGACGGTGTACGTTCCGGCCGCGAAGCCGGCGAGCGAGTAGTTGCTCGAAGTGTCGCTGGTGGTCGACGACGCGCCCACGGCGATCGTCGCACCGGAAGTACCGGCGTTGCCGCTGATCGAGAAGGTCGGCGTCGTGCACGTGGCGGTGAAGTTGACGCCGGTGACGCTGGCGGAGGTGATGGTCACGGCCGTGGAGGCCGGCGAGAAGGTGCAGCCGCTCTTCGCCGGCGTCACGGTGTAGCTGCCCGCGGCGAGGCCGGCGATCGAGTAATTGCTCGACGCGTCGCTGGTCGCGGAGGCCGTTCCGGCGGAGAGCGTCGCACCGGTCGTCCCGGCGTTCCCGGAGACCGAGAAAGTCGGCGCGCTGGAGGTGGTGATCTTCGCCGTCCAGATCTCTTCCTTGGCGTTGTTGCGGCGGTCCGTCCACGAGGGGAAGAACTGATTGGCGTAGCCGGAGAGGCCGTTGTAGTCGCCGAACTGGTTGCCCGAGTCGGCGCCGGCGACCGTTTCGTCGGTCATCGCGGTCGTGACCTTCACGGCCGGCTCCCAGCTCACACCGCCGTCGGTCGAGAGCTGATACCAGACGTCGACCTTCTTGCGGCCGGAATCACTGACGGTGTCGTAGTAGATCGCGCCGATGTTGCCGTTGGTCTCGTCGACGGCCAGGAACGGATTGAACTGGTCGTTGAGGCCCGACTGGTTGTTGATCTTCACGCGCGCGCTCCAGGTGGTGCCGCCGTCGGTCGAGCGCGAGAACCAGACCCGCGTCTTGCACGTCGAGCTGGCGCTGGTGCCCGGCTCGTTGGTGGCCGTCGTGCAGCCGGTGTCGCCCGAGAGGTCGGCCCACAACGCGTAGACGTTGTTGGTCGTGCCGTTGCGGTAGGCGCCGCCGGAGACGTAGATCAGGATGCGGCGGTTGGCGAACGACGGCACGCCGATGTCGTACGAATCGTACGTGGTGACGATCTTCACCGGGGCGCTGTAGCTCGCGCCGCCGTTGGTCGACTTCACCACGTAGATGCCGCGCGAGCCGGTGTCGGGGTAGAAGCCGAAGACGTCGCCCGAGGCGTTGGTCTTGACGTCGGAGCCGATGGCGGTGCCGGTCGTCTCCGTACCGCTCACTTTGATCGGCGTGCCCCAGCCGGACGAGGTGCGGCGGTTCATGTACGCCGGTGCGCCGTTGTGCCAGATCACGTAGTTGTTGTTGGCGTACGGCGAGCTCGCGCTGTGGTCGATCCACTGCATCTGCTTGTCGGTGTTGGTCTGCGTGCCGGAGACGGTGCCGTCGAACGTCCAGGTCGCGCCGCCGTCGGTCGAGCGGTACGACTGCACCTTCAGCACGTTGCCGTTGATGCCCATGGTGGTCGACCAGGCGATGCCGTCCGAGCTCCAGTCGACGGTCGGGTCGGAGTGGAACGAGTCGGTGCCGGCGAGGGAGAGGTTGGTCTGTCCCCACGTCACGCCGCCGTCCGACGAGTAGTACATCCCCTGCATGCCGGAGCCGCCGATGTTGTTCGACCCCGCGATGATCTTGCTCGGGTTCCAGTAGTTGACGCGGATGTCGGACTCACTGCGCCCGGCGGTCTGCAGGCCCGAGGTGCGGACGTTCGTGCCCGCGCTCGCCGCGTTGCTGGTGACGCCACCGAAGCGGCCGCGCTCTTCCTCTTCTTCAGTCTCGGAGTGCGGGCCCATCGAGGCGTCGGGGTTCCCCGGTTTGAGGTCCTGGTGGCTCATCATCCACTCGAGGATCTCTTTCAGCACGTGCGGGTAGCCGCCCGTCGGGTCGTTCTCATTGTCGTAATTGACCTCGGGGTGGCCTTTCTGCCAGTACACCTTCAGCCACGGCGGGACGATCTTGTCTTTCGCGTCGCGCTCTTTGAGGCGGCCAAAGTCCTGATTCTCTTTGATCAGCTTCTCGAGCGCGCTGCCGGGCCTGGCTTTTGCCGCTTTGAGCTGCTCGGCGATCGGAGGGAAGGCCGGTTTCCCCTGAGGCGGCGCGGCGCTGACACTCGTCGTCGCCATGAAAAACAGGACACACAAATAGACGAAGGTTTTCTTCACGTACTCTTCCTTATCGCTGCGGTTTTTGGACGGAGGGACGGCACGCCCTATCCCACGATTCATGCCGCACGAATTGCGGGCAGGATCGGAATCTCTGGCAGCGTTACTGACCCTTTGGCGACGAATTCGCCGTGATTGGGCGGGTCAGTTGTTGA
This sequence comes from Thermoanaerobaculia bacterium, assembly GCA_036398925.1. GTDB lineage: Bacteria > Acidobacteriota > Thermoanaerobaculia > Gp7-AA8 > Gp7-AA8 > DASWOB01. The sequence continues at coordinate 61,431 of DASWOB010000106.1, forward strand.
GGGTGGGTCCGTGACTGACCGGGGCCGCGCGTTCGCAATCGGCGCGCTCCGTGAGCTCTTTCGATGTCGCGCGAGGTGCGTAAGCCGTGAGGAGGGCCGCGCCGGCGGCAGCGACGTAGCCTGATGTCAGCGATTCAGCCGTTCACGGCTATGCGCGGCCGGTCAGCGCCTGAACAGCTGAGAAGCTGAGCAGCTGAATAGCTGAATCGCTGAGCCCACGGTCACTCGTCGATCCGCGCGTCCGAGGCCGGCGTCTCTTTCTGCAGCCGCGCCGCGACCCGCTCCGCCTTTTCCATCACCCGCAGCACGTTCAGACCGGCGATCTTCTTCAGCCGCTGTTCGCTGTGGCCGCGGCGCAGCAGCTCGGCGAAGAGCGCCGGGTAGTCGGCCACGCTTTCGAGTCCCCGCGGCGTGGTCGAGATGCCATCCAGATCGCCGCCGATACCGGCGTGATCCTCACCGGCGACACGAACGACGTGCTCGATGTGATCGGCGACGTCCGAGATGGTCGCGCGCGGCCGCGGGTTCGCCGCTTCCCACGCCTTCATCCCTTCGGCCACTCGCGTGGGCTGGCCTTCGTTCAGCGCCTTGAGGCGCGCCTCTTCGGCGCTGCGCAGCGATCCGTACGTGCGCACCTTTTCCGAGACGAACGACGGCACGAACGTCACCATCACCACTCCGTCCAACTGCTTGAGCCGGACCAGCACGTCGTCCGGCACATTGCGGGCGTGGTTCGTCACCGCGCGCGCCGACGAGTGCGAAAAGATCACCGGTGCCGCGGAAGCGTCCAGGGCGTCGTGCATCGTCTTCGGCGACACGTGCGACAGATCGACCAGCATGCCGAGGCGGTTCATCTCCGCGATCACGGTCTTGCCGAACGGCGTCAGCCCGTTGTGCTTCGGCACGTCGGTGGCCGAGTCGGCCCAGTCGTTGTTCAGCGAGTGCGTGAGGGTCATGTAGCCGGCGCCGCTGGCGTGCAACTGCCGCAGCGCGCCGAGGGAGTTGTTGATCGAGTGACCGCCCTCGATCCCGATCAGCGAAGCGATCCTGCCGCTCGCGTGAATGCGGCGGACGTCGTCGGCGGTGCGCGCGGCGGCGAACGCCTCCGGATAGATCGCGTTCATCCGATGCACGACGTCGATCTGCTCCATCGTCGCCTGTACCGCATCCGCACCGACCAGCGTCGCCGGTACGTACACCGACCAGAACTGCGCCCCCAGTCCGCCGCGGCGAAGGCGTGGAATGTCGGTGTGCAGCGGCTTCTCGAGCCCCGTCTGCTCCTTGCGCAGATCGATCCGCGCCAGCTGATTCTTCACCCGCTCCCGATACTGCCACGGCAGGTCGTTGTGCCCATCGATGAGCGGCACCTCGCGCAGGATCTTCGCCACCCGCGCGTCCTGCGCGGTCATCGCAAAGGTGAGCAGCAGAAGGAGGAGGGTGGTCTTCAATCGCACGGCGGGCATTGTAGGTCGAGCCGTCTGGCTGTCGAGCTGTTGAAGTCGAGCTGTTGAGCTGTCGAGGAGGACCGAGCGATTGAGCGAGAACTGTTTTTAGATCGCAGAGCGACCAAACGCCATGAAGATCAAACACTCCTCGCTCAACAGCTCCGTCCTCCTCAACGCTCAACAGCTGAATAGCTCAATACCTCGACAGCTTCTCTTCCGACTCCTCTTCGCGCCTCAACGCACCAGATGCCACTGCGTCTGACGTCCCGCTAAATACGTGACCTTCTTCCCATCGAAGATGGCCGACTGTTCGAGCTTGATCTGCACGAGCTGGCCGTCCCACTCCGGCACCGCGACCTTGACGTTGCCTTCGATGGCGTAGGCGGTGCTCGCGCGGAGTTTCCAGTCGCCCTGCACCGGCGTCGGCCCCTGGTTGTCCCACATGCCGATGGTCGGTCCGGCGGCGTGGCCGAAGAATCCGAGCGGATGGGTGTAGGTGCTGGAGGCGATGTTCTCCTTCGTCGCGGCGGCGCGCGTGGCGGCGAGGATCTCGTTGCCGGTGCGGCCGGTCACGAACTGGCTGGTGAGCAGGTCCTGCCAGCGATTGCCGGTGGCCAAGGCGCGACGGAGGCCCTCCGGCACGTCGGTCTCGCCGGGGCGCAGCACGTACCCCATCTCCTGGGTGTCGGTGTTGAGGCGCAGGTAGGTGATGCCGACGTCGGTGTGCAGCACGTCGCCGCGCTTGATCACGCCCGAGATGCCGCAGAACGGATTGTCCGCCGCACAGGCCACGCCGGGCCGCTGGATGTTGACATACGGCATGAACCAGATCGGCAATCCGAGGTCGGCGTAACGCTGGCGGATGTACCAGGAGACGTCGTCGGTGGTGGTGACGCCGGGGGTAATGACTTTCTCCGAGAACGCCTCGGAGATCACCGAGCGTGCGAGCGAGACGATCTGCGGGTACGCCTCCAGCTCCATCGCCGTGCGCGTTTCCAGCCAGCGCACCGCGAGCTCCTCGGCGCTGGTCATTTTCGCGCGCGTCGGTGCGTCGACCGCCGCGACGAGCTGTTCGTACAGCCCATGCGTCAGCCCGTCGCCGAACGCCCAGTGCCTGCTGACGTTGATGCCGATCTTCTTCGGATTGCGCTCGCGGAGGATCTCGCCGAGGCGCTTCCACTGCTCGTCGGTGTTGCCGCCTTCCCATGCGGCGGTATAGAAGCCGGTCATCGGATAACGGCTGACCGTGATCCGCTCCACCCCCTTGTCGCCGCCGCGATCGTGGATCACCAGCATCGACAGCCGCCGCGCCGCGAAGGTCGGCTCCGGCACCAGGGTGAGGTAGACCGGATCTTCCGCGTACTCGCGATTGATGATCAGCCAGAGATCGATCCCGGTCTCGCGCATGAGCGAGGGGAGGAGGTTGTCGAGCCGGTCTTTCAGCATCGCGTTGACCGCCTCCACACGGGCGCGCTCGGGGAGCACCGCGCCGGGGGAGGAGATGACGCGGCCGTGATCCTGGGCCATGGCTGTCGATGCGAGGAGGAGGGTCGTGAGCAGCAGCTTGCGCATGCGGGGGATTCTAGCGACTCAGCTGGTCAGCTGTTCAGCTGTTCAGGCGCAGCACGTCCGGTTCACCCCTGAACAGCTGAGTCGCTGAACAGCTGAACAGCTCGTCCGCCGCCCGCTGGCATAATTGCGGACATGCGTCCGTACCTCCTGCTCGCGCTCCTCTTCGCCACGCCGCTCTCCGCGCAGCTCCCGATCGCCGTGGCGCGCCAGCAGCCGGTCCAGACGATCGTGACGGTGATCGGCGAGGTGACGGTGGCGCCCGGCACGTTCAGTTCCTCGGCGGATGAAGGCTTCGCGATCCAGGATCAGACCGGCGGCATCTGGATCAGCACCAAAACGCGCGCGTCGGTGCGGATGGGACAGATCGTGCGCGTCACCGGCGCGGTCGGCGCGAACGCGAAAAAGGTGCAGATCGACCCGAGCGACATCCGCCCGGAGCGCGGCCTGCGCATCGCCACCGGCCAGGTCGGCGCCGCCACGGCCGGCTTCATCATCACCGTCGAAGGAACGATCACCCGCTCCACGACCGACGACGCGTACGGCTGGAAGATCTGGATCAACGACGGCAGCGGCGAGGCGCAGATCTTTCTCAACAAAGGCACCCGCATCGACCCCCACGCTGCCTACCTCCAGCCCGGCCGCCGCATCCGCGTGACCGGCTTCAGCAGCCAGTACGAGGATGACTACGAGGTGGACCCGCGCTCGCGACGGGATGTGGTGGCGTTGCGGTGAGCCTGCCGCTCTGCGACACGCGGCGGGGACGACACTCCGAGATTGGAGAGACCCGAGACAGTCTGCAACTCCGCCGCGGTCGGATCCTCCCCAACCCCGCTACCATGACCGCGTGATTCGAAACCTCGCCCTGTTCCTCCTCACGCTCCTCTTCGCCGCATCGCTCCACGCGGGCGACGCCACCACCATCCTCATCGTCCGGCACGCAGAGGCCGATCAGACGCCGGAGGTGAAAGATCCCGCGCTGACGGCGGCCGGCCAGAAGCGGGCGGAGGCGCTCGCGGAGGTGGCTCGCAACGCGAACGTCGGCGTCGTCTACACCACCCAGTTCCGCCGGACGAAAGACACCGCCGCGCCGCTGCGCAAGCTCGTGGAGATCCCGCTCGCCGAATCGCCGGTCGCGCGGGAGACCATCGCGCAGCAGACCACCGACCTCGCGCAACGCATCGCGAAACAGCACGCCGGGCAGACGGTGCTGATCGTCGGCCACAGCAACACCGTGCCGATTTTCGTCGAGGCGCTGTCGGGGGTGAAGGTGCCTGCCATCGCGCACGAGGAGCACGATCGGATCTATATCGTGGTCATCGACGACGGCAAGGCGCGCGTCATCGCGGCAAAGTATTAGATGGCGGTGCCCCAGCCGTCGAATTCGGCGAGGTAGGTCGACGCAAGGCGGACGATCTCCTCGACGAATGCCGGCTGGGTGATGGCCGTGACGGTGTCGGTCCGCGCCGCCTGCACCGACCACTTTTCCTCGGTCGGCTCATCGGGGACGAAGACTTCGAAGCCGCGCGTCTCGAGGTCGGCGGCCAGCTTCAGGGCGTCGCCGTGGCTGTTCGCGTAGAAGAAGAAATCGATCGAACGCGGCTCGTCGAGGTCGCCACCGTTGCGCTCGATCGTGTGGACGAGCTGTTCGTTGCGCGCCAGCTGCGCGACGACGTCGTCATGAAGAAAGGACTCGCCCATGGGGTGGGGGATAGCAAGAGTCCGGCCGGATTTTTCTCACTCCGCGGCGGGACGCCACGCAGCAGCGGGCGGCACGTCCACTCCCCGAAACACGGTCAACGCCGCCGGCAGCCCGACGCCGAGGGCGTGAATCAGCAGGCCATTGAGCAGCACCGGCCACGGGCGCGGGCCGGTCGCCGCCGCGGACAGCGGCAGCACGATCTCGTTCATCACCACGTAGGCGAGGAGGCCGTACACCATCCCGCAGAGCACCGGCCGTTCGCGCAGGATGGCGAAGCGCGTCGCCGCCAGGTGATAAATCGCGACGATCGCGAAGGCGATCAGGAAATGCAGGGCGATGCCGAGGGCGATCGTCCCCGTGCCGCCACGGAAGGCGTCGCGGCCGAGGACACCGGAGGCGATGGCCTGCGCGATGCGATGCGGGGCGACGCCGCGCGCACCGAAGAAGAGCACCGCATCGAGACCGTCCAGTATCGCGACGATCGACCCGCCGAGAAGAAACGCGCGCAGTCTCATGGTGCTTCGTCGATCGTCGCCAGCTCCTGGCGGGTGACCTGGCCGAAACCGAGCTCGATATCGCTGGTGAACGCGACCGGCCGTCCGTCGACGAGGTACGGCTCGAAGCGCCACTGCTGCACGACTTGACGCGCGGCCTGGTCGATGCCGAAGGGCGGGCCGCTCGTTCGCGTGCAGACGACGCTGCCGCTTTCGGAGACCACCACCTCCACCCAGACCGTTCCGGCGATGCGGACCTTCTTCGCGACGGACGGATAGTCGGGGAGCGGCCGGGTGACGGCGCGCGCGTGAAGCTGGCGCGGTGCGATGCGGACGGCGCTGGCCGGATCGATCCCGCTCGCGCACTGCATCGGAACCTTCTGGCGGCGATCCTCGGGGAACACCGCCGCGGCGACGTTCCAGACGCGCCAGACCGGCAGGAGGTCGCGCTTTTCGGGATCGAGGTTGCGGCCCGTGAGCGCGTCGATGCGGATCGTCTCGTGACGATCGTGGCCGACGTTCAGGACGAGGTGAAGCTGGTCGCCGGCGAGCGCCACCGACGGTCGGTTGCCCATGCGCATCGCGCCGAGGTCGTCGTCGGAGAAGAGATCGCCCGCGCGCGCGGCGTGAATGAAGGCGCCGTCGCGCCCGAAGATCGTGAAGAGCGTGCTGTCGGGCGCGAACGCCTGGTGCATGCCGACCACGACGAACGTCCGGCCGGAGTCGGGGACCAGCACGTCCCGCGGCCACTCGCCGCTCTCGGCGACGCCGCGGAGGCGCCGTCCCTCATAGAAGGCGAACTTCGTCACCAGCTCCGGCACGACGTTACCCGGCCGCTCTTCCGCTGCCATCGCCGCTTCGACCGGCATCGAGCCGAAATCGGGCACGGCCGGGAATCTGCGGAAGACCACCGTGTACCGGCCGTTCGGCGACTGGAAGCGCGGATTGGAGACGACGGAGCCGGGCGCCCACACCTCGATCGAAGCCTGCGCGTGCGTTGCGATGATCAGCGTGAGCAGCAGTCGCTTCATGGTGTGCCGAGTATGCGCGCGCCGTTCACTGCCAGATGTCGCGAATCAGCAACGCCGCGATCGTGTGGTGTGGACCTTGCCGGAAGCGTCGCGCGAGTCACGGGAAGCGTCGATTTCCTCACCGGAAGCGTCGCCGACTATTTTCCCGGACATCGATCTTCGTCGGGAGTGATCCGGATCGCGCCAGATCCGCTTGATTTCAGAAGACTTTCCCGCCCCTATGGCGCAGGGCAGGCGTCGGCCTGTTTCTTGCCGGGCTCGCTCGCTCGATGTCGTATGTCTGGATCATCCTCGCCACCGTCTTCGTCACGGTGATCGTTCACAACGTCGTCACGGGCGAAAAGAAGATCGAGCACCGGGTCACCCATCTCTACGGCGTGCGCGACGCCCGTTTCCTCCGCTCCATGGGCAGTCTCCTCGGCCCGCCGCTCGTGGGAGGCAATCAGGTCCGCGAATTGATCAACGGCGACCAGATCTTCCCGGCCATGCTCGAGGCGATCCGCGGCGCGCGGCGCACGATCTCGTTCGAGACCTTCATCTACTGGACGGGGGAGACCGGCCGCGAGTTCGCGGAGGCGCTGTCCGAGCGTGCGCGCGCGGGAGTGAAAGTGCACGTGCTGCTCGACTGGGTCGGCACGTTCAAGCTCGACAAAGACGCGCTCACGCTGATGCGTGACTCCGGCGTCGACCTCGAAAAGTACCACCCCCTGCGCTGGTACAACCTCGGCCGCATCAACAACCGCACCCATCGCAAACTGCTCGTCATCGACGGCACGGTCGGATTCACCGGCGGCGTCGGCATTGCCGACAAATGGAACGGTGCCGCGCGCAACCCCGACGAATGGCGCGACTCCCACTACCGCGTCGAAGGCCCGGCCGTCGCCCACATGCAGGCCGCCTTCATGGACAACTGGATGAAATCGCGCGGCGAAGTCCTGCACGGCGACGACTACTTCCCGCCGCTCGAGCCGCGCGGCGAGCACCTCGCGCAGATGTTCAAAAGCTCCTCGACGGAAGGCAGCGAAAGCGTGCGCCTGATGTACCTCCTCACCATCGCCAGCGCCGAGAAAAGCATCCTCCTCGCAAGCTCCTACTTCGTCCCCGACGACCTCTCCGTCGAAACACTCGTCGCCGCCGCCAACCGCGGCGTCCGCATCGAGATCATCGTCCCCGGCAAAGAGATCGACGCCAAAGTCACCCGCCGCGCCTCCCGCTCGCGCTGGGGAAAACTCCTCGAAGCCGGCATTCGCATCCACGAGTTCGAACCGACCATGTTCCACTGCAAAACCGCCATCGTCGACGGCACCTGGGTCTCCGTCGGCTCCACCAACTTCGACAACCGCTCCTTCCGCCTCAACGACGAAGCCAACCTCAACATCCACGACGAAGAGTTCGCCGCACGGCAAACCGAGATTTTTGAAACGGACCTCGGGCGGGCGCGGCGGATCTCGCTCGAGGAATGGCAGAACCGGCCGTTGGTGGAGAAGCTGATGGAGCACGCGGCGGGGTTGTTGCGGTCGCAGCTTTGAGGGGAAGATGCGCAGGCCGGGAGACGTTCGGACGTGCTCCGGGGTCTGGCGGCACGCTATCCCGTATGGGCCTCTACAGGTAACTCGCCATTCGGTATGACGCATTCGGCGCCGGCTCGGCCGATTACCGGATTTGTCACGACGCTCTGTCGCGACGGCAAGGAGTGGATGCCCCGCCTCGTCGAGATGGCTCGCAGCGGCCGGCTCGATGTTCGTCCGCTGATAACGCATCGCTTCAAGGGCACTATCGGAGAGCGCCGCGACGAGTGATGAAGGTCGCCATCCGCCGTGAAGAGGCGGTCATGCCGGAGTTCATTCGCTGGCTCGACTCCGTCACCGCCGCCGACGTGCCGAGCGTCGGCTGAAAGAACGCCTCGGCTCGTTGTGTGACATCGCCCGATAGCCTCCTGATTTCGTACACGTCCACCGATCTAAATTGGCGCGGCAGACGGGGCCCAAACCCGCAACCTCCGGCGTTACAGGCCGGAGGTCCGGCTGAGATACGATTCACAATCGTGTGCGCTTGGATTCGTAATAGGAAACGGTCGGATCCATCTTTCAACATCAAACACGATGGACTACGTCACGGCAGGGCCTCACGAAGTGACGCATCAGGAACAAGTCGTCGCTCCGGAGATCGGCGACGAATATTCACTGAGACCGGTCGCCATGAAATTCGGCGCCGATGGTCCTCACCAGTTTCGCTATGGTTTCAAGGTCGCTGTCCGGCGAAGCGCAGTCGGCGAAGTATAAAGGGAGAATCAGGCTGGCGGCTTCGTGTTTTCAGCCACGAACTTCCTATGGCCCAGAGTTCCTGATCGTTAGGATCCAGGTCAAAGAGCTTCTCCCACACGTGGCTCCACGCAGCCAGATCCTCGCGACCACTTAGCCACGCTCGACCAATCTCGCGTAGCTTAGGGTCCTCTGGATACACTTTTATAAGGCTGCGCCAGACATAGTTCCATGCTGGATTATCCTCCCGCCCATCGAGCCAAGCACGCCCGATTTGCCAGAGTTCAATGTCTTTCGGTTCAACTTTTATCAAACGCTGCCAGACAAAGTTCCACCCACGCTGGTCGTCGCGCTCGCGGAGCCAAGCGCGACCAGGCGCGCGAAGCGCCATATCCTTCGGATCGAGATCGAACAGGCGCTGCCAGACATGACTCCACTCGCGCTTGTGCTCGCGTTCCCGCAACCACACCCGACCTGTCTCGCGAAGTTCGTCGTCTGTCGGTTGGAGTTCAAGTAGTCGTTGATATACGTAGTTCCAATCGGGTTTGTCCTCACGACCACCGAGCCAAGCTCGACCTATTTCCAGAAGGCTTACATCTTCAGGGTTCAGTTCGCTCAAGCGCTGCCATATGTAATTCCACTCGGGCTGCTCCTCCCGACCTGTAAGCCAAGCGCGGCCGGGCACGATCAGCGTGATGTCTTTTCGGTCCAGGTCGAATAGTCGCTGCCAGATATAGTTCCACTCGTGCCGGTGTTCGCGGCCTATGAGCCATAGGTGCCCCAGTTCGCGAAGTCTCATGTCTTTGGAGTCGAGTTCCAGCAAGCGCTCCCACACATAAGTCCATTCGTTTCGGTCCTCGCGACCAGCTAGCCACGCACGGCCGGCGTCGCGCAGCGAAATATCTTCGGGAACCAGTGCAATAAGGCGCTGCCACACATAGGTCCACGCCGCGGTGTCCTCACGTCCAGTTAGCCATGCGCGGCCAGCCTCTTCTAGACTCGTATCCTTGGGGTCGCGTTCGAGTAGACGCGACCACACATAGCTCCAAGAGGGGTTATCGTTCCGACCGGAGACCCAGGCGCGGCCTGATTCGCACAGTTCGGCATCATCCGGATCCAAATCGAGAAGACGCTGCCATACATAACTCCACGCCGGGCTGTCCTCGTGACCGGAGATCCAGCCGTGGCCGATATCGCGAAGCACCACGTCGTCAGGACCCAATTCGAGGAGACGCTGCCAGGCAAACGGCCACTCCGGCTTATCTTCCCGACCCGTAAGCCACGCGCGAACGGTGTTGCGAAGATCCAAATTCTCGGGATCGACGTCCAGTAGGCGTTGCCAAGAAGATGCTGCTGTAGGCCGATCAACGGGCGAGGTGTGCCAGACGCGACCTAGCTTGCGAAGCACTTGGTCCTTGGGGTCGCGTTCCAACAAATGTTGCCAAACGACGTTCCAGCCGGCCTTTTCGTCCCGGCCGCTAAGCCAAGTGAGGCCAGTCTGACGCAATTCTTCGTCCTCTGGCGCGAGTTGGTGCAGGCGCTGCCAGACGAACGACCATCCTGGGCTATCCTCTCGGCCAGTTAGCCACGCGCGTCCAACGTCGGTGAGCCCGGTATCGGTAGGATGAAGATCAAGCAGTTGCTGCCAAACGAACGGCCACGCAGGCCGGTCCTCACGACCTGCCAGCCAGCGCCGGCCAATGTCGTAAAGCTCCAGGTCTTGGCTCTGGAGTTCAACTAAACGTACCCATGCATAGCTCCACCCCGGATTATCTGGGTGACTCCTGAGCCAGATATGGCCGGACTTACGAAGCTCCGCGTCGTCCGGTTCAAGATCCAGCAGAACTTGCCAAACGAAAACCCAAGCTGGTTCGTGCTCACGGCCGTCGAGAAAAGAATGACCTATGTTCCGCAGTGTTGAGTCATTCGGGTCGAGCTCGAGAAGCAATTTCCATACATAGTTCCATTCGGGTCTGTGTTCGCGCGCAGTCAGCCAGTTCAGACCGATCGTGCGGAGCTCGGTGTCTGCTGGTTTGATTCGTAAGAGATGCTGCCAGACGAACGCCCAGTCTGGCTTGTCCCCGCGACCCGTGAGCCAAGTCCGGCCAATATCGTGGAGCCTTCTTTCATTCGGACTGAGTTGAAGCAGTCGCTGCCAAACGTAGTTCCAGTCTGGCCTGTCTTCCCGACCAGTTAACCACGCGTGTCCCGCTTCGCGGAGCTCCATATTCTGAGGATCTAATTTGAGCAAGAAGCGCCACGCGCGGCTCCATCCGGGCGTGTCCTCCCGGCCGGAGAACCACGCGCGCCCAGTGTCGCGCAACTCGACATTCCGGGGATCGAGTTTAAGCAGGGGGAGCCACACACGGAGCCAAGCGGGATGGTTCTCATGGCCGATGAGCCACGCGTGGCCGATCTCACGAATATCGACATTTTTCCGATCGAAGCGCAACAAGTACTGCCAGACGAAGGGCCAGGCAGGTTCGTCCTCACGGCCCGTTAGCCATGTACCACCACAGGCGATGAGCCGTTCACGATTTGGCTTTGAGGGCCACTTGTCTTCTTTACACAATCCCTCGAATAGATACGGCCAGCCGTGGCCGTCTTGTGCTGCCTCGAGACCCTCTAAGACAGCGATGGGAAACGCGAGCGCCTCCTGCTGTAGTTGCGCGAGGATCCTTCCGATGACATATGGTTGGCCATGCTTCGATCCGCGTACCACGAGCAGGTGGACAGCCTCCTCCGCGTTAAGCCCAAGACTCTTTACCTTTGCCCATATAGCGATGTCGACAGGCGTGGGCACGCCGTGCTTGAGCCACTTACGCCCGATGTCAAGCAGTGGCGCTCCTTTCAATCCGCTGTCCACGAGAGGCTGGAATACGAATGACCACCCGCGGGATTGCGTGTGCTCACTTAGCCACGACATGGCGAGGTCGGACAATTCCACTGTCCTCCGACGAGGATCTCGCCACAGAAGCAGCCAAACGAAGGTCCACTCGGCAAGCTCTCCGTGCCGTCGCAGCCAGTCACCTAATTCCGAACGGACGGATGTTCGGAATTGCTCGTCGAAAGCATCCCAGAACAATTGCAGGACTCTCGCCCACGCCGCTGGCTCAAGCGCGGGGGCATGAAGCCAGCTCTGGATCTTGGCCCTGGGTACGCGCCGCACCAGGTCAGATCCCAATTCCATACCGATCGCGCGACACTCCTTGATTAGTCTGAACTTGAGGAATGGCGGTTCATCGCTGATCAAATCCCCCCAAATCGCGCTGACTACGTCCTTCCTCAGTGCCTCGTCGAGCCTCGTTCCTTTCTTCACCAGCAACTGCAGCACCGCGCTAGCAGCATCAGAATCTTCCCGGACTGCGCGGAAGCAGGCGACGATGTCCATTCTCCGAGCCTCCCCGCTTGTGGCTGGCGGACGCCAGAGGTCGTACAGAGCGCTGGCCACTTTGGGGTGGAACCAAACTTCGGTACGGTCCTCCGTCACGCTCGTTGATATCACCAGCGCTTCGTCTTTGAGACGACGGAGATCGTCCTGGTGGCCGTCAAAGAACCAGCCGGGTAATTGAAGCCCCAGTCGATTGACTGCAAGTGCCGCGCGGAAGTCGGTGATGAACTCCATCTCCTCAAGACGCTGCTTCAGCCGCGCCGCAAACTCTTCTAGGCTCGTGTCGCCCCGCCGCCGCCGCTCCAGTACGAATGCCGCAACAACAAAGTTGCGGCTAGGAAGATTGGTTGCCTTGCCGCCTCTGCGACCTGTGTACCATTCGAGGTAACCAGCGGCCTCATCGTCGTCGAGTGGCGGAACCTCCACTTTAATTGGCTCCAGTGTTCCCTCGCGCGAGCACAGATCACTAAAGGCCTCGTAATAGTCAGGGGCTCCGCAAGCGAGCACCGTCATTGACGTGACTTGAGCCGCGAGGCGACTGACTTCGCTCCACAAATCCGAACTGCGCACGCCGGGCGCATACAAATCGTCGACCGCGACTATCCCTCCGTTAGAACCGAGTCGACGCATGGCCTCAGGGATCTCGCTAGCGAAGTGGCTCAGATAGATCGCCGGTACATCGTAGCGCTCAACCCAAGCGCGAAGCACCTGCAGTAGAAGTGCACTCTTGCCCGCTCCGGAGCCGCCGCCGATCCACACCACGGGCACCTTGCGCACGTTCTGGAACGTTGACTCGGTTAGTTGCGCGGCCTCAAGTCGCTGAAGTACGAGGTCGAGCAAGACGGTGCGATCCATAAAACAGCCTGCGTTCAGGTCCGAGATCGTCGGACGTTCCCCCGTCAGGATTCGCCGTTCGCCCGCGGATTTAGGTCGAAAGTCCTGTGGCGATAGGGGCCGCCCGGCCAGTAGGGTCCGGGATTGCTGTACTTCATAGTTGCGCAGCAGAGTCTCCGCAATGTCTTGCGACGAGGCGTTGTCACCCAACCGTTGGAGCAGAAGGCCGTAACACGCGTCAACAAAATTGAATGGCGCCTGGACCTGTCCCCAAAGTCGTGCTACCAATGAGGCGCGTGGGTCAACGCGTTCTTCCCATCCGAGGTAGCGGTCCCGCACGTAGTTCCAGCGGGCTTCGTCATCGCCTGCAAGCCCCAGTTCACCGGCAGCTTCATAATCCTTCAACTTAGCGGCACCTATCGCACACACAACCCTATAGCGGGATCGTGTTCTCAGATCGGGATGCTCCGACTCCAAAAAACGATCCAAGTCTAGAAACTCCATCCAAGCATCTCTTAGCTTCGCTCGCGTCAGACTGCGCTTCACTTGGGAGAAAAAGAGTATTTCGCCATTTCGCTCGGCGAGGTCGCTAAGTGAATCGAAGGCAATGTCTGCCCCAGCTGGCCCGACTGCCAGAACCCGCTCAAAGAACTGATCGATCGATAACGCAAACTGATACTCGAAGCCGGACAGAGCCCGGCGGCCGCCTAAACCTCGGCGCGAGAACGCCTGATATCGCTCTTCGAGCTCCCGCAGCGTGCTCACTCGTATACCGGAGTTCTCAAGCTTCATTGTTTGAGGATATCAGGAGATGCCATATCATCTGCGTGGGTTTTCGCAAGTAAGATGTTCTAAATCATCTGCGGCCGTAGGCCGCTTGCGGGGCGTTCAGGCCTTGCACGTTCTGGTTGGTGGCGGCGTTCGAGCCGGGAATCAGTAGACGATCTCATGGTGGAATCGCCGCTGACCGAAGAAAGGAGCGATGTGCTGAGCAATTACGGCAAGGCCTAAGCAAGTCGAGGAGGCGTAGAGAAGCCATCGATAGAGCGGCGCACCGAAAGCCGTCTCGACAAGAGTCAGCGACATTGGTGGGCGCGGCAAAACCGCGCACATGCTCGCGGTCGTCAACAAGTTGGCGGACGATACGGGCGTTGAGACCAGAACAAAAACTACTTAAACGATGCGCTCGAGCTCCTGCCGGAAATGTGCTCGACAGGGAACGCCCTGACGTTCCGGTCCCGTCGTCGCTTTCGCTCTCAACGAGTAGCGCCGATTTGAGTCGTACCGCTAGCCCGCGGCGGGGCTAGCGCTCGCGCCGCTTGATTGTCAGGATCAACTCGCCATGAAACCGGGCCGCTCGGCTCACGCGCCGACGCGCCGGAGGCCACCAACGGTGGTGAGGGAGTCAAGTCGTGATGTCTTCTGCGCGCTTGAACGGTACGCTTTCGCGTGGCGCTGCCTTCCCGTCAGCCGCCGCGCACAGAACAATCTGGGGAGTGCGCCGTGCGCGCTTGGAGCGCGGTGCAGCGCGGGCTTGCTGAGCGCTCTCCTCGCACCCCGCCGGCGGGATTCCACCGCCGAACGACTATCGGGTTCCGCGTCTCGTCGGCGCGTTTTCCGTGGAACACTCGTCTCAAGACGTGAAACATCGCGCGCTTTCGTGGCGGTTTCCGCGCAGGTTTTCGCGTCCGAGAATCGCGACCTTGCGAGTCACCTTGCGAGTCAACTTTCTAACGCAACCGGCCGAAAACACGAAAGCCACCAAGATGGCGGCTGATGGGCAACTTAGATGGCGGTGCCGACGGGGCTCGAACCCACGACCTCCGCGTCACGGGTCGGAGGTCGCCGGTATCCGAGAGAGGTGTCGCGGGTGCGCAAAGGCGTCCGGAGACCCCCACGAACGCCACCCCCCCCCTCACCCCACCCGCCGCCCCGGCAACCCCACCGCCACGATCCCCGAGAGCAACAGCACCGCCGGGAAGACGTGCATCCGCGCGTCCTGCAGCATGCCGGCGTCGGCGATGAGGGCCACCAGGCCGCCGCCGATGACGCCGCCTAGGTAGCGCATCGTCGATAGGGCGCCGGAGGCGACGCCGGCCTGGGAGGGGGCGATGGCGCTCATGGCGGCGGCTTGGGAGGGGCTGGTGGAGATGCCGATGCCGGCTCCCATGAGGATCAGCGCGGCGGGGAGGAGGGTGTCGCCGCGGGTGACGAAGATTGCGGCGCCCGTGGTGGCGGTGAGGGCTCCGGTGATGGCGACGATGCGGGGGCCGATGGCGTCGGAGAGGCGGCCGCCGATGGGGGAGAGGAGGACCATGGCGGCGGTGAAGAGGAGGAGCATGCGGCCGGTCGCGGACGGGCCGGTGCCGGTGAGGAGGAACGGCACGAGGTAGATCATCGAGTACATGGCCAGGTTCTGCAGGGCGACGATGGCGCTGCCGGCGGCGAAGGCGGGGCGGGTGAAGAGGCGGACGTCGAGGACCGGGTCGGCGGCGCGCAGCTCGCGGTAGATGAAGGCGGCCAGGGCGATCGCGGCGCCGAGGGCGAAGAGAGGGTCGGTGCGCTCGACGCCGGCGACGAGGAGCAGCACGGCGATGCCGAGGAGCGCGCTGCCGGCGAAGTCGAAGCGGGCGGTGGCGCGTTTCACGGCGCCTTTCACGGCTTGGCGCACGGGCGGGACGAGGACGAAGGAGAGCAGCACGACCGGGACGTTGACGACGAAGACGGAGTGCCAGCCGAAGCGCGAGGTGAGGAAGCCGCCGAGGAGCGGGCCGGTGGCGGCGGCGGCTCCCATGATGGCGCCGAAGATGCCGAAGATGCGGCCGCGGCGCGCGTGCGGGACGCTGTTGCGCAGCTCGGCGAAGACGGTGGGAATGGCCAGTGCGCCGCCGAGGGCCATCAGCACGCGGCCGGCGGCGAGCACGGTCAGGTTCGGGGAGAAGGCGGCGATGAGGGCGCCGAGGCCGAACGACGCGCGGCCGAGGGTCAGCACGCGCGAGTAGCCGACCAGATCGGCGAACTTGCCGGCCGGGCTCTGGGCGATGATGCTGACGACGAGGTAGGCGGTCACCAGCCAGCGCGTCACCAGGGCGGGGCTGTCGCCGAATGCGCCGGAGATCGACGGCAGGGCGACGGCGATGATGGTGGAGTTGAGGGGGGCGAGCAGCGCGGCGAGGGCCAGGCCGGTGAAGCGGCGCAGCGTGAGCGGCCGCGCGACCTCTTCCGCCACCTTGGTGATCGGCCGCGATTGCAGGAGGTAGAGCGCGCCGTCGTGGATGGCCCATTCGAGATCCTGCGGGCCGCCGAAATAGCGTTCGCACCGTTCGGCCAGCCGGTGCAGCGCGCGGAGCTGGTCGTCATCGAGCGAGAGCCGCTTCGCCTCTTCTTCGCCGAGGGGCACTTCGCCGCTCGCGCGGATGGCCAGCTCTTTGTGCGAGGCGCTCCGTTCGAGGATGGTGCCGTCGGCGGCGAGGCGGAAGCGGTCGGGGGTGACGAGGCCGGAGACGACCGCCTCGCCGAGGCCCCAGGCAGACTCGATGAGCCGCTCGTTCGCGCCGGTGACCGGATTGCGGGTGAAGAGGACTCCCGCGGCGTCGGCGTCGATCATCCGCTGCACGACCACGCCCATGCGCGGGGTGCCGCTCAGCCCCATGTTCGCGCGGTAGGCGAGCGCGCTCTCGCTGTACGCGGAGGCGTGGATCTGGCGGATGGCCTCGCGCAGCGCTTCGACCGAGGTGACGTGAAGGATGGTGGCGTGCTGCCCGGCGAAGCTGGCTCCTTCCGAATCTTCACCGACGGCGGAGGAGCGGACGGCGACGCGCCCGCCGCTGGCGCGGAAGATTTCATCGAGCGCGATCTCTTCCCCGGCGGCGATGCGGTCGACCACCTGCCACGACAGGGCGAAGCCGTCGGGGACGGGGAGGCCGGCGCCGAGGGCACGGGCCAGCGATGAGGCCTTGCCGCCGAACGTCTCCTCGTCGACTGCTGCGCGGAGCGGCTCGATCGTCACGCCACCACTTCGATCGTGCCGCGGGCGCCGTCGACACGGACGCGGGCGCCGTCGCGGATCAGCTCCGTCGCGTTGCCGCAGCCGACCACCGCCGGGATGCCGTACTCGCGCGCCACCACCGCCGCGTGCGAGAGCGTGCCGCCGCGATCGGTGACGACGCCGCCGATGAGCGGCAGCAGCGCGTTGTAGGCGGGCGAGGTGGCGCGCGTGATCAGGACGTCGCCTTTGCGCACGCGGGCCATGTCGCGGGGGTCGAGCACCAGCCGCGCCACGCCGGTCACCTGGCCGGGACTGGCAGCGAATCCGGTGATGGTGGCGTCCTTCTTCTGCTTGCCGTGCGCGGAGAACATCTCGGCCATGACGATCGCCACCGCGCGCTCGGCACGCGCCGCGGCCGGCGGCAACCAGTCGGCCGGCGGAGGTCCGCCCGGGGTGCCGCCGAGAAACTGCGGCGCGTCGTGATAGTCGTGCGTGGTGCGAAAGTGCGCGTCGGCCGCCGCTTCGTCGGCGCTCCGTCCTTTGCCGCCGCGCAGCATCTCGGCGATCTCGGTCGGGGTCAGCTCGACCGCGTGCTCGGGGTCGTGCAGGCGTCCCTTCACGACGAGTCGCCGTCCCGCCTCGAGCACCGCGCGCCGGGCGATGCCGAACGACCAGGAGTCGTTGTCGTAGCCGCGCTCGTCGCGCATGCGGTAGGTCAGCCGGGCCTCGGCGAGCCTTTCGTCGAATACGGCGCGATGCTGCGCCGGCACTTTCTCGCGCAGCGCCGCTTCGCGTTGCACGACGTCGTTCGTGGAGGCGGTCAGTCCGGCGATCGCGGCGCGGATGTTCTCGACGATCAGCTCCGGCATCTCGCCGAGGGTGAGGTCGGCGATGTCGTAGCCGGTGGCGATGCGCACGCCGGCCATTTCGAGATAGCGCCGCGCGGCCTCGCCGACGGCATCGGTTCTGGCCGTGAGCAGGCCGACGATCGTGGAGGCATCGTCGCCGCCGAGGAGCGTGGCCGCGTCGGGGCTGGCGCCGATCGCCTTCGCCAGCGCCTGCAGCTCGTCGGTGGCTCCGCGCGAGACCCGCGAGGAGCCACGGAACAGCGGGAGCACCTCGGCGGGGCCGAGCCCCGTCCACTCGCGCACCGAGCCGAGGAAGTCGCCGAGCGGCAGCATGGCGGTGGCGTTGAGGCTGTGGTGCCGGGTGACGGCGCGGCGGGTGGCGTCGAAGCAGCGGTCGAGATGGGCGATCAGCCGTTCCTCGTCGAGCGCGGCGAGGTCGACGCGCTGCAGCTCGGAGTTTTCCCGCCTGATGGCCGGCTTCCATTCGTTGTCCCAGCGGGTCACGTCCTCGCGCCACCGCTTCGTGGCGAACGTCTCGGCGACCGTCCTGACACGGCGCCGCAGCTCCGGATGGAGCTTCATCATCAGCTTGAAGATCAGCTTCGGCGGAAGCCCCTTGGCCCCCTTCGGCGCGCCGACCGGCCGCGCGCAGACGTACATGAAGCGATTCACCACCGCGAACTCGAGGTAGTCGAGCAGCAACCCGTAGCGGGCCATCCCCTGGCGGAATCCTTCGGTGGCCGCGGCCGGAAAGATCTCGGCGCAGAGGCGCGAGATCGGCCGGGTCAGGTGCGTCGATTCTCTCTCCCAGACTCCCGGGCCGGGAGGGGTGAACGTCTCTATTGTGCTCATGGGGAGGATGATACGAGATCTGGCTGCGGCCGCGTGTGGTGTGGCTGTGGGTGTCAGCTGCTCAGCTTTTCAGCTACTCAGCTGTTCAGGGGGATCGGTCGTTCCCGCCGCCTGAACAGCTGAAGAGCTGAGTCGCTGAGCAGCTGTTCAGGCGTCTACCGCTGTGCCTCGATCCACCGCTCGATCTTCGTCCGCAGCATCGGCAACGTCACGCTGCCGTCGCCGAGGACGGCGTCGTGAAACTTGCGGATGTCGAACTTTTTGCCGAGGGCTTTCTCGGCCTGCTCGCGGAGGGCGGTGATCTCGAGGCCGCCGCTGTCGTAGGCGGTGAGCTGGGCGGGCCAGACGGCGACGCGGTCGACGAGGGAGCTGGCGTTTTCTTCGGTCATCGTGCCGGATTCGCGGGCGAAGGCGATGGCTTGTTCACGGGTCCAGCCGAGGACGTGCAGGCCGGGATCGATGACCATGCCGCGGGCGGGCCATCCGAGGCGGCCGACGCGGCCGTGCTTCGTGGCGTAGAGTTTCATCTCCTCGGACAGCGCCTCGGTGTAGCGCGCCCACCCTTCGCTGAAGCCGGAGTTGCCGACGAAGCGGGTGATCGGATGGACGGCGGTGCGCTCCTGGGCGATGGCGATCTGGAGGTGATGGCCGGGATACGTCTCATGGAATGCCGTCCGTTCGACGACACCGCGCTGCTGCTGCTCGGGCTGATAGAGCTTGATGTGGTACGTGCCGGGACGGGAGCCGTCGTCGGACGCGCGCTGGTAGGAGTCGGAAGCGGTCTTCTCGCGGTACTCGGGGATCGGCTGGATGACGACGTCGGCCTTCGGGACGAGACCGAACCACTCCGGCACTTTGGCCTTCGCCCGCGCCACCGACTCCTCGGCGAACTTGCGCACTTCGTCGCGCGTGGCGAATTTGTTCTCCGGATCTTCCTGGATGCGCTTCTTGATTGCGGCGAGATCGTCGGTGCCGAACAGCTCCTTGCCGAGGGCACGCATCCGTCCTTCGTTGGCTTTCACGGCGCGCATGCCGAGGTCGAAGACCTCCTGCGGCTCGCGCTGCAGGGTGCTGTAGGCGCGATAGGCGGCGCGGTAGCAGTCGACGCCGTTCGGGTGGTCTTTCACCGCGATCGAGAGGCGCGCCTTCGGGTGGTATTCGTCGCGCAGAAAGTCGCGGTACTTTGTGATGGCGGGATAGATCGTGCCGGTCACGAGCGCGGTCCATTGCGTGGTGAACGCGGCGTCGCTGGCCCGTTTGGCGGGACTGAAGAACGGCGATTCGGCCACCGGGGTGGCCAGCAGTTTGTCGAGCTGCTCGATCACCAGGCCGACGTTGCGGCGCGGCGTGCTGTAGCCGAGGCGCAGCCCTTCGCGCAGATTGGCGATCTCGTTCTCGAGCGTTCTCGGGAAGGCGGAGAAGCGGGCGATCGCGGCGCGGCGCTGCTCGTCATTGGTGACCGGCTGGGTGTTGGCGAGATTGGCGATGCTCACCTGCCAGCCGCTCATCTGATTGACCGGCCAGAGCTCCGACCGGCAGACGCGCGTGCCGCGGGAGGCCTCGAGCGTCTCGCGCAGGAAGCCGTAGGTGATCCACTCCGGCGTACCCCACAACGACTTCGGGTCGACCTCGGCGATGAGGGTGAGGAAGGCGTCCTGCACCGACTGCCAGCGCGCCAGTGCGGCCGGCGAGTTGTCGGTGACGCGATCGTGCCGCGCGTCGGCCAGACCGGCCATGGTGGCCGCCTCGGGGAAACGCTCGTAGTACGCGGCCATATAGGCGTCGGCGAGCGCGGTGATGTAGGCCGGCTTCGCGGCGGAGGCGTTGAGGGCGGTGAAGGCGAGGAGAGCGAGTGCGATGAGACGCGGTTTCATCGCTGGGAAGGATAACGGAGGCGGTTCCTCGGGTTCCTCGGTTCCTCGGTTCCTCGGGGGGGGACGTTCTCGGCGAGATCGAGCGGTCATCTATGTGGGCGATATGGATCGTGACTCGGGATCGAGTGGTGATCCGTATGTGCGATGTCAATCGTGACTCACGATTGAGGGGTGATCCATGTCGTCGATATCGATCGTGAGTCAGGATCGAGCGGTGACCCATATCGGCGCATATCGATCGTGGCTCACGATTGAGCGGTGATCGATATCGTCGATATGGACCGTGGCTCAGAATCGAGTGGTGATCCATGTCGTCGATATGGATCGTGGCTCAGGATTGAGCGGTGATCCGTATGCGCGATACCAATCGTGGCTCAGGATCGAGGGGCGATCCATGTCGTCGATATGGATCGTGGCTCAGAATCGAGTGGTGATCCATGTCGTCGGTATGGATCGGGGCTCAGAATTGAGCGGTGATCCATGTCGTCGATATGGATCGTGAGTCAGGATTGAGCGGTGATCCATGTCGTCGATATGGATCGTGGCTCAGGATTGAGCGGTGATTCGTATGCGCGAGACCAATCGTGACTCACGATTGAGGGGTGATCCATGTCGTCGACATGGATCGTGACTCAGGATTGAGTCGCATCCACAGGAGGCGGAGTGGTTTGCGGGTCGAATCGAGGGTCGCGCTCCCCCGGAATCTACATCCTCCATCCCAGCCGCACAAAGTACGCGGCGCCGTTGAAGCCCATCTGGACGTTCTCCCACTGCGCGCCGTTTTCGGTTTCGTTCGGGTCCTGGGCGGTTGGCTGGACGTCGAAGATGTTGGTGCCGCCGACGGTGAGGCGAAGGTTGCGGGGGAGCTCGAGGCCGAGGTGGAGGTCGGTGGTGAAGCGGGCGTCGTAGTGCTGGGGTGGGGCGGTGGGGTCGTCGAGTTGGGTCCAGGTGCCGGATTCGACCTCGCCGAAGTAGCTGACGCGCACGCCGCCGCTCCACCGCGCGCGGCGGTAGTCGGCACTGGCCGTTCCTTTGGTTTTCGGGGCGGAGCCTTCGACGAACATCCGTTCGCGAGTCGAGAAGTAGACGTCTTCCTTGCCGGTCAGCGACGGCGCGACGTTGATGCGCTGCACCTCGGTTTCGTTGAGATTGAGGCCGATGGCGGTGGCGAGCTGTCCGCCGTTCCAGTCGCGCGAGTTGGAGAGGCTGACGTCGAGTCCGCGGGTCTGTGTGTCGATGGCGTTCGTGAAGAATCGCGCCTCGGCCAGGTTCTGCTCCGCGATGATCTGGCCGATGTCAGCGTCGTCGGCGGTGAAGCCGCCGGTCAGGACGATGCGGTCGTCGATGTCGATCTGGTAGAGGTCGAACGTCAGCGCGGTGCGCGTGCGCGGATTCCAGGTGAATCCGAGCGAGTAGTTCATCGACTCTTCTTCTTTCAGCGCCGGGATGCCGACCAGCTCCGCCAGTTCACTGTCGTTGCGGGCCAGCTTCACGTCGGCCGCTTCGCCGGCGATGAAGTCGGTGAAGGTGGAGCTGAAGTAGCGCTGGTGGAGCGACGGCGCGCGGAAGCCGCTGCTGGCGGAGCCGCGCAGGTTGAGCCGTGGCATCGCCGCGAACGCGAACGAGACCTTGCCGTTCACGGTGCTGCCGAAGTCGCTGTAGTCCTCGCCGCGGATCGCGCCGGTCAGCAGGAGTCGCTCCGAGGTGCGGAGCTCGAGATCGACGTACGCGGCCTTGCTGGTGCGACTCTCGTCGACTTCATCGACCGGCTGGAAGCCGGGAAAGCCCTGCGAGCCGGCATTGCCGCCGCCGGGGCCGTCGAAGTCGCGCCACGAGCCATCCTCGCCGGCGAAGATCTCGTACGTCTCGCGGCGATGTTCGAGGCCGGCCGCGACGCTCACGCCGCGCAGCCAATCTTTGTAGTAGCGGGAGAAATCGAGGTTGGTGGTCTGCTGCCCGAAGTCGAACCCGCCCGCGTCGAACTCGGTCGGCGAGAGGCCGTTGTTGAGCGTGGCCATCGAGGCGTTGAGGGTCCTGGAGATGACGTACTCCATCCGATTGCTGCCGTACGTCGTGCTGAGATCGGCCGACCAGCCGCCGATAACCGTGCGATAGCCGAAAGCGCCGGAGAGGTCGCGGATGTCGCTGCCGATGTCGGGGACGAAGCCGCCGGGATACATCCGCTCCGAGTTGCGCGAGGGGATGTCGTCAGAGCCGATGCCGCCGCGATACCAGGCGCCGGCCACGCCGTCGCGCGCGTTGTAGCCACCGTGGCCGTAGAAGGCGCCGTTCGCGCCGACCGGCGTGTCGAGGTTGTAGAAGAACGTGACGTTCTCGGTCTGCGCGTCGCCGATGATGCGCGGCTCGCCCGGCGCGGCGCGGTTGGTGCGATCGCGGTTGAGCAGCTCCGCGGTCAGGTTCAGCGTGCCGCGCGCGCCGATCGGCAGGCCGTAGTTGAAGGCGATCTGCTCGTTCTGTCCGTCACCCGCGGTGTACGCCCCGGCGGCGAGGAGGACGTCGAGTCCCGCCTCTTTCTTCAGCACGATGTTGATCACGCCGGCGATGGCGTCGGAGCCGTACTGCGCCGAGGCGCCGTCGCGCAGGATCTCGATCCGCTCGATGGCGCTGACTGGGATGGTATTGAGATCGGTGCCGACCGCGCCGCGGCCGCGCGTGCCGAAGATGTAGACCAGCGACGAGCTGTGACGCCGCTTGCCGTTGATCAGCACCAGCACCTGATCGGGCCCGAGGCCGCGCAGGGTGGCGGCGTCGATGTGATCGCTGCCGTCGGAGCCGGACTGCCGGTTGGAGTTGAACGACGGCGCCGTGAACTGCAGCAGCTGGGTGACGTCGAGCTGCCCCGCTTCGTCGGCGACCTCCGCGATCGGCACGACGTCGACCGGAACGGGGGTGTCGGTGCGCGAGCGCTCCGGACTGCGGCTGCCGACCTCGATGACCATCGTGTGCGGCTGGGGCGGCGGATCCGGCGGTGGATCCTGCGCGAGGAGAGGAAACGCGGCCAGGAGAACGCCAACCATCAACTTCATACAGCCTCCCGAAGCGTGATTCTAAGCAGAACGCGCGCACTTCACCAATGGATCAGGAGACGACGGGGGGCCTCCGGCGGCCGGGGCCATGGCCCCGGCCGCCGGAGG
>DASWOB010000107.1:0-5004 GCA_036398925.1 Thermoanaerobaculia bacterium
TTCGATGGCATCAGCCGTTTGAACGACTGCTGCTATTCGGTGCGTAGCCCTTACGGACTACGTCTTTGTGTTTCTGATCGAGATTCGTTGAATCTCTCAAAGGAATCACGTTGACTTGTTGCTTTCCTATTCAGTTGTCAAAGAGCCGACCCTCGCCGAAAGGGCGGCTAGATTGCCAGACCCTCTCGTCCGTGTCAAGCGGAATGTTTCCGTGCGTCAGGTGCGTACGAACCCATTCCGGTTGACCCGGACTTCGTTAACTCACGCGTTTTGTCGGGATTGGAAAGAGCGACTTCGGGGCTACTGCTGGGACCGCGGATTGTAGGTGCCGCTCGCGGGCTTGTCAACCTCGCTGCACAACTCTTACAACCTGCCACCCCTCGTCGTTATTTCCGGCCCGCCTTGCGCTGCTCAAACCTCTCAGCGCGCGTCAGTTACCGTCGTCTTGTCATTGAGCCAGTTGCTGCTTGGGACCCGGCATAACCTGGCTGCCCGGAACCGTATTCCGTGGCTTTGCACGTTGCGTGCGCTTGCCGCTAAATCGCTGAGCGCGCGCTGGTTATGGCCGTCTTCGCAAGGAGCGTTTCCCGTGCAGGGACATGGGATAACCGGCCACGGAAGAACCCTATTCCACCGATTTCGGAAGCATCTCCAGCAACGCCTTGCGCATGAGCTTTCCAAGCGCCGAGCGGGGGATCCGCGGCACCCGATGCACCGCGCGGGCACGCTCGAACGGCAGCACCTCTCTGTCAAATCGCGCCGCGATCGCCTCCGCGTCACCGGCCGCGACCGCAAGGTGGATGACATGTCCGAGCCTGGTGTCTGGCACAGCGAACACGGCCGCGTCGGAGCCCGCAATGGAGGCCAATATCCGATCGAGCCGTCCCAGGTCGACCGACTCCCCCCCGATCTTCACAAAGTCCCCCAGGCGCCCTTCCACGCGCAAATACGCCCCTTCCACGCGCCCCACATCCTCGGTCACGAACCAGCCGTCGCGCTTCGGATCGGCGAAACCGGTCTCCTCTGTCAGATAGCCGCTCAGCAGTGCCTCGCTCCGCAGCGCCAGCCGTCCATCCTCTTCCTGCCGCGCCTCGACATGATCGAGCAGCAGCAGGTCGCCCGAGCCAGGCCGAGCCGTGGCCACCTGCGAGCAGCATTCCGTCATTCCATAGCTCGGCAGGAGGGGCCACCCCTCGACGCGCTCGCGGAACGCACCACCGCCGACGACGATCGCCCGCAGCGAGGACGGCGCCTCCAGCCCGGCCAGATCGCGCACCTGCGCCGGCACGAGCGAGGCGAGCGTCACCCGCTCCTCCCTGCACAGCCGCACGAACTCCCGCGCGTCCCACGGCGCCGCCACCACGCGCGCCCCGCTGAGATGCGCCCGCGCATAAATGCCCAGTCCGCCGACGTGAAAGGTCGGCAGGACGCAGCACCACAGATCCTCCGCGGTCGAGCCGAGGTGCCGGTTCACCGCCGCCGCCGAAATCAGCATGGCCCGCTTCGAGAGCGCCGTCAGCTTCAGCGAGCCGGTGGTCCCCGACGTTGCCAGCAGCAGATGCCCCGGCAGCGGAGGCGCATCGGCCGCCAGCTTCTCCAGCCGCTGCCGCTCCCCCTCCGGCAAGCGCGGGTTGAGAAGCAGATGCGTCTCGTCAGAGGTCCAGTCGATCACGCCACCCTCTTCCACGGCAGCGATGCCAGCAGCTCATCGAATCCGAGGCCGGTGCCGCCCGGCGACAGGAGCCGCGCGCCATCGCTGCGCATTGCCTCGCTGAACGGATGCGCCTCGTACAGCACGTGCGTGAACAGCCCACATCGCGCGCTCACGGCATGCGTCGCCGCGACGTACGCCGCGAACATCTGTCCCACCGGATGATCCATGTACGACGTCACCACGATCTCGCCATCGAACTCGCCATGGAACGCCGGCCACTCGCTCGCCAGCGCCGGCTTCACCACCAGCACATCCACTCCTTCGTACGCCACGCCACGATCGAGCGCCAGTCGCAAGCCGGTCCTCTCGCGCAGCGCACGCCACGCCGGGCCGTCGTACGGACATGGATCTTCGATGAAATCGATCCGCTCGCGCGGGAGCGTCATCGCCATCCGCTCGAACTCCGGCGCGGAGAGCGTCGCGTTCAGATCGAGCCGCACGCGCACGCCTGCCGGGATCTTCGCCGCGCTCTTGAGCTTCACCGTATCGAAGCCCTCCGGCGGATCGTCTCCCGTCCAGTGACTCTCCGGAATGATCAGCCCCTCGAACAGCGACACGCCGCGCCGCCGTGCCTCGCCATCGAGGGCCGCACAACGCAGCGAGCAGCGCGTCAGCGGCGTCAGCTCACCGCGGGCGAGCAGCGCGAGCTGTTCATCCAATGGCGCATCGCCGAGCTCCGGCCAAGGATGCACGTCGGCAAAACCATCACCCACACGCAGCAGCGCCCCTTCGCGCACGCCGTCACGCGCGATCGCGCTCAGCCGCCGGCGCGGCGTGAGCGTGTAGCGAGCGAACCAGATCTCCATCGCCTCACATCATCGCGCCGATCACGAACAGAATCCCGAACGCCCACTGCAGCGCGCCGGCGATGCCGAGGCAGCGATTGAGCGCGGCGCCGCTCGAGCGAAGCGAGCGTGCGATCAGCAGCAGCGCCAGCGGCAGCGCGGCCAGCGTGATCAGGAACTCGTACTGCGAGCGGATCCACGCCATCCACGCCACGGCCACGAACGGCGCCAGCGCGAAGAAGACGATCTCGCATCGTGCGAAACGCTCGCCGAAGCGCACCGCCATCGTGCGCTTGCTGCTGCGGCGATCGCCGTCGATGTCGCGCAGGTTGTTGATCACGAGCAGCACTGTCGCCAGCGAGCCGGCCGCGAAGCCGGCCAGCGCCGCGGAGGACGTGTACTGCAGCGAATGCGCGTAGAACGTCCCCCCCACCGCGATCAGGCCGAAAAAGATCACCACGAACAGCTCGCCGAGGCCGTGGTAGGCGAGCGGATACGGCCCGCCGGTGTAGGCGTAGGCCATGGCGATCGAGACCACGCCGATGACCAGCATCGGCCAGCCGCCGCGATAGAGGAGGGGGATGCCGCAGAGCGCCGCGCCGGCCAGGCAGATCCACGCCGCGCGCAGCACCGCATCGGCACTGAGCAGGCCGGCCGCGGTCACGCGCAACGGGCCGAGACGCTCGGCGGTGTCGGTGCCCTTCTTGAAGTCGAGCGCGTCGTTGATGAAGTTCGTGGCGATCTGGATCAGTACCGCGCCGGCCAGCGCGCAGAAGAAGACCCACCACGTCACCGCCGCCGGCTCGTGCGCCGCGAGGGCGGAGCCGAGAAAGACCGGCACCGCCGCGGCGGAGAGCGTCTTCGGCCGCGCGGCGAGCAGCCAGTTCTCCCCCCTGTTCGTCACGGGAAGCGCTTGAACTTCTTGAAATCGGGCTTCCGCTTCTCAACGAATGCGTCGCGCCCTTCCTGCGCCTCTTCGGAGAGGTAATAGAGGAGGGTGGCGCTGCCGCCAAAGTCGAGCAGGCCGATCTGCCCGTCGCAATCGGCGTTCATGGCCGCCTTCAGGAAGCGCAGCGCCATCGGCGAGAGGGCCAGCATCTCGCGGCACCACTTGAGCGTCTCTTCCTCGAGCTGATCGACGGGAACGACCGTGTTGACCAGCCCCATCTCCAGCGCCTGCTTCGCGTCGTATTGACGGCAGAGAAACCAGATCTCGCGCGCCTTTTTCTGCCCGACGATCCGCGAGAGGTACGACGAGCCGAGTCCCGCGTCGAACGAGCCGACCTTCGGACCGGTCTGACCGAAGCGCGCGTTCTCCGCCGCGATGGTCAGGTCGCAGACGACGTGCAGCACGTGGCCGCCGCCGATCGCGTAGCCCGCCACCATGGCCACCACCGGCTTCGGCAAACTGCGAATCTGCTTCTGGACGTCGAGGATGTTCAGGCGCGGGATCTTCTCTTTCGGGTCGACGTAGCCGCCCTTGCCGCGCACCTTCTGGTCGCCGCCGGAGCAGAACGCCTCCGTTCCCTCGCCCGTCAGGATGACCACGCCGATCTCTTCATCGTCGCGGGCCATGTCGAACGCCACTTTGAGCTCGTGCACCGTGGCCGGCCGGAAGGCGTTCCGCACCTCGGGACGGTTGATCGTGATCTTCGCGACCCCATCCTCGGTGCGTTCGTACTTGATGTCTTCGAAGTCGTGGAGCTTGTGCCAGGTCTCAGCCATGCGAGGCGAGACACTAGTTCATTCAATGAACGCGCGCAATCGCCGCACGAACGCTTCGCGCTGCTCCCACGGCACGCGGTGTCCGGCACCCGGACAGATCCATAACTCGGCATGCGGCAGCAGCGCCACGGCGCGTTTGCCTTCCTCGACGAACTTCGTATCGCGCTCGCCCGCGACCCAGAGGATCGGCGTCTCAATTCTGGTGAGGTCGACCGGCGCCAGCACGCTCGGTGACCAGTCGCGCAACGCACGTGCAAGCGCCGCGCGGCTGTAGTGCTCCTCGCGCCGCTCCACGACGTGGCCGCCGAAGACCGGCTGCGCGTTCCACGCCTCCATCAGAGACGTCCACTCTTCCGACTCGAAGCGGCGCGCCCACTCTTCATCGGCGGCGCGGCGCGTCTCGTCCTGGTGCGAGATGCCGGCCGAGACGATCACCGCTTTGCGGAAGCGCTTCTCCGCGAGGATGCGCAGCGCGAGGCGGCCGCCCATCGAATAGCCGAGGAGGATGTCGTCCGGTTCCGCGTCGCGGAGCCCGGCCAGAGAGTCGCCGCAGAAGAGGCTCGGCGCGTAGTGCGGGAACGGCAGAAAGTCCCAGTCGGAGCCGCGGCCGAGAAAGCCGTGAATGGCCCAGATCACGCCGTCCATAGCTCGTCGTATTTCTGCCAGAGGCGGCGGGAGGACTCGGCGTCCGGCAGCAGCTCGGTGACGTGTTCCACGATGTTCCACATGGCGGCCCAATCGGCGAAGCGGACCGCGTGACTGTTCTCGATGATCCGCTCC
>DASWOB010000108.1:0-78489 GCA_036398925.1 Thermoanaerobaculia bacterium
GCACGCGAGTTCCTCCTTTGCCGGCGCAAGAGCGCCAGCGACCGGGTGGCCTCCGTTCCGGCTCGACGCCGGCGGACGGCCTGTCCGGCCACCACCGACGCACCACGCCGCATCTGCCGGGGACGCGCTCCTCCTCTCCCCCTCGAACGCCCTGCTCTGATCCACACAGCACGTTCGAGAAAGAAAGGATGGACATCATGTCCAATCAGAAGAATGCCCCGGTCTCCGAGACCGCTACTCCGTCCCCGTCATCACACACCGACGCCGCCCAGGCGCGCGTCGAAGAGCTTCGCGCGATGCGCCTGCTCATCCCGTTCTTTACCGTTCCGCCGGACCGCATCGGCCGGCGGCGCCTGACCAGCAAGACTTCACTGCCGCCGGAGTTCGTCGAGCTGACGGTCGTGGCCACGTCCAACCACGACGCGCTCGTGCTCAAACGGGCCCTCACTCCTGCCGAGCGGCGCGAGCTGCAGACGTACGGCGAGGCGTACAGCCCGGTGGCCGACGAGCTGGAGGCGCTGGCGCAGTTCGTCCGCTACAGCATCGCCGCGGCCAAAGCGCGCGCCGGCGAAGATGCGCTGGACACGTACGCCCTGGCCCAGCGCCTGGCCAAACGCCCGGAGCACGCCGACCTCGCCCCGCACGTCGCCGACATGCGCCGCGCTCTCGGCAACCGCGGCAAACGCAAAGCGCAGCAGCCGGACGCGAAGAAGTAGTTGTAGGAGTCATTGTTGTTGCCGCGGGCGCGTCGACGGACGCGTCCGCGGATTTTTTTTGCGTTGAGCTGTTCAGCTGTTGAGCTATTGAGCGAGGAAGTGATGCATCAAACAAATCCTCCTCGCTCAACAGCTCAACAGCCCGACAGGCGGCTAGATCGCGATCTCACCGAGCTTCGTGAGAAACCGGTCGACCAGGGCCGGGTCGAATTGCGTGCCGGAGCTCTCCCGCAGTCGCGCCGCGGCCTGCTCGGGCGGGATCGGCAGCTGGTAGGTAACGCGGAAGGTCATGGCCACCCAGGCGTCGGCGATCTGGATGATGCGGGCGCCGGGGATCTGTGTGCTTCCCGTGGCAGCGAAGCGCATTGCGCGGACTCGCGCTCGGCTGGGCTGTTGTCAACGTGCTGGTCCTGCTGCGCGGCTGAGGGCGGGGATTGCACGAGCGACCCCCACCGACCACCCTTCTACCATTCATGATATGTAGCGAGCTCCCGTCCACTTCAGCAGACATTACGAAAGGCACTCCCATATGACACATCGCCGCGCGGGTCGATCGCTCCTCGTCTTCGCTACGTTTGCCGTGATCTTCGGCAGTCTGCATGCGACGACTTCCAGCAACGCGGGCTCGGTGCCGCTCGTCGGCGTGCGAACGCTCACCACCGCTGTTCCGGCGATCCGCGGTGTGGCGCTGCTCGCCAACGGCGACGCGGTCGTCACTTCAGGTGACCGCATCGCCCTCGTGCACCCGGATGGGCGCGTGAGCGCCGTGGCCGGCGGTGCGCGCGGCTTCGCGGACGGTCCGGCGGCCGCGGCGCGGTTCAAAGATCCAGTCGGAGTGGCGGTCGATCCGCTCACCGGAACGATCTACGTTGCTGACAGCGGCAATCACAGCATTCGCGCGATCGCGAATGGCACCGTGACCACGCTGGCCGGTGGAACACGGATCGGATTCGACGACGGACGCGGGACCGCCGCGACGTTCAAGATGCCGGTGGGACTGGCCATCGACGTCGATGCACTGTACGTCGCCGACTCGGGCAACAGCGCGATTCGCCGCGTGACGCGTACGGGCGACGTGATCACACTCGCCGGCAGCGGCAGGGAAGGGGCGGCTGATGGCGCGGCCCGAATCGCGTCGTTCAAGGGGCCTGAAGGCGTGGCGGTGCGCGAGGGCGTCGTCTATGTGGCGGACACGAAAAATTCTTCGATCCGCGCAATTGCCAACGGGCAGGTGACAACGGTGTCATCGAAGGCCGGACTGCGCGAGCCGGCTGGGATCGCGGTGAATGACGACGGCCGCATCGTCCTGGCCGACACGAAGAATGATGCCATCCGCGCGTTCGATCCGGTGACTGGCATCTTGACAACGATTGCAGGAGGATCGCCGGCCGGCTTTCTCGACGGACCGCCACTCGCCGCGAGATTTCATGCGCCGGCCGCGGTGGCGGCAATCGGTACGGTTTTTGTCGCGGATGCGAAGAATGGCGCACTGCGGGTCATCGACGCCCAGCTCACGCTGGCAAGCATCACACCGGCCGATGGTCCGGCAGCCGGCGGGACTGATGTGCGGTTGTTCGGAACCGGCTTTCTGCGGGGGGCGACGTCCGTCCGTTTCGGAGATGGTGCAGCGGCCAATATCGAGGTCATTTCATCGCGCGAGCTGGTGGCGCGGGTTCCCGCCGGCACAGGCAGCGTGACGGTGAGCGTTCGAACGCCTGCAGGTGAGGCGACGCTCCCGGCGGCATATGCGTATCAGCGGCCGCCGGTCATCCATGGATTCCTGCCGCAGGCGGCGCGTCCCGGCGCGACGCTGGTCATCTCCGGCGAAGGCTTCGAGACAACGCCGGGAGTGAACAGCGCCAGGATCGGTGGTGCGGTTGCAACGGTCCTTTCCGCCACCGCCTCAGCGGTGACCGTGGTCGTGCCGCCGAACGCCGGAGACGGCCCGGTGACCGTCACGACGAGCAGCGGCACCGCGACGTCGCCGGTCTCCTTCGTCCTGATTCGGGCGATCGCTCTGCAGGTCATGCCGGCCGCGGTATCGCTCGCGCCGGATGAGACGGCACAGCTCTCGGCAAGCCTGACCTTCAACGACGGCAGCGTTGCCGATGCCACGGCGCTGGCGTCGTGGAGCACCAGCGACGCCGGCGTCGCAACGGTAGATGCGGGGCTGGTGACGGCGACCGGCGCGGGAGAGGCTGCCATCGAGGCGTCGTTCCTCACGTTTCGCGATTCGTCCACGATCGCCGTCGCGGCCAACGAATCGCTTCCTCCCGATCCGTCGACGGTGGCTCCGCCGCCCGATCGATCGGTGGTCACCACACTGGCGGAGGAGATCGACTTCCTCTACAGCGGACCGAATGCGATCCAGACCGGTGTCGCGGCCGGAACGATCCGCGACGAGCGCGCGACCGTCCTGCGCGGGCGACTCCTCTCCGCGAGCGGTGCGCCGCTTCCAGGTGCGACCGTGATGATTGCCGCGCATCCGGAGCTCGGTCGGACGCTCTCTCGCGCCGACGGGTGGTATGACCTGGTGGTGAACGGCGGCGGACCGCTGACGATCGCCTTCGAAAAGCCGGGCTACATCACGGCGCATCGGCTCGTGTCGACGCGGTGGAACGAGCAGAAAGTCATCGATGACGTGGCGCTCGTGCGCTACGACGGGCAGGTGACGCAGGTGACAATGGGCGCGGCGTCGATGCAGGTCGCGCGCGGGAGTCGCTCCGATGATGAAGCTGGCGCGCGGCGCGCGACGCTGCTCATTCCCGCGGGCGTCACGGCCACGATGGTGCACGCGGACGGCTCGACCCAGGCCGCGGGCGCTCTGAGCATCCGCGCCACCGAGTACAGCGTCGGAGCGAACGGGCAGCGAGCCATGCCGGCCGTGCTGCCGCCGACCAGCGCATACACCTACTGCGTCGAGATCAGCGCAGACGAGGCGGTCAGCAGTGGTGCGGCCGAGGTGCGCTTTTCGCGT
The DNA here is from genome assembly GCA_036398925.1 of Thermoanaerobaculia bacterium. GTDB lineage: Bacteria > Acidobacteriota > Thermoanaerobaculia > Gp7-AA8 > Gp7-AA8 > DASWOB01. The sequence goes on from DASWOB010000108.1 coordinate 3,694, forward strand.
CCGGTGCCCTTCTATGTGGAGAACTTTCTCGGGTTCCGCACCGGCATGATCGTTCCGGCGGGTTTCTATGACCGCACGAAACGGGCGTGGATGCCCTCGGACAATGGCCGTGTCATCGCGGTGCTGGCGGTGACTGCGGGCACCGCGGAGGTCGATACGGATGGTGACGGCGCGGCCGATGATGGTGCTGCGCTGGGGATGGATCTGGCGGAGCGGCAGGCGCTCGGCGGTCTCTATACGGCCGGGCAGACCTTATGGCGTGTGCCGCTCCCGCATCTGACGCCGTGGGACTGCAACTGGCCGTACATGCCGCCGCCGGGTGCCGGCGCGCCGAACCTGTCACGTCCACAGTACGCCGCTCAGACGGAGCGGAGCTGCCGTATCCCGAGCAATTCGACCGTCGACTGCCAGAACCAGACTCTCGGCGAGGCGATCGGCATCACCGGCACGCCGTTCACTCTTCAGTACGACAGTGGCCGGGTCGCCAATCGTAATCGTGCGGACATCACGTTGACGGGCAATTCGCTGCCCCAGGGGCTCCGGCGCATCGAGCTGACGATCGGCATCGCCGGACGATCGTATTCGTACACGTACGACGGCTCGCCCGGCCTGCGCCATACGTTCGTCTGGGACGGACGCGATGCGTATGGCCGGCTGGTGCAGGGGACGCGTGAGGCGACGGTCAGCGTCGAATACGTCTACGGCGCGGTGTACGCCGAGCCGGTGGAGATCGGCCGCGCGTTCGCGGCGTCATCCGGGCTGGCGCTGACGGCGAATCCGGCGCGGCAGGAGTTCGTCTATTCGCAGTCGTGGTCACTCCCCCTCGGTCAGTACGATGCCGCAAGCGCGGGCCTCGGCAGCTGGACGCTCGACGCGCACAAGATTTACGACGGGCGAGGGCGGGTCCTCTATGACGGCGAGACGAATCGTGCGTCGGATCCCGCTCGCCTCGACCGGGTCATGCTGCGGCGTGTGGCCGGAACCGGCAATTGGGGCGATCCGACACCAGGCAGCCCCGCCTCACGCTCGGATCTGTATGGCCCGGTCAGCGCGGCAGCGGCTTCCGACGGTTCGTTCTACATCGCCGAGCCGTACGCCTATCGCGTGCACCGGGTCAGTGCGGCCGGCGTCATCAGCAGAGCGGTGGGAAATGGCGACAGCGGCTTTTCTCCCGACGGCACTCCCGCCGCATCCGCGATGATCCGTCCGTGGGACGTCGCCGTCGGTCCGGATGATTCGCTCTATATCAACGACCAGGGCAACTTCCGCATCCGCCGTATCAGCCATGGGCTGCTCACGACCGTGGCGGGGAACGGTGCGGACGGCTCGAGCTACAGCGGTCCTGTCGATGGTCTACCGGCGCGCAGTGTGCCGATCGGGCCGGTGGAGGCGATCGCCGTCGGCCCCGACGGAACCCTGTATTTATCAGACGGCCGCTACGTGCGGGCGGTGAGCCCCGATGGCATCATTCGCACGATCGCGGGAGATGGTGTTTCGCCCCCGGCGTCGGGTGACGGCGGCCCTGCCCTTCGCGCCGGTGTTGCGCCGCGTGGACTGGCGGTCGGTCCGGAGGGCTCGGTCTATCTGACCAACGGCTCGCAAGAGTTGCGGAGGATCCGGCCGGACGGCACGATCGTGCTGGTGTCGAACGAGCTGAACGCCGGCTGGGGAGTGGCGGTCGCGGATGACGAATCGGTGCTCGCGGCCGACCTGTCCGAGCGGGTCGTCCGCAAGATCCAGCGCGGCAGCAGCAGCACGTTCGCCGGCAATGGCAGGTACGGCTCCGGCGGTGGCGACGGCGAGCTCGCGCGTGCGTCGTATCTCAGCTATCCGTGGGACGTCGACGTGGCGCCGGACGGCTCGGTGTTCGTGGTCGACCACAACAACAGCGTGGTCTATCGCACGGCGGCCCTGTTCCCCGCTGTTTCGCGCTCGGGCGAGACGCTCGTCGCGTCGGCCAGCGGAGACGTGGCGTACATCTTCGCGGAAGGCCGCCACGTGCGTACGGTCGATACCCTCACCGGCACGGTTCTCTACCGCTTCGGGTACAGCCCGGCCGGCTGGCTGGTGTCGATCACCGACAGCGACGAGCAGGTGACGACTATCGAGCGCGACGCGCACGGTTTGCCGGAGGCGATCGTCGCGCCCGGCGGGCAGCGGACGACCCTCACCGTGACCGATGGCCGGGTAACCACCATCGCCAATCCGGCGGGGGAGGCGAACGACTTCGGGTACGACACCCGCGGCTTCATGCGCACCCGCCGCGATCCCCGCCGCAGCCTGTACCAGTACACCTTCGATTCCGATGGCCGGTTGACGCGCGACGAAGATCCGGAGGGGGGATTTCTCTCGCTCGAGCGGAGCGGCGAGATGGACGACTTTACGATCCTCCGCCGCTCGGCCGAGGGGCGGGAGCACCGGTATGTGACGCGCCTGCTGACCGACACCACCGATCAGCGCAGCGTGACCTCGCCATGGGGGCTGGTCACCGACAGCAGCAGCTTCGCCGCGACCTCCAGCCAGACCTCGCCCGACGGTACGACGGTGACGATGCAGACGATGGCCGATCCGCGCTTCGGTGCGCAGGCGTCGACCTTCGGTGCGATGAGCATCGCCCTCCCGTCGGGGCTGACGAAGAACGTGAGTGCATCGCGCACGGCCACGCTCTCCGACCCGGTCGATCCGCTGTCGCTGGCGTCGCTCACGGACGTGCTGACCATCAATGGCCGGAATTGGACCGAGACCTACGACGCGGCGACGCGACGGATCACCAGCACCAGTCCGATGGGGCGCGAGACGCGTGTCACGCTCGATCCGAAGGGCCGATTCGCGTCCGCGGAGGTGCCGGGCTTCGCCTCCGCGAGCGCTGAATACGACTCGCTCGGCCGTCTCTGGAAGATGCAACTCGGCAGCCGGACGTACACGCTCGGCTACGATGACAAACACCGCCTTCAGTCGATGACCGACCCGCTCTCCCGCACGACCACGTTCGGGTATGACCTCGCGGATCGGGTCACGACGCAGACCTTGCCGGGCTCACGGGTGATCGGCTTCGGCTACGACCCCAACGGCAACGTCATCTCCATCACGCCGCCGTCGCGTCCGGAGCATGGCTTCGGCTATACGGCAGTCAATCTGACCGAACGCTACTCACCACCGGGAGACGACGCGACGTCGTACGTCTACGATCGCGATCGGCGCCTCGAGAGCATTCAGCGACCGGACGGGACGTCGATCGGACTGACGTACGAACAGGCAAGGCTGAAGTCGATCGTCACCGATCGTGACACCTACTCGTACGGCTATGACGCGACCACCGGAATGCTCGCGAATGTGTCAGGCGCCGACGCCTCGCTGGCATTTACGTACGATGGCTCGCTGGTCAAGAGGGTCGTCTGGAGCGGCGCCGTCAGCGGTGAGGTGGCTTACGCGTACGACAGCGACCTGCGCGTGCAGTCGGAGAACGGCACGGCGTACCGCTACGACGCGGACGGGCTACTGATCTCGGCGGGAGCGCTCTCGTTGCAGCGTGATGAAACGAACGGACGGCTCGATACGACTCAGCTCGAGATGACGGGTGACGCGTGGACGTACAACGGGTTCGGTGAGGCGATGACGTATGTCGCCAACGCGAATGCGGCTCAGCTGGCGTCGTTCACGTACGAGCGGGATGCCGCCGGCCGGATCGAGAAGGCAACGGAGACGATCGGGCTCGGCACGACAGTCCGTGACTTCATATACGACACCGCTGGCCGGCTCGAAAGCGTGATGTACAACGGCACCCACACGACGACATACGGCTACGGGGCGAACAGCAATCGGACGTCCAAGACCACCGGCACGGTCACCGAAAGCGCCACGTACGACAACGAAGACCGCCTGCTGACGTATGGCGATACGTCGTACACCTACACGGCCAATGGCGAAGTGCGGACGAAGACCGACGCCAGCGGCACCACGACATACGATTATGATGGGATGGGCAACCTGAGGAAGGTGGTCCGCGGAGACGGCACGGTGATCGACTACCTCATCGACGCGCAGAACCGTCGCATCGGACGCAAAGTCGACGGCGCGTTGACACACGGCTGGCTTTACGGCGACCAGCTCCGCGTCGTCGCCGAGCTCGAGGCGACCGGCACCGTGGCCACCCGCTTTGTCTACGGCACCCGCACCAACGTCCCCGATTACATGACCCGAGCCGGTGTGACCTACCGCATCATCAGCGATCATGTCGGCTCGCCACGCCTGGTGGTCAACGCCACCACCGGCATGATCGCGCAGAGCCTCTCGTACGATGAGTTCGGCAATGTACTGAGCGACACCAATCCCGGCTTCCAGCCATTCGGATTCGCCGGAGGCTTGTATGACGTTGCGACCGGAATGATGAGGTTCGGGGCGCGAGATTACGACCCACGCGTGGGGCGGTGGACGGCGAAGGACCCGATTGGGTTTGCGGGACGGGATACGAATCTCTACGGCTACACGTTTGGCGATCCGATTAACTTCATCGATCCGGATGGCCTCAAGATCTACCCAGCGGGTTTCGTTGGCCCACTTCAGCCTGGTGACGTTATCAGCCGCGCGGGAACGCCTTTCTCATCACAGGATGCGGCCGCGCGGGCGGCACTCACGGAAGTATGTGCGACGTCAGTACGTGAAGACCGCGAATACGGAGGCTCCGTTTACCTTTACGACCAATTCGGCAAGTATTACTACACCTTTCCAGTTGCGGGTGAGCAACACGGTATGGCATCGATTACTTCGCCACCACCCGGCGCGACCATGGTCGGTTCCTATCATTCACATGGTGCGGAGAGTGGCCCTCAGGTTGACGATGAAAGCTTTTCGCCGTTGGACATGGGTGTCCACAACATTTACAACGTGCGTGGGTATCTCGTGACGCCGTCAGGACACATGAGGGCCTACCATCCCGTTCGCGATATTTACGCGCAGGGTCCGACGAGCGAACTCGGGACGTGCGGATGCAGATGATCGTCGCTTCCCGTATGCCGCTGCTGTCGCTGCTTTTGCTGGGTATCGTCGTTGCGTGCGGAAAGTCAGAGCACGGCCAGACGAGAGAGCTGCCAACCGGCAAGCTGCCAGCAACCCAACCGCAACGCACAGCGCAGGACGACAAGCAATCGTACCCGTCATCGTCACCCACGGAAATCACGGTCGACGGCAGATACCTCAAAGCATTCTCCGTCGCGCTTGAACGGCACCAGGCGATTCCGGATTTAACTGAACGCCAGAAGCAGATGGAGAGCTATGTCGTTCAGTTCAGCGAGGATGAGTACCACATTGATGTTTTGTTGATTCCCCGGATAGCCAAGGGTACGTTCCCGGTCGGCGGCGATACGCCACACGGCCGTACGGCTCGGTATTCGGTTGCAAAGGCCAGTTATCGAGTTGTTGCGGAGACATTCTTTGAGTGAAGGGCTAGATTCGGCTCCGGCGGTGCCGGCATTGGTACGACCCGACCGATGAAGACGCCTGCAGCTGTGACGGAGCAGTACGCTGGCGATGATGAATTTCGACGCATCGCCGGTGAGTGGCGGTTCGTTCAGATGGCGATCTCACCGAGCTTCGTGAGAAACCGGTCGACCAGTGCCGGGTCGAATTGGGTGCCGGAGCTCTCCCGCAGTCGCGCCGCGGCCTGCTCGGGGGGGATCGGCAGTTGGTACGTGACGCGGGAGGTCATGGCCACCCAGGCGTCGGCGATCTGGATGATGCGGGCGCCGATGGGGATCTGGGTGCCGGAGAGGCGGCTGGGGTAGCCTTTGCCGTCGACCCGCTCGTGGTGGCGCAGTACGGCCTGGGCGACGTCCGATCCGAGGAGCGGCTCGACGAGGGCGGCGCCGACCACCGGGTGCTCGGCCAGGCCGCGCATCTCCTCGGCGGTGAGGTTCGGGCGGCGGTACATCCGTTCGTAATCGAGCAGGCGGAGGCCGGCGTCGTGGACGAGCGCGGCGATGCGCACGCTCTCCGCCTGCGCGGCCGGCAGTTCCAGCACGCGCGCGAAGCGGTAGGCGATTGCCGCCACTTCGCGGCAGTGCTCGGCGAGGTCGGGATACTTCTGAAAGTCGGGCTCGAGGAGGCGCTCGGCGATCGCCTGACGGTCGCCACGGCCGGCACCGGTGGCGAGCGCGCTGTCGACCATCGGCTCGATCTGGCGGAGGAAGATCTGCATGGCGCGCTGCGCCTGCGGCTCGGCGATCCGCTCGAAGGCCACCGTGAGCAGGAGGCCGTCGAGCGTCGCCGCGCCCACCGTGGCGGTGAGGATGGCGGTGAAGGCATTCGACGAGATCGGCAGCGGCTGCGCGCCGAACGGGAAGGCGAGCGGCGGCCGCGCGGTCATGTGCGGGAGGTTGGCGCGCTTCAGCCACCCCTGCACGTGCTGGAGCAGCACCTCGATGGCATCGTCGCCGGCGTTCGCGAGCGCCACCGCCGCGTGCGGGTTGCTGGCCATGCCGGCTCCGCTGATGCACGCCAGTACTGCTCCCGGAATTGCGAGCGCAGCCGGGAGCATCATCCGCGCGACGTCGAGATCGCCCTCGGTGATGGTGCGCTTGCCGCTGTTCTGCGCCGCATGCTGGCGGCGCCCGAGGTATTGACGGGCCGCTTCGATGGCCTGCGTGGCGGCGGGGGAGAAGGGGGCGGCCGGTCTCGATGGCGGTTGTTCGCGCGGCGTTTCGGTCGGAGTTGTGACCGGCGTCGGCATCACCGTCGGCATCACGACCGACGGCGCGACCGGGCGGACGCTCGGATCGCTGACCAGCGCGACCGGCGCGACGCCGAACAGTTTGTTGCTGGCCAGGACGCCGAGCATGTCGTCGGCGATCCGTTGCGCCGCCGCGACGTCGGGCGCTTCGAACGGCTTCTTGCCCGCTTTGTCGCGCATGTCGATGAAGCCGACCAGGCGCCCGCGCGAGAAGAGCGGCGAGACGAGCAGGCGATCGTTCCCCTGCCGGAACAGCATCTCGGAAAAGCGCTGATCGCTCGCCACTCCGTTGACGAAGAACGGGCTGCGTTTCACCACCAGGCGATCGACCAGGTCGTCATTGGCGGTGACCGTTTTTCGATCGGCGGCGTTGTACTGGTAGCTCGTCACGAGCTCGTACGTTTTGGCGTTGAGGTCGTGCGAGGAACAGAGGTAGAGGGCGGCCTTGGTGGCCTGGACATGCTCGACGCAGCCGTAAAGGATCTGTTTGAGCTGTGCCTCGATCTGTTTGACCTCGGGGATCACCGCACGAGTTTAGTCGAACTCCACCCGCAGCCTGAGGCGCATATGGCCGAGGATCGCCCCTAAAACCGCACCACAGGTGTTCCAGATGACGTCATTGACGTCGGCCACGCGCGAGGGGAGAAAGTACTGCCACCCTTCGATTCCCAACGAAAACGAAAAGCCGAGCAGGATGGTCAGCACGTACGTCTGCAGGGTGGGGCGGTCGACGGTGTAGAGCGTGATGAAGAGGAACGCCCCCCACGGCAGGAAGAGCATCACGTTCGCGACCATCGGCACGATCAGCACCATCAGGATGTGCGTGGAGATCGGCTTGTTCCCCATCAACCGCGCCAGATTGCGCAGGTCATCGAACGGAATCGGATCGAAGTTCTCGTAGCTCTTCCCGGCCATCCAGACCGTGATCGTCACGATCGCGATGGTGGTCGCGAGGAGCAGAAGGACGGTGAAGGGCTTCTTGATGAGGATTTCGCGCTGCGCGGGCACGGGGGGAGTTTAGCGGGAACGAGCGATGAGAGATGAGAGATGAGAGATGAGCGATGAACGTCGGCGCGGTGCGATGAGCGTGGCGAACGCGGAGCGGTTCATCGCTCATCGCTCATCTCTCATCGCTTGATCTCGTCGGGTCCATAGTTGTAGTAGAAGACGCACGTCACCCGCTCGGTCTCCTTCGGAAAGTTCTCCGGCAGCGGCTTGAGGGGGGAGGACTGTTCGATGGCTTTCTTTGCGGCGTGGTCGTAGGGCGGGACGCCGGACGGTTCGAGGATGGTCACGTCGCTGATGCGGCCGTCGCGGTGGATGGTGAGGCGGATCACGACGCGGCCTTTCATCCCGGTGCGGATGAACTGGGGCATGGCGGCGTACCAGTGCACGCGGATTTTGCTGACCATCCCCTGGGTGTACTCGCCCCAGTCGAACCACTCGGACTCGAACGAGACCGGTCCCTGCGCGAAGGAGCCTTTCTCGCCGCCGTCGGTACCCGGGATGTCGAGGCCGTCGCCGCCACCGCCGCGCGTGGGGCGGCCCGCGCTCGCGATGGCATCGTTGAGGTTGGCCAGCCGCGAGGGGGAACTCTGCTGCGGTGAGGTCCGCTGTTGATACGCGAGCTGATCGTTCGGGACCTGCTGCTGATTACCGCTGGGGGGAGGAAAGGCCGCGGCCTGCTGTGAGGCGCTCTGCTGCTGTTGTTGCTGGGTGGCCGGTGCGGCCTGGCTCGGCCGCGGACCGCGCGGTTGCGGATTGCCCATCGGCGGCTGATAGAGCCCGCCGCCGTCGCCGGGACGATTCGTGCGCGGCATGCCTTCGACCGGATTCGGTCCGCTGGCGCGGCGGTTGGCGTCGGAGAGCGGTGCGTTGAGCGGCTTCTGGTCGACCTTGCGGCCGGGCGCCTCGACGAACTCCCGCGGGTCCCCCGGGGTCAGGTCGACGAAGCGCTGGATCGGAATGTACGGGGGCGGGGGATCGGGGCGATATCTGCCGGCCCAGTAGAACAACAGCGCGTGCACGATCGCGGAGACGACGACCGCCAGGCTGAAACGGCCCGGTTTTCGTTTCTCTTCAACGAGATCGACGAGCTGGAGGGGGTTGCTCTTCAAGGCGCTGGCTACAAGCCTGAGACGAAAGCCTTTGTTCCAGGTTACGGTTGGCAACCCTGGGGGGTGCAGTACGTACACCTCACCATGACCGACGTGACCTACTCCGAGGTGCCGCCTCCGCCACCACCGCCGCCTCCGGCTGCGCCGGTGCTGCCGGGCCAGTTCGACTTCGGGCGGCCGTTCACGTTCGTTTTCCACGATCCGGACTGGGTCCGGAAGGTTGCCATCGGCGGCCTGGTCTACCTGACCAGCATCTTCATCGTCGGCTGGTTCTTCCTGCTCGGCTACATGGCCGCGCTGGTGCGGAACGTCGCGGCCGGCGTGCAGCACCCGCTGCCCGACTGGGACGGCATCGGCGATTACTTCGCGGAAGGGCTGCGCCTGGTCGCGGTCGGCCTGGTCTGGATCCTCCCGGCGGTGGTCCTCGGGCTGACCTTCATGTTCCCGGCGATGATCTTCTCCTCGATCGACAACGAGGCGGTGCAGGTGCTGGGCAGTGGCATGGCGGCGGTGATCTCCTGCCTCTTCGTGCCGATCATCCTGGCGGTGACGTTCTTCCTCCCGGCGTCGCTGCTCTTCGCCGCGATCGAGCGCCGCTTCTCGGCCGGCTTCGAGTTCCGCCGCATCTGGCCGTTCATCAAGGCCAACATCGGCAACTACCTGCTGGCCATCGTGATTTACCTGATCGCGCGGATGCTGGGCGGTATCGGGATCTTCTTTCTCTGCATCGGTGTCGTCTTCACCGGCTTCTGGAGTCTGACCATCACGACGTATGCTTTCGGCGAGGTCTATCGCCTCAGGAAAGAATGAAACGAGACACCAAGATCCTGCTGGCAGCGCTCGCCCCGATCCCGGTTCTGATCCTCTCCTTCTCCGCGCTGGCGTCGTACGCGATGGCGAACGGCGCTTCGCCGAAGATCCGCTGGCTGTTCCGCATCTTCTGTCACGGGATGGCGGAGCGCTCGCTGCTGCTGTTCGACGTCGCGATGCCGATCTGCGCCCGCTGCACTGGCATTTACATCGGGCTCCTGGCCGGCTTCGTCGCCTTCCTGGCCGTTCCGTGGGTGACGGAGCGTTTCATGCGCGTGGTCGCGTTCGCCGCGGTGACGCCGCTGGCGATCGACGGCCTGACGCAGCTCGCGCGGTTGCGTACGAGCACGAATCCGCTGCGCATGACGACCGGGTTGATCGCCGGTTTGGCCTTTGGATTGTGGATTTTGAGCGCGGTTCAGCGCGGCCGTGACAGCAGCCTCTCTTCGCCTTGACCTGTCATGACCGCTGGGTTACGCTCTGCCGTCACCAACCGTCAATATGGCATTCCAGGGATCGCTCAAAGAACTGCCGCTTCCCGACATCATTCAGCTGGTCAGTGTCTCGGGGAAGACGGGGAAGTTCACGCTCACCCGCGACGGCGATCGCGGCTACATCTATCTGAAAAACGGACAGATGGTGCACTCGCTCGTCGGCGATCTGATCGGTGAGGAAGCGATCTACGCGCTGGCCATCTGGAACGCCGGCGAGTTTCAGTTCAACCCCGGCGAGGAGCCCGATCGCCAGACCATCACCAAGTCGAACACGAACCTGCTGATGGAAGCGGCCCGCCGCCTCGACGAGTGGCGCGTGCTCTCGAAGAAGATCGCCTCGGTCGAGCACGTCCCGGAGCTGCTGGCCCGCGAGAACCGCCACGAGCAGGTCACGCTCAACCCGCAGGAGTGGATGCTGATCACGAAGATCGACGGCAACCGCTCGATCATCGAGATCGGTCACGCGCTGAACATGTCGTCCTTCGACGTGGCCAAGATCCTCTACGGGATGATCACCGGCGAGCTGGTCTCGCTAAAAAAAAAAGCTGATCCCGTCTCCGACCAGGAGAGTGGCGAGCTAGTCGACCTCGCCGCGCGCATCCGCGCGGTGGCCGAGGAGTTCATCGGCGATTCGGCCCACAAGACCATCGAGAAGCACTTCCTCCACGCGCTCGACGGCATCATGAGCGGCAACGGAAACCAGGCCGTCGACGCGATGGTGCTGGAGTTCGAAAAGACCGCCTCGCTGCTGCGCGGCCTGGCCGTGACCGAGCAGTTGCGGACCCGGATCGCCGAAGTCCGGCACGCCTGAATCCCCGGCCGGAACCACCTTTGCTATCCCTCCGCCCGGAGGAACGAGCATGCCCATCCAGGGAAAGAAAGAAAGCAAACAGCGCGCGATCAAATCGCCGCAGACCTCGGGAAACACCTCGCGCGGTGCTCTGGCCGCCCTCGTCACGCCGACCCCCGAACTGGGACGTGTGATCGGTACCGAGCCGGTCTCGCGCGGCGAGGCGATGCGCAAGGTGTGGGACTACATCAAGAAGCACGACCTGCAGGACGCCAGGAACCGCCGGATGATCAACGCCGACGACGTGCTGCTCCCGGTCTTCGAGGGAAAGCCGCAGCTGTCGATGTTCGAGATGACGGCGTACATCTCGCGGCACCTGAATAAGCAGTGACCGCTGGGGGAGCGGCTTCCGATCAGCTGTTCAGCTACTCAGCTGTTCAGCTGTTCAGCTACTCAGCTACTCAGCGACTCAGCTGTTCAGCTACTCAGCGACTCAGCTGTTCAGTTACTCAGCTACTCAGCTGTTCAGGCGGTCAGCGCGGCGTTCACAGCCTGAATCGCTGAGCAGCTGAACAGCTGAGTAGCTGAAATCCCGCTGAGCAGTCACGCCTCCGGCGCGACCTCATCCGCGGCGGCGGCGGTCGGTTTCGCGAGCGACGTTACGTAGACGACGCCGACGACGCCGCCGATGGTGAGCGCGGCGCCGAGGGCGGCCATCGGCGAGATGACCTCGCCGAGGATCGTCGCGCCGAGGGCCATCGAGATCAGCACGGCCAGCTGCGAGATCACGCCGACGGTCATGGCGTCGACCCAGCGCAGCGAGAACGTCAGCAGCAGTTGCGCGCCGATGGCGAAGAGCGACATGGCGGCGAGCGAGAGCCACTCGTGCGCGCCGGAGGGCGTTTGCCAGGAAGCGATGCCCATCGGTGCGGAGACGAGCACGCCGAAGAGGCAGAAGCTGGTGTAGACCGCCCACGAGTTTTCGGTCCGCCGCGCCGCGCGCATGGCGGTCACCGCGGCGCCGGAGAAGAGCGCGGAACCGAGGCCGACCAGCTCCCATCGGCCGAAACCGAGAAAGTCGCCGGGGCGTGCGCTGGCCTGCACGACGAGCACGATTCCGGTGAGGGCGATCGGCATCGGGATCAGCACCTTCGGGCTGATCCTCTCGCCGATGAAGAGCATCGAGAACGCGCCGGCGAAGAGGGGAGAGGTGTAATTGAGGAGCGTCGCCACGCCGACCGAGGCGTGCTCGATGGCGATGAAGTAGAGCAGCACCGCCAGTCCACCGAGGATGCCGCGCAGGAGCAGCAGGTCCCAGCGGTCGAAGGTGAAGGCTTTGCGGCGATAGCGGGTGATGAGCAGTGCCGGCAGAAGCCCGATCAGCATCCGGATCATGGCCACCTGCGACCCGGAGAGGCGCGCGGAGGAGAGCTTGGCGGCGAAAGCCATCGCGCCGAATAGCGTCGCGGCGCCGGTCATGAGGAGGAGCGCGCGCCGCGTCGCGCGCGGATCGTGTATCGTCACCGGCGCGTCAGTCTATGTTGCGAGCGTATCTATGTCGATCAACTACCGCAACGCCACCCCTTCCGATGCCGCCGCCATCGTCGACTTTCAGGTGGCGATGGCCCGCGAGACGGAGGAGCTCGACCTCGATCGCGCCGTCACCACGAACGGGGTCGACGCCGTGTTCGCCGATCCTTCGAAAGGCCGCTACTTCGTCGCCGAGAGCGATGGCCGCGTGATCGCGTCGTTGATGATCACGTACGAATGGAGCGACTGGCGCAACGGCGTGGTCTGGTGGATCCAGAGCGTCTACGTCATCCCGGAGTTCCGCAAACAGCGCGTCTACGCCGGCCTGTACGAACACGTCCGCGCGCTGATCGCCGACGATGATGCGATCCGCGGGATCCGCCTGTACGTCGACGAGCGCAACACCGCCGCGCAGCAGGTCTACGCACGGCTGGGGATGAACGGAGAGCACTACCGGGTGTTCGAGTGGATGAAGGTGTTCTGAGCGACTCAGCTGTTCAGCGACTCAGCTGTTCAGCTGTTCAGCTACTCAGCTGTTCAGCTGTTCAGCGACTCAGCTGTTCAGCTGTTCAGCTACTCAGCTATTCAGCTACTCAGCTATTCAGCTACTCAGCTATTCAGCTATTCAGCTATTCAGCTATTCAGCAGGCAGGCTGCCTGAACAGCTGAGAAGCTGAACAGCTGAACAGCTCAACCGCTCTTCCTCGCCACGATCTCGGCAATCTCCGCCTCCCGCTCGTACATCACCTCAAACCCGGGGACGAACCCCCGCATCTCCCCAGGCGCCACGCAGTACTTTGCGCTGATCCCGCTCATCCGGATCGCGCTCACCAGGACGCCGCCGGGTCTGAGCACGCGCCGCGCTTCGGCGAAGAGTGGGCGATGCAGGAAGAAGAGGATGGCCACCAGGTCGAAGGTTGCGTCGTCGAACGGCAACGGGGCGTCGGTCTCGAGGTCGATCACCCGCGCGTCGACGCCGGGGGCGAGCTCGTGCACGAGGCGGATCGCTTCGCTGGCGCCGTCGAGGGCCACCACCTGCCAGCCGCGCGACGACAGCCACGCCGCGTTCTGGCCCGCTCCGCAGGCGAGATCGAGGGCACGGCCGGGCGGCAGCGACTCCGCGGCACGCACCAGCAGCGGCGCCGGCTCGTGCGTCAGCTCGTCACGTGTCCGATAGCGCTGGTTCCACTCCTCGATCGTGGCCACGCGCCTACAATAGCGTCATGTCCATTCGAGGCATCATCAGGATGCTCTGGAAGACGCAGTTCGGAGGAGACGAGCACATGCTCAAACCAGGCGAGAAAGCCCCCGATTTCGATGTCAGCGATCACCACGGCAACCGCGTGCAGCTGTCGGCGCTGCGCGGCAGGAAAGTGGTGCTCTGGTTTTATCCGAAGGCCGACACACCCGGCTGAACGAAAGAAGGTCTCGGGTTCCGGGACCTCCGCGATGCCTACGCCGAAAAAAACGCGGTGATCTACGGCATCAGTTTCGACACGCCCGAAGAGAATCAGAAATTCGCCGAGAAGTTCCGTTTCAACTTTCCGCTGCTCTGCGACGTCGACCACAAGATCGGCCTCGCCTACGGCGCGGCGGAAAGCGACAAGGACGAATACGCCCGCCGCATCGCCTACGTGATTGACGAAAACGGCCGCATCGAGCAGGCGCACGCGAAGGTCGACCCGGCCTCGTACCCGGCCGATCAACTCGCGACGCTGCAGTCGCCCGGCAAGATGTAACACCACCCAGCGCAACTATTTCGCCCGTCAGACGAATAGAACCTCCAGACAAGCAACAGCTCTGGAGGTTCTATGAGCGGCAAGCGGAAAAAGAAAATCACCATCAGCGCGATCGTCGTGTTCGTGCTTCTCATCGGCGGCGCCCTGGCCATGAAGGCCAGCCAGAAAGACAAGAAGCTGCCGGAATCGCCCGTCAAGACCGGCAAAGCCGAAGTCGGCGACGTGCAGGTCAAAGTCACGGAAGTCGGCACGGTCGAACCGGAAGTGAAGGTCGAGGTGAAGTCGGCCATCTCCGGCAAGGTCGTGGAGATCATGCATCGCGACGGCGACCTGGTGCGCCGCGGCGCGGTGCTGGCCCGCGTCGAGCCCGACCTGAATCAGGCCCAGTCGCTGGCCGACACGAAGAACTCGCTCGCCTCGGCGGCCATCCGTTACCAGGAAGCGAAGAAGAACTTCGATCAGGACCACGCGCTCTTCTCGCAGGGTCTCCTCGCCAACAAGCAGCATCGCGACACCGAGACCGCGTACCTCGAAGCGCAGCAGGAGTACGCCAAAGCGCGCGAGAAATACGCGATCGTCGAAAAGAGCGGCATCCCCATCGCCCAGTCGGCCGAGAACTTCCGCGGCTCGAACATCGTCGCGCCGATGGACGGCGTCCTCCTGACCAAGAACATCGAGATCGGCGAGTCGATCACCTCCGGCGTCTCGTCGTTCAACGCCGGCACGGTGCTCTTCACCGTCGCCGACACCTCGCGCATGATCGTCAAGGCCGGCGTGAATGAAGTCGACATCGGGAAGATCCGCACCGGCATGCCGGTCAAGGTCACCCTCGATGCCTACTCGAAGGCCAGCTTCGCCGGCCGGATCGACCGCATCGCCCCGGCCGTCCGCCTCGACGACAAGGTCCGCGTCTTCGACGTGGAGATCCGCCTCGACGCGCAGGGCCGCGAGCTCCGCTCCGGCATGACCGCGAACATCGAAGTGATCGGCGAGCGGAAGAACAAGGTGCTGACGATCCCGGTGGAGTCGGTCTTCCGCCGCGACGATCAGGAGATCGTCTACGTGAAGAAGGCCGTCAACCCGAAAGACTTTGCCGAGCCGGAAAAGAAGCTCGAAGGCGAAGCGGCCCGCCAGGCCGAGAAAGACGCCTGGAAGAAGTTCTTCGACAAGCGGGTGATCACCACCGGCCTCGCCGACAACGCGAAGGTCGAGGTGCTCTCGGGCCTCAAAGCGGGCGAAGAAGTGGCGCTCGAGGATCCGACCCTGTCGAAAGAGAACGACGACGACAACGACGACTAGGCCTTGTCATCCTGAGGCCGCGAAGACGGCCGAAGGATCCCCTGCCACAGGCGCATGCGAACGTGCATGAGCAAGCGCCGGGGGGTCCTTCGCTTCGCTCAGGATGACACGCGGTGGAAACAACGAGGAACCGATCATGAGCGCAGTGTTCCAGTACGAATCGTGGCGTGAATCAGAGCCGCCGCCGCCCACCGCGAAAGCGGCCGGCAAGGCGCTGATCCAGCTCGAGAACATCACCAAGACCTACGACTCCGGCGAGAACGCGGTGCAGGCGCTGCGCGGCGTCGACACGCGCATCGAAGGGGGCGAGTTCGTCTCGATCATCGGCCCGTCCGGCTCGGGCAAGTCGACGCTCATGCACATCCTCGGATGTCTCGACTCCCCCTCCACCGGCCGTTACTGGCTGGACGGACAGGACGTGGCCACGATGTCGGGCGGCGCCCTGGCGCGGATCCGCAACCAGAAGCTCGGCTTCGTCTTCCAGACGTTCAACCTGCTGCCGCGCGCAACGATCCTCAAGAACGTCGAGCTGCCGCTGCTCTACGCCGGCGTCGACAGCGACGAGCGCCGCCAGCGCGCCGCCGCCGCACTCGAACGGGTCGGCCTCGGCAACCGCGCCAAGCATCGCCCGAACGAGCTCTCCGGCGGTCAGCGCCAGCGCGTGGCCATCGCCCGCGCGATCGTCAACAATCCGTCGCTCATCCTGGCCGACGAGCCGACCGGCAACCTCGATCAGAAGACCGGCGCCGACATCATCCGCCTCTTCGAAGAATTCGCCGCCAGCGGGCAGACCATCGTCCTGGTCACGCACGATCCCACCATCGCCCGCCGCACGCCGCGGCGCATCACGATCGTGGACGGTGTGATCGTGGATGGTCTGACGATGGACGGCGAACTGGCCGGGCAGTGAGGACGCCATGCTGATTCTCGAAGCCATCATCGACGGCATCCGCGACATGAAGGACCACCTGGGCCGCACGCTGCTGCAGCTCTTCGGCATCATCCTCGGCGCGGGCTCGATCGTCGCGACCTTCTCCCTCTCGGTCGCGGGGAAGGAAGCGTCGATGAAGTACTACCGCGTCAGCGGCGGCATCGAGCGCATCTGGATCGGCAACAAGCCGACCGGCAAAGTGACCCTCGACGCGAAGGCGCTCGCCTCCAAAGGGCTGACCTACGCCGACGCGATCGCCCTTCGCACCGAAGGGAAAGAAGTCGACCTCGTTTCTCCCGTCGCGCAGGACAACATGCGTATCCGGTACGCCGGCCTCGACAAAGTCCGCGACGTCATGGGTGTCACGCCGGCGTACTCGCCGATCAGCTTCTTCCACGTCGAGCGCGGCCGCTTCATCACCGACACCGACCTGAGAGAGGCCGCGCGCGTGGTGGTCCTCGGCACCGGCCGCGCGCAGGAGTTCTTCGGCAGCGACAACCCGGTTGGCAAGACCATGATGATCGGCGACGCCGGCTACCTGGTGGTCGGGGTGATGGAGGAGAAGTACTTCAGCTTCGATCAGAAGCGGAACGCCCTCCGCTGGATGAACCGGCAGATGTACATCCCGATCACCACCATGATGACCCGCAAGGGGGAGCCGCTCGAGCAGGGGAAGATCTCCTTCATGCACGCCCGGATGAAGGACGTCAAACGGCACAAGGAAGCGGTGGCGGACATCGAGCGGGTGCTCTTCCGCCAGCACGGCGTGAAGGACTACGACGTCTTCTCCCGCGTCGCCAACCTGGCCCGCAACGAGTCGGAGAACAAGATGTACGACGTCACCTTCATGGTCTGCGGGATCATCTCGCTGCTGGTCGGCGGGATCGTGATCATGAACATCCAGCTGGCGTCTTTCAACGAACGGGTGCGCGAGATCGGCACGCGCAAAGCGGTCGGCGCCACCCCCGCGCAGATCTTCTTCCAGATGCTCACCGAGTCGGTGCTGGTCTCGATCCTCGGCGGCATCCTCGGCATCTTCGCCGGCAAGTTCTTCACCCAGGGCATCGCCATGCTGACGAAGAACCCGGCCATCATCACCCCCGGCGTGATCATGAACGCCCTCATCTTCGCCGCCGGCACGGGCCTCGTGTTCGGGATGTACCCGGCCATCCGCGCGTCGCGGTTGAATCCGATCGAAGCGCTGCGGACCGAGTAGAAACGAATTGAGGATTGAAGGATTGAGGATTGAGGAAATGAGAACGAGATCGCGCAGGCCCCTTCCTCAATCCTCAATCCACAATCCTCAATCCGTTACGGAGTAACGCCATGCAGATCACCGAATCCGTTCGCACCTCGTACGAAGAGATCAAGGCGCATCCGCTGCGCTCGGTCTTCACGCTGTTCGGCGTCATCCTCGGCACGCTCGCGCTGGTGGTGGTGATGTCGGTGCTGGACGGGGTGAACAACTCGATCCTCCAGGGCATCAACGACCTCGGACTCGACGGCGTCGTCGTCGCCTCGCCGCGGCAGCCGATCGACAAGGTCGAGCAGGCGAAGGCGCATCTCTCGCGCGGCCTGCGGGTGGAGGACCTGAAGGCGTTCGATCGCGCCGAGAACATCGAGAGCATGACCCCCGTCGGCGAGACCCGCGCCGTCGTCACCGGCGGCACCACCACGCGCCGCATCAACGTTTACGGCGTGACGCAGGGTTACGCCGAGATCCGCAATCGCAAGGTCACGGCCGGCCGCTTCATCAGTGAGCGCGACGTCGAGTCGGTCGCGCCGGTGGCGGTGCTCGGCTTCAAGCTCAAGCAGCAGCTCTTCGGCGGCGAGGACGCGATCGGGCAGAAGATCAACCTCGGCGGACGCCGGCTGACCGTGGTCGGCGTCGGCACGAAGCTCGGCACCGCCTTCGTCGACGACGACGACATGCGGGAGGAAATGGGCGGCGTGTACCTGCCGTGGACCGTCTACCGCGACATGTTCGGCCGCGCCAACGCCGTCTCGTACATGCTCGGCAAAGCGATCACCCCCCAGAAGAGCATCGACGCCGAGGACGAAGCGAAAGCGCGTTTCCGCGAGGCGCACAACGGCATCGGTGACGTCCGTCTCGATAACCCCGGCAAGGAGATCCTCAAGGACCGGGGGGAGATCGAGGTGATCATGCGCAACTGGCGCATCGTCTTCTTCGCCATCGCCGGCGTCTCGCTGCTGATCGGCGGCGTGGGGATCTTCTCGGTGCTCAAGATCTCGATTTCCGAGCGCCTCTTCGAGATCGGCCTGCGCAAGTCGATGGGCGCCACCGATGGCGAGATCTTCCTGCAGTTCCTCGTCGAATCCGTGACCTTGTCGGTAGCCGGCGCGGCGCTCGGCCTGGCCGGCGGAATCGGAGTGGTGACCCTGATCGGCGGCTTCTTTCCGGCCGGCCTGCCGGTCTCGATGTTCGGCCTGACCATCGCCAGCGGCTTCGCCATTGCGGTCGGCCTCTTCGCCGGACTCTACCCGTCGCTCACGGCCTCACGGATGGAGCCGGTAGAAGCGTTGCGGGGATAGCCGGCCGAGATCACCCTGAGCGAGCGGAGCGAGTCGAAGGGTCAACCAAGGCGCGGCGATGCTGTTGATGAACTGCCGCATCGCGGCGCCTTGACTGACCCTTCGGCTCGCTGCGCTCGCTCAGGGTGACGGAGGGGCGGGGGCGGCGGCTACACCTTGGTCTGCAGATCCCCCGGCTTGCGGATCATCTTCTCCACCTCGTAAGCGTGCGTCTCTTCCTGATAGATCATGTCGCGCGCGTACTCTTCGAGCCAGACCGACTTCCCTTCGACGATGCCGAGGAGGTCGCGGTAGAGCTGCATGCCGGCGCGCTCGTGCTCGAGTGATTCCCGGAGGATGTCACCGATGTCATGGCGGTGCGTTTCGAGCAGCGGACCGATGCCGAGGGACGGGTGCTCGCCGAGGGAGGTGATCATCTCCCCGGCGTTCTGGGCGTGGGTGAGCGACTCGGTGGCCTGCTCGCGCAGCCACGACACGATGGGAATGCGGTTGTAGCCCATCACCATCAGTGAGTAATGCGTGTAGCGCACGCAGCCGGCGAGCTCCATCTCCATGATCCGGTTGAGGGTCTGGCAGACCTTTGCGCGATCGATTTCCATTTCGTAACTCCTTCTTGCGCAAGTGAATGCGTCGCGCGTGCCTGATCACGCCCTCTGGCGGTTCGGCAGCAGAGGGCCGGCGATCCGCTAACATGCCGGGCATGGCATTTTCCGCCGCCCGCTCCCTCCGCCAGTTGCAGGCGCAATTCGGGACGATGCGCTCGCTCAGCGCCCTCCCGGCCGAGCAGCTCTACGCCACGAAGGCGCCGTCGAAGTGGACGCCGTCGGAGCACCTCGATCACGTCACCCGCGTCTCGCTGGCGATGCTCGAGATCGCGCTCCGGCCCGACGCCAAGCCGCTGCCGCAGCCGATGAACCTGGTGGGACGGCTCATCCTCACGATCGGCTGGATCCCGCGCGGAGCCGGCAAAGCACCGGCGCGATTCCACGGTGTTCGCGTCCCGACGGAGACGCTGAACGCGCAACTGACGACGCTCGAAAGCGCCGTCGCAAAAATCGACACGCGCGAGCTGACCGGCCGCCGCGTGCCGACCATCCCGCATCCCCGTTTCGGCGGCCTCACGCCGGAGCAGGCCCTCCGCTTCATCGCCATCCACATCGAGCATCACCTGCGGATCATCCGCGAAATCCTGAAGCCGTGAACGATTGCCGGGCCCGGCTTGCACGCGTCCGTCGCTCATAATGACCACCATGCGTACGTTGTTCCGAGTGGGCCTCGCTGTCGCCGCGGTTGCGCTGGCGGCTAACGTCGTCGTCAAGATGGCCGCGCAGCCGCGTCCTGAAGAGCCGCGCGGCCGTGACGATCAGCGCTTCGAAGTGCAGGTCACGGACGAGATGCGCGAGCACACACGCATCCGCAACATCCTCTACTTCGCCGGTGCAGGCTACTCGCTGATTCTTCTCGGCGGCCTGCTGCTCACGGGAGGCGCGCGGAAGATCCGCGACGTCGCGGAGCGGGCGACGAAGAAGCCGTTCCTCCCCGCGATGCTGGCCATCGCCCTCTTCATCGTCGTCTACTCCATTCTCGAATTTCCGCTCACCTACTACTCCGGCTATCACGTCCCGCACCGCTTCGAGCTGAGCAATCAGACCTTCGCCGCGTTCATGACCGAACAGCTCAAGGGGCTGGCCGTCAGCGTCGTCTTCGTCTCACTGGTCGGTGCGCTGGCGCTGCTCGGCATTCGCAAACTGAAGCGCTGGTGGCTCGTGCTGTGGGCCTGCAGCATCCCGTTGATCCTGTTCGTGGTCGTCGTACAGCCGATCGTGCTCGACCCGATCTTCAACAAGTTCGTCCCGCTGCAGAATCAGGAGCTGCGCGCGAAGCTGCTCACGCTCGCCTCACGCGCCGGCATCGAAGGCGGTCGCGTTTACCAGGTCGACAAATCGAAGCAGACCAAGACTCTCAACGCCTACGTCAACGGCATCGGTCCCACGAAACGCATCGTCATGTGGGACACGCTGCTGGCGAAGATGACCGACGATGAAGTGCTGACAGTGATGGGCCACGAGATGGGCCACTACGTCATGAAGCACATGTGGAAGGGCCTCGCCTTTTCGCTGGCCCTTTCCTTCTTCGTCTTTCTCCTCACCCAGCGCGTCCACGATCGCGGCCTCGCACGCTGGGGCGACCGCTGGGGCGTGCGCGGGCCGGGCGATCCCGCCTCGATCCCCTGGCTGCTGCTCATCGCCGGCGTGCTGAGCTTCGTCCTCTCGCCCGTCATCAGCGCCTACTCCCGCACGATGGAGCACGACTCCGACATCTTCACGCTCGAGCTCACCCGGGACAATGAAGCGCTCGCGAGCGCCTTCGTCAAACTCGCCGAGGGGTCGAAGAGCGATCCCCGCCCGCATCCCTTCATCAAGTTCTGGCGCTACACCCACCCCCCGATCGCCGAGCGGATCGACTTTGCGCTTTCGTACAAGCCGTGGGAGCGGGGAGAGCCGAACCAGAAGTGGAAGCCGTGAGGGGGCGTCAGTCGATGCGCAGGTAGACGTCGTCATACGGCTGGGTGTTGCCCGCGGCGTACTGCAGCAGCGACTGGAAGCGAAGGATGTTGCCGTTTGGATCGCGGCGGTTCAGCGGGTGATGACGGGTGTGGAGTGCGAGCAGCGTCGCGGAAACCGGCTGCAATTCCGCCGTTTCTGAGCGACCGTTCTGATTCCCGTCGCGCCAGAGCACGAGCCGCGTCCAGACCGTATCGCGCGCGTCGATGACGCCGTCGCCATTGTCGTCGTGCTGCGCGAGTGCGGCGAAGCCGTTCGCGTCGCCGTTCTGCTCCCCGAACAACTCCCGGCCGTCATCGATCGAGCCGTTGCCATTGCGATCGAGGGCCACGAAGGCCAACGAGCTGTCTGCCGCCGTCCACGCCGTTCTCTCTCGCGTGCCATCACCATTCAGGTCGAAACGTACACCATCGTTGAGAGTCGTGAAATGCCACGGCCCGTTCCCGGTCTGCACGACCAGCGGGCATTCGAAGTATCGCGGGTCGCACTTCCACGGTTGCGTGTAGCAGATTTCGGGAGCGTCGTCGCGGGGGCGCATGGGATCTTTGGTGCGGTCGGAGGCGGTCTCTGTACGTTCCTCGAACGTGAGGCCCGCCTGCTGTGCGGAGATTTAGGCCGTGGAGGTGTAGGTGGTGCTGGCGGCGTACGGCTCAATGTCGATTGACGTTCCGCAGTAGCCGGGTGCCTCGGCGATCTCCAGTTTGTCTCCAGGTGTCAGTGTGTGGTGGATGTGAATGGTGACGCTGTTGTTTTGCACTCCGCCTGTGACCCAGGAGCATCGCGCAATGGAAGTGATCCGGACGAGAGTGGGGAGAATGGTCACGGTCGTCTCACACGGATTTCCCCACTCCGCGAGCATCGGCCGGCTTCCGAGAAGCGCGATCGTGAGCAAAACGCGCGTTGCGGTTCTCACTTGCAGCCCGCCTCGATCCATTGCGAGGTATCCACCGCGGTCTCCGCTGTATGGCCGACGACCCCGATGATGATCACGTCGGGTGCGACGGCCTCATAGAGGAAGCGATCGAATGCCTCGCGACCGAACTCCGCGCGTGCGGCGGCCAGTGCCTCGGCCCGCAGCGGACAGAGGGAAGCATTCGCGCGGCTCCACTCTGCCTGTACGGCGCCCGGATTTGACGCCTTCCCTGAGTTCTTCAGGAGTTGCAAGCGCTCACGTTCGTTTTCCGCCGCGATGACGCTCCCCACGATCTTCTGGAGACGCGGCAGGTAGTCGTCGCCGAGACGGGTGGCGGCGCCGCGGTCAGCCCAGCGCGGTACGTAGCGGGCAAACCGCTCCTCGTCGGCGAGAAAACCGACGACATGAGCCATCAGCTCCCATGGCATGAACAACTCGGGATTGTGCTTCCCGATGACGACTACGCCGCTCCTGCCTCCGCCGATCTCTTCATCCATTTCGGCACGCAACCGCCGCAACTCCGCATCGCCTGCATGCAGGCGTCGCTGCATCCGCTCGAGATCGGGCAGGCGGTGCGCCGGAATCTCTCCATCACCCGACCAGCAGGGCAAGAAGCGCAAGGATGGCATTCACGATGTCCTGCATCGTAGGCCCGGAACAGCGACATCCACAAGCAGCTCTTATGGAGCCTAGACGCTGAACGCCCGTTGCGCCTTCGCCTCAGCGATCATCCGCCTCAATTCCACCACCGCTTCTTCGAGCTCGCGCTGCTCGCGCGCTTTCTCACTGACGTTTGCACCGCAGAACGGGCACGCCTCTGTTCCGGCGTGCACGTACTGCATGCAGCCGTAGCAGAGGTCGAGCGTTGGCGGGAGGCGATCGTGATCGCGCGATTCCGGTTCGCGCATGGCCCAGTGCGGCGGTACGGCGGTCTCCACGTACTCGCCGGTCAGCGTTTCGGTGATGAGGTCGAAGCTGCCCTGATCGAACGGCGTGCCGGGGGCCTCGCGCGTTTTCACGATCCGCTCGCGCAGGCCCTGCCTGGCCAACTCCGACGCGCGGTAATGGCAGTACGGATTGTTGCCGGGCCGGCCGAACAGTACTGTGGAGGTCCAGGTGCAGCCGCCGCGGCAGACGTCGGCGTAATAGCAATCGCCACAGCGCCCCCACAGTTCGCTGATCTGGCGATCGCGCGAGAAGCGGATCTCTTTGCTGTACTTCCAGATGTCTTCGAGGGTCAGGTCGCGTACGTTGCCGCCGGTGAAGCCGACCGTCGGCAGTGAGGGGCAGCCTTTGATCGCGCCGTCCGCTTCAATGCCCATGATGGCGTGACCGGCCGCGCAGCCACTCCAGTGCTTCTCCTGCGCGCCGAGGCGCCACTTGTGCTCGTACGGCCCAAAGTAGCCGACGTTGTTGCCCGGCTGCATCCCCACGCCGAGCTTGCGCGCCTCGTCGTACAACTCGCCGAGGAGCGGCATCAGCTCCAGTAGTTCGTACGGCTGAATGAGCAGGTGGTCGTTGTCGACGGCGTTGCCCATGGCCACGGTCAGCTGGATCTGCCAGCCGCGCGCGCCGCGCTGTGCGATCTCGTGCAGGATGCCGCGCAGTTGCGGCATAGTCCGGCTGTGGATCTGTGTGTTGCAGCCGCTCGGGATGCCGTGCTTCTGCAGTAGCTCGAGCGCGTTCATCGCCGCGCGGAACGACCCTTTCACGCCGCGGATCTCGTCGTGCAGTTCCTCGAGCCCGTCCACGCTCACGCCGCACGTACCGAGTCCCGCGTCTTTGGCCGCCTTGATCCGATCCTCGGTCAGCGCCTTGCCGCCGGTCTGCATCGACGCGTGCATCCCATGCGAGGTGATGCGCGCGATGATGTCGGTCCAGTCGCGGCGCAGATAGGCCTCGCCGCCGATGATCGTGATCTCGCGCGTGCCGAGGCGCGCCAGCTGGTCGACGACGTCGAATGCCTCCACGGTCGATAGCTCATCAGGGCGGCGCTTGCCCGCGCGCGAGCCGCAGTGCGAGCACTTTAGATTGCAGGCGAGGGTGATCTCCCACACGACATGCACCGGATGCGCGTGCAGGAGATCCTCGTCGTACAGCGTCCGTTTGGGACGGGCGGTCATCGGCGGTTCGCGATCAGCCGTTGCCTTGTCCCGTCACGCGGGCGCGCAGCTTGTCGACAGACGCAGGCAGCGTCTTCAGCGTCTGCTCGGCTTCAGTGAGGAGCTGCTGCAGTTCCTCATTGCTCGCGCCGCGCTGAATCGCATCGTCGATGACGACGCCATAGAGCGGTTGCGGGCGCGGGAAGAACTTCTTCGCTTCCTTCAATACCGCGCGCAGCTCGTTCGGATCGTCGCTGGAGAGCGCCTGATCGATCCAGACACCATAGAGGGCACGGGGATTCGACTCGTAGGCCATGCGGTCCTCCTTCTTCCGTTACGCTTTGTAGTGTCGTGTCACGTTTGAAAACGTGGGTGCTTTGCGGCGGCGGCGGACTGTCTGCTGCGCCGCCGCTCCTCGACGATGTCCCAGCATCGCCTCTGTCGCGGCGGCTTGCATCCAGCCCACCGGCGCTCGCAAATCACCCACGTTTTCAAGCGTGACGCGACACTAGCGGGAATGACGGAAAAATAAGTCCGCACAATGCGTCTGTCAATACACCGCGTCGTCAAACGCGGCGAGCGGTATCGCGCAGCCGCTCGACGAGCAGCTCGCACATCGCGACGGCGAATTTCGCCAGCAATTGCGGCTCGAACGCGAGCGCTTCCGAAAGCGTGCGTTTGTCCCAGGCACGCACGACCGCATCTTCGCCCGCGCGCACAGAAGTCGTCCGCGGTGAATCGTCCAGAAACGACACCTCGCCGAGGACGTCGCCCGGCCCGACTGTCGCCACGACCGCGGGACCATCGTCGCGCATCGCCACGATGTCGAGATGGCCGTCTTCTACCGCGAACAGCGTCGCGTCGGTCTCACCGGCGCTGATGAGGTACGCCTCCGCCGGTACTTTTCGCAACTCGCCGATGCTCTCGATGCGATCGCGTTCCGCCTCGGTGAAATAGCGGAAGAGCGGATGGTCGGATTGGAGCTCGAACACTTTATTCATGGTTGGCTCTTGGCTGTTAGCTCTTAGCTCTTAGGGTATGTGCCGCGCGTCTCGCCGTAAGCGGGCTCCGCGGCGGGCGCATCATCTCATGCACGCTCGCGCTCGCGGCAAGCCGGCTCCAGGTGCACCAGGCGTCAGCCACAGGCGCGACCCCCGGCACGGACCCTAAGAGCTAAGAGCTAAGAGCCAACAGCCAAACTCACTTCCACTCCACCGTCCACTCACAGCTCGCCTGGCCGCGTGCGTAGCACTCCACCTGCTCGACCTGCACGTCTTTGACGCCGGTGAGTGCGGCCATTCGTTCGATCCAGCCGGTCACGCGCGAGCAGCCGGCGAGCTCGGAGGGGAAATTCTGGAGGCGGATGCGGGCGCTGGTGCTGGTCTGGGAGATGACGCGCAGTTCGCCGCGGTTGTAGAGCGAGCTCCACATCTGTCCGGCTTTGGCGAGCAGTGCCGGCGGCGTCATCACCAGCGCAAAGAAGCGATAGATGCCGCGAACGGCTTCGCCTGCTGCCTCGTGACCGGCCCGGCGGGCGAATGCTTCGACCGGTTCTCCCTTGGCGTGCGCGGCCTCTTCGGTGAAGCGGTTCAACATGTGCACCGGCACGCTCTCGGTGGCGAGGATGGGGTTGCGGAAGCGCTGGGCGTACTCGGAGGGGAGGCTGCGGTAGACAGCTTCGCGCTCCGCGGCCGACAGGTCGGACTCGATGAACTTCTGCAGGCTTCGGACGGGCGAGCCCTTCACCATGACGCTCTCGTCGGTCATGAAAACACCCTCTCCACAGCGTTGTTTCGAGATCGCGCGGACCGGCTAAGTTGTTGGTAGAGCGACGAGTATAATCCGCTTCCTCTTTGGGAGGTGTCATGGAAGAGCAGACGCCGGCGCCGCTGCCTGGCAGCGCGGCCGCCGAGGGCGCAGCGGCAATCGCGGTCGCCGAAAACAGCAACAACCCCCTGATTGGACCGAAGGACAAGCTCGAAGAGCTTTGCGTCAACACGATCCGCTTCCTCGCCGTCGACGGCGTCGAGAGAGCAAAGTCGGGACACCCCGGTACGCCGATGGGGATGGCCGACATGGCCTATGTCCTCTGGACCGAGTTCCTTCGCCACGACCCAACCGCGCCGCAGTGGCAGAACCGCGACCGCTTCATCCTCTCGGCCGGTCACGCCTCGATGCTGCTCTACTCCCTGCTCCATCTCACCGGCTACCCGGACATGACGATGGAAGAGCTGACGCACTTCCGTCAGTGGGACTCGCGCACGGCCGGACATCCGGAGCTCGGCCACGCCAGCGGCATCGAGATCACCACCGGCCCGCTGGGGCAGGGCTTCGCGCACGGCGTCGGGATGGGACTGGCCGCGAAGATGCTCGGGGCCCGGTTCAACTCCGACGATCCGTTCAAGCCGGTCGATCACTACATTTATGCGATCTGCTCTGACGGCGACCTCATGGAAGGGATCAGCTCCGAGGCTGCCTCGATCGCCGGTCACCTCGGCCTCGGCAACCTCATTTACTTCTACGACGACAACAACATCTCCATCGAAGGGGAGACGCGGCTCGCGTTTTCCGAGGAAGTGAAGAAGCGTTTCGAAAGCTGCGGCTGGCACGTCCTGACGATTGATGGACACGATCGGGCCGCCATCCGCAAGGCGATCAAGCGCGCGCAGAAAGAGACCGCGCGCCCGACGCTCATCGCCGCGAAGACCATCATCGGCTGGGGCTCGCCGAAGTTCCACGGCACCGCCCGCGCGCATGGCGAGCCGCTCGGCGCCGAGGAAGTGAAGGCGACCAAGGAGGCCCTCGGCTGGCCGAACGAGCCGCCCTTCCTCGTCCCCGAAGAAGTGCGCGACGAGTTCCAGCGCAAGACGAAGAAGCTCGCCCGCGAGCGGAAGATCTGGGAGAAAGAGCTGACCGCCTGGCGCGCGCGTCATCCCGAGCTGTCCACGCAGTGGGATCAGTACTGGTCGCAATCGCTGCCGGAAAACTTCGAGCAGCCGCTGCTCGAGGCGGCGAAGAGCGACAAGGCGCTCGCCACGCGTGCGCTGTCGGGGCAGGTGATCCAGAAGCTCGCCTCGATCGCGCCGTTCCTCGTCGGCGGATCAGCCGATCTCGCGCCGTCGACCAACACGCTCATCAAAGACGGCGGCAGCGTGGAGCGTCCGAAAGGGAGCGAGAAGCTGCCCCCGTCGCAGGAAGTCTTCGCCGGCCGCAATCTCCACTTCGGCATCCGCGAGCACGCCATGGGCGCGATCGTGAACGGCATGACCCTGCACGGGTCGTTTCGCTGCTACGGCGCGACCTTCCTGATCTTCTCCGACTACATGCGTCCCTCCGTGCGCCTGGCGGCGCTGATGGGCATCCCTTCGATCTTTGTCTACACGCACGATTCGGTCTTCCTCGGCGAGGACGGTCCGACCCATCAGCCGGTCGAGCATCTCTGGTCGCTGCGCCTGATCCCGAACCTCACGCTCTTCCGCCCCGCGGATGGTGCCGAGGTGGCGATGGCGTGGGCGCATGCACTGCAGAAAAAGGATGGTCCGACACTGCTGGTGCTGACGCGGCAGAAGCTCGAGCCGATCGCCCGGCCGGTCGATTTCGAAGCGCAGAAGATCCTGCGCGGCGCGTACGTGCTCGACGGTCACGCCGGCGGCGACATCACCCTGGTCGCGACCGGTTCCGAGGTCACGCTGGCGATCCAGACCGCGCTCGCGCTGCGGGAGAAAGGGATCGCCGCGCGAGTCGTCTCCGCCCCCTGTCTCGAGCTCTTCGATCGTCAGTCCGCCGACTACCAGAACGAGGTGCTCGGCGACCGCAGCCGCGTGGTCTGCATCGAAGCCGGCCGCAGCGACGGCTGGTACAAGTACGTCAACCGCGACGCGCTCATCATCGGCATCGACCGCTTCGGCGCGTCGGCGCCGTACGAACGGATCGCGCAGGAATTTGGATTCACGCCGGAAGCGATCGCCGAAAAGGTACGCCAGCGGTTTGCTTCCTGAGATCGAACGGGTATCGAGGTGCTGGCGGAGTTGGATGTGTTTCTGGCCAGTCGGGGCTAATATTCGCGCATGCGCGCTGCCGCCGCGGTCGCGATGCTGTTCACTCTCGGCGTACTTGCCGCGCCGCCGACGCACGTCACCGGCAAGGTGCTGATCCAGAGCAACGGCCCTGGTACGGTGCTGGCCGTCGTCGACACAGGCGGCGGCGCCGACATGCAGATCCTGCGCATCACGGCCGACAAGCCGTTTCCGCAGAGCCCCGTCTCGTTGCGAATGCCGAAGGCGCAGGTGACGCTCGAAGCTGATCGCACCACGATTTATGACGGTGCCGGCAAAATGATCGTGGTCTTCGCGCTTCATGAAGCGACAGTGGATGAGCCGCCCGGAGGATTTCAGCAGTTCGTCCTGCGCGGACACTGGCTCGGGTGGCGTACTGGCGATCAAGACGTGTCGGTCGAGTTCGACGGCAATGGTGCATGCAGCTCCGGCGGACGCGGTGCGACCTCGGCTTCCTGCTCATCAGCAACAGTCGGATGCTCCGTCAGTTGCGGCAGCGGCACCTACGCATGCTGCCGCGGTTGCGACACGAACGTACCGAACTGCACCTGCGTTCCGAACTGACTTCGAGTCATTCCTGCGACGCGCGCAGGCTCTGGCCCGAAATCTCCGACATCTGGCGGAGATGCACGGAGATCAGTTCCTGCACTTTCAACCAGGCCAGCATCTCTTCCTCGAGCTTGAGTGCATTGCGCATGGCCACGCGTGAGGCGGGGCCGAGGGCGTGCTCGCGTAAGAGCGAGCGCAGGCGGCCGAAATCGGCGGTGGAGATGCTGCGGCGTGCGGTTTCCAGCTCGTTGCCCATCTTGATGAGGCCCGGCACGACGGTGTAGTCGGCGCCGAGGGAGCGGGCTTTGGCGACCTCCTCAAAAGCCGTCTGCAGGCCGACCGCGCGCTGCATGTCGTCGGTCAGTGCTTCGTCGGCGGCTTGCAGGTGGCGCAGGACCTGGACGTCGCGGTCGTAGATCTTCTTTTCGTCGACCAGCAGCTCGCCGGCCTGTTTGATCACCGCCTCCGCGGTATCGGCGCGCGCGGGTAGTCGGCGCTGAGTGGTGCGCGATTGGGCGAGCAGCGGAAGGGCGAGCAGAACCACGGCGAACGAAGCGAACAGTGCACGCATATTCCTACGACGACAGTAGAAAGGATGAGTTTCGATCGGCTCGCATTTTGAAGTGTGTGTGCGCGGAGGAAACTCGTATGTATGAAAACTATTCGACCGGCAGCGATCTCGGCCAGAGCTCGACGGCCGATCGCCTGCGTGACAAAGCAGCCGGGCTCGCCGGCACCGCAAAGCAGCAGGCCAATTCACTGTTCGAAACGAAGAAAGCGAGCGCCTTGTCGGAGGTCGGACAGCTCGCGGATGCACTGCGCCGCGTCGGCACCGAAATGGATGGCTCGGGCATGGCCGCGGGGCTGATCAGTACTGCCGCGGACAGACTCCAGTCCGTCAGCAGCTCGCTCGAAAATCGCAGCCTCGACGACATCAAAAACGACGTGGAGCGTTTCGCGCGCCGGAATCCGGCCGCGTTCCTCGGCGGCGCGATCGTTCTCGGCGTCATCGCCGCCCGCTTCCTCAAGAGCCACGGCCAGACCTCGAACGACATCGGCTTCTATCCGGAGACCAACCGCTACGTGTCGGACATGGAGACGCCGCTGGGCAGCGCGCCGGCGACTTCGGTCGGCAGCGACTTCGGCATCAGCAGCAGCCCGTCCGGCATCGGTGGAACGAGCAGCGGTATCGGCGGAACGAGCAGCGGCATCGGCAGCTCTTCAGGTCTGAGCGGCAGCACCGGCAGCAGCACTGGCAGTACCGGTACCACCGGCAGCACGGGCAGTACCGGCAGCCTGTCGGACTTTGACATCAACAACAACCGCGGAGGGATTCGATGAGCGCACTGCCGCATGATCAGTCCGGTCCCCGGAGCGTGCCCGGACCGGAGCTGCACGACGCACGTTCTCTCGGCGCGCTCTTCTCGGAGCTGATGACCGAGGCGCGGACGCTCGTGAAGCAGGAAGTCGAGCTCGCGAAAACCGAGATGACGCAAAAAGCCACCGTGGCCGGCAAGAACGCCGCGGTCATCGGAGCTGGCGGCGTCATCGCTCTCATCGGCAGTCTGCCGCTGATCGCCGCCATGGTGATCGGGCTCGGACACCTGATCGGCTACGGCTGGTCGGCGCTGCTCATCGGTGCCGTGATCACCGGCGCCGGTGCGTTCCTGGCGATGAAGGGCATCAAGACGATGAAGGCGACGCCGCTCGCGCCCGTCGAGACCAAAGCGCAACTGCAGGAGACGAAGCAATGGATCCGCGAGCAACGGACATGAACCACGACGACCAGAATGAAACCCGCCGCATTCGCGACGACATCGAGCGGACGCAGCGCGAGATGAGTCGCACCATCGACGAGATCGAAGACCGGCTCTCGCCGCGCAACGTCATGCAGCGCACGAAAGAATCAGTCAGGAGGGCAGGCGTGAACAAGACCCGCAGTCTGGTGGACAAAGTGAAGGCGAATCCGATTCCGGCCGCTATGGCAGGTATCGGGCTCTACCTGTTGATGCGCGATCACGATCGTGGAGACGACATCTACGAAATCGACAGCGTTGGCTACGACGCCGGGTACGACGCGACCTACGGCCACTCGCATACGCGCATCGATGCGATGCAGGACCGCGTGCATGGTGGCGTCGATCAGGTGCGCGAGCGCGTCGACAGCGCCCGCGAGCGTGTGAGCGGCGCCATGGACACGGCCAGGGACCGCATCTCCGGTGCGATGTCCTCCGCGCGCGAGTCGGTCTCGCACGTCGGCGACCGCGCCAGCAGCGGCATGTACCGCGCGCGTTCCTCGGGTCAGGATCTGCTGTCGAGCAATCCGCTGATCCTCGGCGTCGCCGCGGTTGCACTCGGTGCGATCGTCGGCTCTTTGATCCCGGAGACGGAGCGCGAGGACCAGCTCTTCGGCGAGCATCGCGACAAGCTGATGGACCGCGGCCGCGACCTCGCCCGTGAGGGCGTCGACCGAGCGAAGAACGTCGCCTCGGCTGTGACCTCGACCGTCACCGAAAAGGCGAAGGACGTGGCAAAGGACGTGGCCAGTGCCGCAAAAGATGCGGCGACGGACAACGCCCGGATGTAGTGGCAACATGAAGACCTACAATGCGCGGCTATGCGCCGCGCATTGTTCGTCCTTCTGCTTGCCGCGTTTTCCGCACGCGCCGACTACCGCGAGTTCCGCGACCTGCCGGTCGATCCGGCCATCACCACGAAGATCCGCCACGCGGCGGAGGCATCGCTCAAACAGCTTCCCAACCTGAAGGCGGACGACCTGGCGATCGTGGTGGTCGACGCGACCAATCCAGCCACGCTCTCGCGCGGCGATTACCACGGCGACGTGCCGTTCTATCCCGCCTCGGTCATCAAGCTGTTCTTCATGGCCGACGTCTACGCCACGCGCAACGAGCGCGTGCAGGACGTCGATCGCGCGCTGCGGGAGATGATCGTCGTCTCCGACAACGATGCCACGGCGTACCTCGTTGACATCCTGGCCGGCACCTGCGTCGGGCCGAACCTCGAGGGGCGCGCGCTGCGCAAGTTCACCGAGCAGCGCCGCGCGATCAACAACCGCTTCGCGAAGCTCGGCTACGACGGCACGGTCAGCGCGATGATGAAGCCGTGGAGCTTCGGGCCGTACGGACGCGAGCTGCAGCTCCTCGGCGAGAACCGCGTCAACCGCAACAAGCTCACCGCCAACGCCACCGCTTCGCTGCTGCTCTGGATCGTGCGCCGCCGCGCGCCGGGCGCCGAAGCGCAGATGGCTTTGCTCGAGCGCCCGCTGGCGCCGGTGCGCGAGGAAGAGAATCAGGTCAGGGAGTTCATTGGTGAGGCGCTTCCCGCCGGCTCGAAGCTCTGGTCGAAAGCCGGCTGGACGAGCGAGGTGCGCCACGACGTCGCGTACGTCGAGCTGCCGAACGGACGCAAGTACGTGATCGTGATCTACACGCGCGGGCAGGCCGCCGACGTCACGCTGCTGCCGGCCATCACCCGGAACCTTCTCGGCGAACTACACTGAGCGCATGCAAACACTGCTGATCGCGGCTGCGGTAGTCGCGGTACTCCTCACCGGCGGGCTGGCGGTGGGGAAGCGGAGCGCGCGCAAGCTGCAGCGCGAGCGCCGCATTCACGTCGATAAGTTCAAGCTCAAGCGCCGCCACGCGGAGATCGAGCTGGAAGTCTTCGGCAGCCGTGAGGTCGTGCAGGCCGTGCAGGCCTACGCGCGCGAGCATCGCGTCTCGATCGAGCAGGCGCGGCAGATGGCACACACGTACCTCTGGGAGATCGTCCCGAAGTTCAACCTCCTGGCGTATTACCGGGTCGGCGCGCCGATCGCCCGGGCCATCATGCACTTCCTCTATCGTGTCGTCGTCGAGCGGCGGCCTCTGCGCGACTTCAACGAAACGATGGCCCGCGGCGCGACGGTGGTCTACGTCATCAACCACCGCTCGAACTGCGACTACGTCCTCGTCGCGCACATGCTCTTCAAGTTCATCTCGCTGTCGTATGCGATCGGCGAGTGGGCGCGGGTCTGGCCGCTCAATCACGTCTTCAAGTGGTTCGGCGGCTACTTTGTGCGGCGGCGCTATCGCGAGCCGCTGTATCACACGATCCTGGCGAAGTTCGTCCAGACCATCACCAGGCACGGCGTGACCCAGGGCATCTTCATCGAGGGCGGTCTCACGCGCGACGGCGCCTTCCAGAAGCCGAAACTGGGGATGCTCGACTACATCATCACGGCCAAGCGCGATCCCGACTTCACGGCGCCGCTGTACATCATCCCGACCGCGGTGAACTACGACCGCGTGCTGGAAGACCGCAACCTGACCGAGGAGCTGATCGGGAAGGAAGAGCGCCGCACGAGGGGGGAGAAGCTCTCGGCCACGTTCGACTACCTCTTCAAGAGCTTCTGGCGCGGCGTCTTCAAGCGGTTCAAGCGCTACGGCTACGCGATCGTGTCGTTCGGGCAGCCGCTCTCCGTCGACGACTTTGTCCGCGCGCATCCGGAGGCGCTGAGCGACTCGTACGAAGCACGCAAGGAAGCGCTGCAACTCCTCGCCGACACGGTGATGAGCGAGATCTCGAGCGCGGTTCCGGTGACGCCGGTGACGCTCGTGGCGCGGGTCTTCCGCGGCACCGAATCGCTCAGCGAGAACGAGATTCTGGCGGGCATCGAGCGCGAGCGGCTCGCGTTGCGCGACCGGGTCTGGCTGCTGCGCGAGAAAAGCGCGCCGGAGCTGTGGAAGGCAGCGAAACTCGTGCTCGAGCTGCGGCATCTCATCGAGCCGGCGGAGCGCTTCCGCAGCGATCTGTTCGACGACGAACGGATGCCGATGCTCGAGGATGGATGGCGCTGGAATCCGGAGCAGATCCTGCTGCGCGATTACTACGCGAACGCGCTGCTGACCTTCGACGAAGTGAAGCGGCGCGGCTGGCCGGAGCGCAAACCGCGCGCCGCGAAGCCGGAAGCGATCAGCGCGGCAGCATCCGCGCGGGCGTCGTCGTAGCGACGAAGACCACCGCGTCGAACTTCTCCGGCAGCGATTCCTTCTGCACGACGTCGGGCGTGCCGTCCTGCGGGCCGCTGCCGGCCCAGCGGAAGCTCGTGGCGGTGGTGAGCCACGCCGGCAGCTCGCCGTCCAGCGGCACGAGCAGTTGCGGCACGCGCGCTTCGCTGAAACGCGCCTCGTACGAATCGCCGGCAAAGGCGCGGAACGATTGGGTCGACAGCTGGCTCGGGGCATTCGCCGAGGCGTGCGTGTACTGCAGGAACGATCCGCCGCCGGCCAGCGTGCCGATGATGAAGTAGTCGTTCGGGTCCGCGAGAGCGGTGGTGATCTGCAGGCCCATCGGGTGGCGCGCGTTGGCCGTCTTCGTCCGGCCGAGGTGCTCGTTGTGCGCCCAGACCATGACCTTTCCGCTGGCGCTGTGGTGCTTCTGGAGCCAGAGCGTGTTCGCGGCCATCGAAGCGTCGCGCGCGGTGCCGGCCGCCCCTTCGAAGTACTGCAGCACGATGCGCGCGGCGCGCACGGCATCGTCGAACGCGCGCGCCGACGTGAGCGGCACGAGCTCGGCCCGGCGGGCGGCGAGTTGATCGTGCACCCTGGTGACGTCGCCTTCGCAGGTCGTGGTCTGTTTGCCGATGCAGGAGTAGAGCGATTCCGCCCGCACCGCGGCGGCCGGATCGATCCCGCGCAGATAGGCCACGACCGCGGCGGCGTCAGACTGGTAGCCGTAAATGTCGACGCCGGCGATCTCCAGCCGCGGCTGACTGCCGCGCCGCAGGTTGTACTCCCGCATGGCCCGCACCAGCTCGAGGATCTCTTCGGTGTACCAGAAGTAGTAGCCGATCTTTTCGCCCTCGGCGAGGATGGCCACCGGATCGCCCGCCCCTCCCTGCACCCAGTCGTTGAGGCGATTGAAGATGCTGAACGGCGCCTCCAGCGCGATCACGTCGAACTGCTTCTCGCGGGCCAGGTACTCGATGATCCGCTGCTTGACCGTGAAGAACTCGTGCGTCCCGTGCGTCCCGTCCCCGAGCCCGACGATCGTCGCATCGCCGACCATCCGCCCGAGCGGCTCGAGGTCGTAGCTCCACGGATACGGCTCGACGGAGACGAGCGGCCGGGCATGAAGGCTCAGCCACCCGGCCACGGTCGTCGCATCGACCGGCAGCGGCGTCGCCGCCCGGCGCCGCTGCGCGAGCGCGGGCATGGCGATGACCATCGCCAGCAGGACCGCGACCGCGAGTTTGCGCATTGCGAAAGTATGCGCCACGGGCGGGGTGGCGGCGTCACCAATCGGTAGCGGGTTTCGAGGTTGTCTGCTCGGCCATCCGCGCGAACCGATCTGGACTGCTGACAGATGTCCGTGTGGTGTGTGGGCTTCCAGAGAGAGGACAGATGCCCCCGGTGTGCACGTGCGCACCCACGGTGTGGCAGTGACACACCCCCGGTGTGCACGTGCGCACCCACGGTGTGGCAGTGACACACCCCCGGTGTGCACGTGCGCACCCACGGTGTGGCAGTGACACACCCCCGGTGTGTACGTGCGCACCCACGGTGTGGCAGTGACACACCCCCGGTGTGTACGTGCGCACCCACGGTGTGGCAGTGACACACCCCCGGTGTGCACGTGCGCACCCACGGTGTGGCAGTGACACACCCCCGGGGTACCCCTTTGGGGACAGGCCTTCAGATATCAGACTCTGAGGCCTTCAGACGTCACTCGGCCCCGATGGGGAGCGGGCGTCTCGCCCATATCGCGCTAACTTACATTGTGAATCACACGGTGATTTGCACGGTCACGCGCGGCTTTCAGCGGTTCGCCCGAGCGCACCGGTCGCGTGAACAAATAACTCGTTACATTCGCGCGTATGGGCTGGAAGCCCACACCACACGGGGGCACCGTCAGGGCGGGTCTCGAGACAGCCTGCTACGCGGCGCTCATCTCGTCGACGACCGGCCAGGTCGCCTCTCGCCAGGCGTCGGCCATCAGCAGCCCTGCACTGGCGAGGTAGATCACGATGTCGGCGCGGTCGTACTGACCTTCGAACTTTTTGACCGACTCGCGCACCTGCTCGGTGGTCGGGACGGTGTACTCGTCGGATTCGATCGAGCCGTTTTCGTGCGGGACGTTCCAGTCGTCGAGGAACGCCGCCATCATCGCGCTCTGCTGGTGGGTGTGATACGCCATCAGCGCCATCTCGTAGAACTGGTCGTACTCCGGAACGCCGATGCGCGAGGCCAGCAGGTCGGCCTTCTTTTCGACCGGCAGCTTGCGCATCGTCGCCTCGCGGAAGTTCATCGCCTTGGCGAGCTGCAACTGCGCCATCAGGCGGGAGTTCTGCTCGCCGTGCTTCCAGAAGTCGGTGAGGATGCGGCGGCGGCGGTCAGGGTCGGCGAGCTCTTTGAGAATGCGTCGGGCGGTCCACATGGCGGGCGCGTTTTACCACAACGCCGGAGCGACCCGGTTGCGCCCCGCGCGCTTGGCCTCGTACATCGCCGCATCGGCCGCGGCGAGCGCCGCATCGATCGGCCCTGTCATCCGCGCTACTCCCGCGCTGAACGTCACCTGGAAGCCGCCGTGATCGATCGCCGCGAACTCACCCAGCAGCCGCCCGGCCAGCGCGATCCCCTCCTCGGCCGACGCATGCTCGACCACCACCACGAACTCCTCGCCGCCAACCCGTGCCGCGAGATCGGTCTGCCGCAAGCCACGCCGCAGCAGCGCGCCGAGGGTGGCCAGCACGCGATCGCCCGCCGCGTGTCCGTAGGCGTCGTTGACCTCCTTGAAATGATCGACGTCGATCAGCAGCAGCGCGCCGTCGCTGATCTGCCGCGCCCGCGCATGTAAGGCGCTGCGCGTGAGCAGCCCGGTCAGCGGATCGCGGTCGGTCAGGGAGCGCATCGCCCTCGCCCGCTCCAGCCGCGACGCGACCGATGACAGCAATCGCGAAGGATCGACCGGCTTCGGCAGGTAATCGTCGCCGCCGCTGCGGATGCCGCGCACGATCGCGTCCTGCTCCTGCTCGCCGGTCACGAAGATGATCGGCAGCGTGCCGAAGCGCTCGTCCTGCCGCACGTAGCGCACCAGATCGAAGCCGCTCACCCCCCCCGGCAGACGGACGTCCATCAGCAGGAGGTCGGGCCCGAACGAGGTCATCACGTCGTCGAAGCGGGCCGGATCGCTGCAGATCTCGATCTCGTAGCCGGCGCTCTCGAGGATCCGGCGGATGATCACCGCCTGCACCGGATCGTCCTCCACCGCCAGGATGCGCTCCGGCGTCTGCTCTTTCCGCTCCTGAAAGACGCGCAGCCGCCGCACCAGCGCTTCAACGTCGAGCGGCTTTCCCTCGAACGCGTCCGCGCCGACCTGGATGGCGCGCATGCGGTCGCCGAAGGCGTCGTGCGAGCTGATCACGATCGCCCCTTTTCCGTCGCCGCCCGGCATCTCACGCAGCGCCTCGACGACGTCGTAGCCGGTGCCGTCCGGCAGGACCAGATCGCACACCAGCGCGTCGGGCAGCCGGTCGGCCAGCGCTTCGAACGCATCGGCCCGCGTCGCCACGTGGTCGCAGATGAAGCCTTGGCCGCGGAGGATCGGCAGCAGGTACTCCGCGATCTCACGATCGTCTTCCACGAGCAGGACGCGGAACGTCGATGCCGGCTCGTTCTCCGCCGGGTCATCGTCCCGTTGCCCCTCCACTCGCGCCAGCTCCGCGCCGATCGCCGCGATCAGCTCGCGCCAGCGTTCG
This sequence comes from Thermoanaerobaculia bacterium, assembly GCA_036398925.1. GTDB lineage: Bacteria > Acidobacteriota > Thermoanaerobaculia > Gp7-AA8 > Gp7-AA8 > DASWOB01. The sequence continues at coordinate 41,622 of DASWOB010000108.1, forward strand.
ATGAGCGCCGCTTCCGGCATCCCGCCACGACGGGAGAGCGGCACGGCAATGGCCTCTCCTTCATCGGCCAGCGTGGAGATGGATGGATAGCCATACGTGGTGCCGAGGCCGGCCAGGCCGTGGAAATGGCGCGCCAGAGCATCGAGCGATGCGCGGTCCCCGGCGTCGCACGTGAGTGCCTCCACGAGCGCCTGCATTTCGGCGAGGCGCGCGGCTGTGCTCGTGCGGAAGCGGATCCGCAGAGACTCGAGCTCCGATGTCATTTCAGGCGCCGAGAATAGCGCGAACGTCGGCCCCGAGCGACATCGGATTGAACGGTTTGAGCACGACCCCCTTCGCGCCGAGAGCTTTCAGCCGCTCGACCTCGGAGGCCATCGCTTTGGCGGTCAGGAAGACCACCGGGATGTGCGCCGTCTCCGGCGTCGCCTGCAGCGCGCGGAAGGTGGTGGCGCCGTCCATGCCCGGCATCATCATGTCGAGGAGGATGAAATCGGGCTGCTCGGCGATCGCGCGGGCGATGCCCTCCTGCCCGTTCTTCGCTTCGCAGACGGTCATCCCGCCGACACGGCCGAGGCTGAGCTGCACCACCAGGCGTACGTCTTCCTCGTCGTCGATGACCAGCACCTTCATGAATGAACCCGCAGCATAGCCGGGACGCGGAACCAGAAGGTGCTTCCCTCTCCGACGGCGCTCTCGACGCCGATGGTGCCGCCATGCAGCTCGACGATGGCCTTGCAGATCGCCAGGCCGAGGCCGGTGCCGCCCTTCTCGCGCGAGTCGGCGTTCTCGATCTGCTGGAAGCGCTGGAAGAGCTTCGTCTGCTCGTGCTCGGCGATGCCGCGTCCCCGATCGCGCACGCGCACGGTCGTCCAGCCGCCGTCGGTGGCCGCGTCGATGCGCACCGTCTCGCCGCGCGCCGAGTACTTCACGGCATTGGACAACAGGTTGACCATCACCTGGGTGAGCCGCGTCTCGTCCCCGAGGAGCATCGCGTGTCCGCCATGCAGCTCGATGGCCACGTCCTCCTGCGCGGCCATCGCGCTGATGGTCTCGATGGCCTTCTCCAGCACGCGCAGCAGCGGTGTCCGGCGATGCACGAGCTCCATCTTGCCGTTCTCGAGCTTCTCGAAGTCGAGGATGTCGTTGATGAGCGTGATCAGCCGCGTGCTGTTGCGCTCCGCCACCGCCACCATCTGCTTCGCTTCGTCCGTCAGCGGGCCCATCACGCCGGAGGCGAGCAGTCCGAGGGAGCCGCGGATCGACGTCAGCGGCGTGCGCAGCTCGTGACTGACCGTGGCCACGAAGTCGTTCTTCAGGCGGTCGACCTCGTGCCGTTCCGAGACGTCGAGCACGTGCCCCGCGAAGTGGCGCTCGCCACCGTGCCAGAACTCGAGCAGCGACAGCTCGGCCGGAAAGAGCTCGCCGCCGCGCCGCCGCGCATCGATTTCCGTGACGCGCCCCACCGCGTGATCGCGCAGGTAGATGAGACAGTCGCGCGTCGATGCGAACGGCCGTCCCACCAGCGCGCAGATGCTGTTTCCGATCAGTTCCTCGGCGGTGTACCCGAAGATCCGCTCCGCGGCCGGGTTGATCGACTCGATCACGCCGTCGGCGTCGGTGGTGATCAGACCGCCCAGCGAGTTGTCGATGATCGAGCGCGTGCGGATCTCGCTGTCGCGCAGCGCTTCCTCGGCGGCCTTGCGCTCGGTGATGTCGCGCGCGGCGGCGTAGATCAGCCGCGCCTCCGGCACCGGCGACGCCGTCCAGGCGAACCAGCGCGTCGAACCGTCCTTGCAGAGGTAGCGATTCTCGAAGCGAACGGTCGGATGGCCCTGCCCGAGGCGTTGCATCTCCTCCAGCGTCGAAGCGAGATCGTCGGGATGCACGCAGTCGCTGAACGGACGCGCCATCAGCTCCTCGTGCGAATAGCCGAGCACCTGCTCGAACGCGGGATTGATCCGCTTGAACCAGCCGTCGGTATCGGCGATGCAGAGGAGATCGAGCGAGACCTCGAAGAAGCGATCGAGCTCCTGCTCGGCCGCCTGACGCTCGGCGATCTGCCGCCGCAACTCGAGTTGCACCACCACCTGATGCGCGAGCGCGGCCAGGAGGCGCTGCTGCTCGCGCGTGATCGTGCGCGGCTTGCGATCCAGGACGCAGAGGGTGCCGAGGTGATGGCCGTCGGAGGTGGTGAGCGGCGCGCCCGCATAGAAACGGATGTGCGGCTCGCCGGTGACCAGCGGATTGTCGGCGAAGCGTTCGTCGCGCAGCGGATCGGTGACGACGAAGACCTCATCGCCGAGGATCGCGTGCGCGCAGAACGCCACGTCGCGCGGCGTCTCGCGCGGAGCGATCCCGATCTTCGACTTGAACCATTGCCGGGTGGCGTCGATGAGACTGATCAGCGCCATCGGCGCGTCGCAGACCGTCGAAGCGAGCCGGGTCAGCTCGTCGAACGCCTCCTCCGGCGTTGTATCGAGAATGGCGTAGCGCTCGAGTGCTGCCAGGCGCCCGGCTTCATTCTCCGGCAACGGTGCGACTTGCATCCAGAGTCGAGCATCGGCCGGCCGGATTACGAGAAGGTTACGCGGAGGCGATCGGCTGTTCAGCGATTCAGCGATTCAGCGATTCAGCGATTCAGCTGTTCAGCTGTTCAGCTGTTCAGCGAGTCGGATGCCCACGCTTGCCGCCTGAACAGCTGAACAGCTGAGTAGCTGAGTAGCTGAGTAGCTGAGCGGCTGAGCGGCTGAGCGGCCGAGCAGCTACCCCACCCGATAGCCGAACCCGCGCACGGTCAGCAGAAGCTCCGGTTCGTCCGGGTTCTTTTCGATCTTCTGCCGGATGCGGCGGATGTAGACCGCGACGTTCTTCTCCGAGGTCAGCTCGTCCTCGCTCCAGAGCTCGTCGATGAGCACGTCGCGGCTGACGGCGCGGCCGGCACGCGCGGCCATGAAGTGCAGGAGGCGGAACTCCTTCTGCGTCAGCCCGGCCGCAACGCCGTCGATCAGGGCATCCTGCAGGGCAGAGTCGACGGAGAGACGGCCGACGCGGATCACCTCCGCGTCTTCGCTGCGGCTCAGCTCCTGCGCGCGGCGGAGCTGTGCGCGGACGCGGGCGACGACCTCCTGCGCCTCGAACGGCTTCACGACGTAGTCGTCGGCGCCGGTCTCGAGGCCGGCGATGCGGTCGCTCAGCTCGCGCTTCGTGCTGAGGATGATGATCGGCATCTGGTGGCGCATGCGAATCCGCTTGCAGCACGCCAGGCCGTCCCCGTCCGGCAGCACGAGGTCGAGCAGGATCAGGTCGAACGGCCGCCGTCCCACCTCCCCGAGTGCTTCGGCGATGGAACCGACGCCGACGACGGAAAAGCCCTCGCCGGTGAGCAGCTCCTCGAGCGTACGACGTGTCAGTTGTTCGTCTTCGACGACGAGGATGGTGGTCATGAGGGCAGCAGGCAAACGATAACGCATAAGGCGGTTCCTCGGGTTCCTCGGTTCCTCGGAGTTCCTCGGACGAGCCAGCACCGAGGAACTCCGGAAGTCGGATCGGCCGCATCCGTGCGTCATCCGCCCCCCCCCCGTATCGTCCTGAACGACATGAGGGGATGTACGACTCGTGGGGTGTGGCGCTCAGCGCGATGCGAGCCTGGCCATGAACCGCTTCGCATCGCCCGGGCGTGGGATGTTGTTGAACATCACAAAGGCTTCACCACCCGGTGGCGATTGGGCGAGCAGCGACTGGAGCTCGTCGTCGGTGTAGGTGTGGTAGTGATTGCCGATGCCGTGGAGGCGCCAGTAGATGTGCTCCGGCGTGACTGTTGGTCGATCGAACGGGTCGACGGCGTGGGTGAGGTCGAGCTCGCGGCAGAGCGCCAGAATCAGCTCATCGCTCCAGGCGTCGCCGCGTGGTTCCCAGAGGAAGCGGACGCCTTTGGGGCGTTCGACGTTCGTGAAGAAGCGGCGCATGTTGGAGATGTGCTCGTCGGTGGGGCGGAAGCTGGCGGGGCATTGGAAGAGGATCGATTGCGCGCGCAGGAGCTTTGCGCAGTCGCGGGTGGTCTTCCACGCGCTCAGCACCGTGTCGCTGAGCTGGAACGCTCCCACCTCGGCGCGCTGGGCGTCGGTGAGCGGCGTGCGGAGGCGGCGGTAGGTGCGGCTCGTGGAGCGGTGCGTGATCAGCTGCCACGCTTTGATCGTGAAGATGAAGCCCGCCGGCGCCTGTTCGCGCCAGCGGGCCATGACCAGTTTCGAGGGTGGTTCGTAGAACGTCTGCTGCACTTCGACAACGTCGAAGGTCTTGAAGTAATCCGCTGCGTTGATCGTCCAGCCGCAGAGACCCACGTGGATCATTTCGGGATCTGGATCGCCGGGACGGTCGACTCCTTCACCAGTTGATTGAGCGCCGGCAGGTCTTTCTCCCAGACCTCCCGCAGCAGGGCCAGCTGCGCGTCGATCTGCGTCACGAGCTGCTGATGCACCGCGCGCTGCTGCGCGGTCGGGGCAAAGTCGCCGGTCGCGATCGACTCGCCGACCGCGGCCAGCTTGTCGTTGAGCCGGATCGGGAAGTTGAGCGGGTCCTGCGAGCTGCGGTTCTTCGTCTGATACAGCGTCTCCTCGATGGTCGTCATCTTCTTGTCGAGCGCCTTCGCCGCTTCGACGATCGGCTTGCCGCTTTCTTCGCGGCCGACGCGGGTGCGCAGGTCGGTGAGCTGTTTGCGCGCCGTGCGGATCCGTTCGATCTGCGTGTGGACCTCGGTCAGTTTGTTGCGGATGGCGAGGAGGAGGTCGTGCTGCGCCTGAAGGTCAGTCTGCGTGGCGGTGGCGCGCGGGTCGGCGAGGAGCTTCGCCTGCGCCGTCTGCACGTCATCGCCGACGGTCAGGCGCACCGTGTACGTGCCGGGGACGATGCGCGGACCGACGGTACCGCCGCCCCAGAGGATCATCCCCTCGAACTCTTTGGCGTCCTGGTGACGGAGGTTCCAGCCGAAGCGGTTGAAGCCGCGCTTCGCGTCGGGCAGCTTGTTGAGCTCGCGCTGCTTCTTCAGCTCCGGATCTTCCGGCTCTTCTTCCTTCTTCTGCGCCTCGGTCTCCCCACCTTCGCTGCGCACGGCCGCGGTCCTCATCGGATCTTTCGGCGGCTCTTTCGATTCCTTCGCCGCTTTCTCGGCGGCATCGGCTTTGGCCTTCTCCAGCTCAGCGTCCGACTTCAACTCTCCCTGCAGCTCGCGAATGACCGAGCCGTCGGCACCGAGGAACGCGAGCTTCACCGGCGTGCCCGGCTTGACGTCGTTGCCGATCCAGTAGTTCACGACGATTCCGGCCGGCGGGTTCTGCCCGACGTTGCGGGCACGCGGGTTGTTGAAGCTGAGCGTGCGCCACCCCGGACGCGGCGGAAAGAGATGGGTGCGCTTCGACGCGCTGTCGGCGCTCCACTGCTGCAGCGGCGTGACGTCGTCGAGCACCCAGAACGAGCGCCCCTGCGTGGCGGCAATGAGGTCGTCGTCTTTCAACGTCAGGTCGGTGATCGGAACGATCGGCAGGTTGAGCTGGAGGCTCTGCCAGTTCGCGCCGTCGTCGAACGAGAAGTACATCCCCCGCTCGGTGCCGGCGTAGAGCAGCCCTTTGCGTTTGCGATCGGTACGCACGACCCGCGTGAAGTGGTCGCTGGCGATACCGTTGACGATCTTCGTCCAGGTGGCGCCGTAGTCGGTGGTGCGGTAGAGGTACGGGCGGAAGTCGTCCGACTTGTACATCGTCGCGGCGACGTAGGCAGTGCCGGCGTCGAACGGGCTCGGATCGATGGAGTTGATCATGATCCACTCCGGCATCAACGTGGCGCGCGGCGTGACGTTGGTCCACGTGGCGCCGTTGTCGCGGCTGACGTGCAGGAGGCCGTCATCCGATCCGGTCCAGAGCACGCCGCGCTGCACGGGCGACTCGGCCACCGCGAAGATCGTTCCGTAGTACTCGACCGAGGTGTTGTCCTTGGTGATCGGCCCGCCGGAGGGACCCATCTTCGAGCGGTCGTTGCGGGTCAGGTCATTGCTGATCGGCTCCCAGCTCGAGCCGCCGTTGGTGGAGCGGAAGAGGCGCTGCGACGATGAGTAGAGCGTGTTCGGATCATGCGGCGAGAAGAGGATCGGGAAGTTCCACTGGAAGCGTTCCGTGGCCCCCTCGGCACCATGCCCCATCGGGTTGTCGGGCCACGGATTCACATCGCGATACTGATTGGTACGGTGGTTGACCATCGTCAGGTAGCCGCCGTAAGAGCCGCCGTAGACGACGTCGGGATCGTCGGGCTTCGCGACGATATGACCGCTCTCTCCGCCGGCCGTGTCTTCCCAGTCGTCCTCGTCGATGCCGCCCCCTTCACCGCGGTGGCGGATGCGGATGGCGCTGTTGTCCTGCTGCGCGCCGAGGATGCGGTAGGGGAAGGCGTTGTCAGTGGAGACGCGGTAGAACTGCGCGGTCGGCTGGTTGGCCTGCGTCGACCAGCTCCGGCCGCCGTCGTACGAGACGTTCGCGCCGCCGTCGTTCGCCTCGATCATGCGCAGCGGATCGTTCGGATCGATCCAGAGATCGTGGTTGTCGCTGTGCGGGGTCTGGATGGTGGTGAAGGTCTTGCCGCCGTCTTTTGACTTGTGGAAGCGGACGTTGAGGACGTAGACCGTGTCCTCGTCCTTCGGGTCGGCGTAGATCCGCGTGTAATACCAGGCGCGCTGCCGCAGGTCGCGGCTCTCGTTGGTCTTCTCCCAGTTCTCGCCGCCGTCGCGCGAGCGGTAGACGCCGCCCGCCTCCGCCTCGATGATCGCGTAGACGTTCTGCGAATTGGACGGCGAGACGGTCACGCCGATGATGCCGAGCGTACCGCTGGGCAGTCCTTTATTGCGGCTGATGTTCTTCCAGCTGTCGCCGCCGTCGGTCGACTTCCAGAGGGCGGAGCCTTCACCGCCGCTCTCGAGCGAGTATGGCGTGCGGCGGACCCGCCACGTCGAGGCGTAGAGGATGCGCGGGTTGGTCGGATCCATGACCAGGTCGACCGCGCCTGCGTTTTCGTTCGCGAAGAGGATGCGCTCCCACGACCTGCCGCCGTCCTTCGAGCGGTAGACGCCGCGCTCCTGGTTTGGCCCGAAGAGGTGCCCGAGCACCGCGGCGTAGACCAGGTTCGGATCGCGCGGGTGGATGCGGATGCGTGGGATGTGGCGCGAGTCTTTGAGACCGACGTGCGTCCAGCTGCGGCCGGCGTCGGTCGACTTCCACATGCCGTCGCCGTGCGAGACGTTGCCGCGCACGGTCTTCTCGCCGCCGCCCACGTAGACCACGTTCGGGTCCCACGCCGATACGGCCACGGCACCGATCGAGCCGCCGAAGAAGCCGTCCGAGACGCTCGACCAGTTCACCCCGCCGTCGGTGGTCTTCCAGACGCCGCCGCCGACGGAGCCGAAGTAGTAGGTGTCGCGTTGCGACGGGATGCCTTCCACCGCTGCCGAGCGTCCGCCGCGGTACGGACCGATGCTGCGCCACTGCAGGTCTTTGAATCGCGCGGGATCGAAGTTCAGCGGTGCGGCGAGAAGCGAGCTGGCGAGGAGAAGGAGGAGCAGCGGAAGGAGAGCGAATCTCAGTCGCGACATGGCGCGGAAGAATACCTCTCCTCCGCGCCGTCGTGATGCCTACTTGTCGCGGTTCCGGTTGCGGTCGCTCGACTCCGTCACCTCGACGAACTCCTTCGAGCGCTGGCCGGACGTTTCGACCGCTTCGACGAACTCTTTCGAGCGTTTGTCCGAGGACTCGATCACCTCGACGAACTCTTTCGAGCGCCCGCCGGAGGTCTCGACCGCCTCGACGAACTCCTTCGAGCGTTTGTCGAAGGCCTCGATCACTTCGACGAACTCCTTCGAGCGCCCGCCGGAGGTCTCGACCGCCTCGACGAACTCCTTGGTCGGGCGGGGGCGATCGGCGGCTGGCGCGCGGCGACGGCGGGCGGGAGCCCATCCCCGCAACGCCGCTCCGTCTCCCACGGCACATCGATGCGATCGAGTCCGCGCGTGTACGGCGGATTCGGCATCTCCAGGTCGTTCCAGATGTCGAAGAGTGTCTCCACGCGATAACCGAGCCCGCGCGCCCACTCCACGCCTCCTCGGAAGGGGAAATTGACGAGGCAGATCGCCCCTTCGACGGTGTAGCCCTCCCCTTCCAGTGCGGTAATGGCGTTTTCGAGCGACGAGCCGGAGCTGATGGAATCGTCGATGACGATCACCGGCTCATTGACGTCGCCATGCCCTTCGATCCGCCGGCAGGAGCCGTATTTCTTCTGCTCGGAGCGGATGGCCAGCCCGCTGTAGCGGCCACGCCCTTCGATGATGCAGGCGGAGAGGAGCGGCATGGCCGTGAAGCCGTGCGTGGCGAGCTGCTTTCCGCGGAAGGTCTGCAGCACGTCGAGGACGCAGCGCGCGGCCAGGACCACGCCGTCCGAGGTGAGCGAGACCCCCCAGCTGTAGAACATCCACTCCACGACGTGTCCGTCGCGCGTCCGGATCGGCTTCTCGTCGGTGGTGTGGAGGATCGCCTCCGCACGCAAGCGCCGCCGCAATACGTCGAAGTCGGGATTCATCGAGCCCCCTCTCGCAGGAAGGAGTGTCGGGAGACGACCCTTCCCTACCGGAGGCGACAAGATTGGGTGGTAAAGATGGTGAGCCCGGTAGGGATCGAACCTACGACCAATTGGTTAAAAGCCAACTGCTCTACCACTGAGCTACGGGCCCACACGCGGTGGGAATTGCGAGGAACAGCGGGGGCGGATCTTACATTTCCTCGCGGATTGCTTCCAGCTCTGCGATGACCTCGAGATCTTTCGCACGGCCAGCAGCCCGTTTGGCATCGAGTAGCGCATCCAGGTCGAGACAGCGACAGGTGATGCCGTAGAGGGTGACCGCCATGCTTCGCATCAAGATGTCGTCATACCCGCCGAGGCCGCTCACCTCACCGAGACAGTCGAGCGGCCCGGCATCGGTCGTGAGCGTGAAGTTCAGCCCACTCCGGATCGTGGCTGCGTCGAACTGGAACGGCAAGTTGGGAGGTGCACCTCGAAGGTACGGGTTCAGCGGTGCGAGCGCCCCGGCAAGCCGTTTGATGTTTTCCGGCGTGCGCCCGTAGGCAATATCGAGATCCGAAGTGAGCCGCGCCGAACCGTGGACCGTCGCGGCAACCCCGCCGACGATGACGAATTCGACGCCGGCCTCCACCAGGATGCGAAGAATGCGCTCGAAATCCATCAGCTCTGGCGACGAGCGCGACGACCTGCTTCACGGGCTTCGTGCGCGAACCGCTGCAACTCTTGCAGCCGCCGGACGCGCTGATCGTGAGAGAGCCGAAGGTTCTCTCGGATCAGAGTCCGGTCGACGGATTTCTTGTACTCCTCGATAACGGGGTCACGGCGCGTTGCCATGCCGCCATTGTACGCCCGCGCAGAGCGTGAGGAATGTGGAACTTACGCCGGAACCTCAGCAGCTCCGTAACCTCGGCGGCACACCACTCCTGCACCTTTCCTCGTAGCATCTCCGCGATGAAGCTCCTCCGCCTGCTCGCCCTCTGCACCCTCGCCCTCCCTCTCTTCGCCAACCAGCTGGCGTCGAACAGGAAAGGCCTGGCCCTGCTCGAAAAGTCGCTCGCCGCGCATGGGGGGCGTCAGGACGATCTGCGGGCCTCCCTCATCGTGCGCAGCGACTTCGTCAACGAGCAGCAGTCGCTCGGGGCGCTCGAGCCGTTCGAGACCTACCCGCTGACCGTGGAGATCAAGATCGACCAGCCGGCCAAACGGATCCGTCTCGCCTCCGACTCGTCGATTGCCGGCGACTTCCGCTTCCGCGACGTCACCGTTCTCGAGAACGGCAAAGGCTTTTCGCTGACGCCCGACGTGATGACCTGGCGGGAGAACACTCAGGAGCCGGCGAACCTGCTCAACCGCTACTTCCCCCACCGTTACGTGGTCCAGGCGCTCGCCAACCGCGCCTCGGTGCGCAGCGCCGGCGAGCACGCCATCACCTACGCGAGCCCCAGCGGCGCACATCTGACGCTGCACTTCGATCCGCGGACCTCGCTCCTGACGAAGCTCGAGCAGCTGCTCTCGATGGGCAGCGCCGGTGATGCCTTCCGCGAAGTCACCTACGGGCCGTACCGGAAGAGCGGCAAGCTGCTGCTCCCGACCACGATCAGCATCCGCAGCGACAACGCGGTGTACGGCAAGGTCACGAACGTCTATCGCTACGAGAGCGTCAGCGACGCGCCGCTCTTCACGGCCGAGGAGCTGAAGATTCCGGAGGGGTACACCAAGGGCGACTACTCGTACCGCGGCAACTTTGCGGTGAAGACGCTCGCCCCCGACGTCTATCTCTTCGAGAACATCACCAGCTCCACCGGGCAGTGGTCGTACAACGTGATGGCGGTGGTCTTCGACGAATACGTGCTGGTCTCCGAGGCGCCGATCGGGAGCGCGGTGACCGAGCAGGTGCTGGCCAAGGTGCGCGAGCTCGCGCCGAACAAGCCGGTGCGTTACCTCGTGCAGTCGCACCACCACGGCGATCACCTCGGCGGCATCCGTGGTTACGTCGCCGAAGGGACGACCATCGTCACCGGCGCGACGGCGAAGCCGCTCATCGAAAAGATCGCCGCCGCGCCGTCGCTGCTCGACCCCGACCGCCAGCAGCGCGAGCCGCGCAAACCGCTGTTCGACCCCGTCGCAGAATCGAAGACCTTCCGCGACGCGAGGCACGAAGTGGTGGTGTACAACATCGGACCGGCCCCGCACGCGAAGGACATGCTGATCGTCTGGCTTCCGAAGGAGCGCATCCTCTATCAGGCCGACCTGATCAACGACGGCGAGTACCCCGACAACGAAGGAACGCGGCACCTCTTTGCGAAGCTGCGCGAGCTGGGGATCGAACCGAAGACGATCGCCGGGCTGCACGGGAGGGTGCGGAGCTTTTAGCTCTGGCGATCTGGACTGCGGTGGCAGCGCCGCCGCTTTTCGATACGCGGCGGAGCCGCGCGCCGCTCCGCGGCGTGTTCATAGCGGCGGCGACGGCCGCCGCAGTCCAGATCGTGCCTCCCGGAAGCTAGGAGCTCGCGTTCACCGCCACTCCTGCCGCCAGCGGCTGCGGCGCGGCGGCTGTCTGCGCTTTCCGGAATCCCCACACCGCCAGAATCGTCCCGACCAGTGCGGCAACGGACAGCGACTGCAGCAGGAACGAGACGATCCCTTCTGAGAGGGAATCGCCCGTGGTGCCGGCTCCGGCAATCGGAGTGAGCCGGCTCGCTCCGGTGATGGCGCCGATGACGGAGCCGAGCCAGTTCGCGTAGGCGGCGTAGACCCAGGCCCACATCATCACCGCGGCCGCGCGGGAGCTCAGCGCGAAGGAGCGCGCCAGCGCGCCGAGGGCGATCAGGACCAGGCCGCCGGTAATGCCGACCACGTGGGCCGCGAGGCCGAGACGCGGACTTTTGTACAGCGGCATACCGAAGCCCGACACGAGGGCGATCAGGATCAGGACGAAGCCCAGCTGAATCTGACGACGATTCATGATCTCACTCCGAACGCGTGCGACCCGGCCGCGGGGGCTGGATGCGCACGCCTGAATTGTTATTGTGGGGAGAGTTTATCAGCAGACGTCGCGCACGGAGTGCCACCGCTCCAGCAACTGCTGCTCGCGGTCGGGCGGGAGACCGGCGTGTAACGTACGGCCTTGCGGCTCGCCTGCATGCCAGCGGTGAAGATCGCCAACCGTCTCGTCGAGAGAGCGATCGCGCAAGCCGGCATCCAGCGCCTTCTGAGAGCTGATGGCCATGAAGCCTCGCTTCCGCGGCAGCGCCTCCTCCGGAAGCCACAACGGCATCTCCGTCCACGGCGTCACCTGCTCGTCGAGCAGGAACTGCTCGCTGGCCCAGGTGAACCGCGCATCGCTGCCGCTGATGGTGCGGCAGGTTTCGAGCAGGCCGGCCATCGTGACTGTCTCTGCCGGCCCGGTGGCATTGAACAGGCCCGCCTGTCGCTGTTCGATTGCCGCGACCACCCACTCGGAGAGATCGCGAACGTCGATGAACTGCAGATGCCTCCCCGGCCGGCCCGGCGCCAGCACCTCACCGCCTCGCGCGACTCGAGCCACCCACCAGGTGAGCCGATCGGTGTAGTCGTACGGCCCGACGATGACTCCCGGCCGCACGCTCAGTACACGACCCGGCAGGACCTCCTCGGCGGCCCGCTCACACAGCACCTTGAGGCCACCATAGAGGCTCCCGTACGTCGCCGCCGACACCGGCCCCGAGGCGTCGATGGTTCTGGCGCGGTTCACGTCGTCGTCACTGAGCGTGACCACCGGCGAGGATTCATTCATGCCGCACTCGCTGAAGTCCGCGTAGACCGAAACCGTGGAGATGAACACGTACCGCTCCACCGATTCCGCGAGCGCCTCTGCCGAGGCCCTCACACTGTCGGGGAAGTACCCGCACGTATCAATCACCGCCTCCCACTGCCGTCCTCGCAGCTTCGATAGATCAAGGTTGCGATCCCCTGTGATGGTTTCGATGTCCCTATCCACCGCGAGGCCATGCTTCCGGCGATGAAAGAGCGTCAGCTCATGTCCCCGCGCCCGCGCCGCCGCGGCTATGTGATGGCCGAGAAAGCGGGTGCCGCCGAGGATCAGGAGTTTCATGGGAGGCGAGGTTGGAGACGGCAGCGTAGCATGCGGGTGAAAGGGCCCCGAAACAGGGGCGTGGGGACCGCGTGATCCAACCACGTGCGTGTGGTGATCCGACCAGGTGCGAGATGTCCGCGACCACGTTCACGTGGCGCGAGCGCTACGTCCATCCAGCGCGAGCACTGCGTCCATCCAGCGCGAGCACTACGTGCGTTGATTGCGCGAATCAAACGACGGAGCGGGAGCACTACATGCGTTGATTGCGCGAATCAAACGACGGAGCGGGAGCACTACGTGCGTTGATTGCGCGAATCAAACGACGGAGTGGGAGCGCTACGTGCGTTGATTGCGCGAATCAAACGACGGAGTGGGAGCGCTACGTGCGTTGATTGCGCGAATCAAACGATGGAGCGGGAGCGCTACGTGCGTTGATTGCGCGAATCAAACGATGGAGCGGGAGCGCTACGTGCGCTGATTGCGCGAATCAAACGATGGAGCGGGAGCGCTACATCGATGTATCCGTGCAACGTAAGAAAAACGTCATCCTGCTAAGCAGAACGCACGCACTTGACCCACGCATGAGTAGACGACGGGGGGCCTCCGGCGGCCGGGCCACGGGCCCGGACCCATTGGTTGGCCTAGCCTCCGCGACACAGACTCGTATCTCGGGACAGAGTGTCGCGGAGGCTAGGCCAACCAACGGGGTCCGGGGCTGTGGCCCCGGCCGCCGGAGGCCTCCCGTCGTCTACTGATCTGTTGGTGAAGTGAGAGCATTCTGCTTAGTGAGCGAGAGCGATCCGTGTGGTGTGGCTTCCAGCCCATCCCCGGTTCCCTGGAGATGAAGAGGTGGGCTGGAAGCCCACACCACACCGCCATCAACTCGCCGTCCGAAAGTTCGACGCGTGCATGTGCACGATCAGCCACCGCCCTCCCTCGCGCCGGAGTACGAAGCTGCGGCGGGAGACGGCGGACGGGTTGTGGACCTGGAAGGAGGCGACGGCGAGGTCGCCGGAGCGCTCGATGCGCATCTCTTCGGCGACGATGTTCGTCCGCTGGACGTTCTTCCTGGTCTCGGTCACGTACGTCCGGAAGATCTCGCTGATGGCCTCCTTGCCGTTCACCCGCTCGGAGGCGACCACGGGGAAGAAGGCGGTGGCGTCGGGCGCAAAGTGGGCGTTGATGGCGCCGGCGTCGAGCGCGTTCAGCGCTTCGAGGAAGCCGTTCATGGCGGTGCGCACCTCGGCATCACCGCCCGGCGGAACGGACGCGCAGGCCACGAAGAGAAAGAGGGCGAAAACCGGCAGTCGCTTCATGGCTGTAATTCTACCGGCCCGTCCCTCCCCGGTCCGGCTCGCACCATGTCGCGGTTCGGAACGTTCTCAAAGGAGGCCGCCCCGTTTAGCATGCCGCCCCATGAATCGTTCGACCGCCCGGCTGCTCGCAGCCGTCCTCGCCGTCTTCCTGCTCTCGATTCCGCTGTTCGCACAATCCAAAGCCGCCGCCGCGAAATCGGCGGAGACGAAGGAGAAGGAGAAGGAGAAGGACAAGTACGACCAGTCGACCTTCGCCGGCCTCTCGCTGCGCGGCATCGGTCCCGCCTTCACCTCCGGCCGCATCGGCGACCTCGCCGTCGATCCGCGCGATCACCGCATCTGGTACGTGGCCGTCGCCTCGGGTGGCGTCTGGAAGACCACCAACGCCGGCACGACCTTCTCCCCGATCTTCGACGGTGAGGATTCGTATTCGATCGGCTCGGTGACCATCGACCCGAACAAATCGCTCGTGGTCTGGGTGGGCAGCGGCGAGAACAACTCGCAGCGCTCCGTGGCCTGGGGCGACGGCGTCTACAAATCGGTCGACGGCGGCAAGTCGTGGAAGAACGTCGGCCTCAAAAAGTCGGAGCACATCGGGAAGATCGTCGTCGACCCGCGCAACTCCGACACGGTCTACGTCGCCGCTCAAGGTCCGCTCTGGAACGCCGGCGGAGACCGCGGTCTCTACAAGACCACCGACGGCGGCAAGACGTGGAAGCCGTCGCTGACCATCAGCGAGAACACCGGCGTCACCGACGTGGTCCTCGATCCCAGCAACCCCGACACGCTCTACGCGGCCTCCTATCAGCGCCGCCGCCACGTCGGCACGTTCATCAACGGCGGCCCGGAATCGGCGATCTACAAGTCGACCGACGCCGGCGCGACCTGGAACAAGATCGTCTCCGGCCTGCCGAAGGAACAGCTCGGCCGCATCGGGCTGGCCATCTCCCACCAGAACCCGAAGATGGTCTACGCCACCGTCGAAGCGGCCCGCCGCAGCGGCGGTTTCTACCGCACCACCGATGCCGGCGCGAACTGGGAAAAGATGAGCAGCTACGTCCCGGGCGGGCCGATGTACTACTCGGAGCTGTTCGTCGATCCGAACGACGACGAGCGGATCTACTCGATGGACGTCTGGGTGCGCGTCAGCGACAACGGCGGCAGGAACTTCCGCCGCATCCCCGAGACCTTCAAGCATCCGGACAGCCATGCCATGTGGATCGATCCGGAGAACAGCGATCACCTCATCATCGGCTGCGACGGCGGGATCTACGAGTCGTTCGACCGCGCCGCCACCTGGGACTTCAAGTCGAACCTGCCGGTCACGCAGTTCTACCGCATCAGCGCCGACGACGCGCTGCCGTTCTACAACGTCTATGGCGGTACGCAGGACAACTTCTCCCTCGGCGGTCCGTCGCGTACGGCCAAGGCCTCCGGCATCAACAACGAGGACTGGTACGTGACCCTCGGCGGCGACGGATTCCGTTCGCTCGCCGATCCGAAAGATCCGAACATCGTCTACGCCGAATACCAGTACGGCGGCCTGGCGCGCTACGACAAGCGCACCGGCGAGTCGCTCGACATCCAGCCGCAGCAGCGCCCCGGGATGGATCCGTTCCGCTTCAACTGGGACTCGGCGCTGATCATCTCGCCGCACAACAGCAACCGCCTCTACTTCGCCGCGCAGTACCTCTTCCGCAGCGAAGACCGCGGCAACTCGTGGACGCCGATCAGCGGCGACCTGACCCGCAACATCAAGCGCAACGAGCTGCCGGTGATGGGGCGGGTCTGGGGCATCGATGCGGTGGCGCGGAACTCCTCGACCTCGTTCTACGGCAACATCGTCTCGTTGGCCGAGTCGCCGCTGAAAGAGGGGCTGCTGTACGTCGGCACCGACGACGGCCTCATTCAGGTCAGCGAAGACAACGGCAGGAACTGGCGCAAGGTGGAAAAGTTCTCGGGCGTGCCGGAGCTGTCGTACGTCTCGCGCATCGAGGCCTCGCAGCACGACGTCAACACGGTCTACGCCGCCTTCGACAACCACAAGGTTGGCGACTTCAAGCCGTACGTCCTCAAGAGCAGCGACCGCGGCGTGACCTGGAGCTCGATCGCCAGCGATCTTCCGAACAACGGCACCGCGTACGCGGTGGTCGAGGATCACGTCGATCCGAAGCTGCTCTTCGCCGGCACGGAGTTCGGCCTCTTCTTCTCGCAGGATGGCGGCGGCAAGTGGATCCAGCTCAAGGGCGGCTTCCCGACCATTGCCGTCCGTGACCTCTGGATCCAGAAGCGCCACAACGATCTGGTGGTCGGCACGTTCGGCCGCGGGATCTACATCCTCGATGACTACCGCCCGCTGCGGACGATGAACCGCAACGTGGCGAAAACCGAGGCGACGCTCTTCCCGACGCGCGACGCGCTGCTGTACGTGGAGCGCGCGCCGCTCGGATTGCCGCTGAAGGCGTTCCAGGGCGATTCGTACTTTACGGCGCCGAATCCCGACTTTGGCGCGACCTTCACCTACTACCTGAAGGACGAGATCAAGACCCGCAGGAAGCAGCGCCAGGAGACGGAGCGCGATCTCTCGAACGAGCCGAACAAGCCGGTCCCCTTCCCGACGTGGGAGCAGCTCCGCGCCGAGCAGCGCGAGCTCGACCCGATGGTCCTGCTGACGGTCCTCGACGACGACGGCAACGTCGTGCGCCGCGTGACCGGTCCGGTCAGCGCCGGCTTCCACCGCATCGCGTGGGACCTCCGCTACCCGCCGCCGTCGCCGATCGACCTCGAGGCCGGCGGTGAGCCCGACCCGTTCTCGCCGCCGCCGGCCGGTCCGCTGGCCGCGCCGGGGACGTACACGGTTCGCCTCTCGAAGTTCGTCGACGGCAGCGAGACGCCGATCGCCGAGGCGCAGAAGTTCAACGTCGTGCCGATGTACCTCTCGGTGATGAACGAGACCGACCGCGCCGCGGTGCTCGACTTCCAGCGCAAAGCGTCCCGCCTGCAGAAGGCGGTCATGGGCGCCGCGCGCGTCAATGAAGAAGCGCTCAAGCGCGTGGCGCACATCCGCGCCGCGATCCGCGAGACCGAGCTGCCGGACGCACAGGCGCTGGTCACCCGCCTCAACGCCGTCGACACCGCCCTGCGCGACATCGACGTGGAGCTGAACGGCGACTCGGTGATCCGCTCGAACAACGAGCCGGCCCCGCCCGCCCTCAGCGATCGCGTGCAGGTCGCGGTCAACGGCCTCGGCACCACCTCCGCGCCGACCCAGACGCACCGTGAGTCGCTCGAGCGCGCCGAGCAGGAGTTCGTCCCGCTGCTGGCCCGCCTGCGCAAAGCGATCGAGACCGACCTGCGCGCCATCGAACAGCAGCTCAACGCCGCCGGCGCGCCATGGACGCCGGGGCGGATTCCGGACTGGAAGTAGTTGTAAGACGGTTCCTCGGTTCCTCGGAGTTCCTCGGTTCCTCGGCCAGTGGCGCCGTGGAGCGCCTGAGGAACCCGAGGAACCGCTCCTCCCCCTCGCTCGCGATAGCATGCGGCGCAATGCATCTCCTCGTCCCCCGTCTCACCAAATTCCTCACCCAGCTGATCAGCGAAACGAGCGGACTGTCGCTCGATGACACCCTCGAGCTGGCGCACGGCTCGCCGCAGCTCGGGGCGGAGCGCGATCTGGCCGATTGCCTCGCGGAGTTCCACAAGCTGCTCGGTCTGTTCCGGCTCGATGAAACGCCGATCGAAACGCTGCTCGCGCATCCGGTCTCCGATGCGCTGATGAGCTTCTTCCGCGGGTTTCCGATCCCCTTCCGCGACGAGCACATTCATCTCACCGGCTCGCTCGATGCGGAGTTCGTTCATCCGCGGCTCATGCAACTGCTCGAAGGCCCGCAGCGCGCGCTGTACGAGGAGAAGATCGCGGAGGTCTACGGAGCCGAGGCACTGCCGATCCGCGAAGTGAAAGACGTCGACCGCCTGATGCGGCTGCGCGACGAAGACCGCTTCGAGCGTTACCTGAAGATCCTCTACCTGCCGAAGCTGATCCTCACCACGCGCGAGGCCCACCGCGACGCGGCGTATCACATGGCCACCCGGCTCTATCGCGAGGCGAACGTCGGCTCGATCCGCCTCAAGTTCACGCTCTTCCGCGAGACCACCGATTCGTCGGAGCAGATCCCCGGCCTGGCCGGCCTCACGCCGGAAGACGTCGTGCTCGGGCTGCACGAAGGTTTCCGCGCCTTTCAGCGCGAAGTACCGCAGTTCCGGTTCGTCCTCTCGCCGAGCTTCCGCAAAGAGGCCGGCTTCTATGACGCCACGCGCTATCCGTCGAAGCGCGCGCATTTCGACGATCAGGTGCAGCAGATCATCGCGCTGCTCAAGAACCATCCGGAATTACGCGACGTGCTGACCGAGGTCGACACGGTGGGCAATGAGCGCGGCTTCTATCGCAAAGCGCATTTCCAGGAGATGCGCGTCGGCATGCGCAAGCTGCAGGCGTACGGCTTCAAGACGCGCAGTCATCACGGTGAGACGTGGGACACGCTGCGCCAGGGCGTGCAGGCGGTCGACAACGCCATGAACATCTGGCACGTGGAGGCCATCGAGCACGGCCTGTCGCTCGGCATCAATCCCAATTTCTACTTCCACTCGCTGCTGCAGCGCATCCTGGCCGCGAACCTGCGCGGCGAAGCGATCGCCCTCGGCTCGCGCGAGCACTCCGAGCTGCTGGACATGGACTGGCACGGCCGGCAGGAGATCATCGACAAACTGGTGCGCGGCGAGCCACTGTCGGCGCAGGAGACCACCCTGGCCGTCAAGACCAAGTTCCACCACGCCCGCGAGGTCGAGCACTATCAGCACGACGTCCTCAACCGGATGATCGACAAGCGGCTCACGCTCGTCTCACTGCCGTCGTCGAACAAGAAACTGACCGGCGCCCTCGCCGATTACAAAGACCACCCCTTCTCCTGGTGGGAAAAGAAGGGGCTGCGGCTCGGTGTCGGCACCGACAACGACGTCACGCTCAATACCAGTTTTCTGCGCGAGATGCTGATCCTTCTCTATACAGACCCGCTCGAATTGAAAATCACCAAACTGCTGATCGTCACCACCGGCGAATCGCGGCGTTCGTATCTCAGTCATCTGTTGTGGCAGATGCGCAAGGACATCGACGTGGTTTCGGCCCCCTGAGGCGCTCCCAAATAACCTTTACGGAACCGTCCGGGCACGTTACGATGCTCACCGGTCCGAAAAGGTCGTTTATCCCCCGGGAGAGGTCGATGAGAAGAATCCTGCGGTACGGCGTCGCCGCCGCTCTGTTGTGGTGTGCCCTCGGCATGTCCGCCGACACTCGATTTCTGACGCTGCATCGTTCCGGTGTACCGACCGATCAGATGGGGCCTGCCGGTATTTCGGTCGCCGACGTCACGGGTGACGGTCTGGCCGACATCGTCTCGTGCGCGGCCGGCGTGCCGGTGGTGATCTCTAAGAAAGGGAGCGACTACGCGACGGTCTGGTACGGGCCGAACATCGGCTGCACCGCGATTGCGGTCGGTGACCGCGATGCCGACGGGAAGCCGGAGCTGTTCGCCGGGACCAGTCCGGAGAACGGGACCCGCGCGAAGGTCTACATCTTCGATCCGACCGGGCCGGTCAAGCCGCTGGCGTCGGTGACGCTCCCCACGGGCGCGGTGGAGTCGATCAACGGGATCGCCGCCGGCGACGTCGACTCCGACGGTCACGTCGAAGTGGTGGCGGTGACGAACAGCAACGCCTATGTGTTCGGGCGGACGCTGCTGCTCGAATGGGATGCCGCCGGCCTGGGCGGCCGCGATGTGCGCATCGGCAACATCGACGACGACGGTCGGACGGAGATCGTCCTCAACGGGCCGATCGGGCGTGTGCTGGACGCCTACGCGCAGGCGCAGGAGTGGGGCTACGCGGGCGGCTTCGGGTACCGGATGCACATCGGGAATCTCGACGCCGATCCGGAGCTGGAGATCGTCTGGATCGACGACCAGACGGTGATGATTCTCAACGGCGACGATTTTTCGACGACCTCCTTTGAAAAAGGCAGCTACTACTCCAGCTCCAACCTGACCCTCGGCGATCTGAGCGGCGACGGAAAGCTGGAGATCATCACCGAGGTGTCCTCGAGCATGACCGGGTTCGACCCGACCGGCGCGACAGTGTGGAGCTTCTACAACCATCCGCACTACGGCCCGGCCGGGATGACCACGGGCGACGTCGACGGCGACGGGACCAACGAGCTGCTGTGGACCACGGGCCTCAACGACAGCGGCTCCGATTCACTGCACATCGCCAGCAAGACCGGCCTCGAGACGACCCTCGTCGACCTGGACGGCTACTTCAGCACGGTCGTGGCGGATCTCGACGGCGACGGAAATCGGGAGCTGATCGCCGGCTCGTTCTCGACCGAGAGCGGCTATTACGGTGGTCTGGTGCAGGTGCTCGACTACCGGACCAAAGCGGTGAAGGCCACGCTGCAGCTTCAGAACGACACGCAGTTCTACTGGGGCGTGAACGTCTGGCAGATCGAGGTCGGCCAGCTCGACAACGACCCGGCGCTCGAGATCCTCATCCTCGGCGCCAAGCCCTACGACGGCCAGTTGCACGTGTTCGACGGCGTGACCTACGCACGGCAGTGGACCAGTACCCCGTACAGCCCGACCTATCTTGCGAAGACGGTGGTCGTGACGAATATGGACGGCGACCCGGTCGACGAGATCGTCGTCGGCATGAGCGACAACTCGGTGCACATCCTCAACGGCGCCTCACCGATCGTGCAGTGGACCTCGCCGCTCCTCGGTTCCACGATCTGGGATCTCGACGTGGCGGACGTCGACGACGACGGGAAGAAGGACATCGTGGTCGGCACCGGCAACGCCGTGCACGTGCTGACGCCGGCCACCGGCAGCGCGCGCAAGGTGACGCTCAGCCAGTCCGCCGCCCTCGTGGCGGCGACCCGCGGCCGCTTCGCCGTTCTGGACGGCGACCAGTGGGGCAACTCGGGCAACTACACGACGCACGTCCGCAGCTTCAAGGGCTCGGACCTGTCGCAGGAATTCGCCTGCCAGCTCTCGACGACCACGAACTATCTGTCGAACCGCGCGCTGGCCTTCGGGCCGATCGGCGGCGTGGAACGGCTGCTCGTTGGTCAGGAAGGAACACTCTTCATCCTCCCGCTCGGCGGCACCAGTTGCCCGGCGATGGAGCAGGTGAACCTCGGCCGCGACATCATCTATCGCATGCATTTCGCCGAGCTGACCGGCGACGCTCACCCGGAGATGCTCCTCGAATCGATCTTCTCGTGGGAGATCCTGTCGATCGGGACCACCGCCGAGCCGGCCGGCGATGCGAATCGCGACGGCCTGGTCACCGACGTCGACATCGACACGCTGGTGCACTGGCTCCTGGCGGACGGCTCCGGCATCCCGCCGACGGCTGACGTGAACGGCGACGGCTGCATCGACGCGTCCGACGTCTTCTATCTCATCAACTACCGCCGCGGAACGGGTCCGGCGCCGGTGCCCTGAGGAGCATGATGCGCATTCTCACAACAGCAGCGGCGATGATCGTCGCGTTCGCGGCGGCGGCGGCGGACATCCCCTCCGTCTCCCTCTACCGGGGCGGCGTGGTCGCGGAATCGGCACAGGACATCGTCGCAACCGTCGACGTGACCGGCGACGGCATAGCCGACATCGTGACCTGCGGCGCCGGAGCGCCGGTGGTCCTGACCAAGAAGAACACGGAGCTGGTGACCGCATGGCACGGCCCGTGGGTCGGGTGTCACGCCTTCGCCGTCGGCGACCGGAACGGCAACGGGATCGTCGATATCGTCACCCTCGGCTCCGTTGAAACCGGGATCGGCGGGGTGATCAGCGTCTTCGAGCCCTCCACGTCATCGAAGGCGATCGCCTCGATCAACATCACCGACACCAGCGGCAACGGCGGGCTGACGAACGTCGCGCTGGGAGACGTCGACAGCGACGGTCAGGCGGAGATCGTGGCGATCGGTCCGTACGACACGTTCGTCTACGGCGGCAGCTCGCTCGAGCGGGAGTGGCACGCGGCCGGACATGGTGGGTCCACGGTGCACCTCGCCAACATCGACGACGACGCGCGCACCGAGATCGTCATCAACGGCGGAACGGGCCGCGTGCTCGACGCGGTGGCGAAGACGCTGAAGTGGGGGTACGCCGGCGGCTTCGGGCAGCACATGGATGTGGCGAACGTCGATGGCGACGCTGAGGCGGAGATCGTCTACGTCTACGGCAATGACGCGTTCATCCTGAACGGCGACGACTTCAGCACCTCGAGCTTCGAGGTCGTGGACGGGCCGGGCGATCTGCTCGTGCACGACGTCGATGGCAACGGCACGCGCGAGATCATCATCGCGCGCACGAACTGGAATGGTGTGACCGCCTATGACACCACCGGCGCGACCGTCTGGGCCCTGCAGAGCTACGGCTTCGCGCGGATCGCCGCGGGGGACGTGGACGGCGACGGCACGACGGAGCTGGTCTACCCGTCGAGCTCGGGCATCGAGCAGGCCCTGACCGTGGCGACCTTCTCCACCGTCGAGGCGAAGCTTCGCGCCGTCCATGGGCCCTTCATGACCGAGATCGCCGATCTCGACGGCGACGGCAACGCGGAGATCGTCGTGGCCTCCACCAAAACCGCAAGCCATGGCGCCGGTCTGGTGCAGGTGCTCGACTTCGCGACGAAGGCGGTGAAGGCGACGCTCGTTCCGAACGACGCAAACGCCGCGTACTATCCGGAGGTCTGGAGCCTCGAGGTGGGACAGCTCGACGCCGATCCGGCGCTCGAGGTGCTGGTGCTCGGCGGCGATCCCTACGACGGCGTCCTCTATGCCTACGACGGCGTCACGTACGAAAATCAATGGACCAGCCACGCCGACTGGGGCCGCTCCCTGGTCGTGACGAACATGGACGGCGATCCCGTCGACGAGATCGTCGTCACCACCGCCAATTCCCACGTGCAGGTGCTCAACGGCGCCTCATCGACCATTCAGTGGACGACCACCACGCCCGCGAACGGCTGGCTCACCGACATGGCGGTCGGGGACGTCGACAACAACGGCTCGAAGGACGTCCTGATCGGCACGAGCACGGCTGTGGTCATTCACACGCCGGCCACCAACACCAGCCGCAGTCTGCCGGTCTCCAACCATTCGCTCGGCTCCATTGCGGCGACCACGGGCCGCTTCAGCATCGTGCAGCCGGCGTACTCGAGCGGCAGCATCCGCACGTTCCGCGGCTCCGATCTGACGGAGGAGTGGTCGTGCGCGTACGCCAGCACCGGCTCGTTCGAGCCGGCCCTGACGTACGGCACGATCGGCGGGCAGGAGCGTCTGCTCTTCGGCCGCGCCGGCACGATCGTCAGCTACCCACTGGGGGGGACGAGCTGCCCGACGCCGGAGACCGTCCGCTTCGGCAGCACGCAGATCTACGACATCCACTTCGCCGAGGTCACGGGCGACAGCCGCCCGGAGATGCTGGTCGATCACCTCGCTGGCTACGAGGTCCTGGCCGTCGACTCCGCCACCGCTTCGCGGGGTGACGTAAACCGTGACGGCGTCGTCGCGGACACGGACATCGACACGCTGATGCGCTACCTGCTGGCCAGCGGTCCGGGCATCAGTCCGGCCGCCGACGTCGACGGCAATGGCCGCATCGACCCTGCCGACCTTTTCTACCTGATCAACTATCGCCGCGGCACTGGCCCGGCTCCGATTCCGTGAGGCCTTCGATGAACATGAAAAACGCTCGCAATCTCGTTCTCGCCGTTGCCGCCGTCGCCGCGATGCCGCTCCTGGCGAAAGACGTCCTGACCGTCGGCAGCATGACCGCGAAGAAGAACACCACCGTCGAAGTGCCGGTCTACCTGCGCGACGTCTCCGGCACGCCGCTCGGCACCGACAAGGGCGCAGGCTCGAAGATCCAGGGCGTTGCCTTCCGCGTCCGGATCTCGCCGGCCAGTGCCGTCAATTCGGTGTCGTTCTCCCGGCGCGGCGTCTTCTCCGGCAAGACCCCGCTCTACGAGCTGAATGCGACCCCTCCCGGCTCGATCTCATCCGTCGGCTACGTGAGCTCGTTCGCCGAAGCGACGAACCTCATCGCCTTCGTGTCGAACAAGGCCGCGCCGGGCGATCAGATCGGCGTGCTGGTCGTGGCCCTCGGCAACACCGACGCGACGCAGGTGACGATTGCCATCGACAGCGACACCGCGACCGTCTCGAACCAGGGCGGTGCGACCGTGGAGACGGTGGCGAACGGCAAGCTCTCGCTGGTCAACGGCCTGATCACGCTCGTCGATTCGTACACACGCGGCGACCTCTCCGGCGACGGCAAGGCCGACATCCTCTGGCGCAATGCTTCGACGACGCGCCTCTGGACGATGAACGGCATCGTCATCACCGCTTCTACAGACGCGTCCGAATACGAATCGACCGCCACGGTCCTCGGTATCGACGACTTCAACGGCGACGGCCGGGCCGACATCCTCTGGCGCCGCTCGACCGGCGAGGTGGTGCTCTGGACGATGAGCGGCGCGACGCGGCTCAACACCTTCAGCGTCGCCACCGCTCCGGCGAACTGGGTGCTGCAGGGCGTCGGCGACTTCAACGGCGACCGCAAAGCGGACATGCTGTGGCGTGACAACGACACCAATGAAGCGCGGGTCTGGACGATGAACGGCTCGACGATCGTCGCGGTCGGCACCGTCGCCTCGCCGCCGAACATCTGGAGTGTGCAGGGCGTCGGCGATTTCAACGGCGACACGAAGGCCGACATCCTCTGGCGCAACAGCACCAACAACGAAGTGTGGGCATGGCTGATGAACGGCACCACCATCGCCAGCACCGGCTACGTCGCCACGCCGAACAGCGCGTGGCAGATCCGCGGCGTCGGCGACTTCAGCGGCGACGGCAAAGCCGACGTGGTCTGGCGCAACCTCGACACGAATCAGGTCGTGGCCTGGACGATGAACGGCACCGCCATCGCTGCCGCCGGCTACCTCGCCACGCCGAACTCCTCGTGGGAGCTGCGCGCGGTCGGCGATTTCGACGGTGACCTGAAGGCCGATGTCATGTGGCGCAACGGCTCGACCGGCGAGAACGCGGTCTGGCTGCTCAACGGCACCGCGCTCAAATCCTCCGCCTATGTGACGCGCGTCCAGGACCTGAACTGGACGGTGGTCGGGCCGCGGTAGGAATTGGGCGTTACGATGAATGCGGTCCAGCGATCCCGGGGGAGACTCATGAGAAGACTGATGCGGTACGGCGTTGCCGCCGCTCTTGCGGTATGTGCGCTCGGCGCGACTGCCGACACGCCGTTCCTCACGCTGCATCGGTCCGGCGTTCCCACCGATTACGCGGGACCGGCCGGATTGCCGATCGCGGACCTCACCGGCGACGGCGTGGCCGACATCGTCGCGTGCGCGGCCGGGTCGCCGGTGGTCCTGTCGAAGAAGGGCGCCGATTACGCGCCGGTCTGGTACGGACGGAATGTCGACTGCACGGCGATCGCGCTCGGCGACCGCGAGGGCGACGGGAAGCCGGAGCTGTTCGTCGGGACGAATGCGCAGACCAGCACGCGCGCGAAGATCTACGTCTTCAATCCGGCCGGCTCGGTGAACCCGCTCGGCTCCGTTACCCTGCCGACCGGCGCCCTCGAGCGGATCAACAGCATCGCCACGGGAGACGTCGACTCGGATGGTCACGCCGAGGTGGTCGCGGTGACGAGCAGCAGCGCCTTCATCTACGGCGCCACGTCGCTGCTGCTCGAATGGGACGCGAGCGGCCATGGCGGAACGCAGGTCCGCATCGCCAACATCGATGACGACGGCCGCACTGAGATCGTCATCAACGGCACCACCGGCCGCGTGCTCGACGCGTACGCGCAGTCGCTGAAGTGGGGTTACGCGGGCGGCTTCGGCAAGTTCCAGGTCGGCAACGTCGACAGCGATCCGGAGCACGAGATCGTCTCGATCACCGAGACCAATGTCCGGATCCTGAACGGCGACGACTTTTCATCCACGTCGTTCACCACACCGGACGACTTCTACGGAGGGGCTTTCGCGCTCGGTGACCTGAGCGGCGACGGGAAGCCGGAGATCATCCGCGAGGTCGGCACGCTCATCGCCGGCTACGACACGGCTGGCACTCAGCTGTGGAGCTTCAACAATCATCCGGAAGGCGGCAGCGCCGCGATGGCCGTCGGCGACGTCGATGGAGATGGCGCACAGGAGCTGATCGTCACCTCCGGCCTCAATCACAGCGGCGCCGACAAGCTTCGCATCGCGAACAAGACCGGCGTCGAGTACACCGTCACCGATCTGGACGGCTACTTCAGCACGGCCGTGGCCGATCTCGACGGCGACGGCAATCTCGAGCTGATCGTCGGCGCGTACTCGACCGGAAGCAGCTACTCCGGCGGCGTCGTACAGGTGCTCGACTACCGCACCAAAGCGGTGAAGGCCACGCTCGCCCCGAAATCGCAGTACGGATGGGTCCTCAACGTGTGGCAGATCGAGGTCGGGCAGCTCGATAACGATCCGGCCCTCGAGATCCTCATCGTCGGCGGCGCTCCGTATGACGGCGAGCTGCACGTCTTCGACGGCGTGACCTGGGCCGAGCAGTGGAGCAGCGCGCCGTACGATCCGACCTACCTCGCCCGCACCGCGGTGGTGGCGAACATCGACAGCGACCCGGTGGACGAGATCATCGCCGGCCTGGACGACAACTCGATCTACGTTCTCAACGGTGCCTCTCTGATCATCCAGTGGACCTCCCCCAGCCTCGGCGCAACCCTCTATGACATCGAGGTGGCCGACGTCGATCAGGACGGGAAGAAGGACCTGGTGGTCGGCACGCACGACGCCGTCCACATCTTCACACCCGCCACGAACGCGGCGCGCAAAGTGACGCTCGCCAATTCTGCCATTCGCGTCGCCGCCACCGCCGGACGCTTCGCGGTGCTCGAGGGTGACCAGTGGGGCGGGCAAGGCAATCACACCACCAACGTCCGCAGCTTCAAGGGGTCGGACCTCTCGCAGGAATTCGCCTGTCCGTTCACGACCACCTCGCAGTACTACCGTGGGCGCGCCATCGCCCTGGGACCGGTCGGTGGAGAGGATCGGCTGCTCGTCGCACAGGATGGATCGGTGTTCGTCGTACCACTCGGCGGCACGAGCTGCCCTGCGATGGACTCGATCTTTCTGGGGGCCGCCGACATGATCTACGGCATGCACTTCGCCGAACTGACCGGCGACGCGCATCCGGAGCTGCTGGTCGACCTCACCTACTCGTGGGAGATCCTCACGGTCGGAAATGCGGGACAGCCGCGCGGCGACGTCGACCGCGACGGCGTCGTGACCGACGTCGACATCGACACGCTGGTGCGGTGGCTGCTCGCCGACGGCCCCGGCATCCCGCCGGCCGCGGACGTCAACGGCGACGGCTGCATCGACGCGTCCGATGTCTTCTACCTGATCAATTATCGCCGCAGCACGGGCGCCGCGCCGGTTCCCTGATACCGCGAACCTGGGTTCCGGTTCTGCTGGCCGTGTGGTGGGGGCAGGAAGCCACACCACACAGCCGCTAAACCCAGCTCTACCGCAGGTTTCCGCCCGATCGAGCACGAGATGGCGTATACTTGCTGGTGCCCGGAACCTTCCGCGGCATCCAGCACGGTCGAACTAAGTCCTCCGCCCTGGGCTCACCTTCTTAGCCTTCCGGTTCGACCCAGCCCCCTCGCGACGAGCTTCCAGCTCCCGCTGCGTCTGAGGTCCTGCCAACGGAGAGCACCCAAATGAAACTTCACATCGGAAATCTGCCGAAGACCGCCACCGAGGCCGAGCTCAGCGATGTCCTGACCGCCTTCGCCAAGCCGACCTCGCTCGAGATCATCAAAGATCAGTCCGGCGTCTCGAAAGGCTTCGGCTTCGCCGAGTTCGCCTCTGATGACGACGCCCGTGCGGTGATCGCCGGCGTCAACGGCAAAGACCTCGGCGGCAACGAGCTCCGCCTCGGCGAAGCCCGCCCCCGTAAAGCCGACACCCGCGCCTGATCGGGCGAAAACCGCACCCGGACGTCCGATCGGCGCCCGGGTGCGGCAGACTCACCGCAGCACGAACAACCCCACTGACAGAAGAGGAGAAATCAAATGACCGCAGCCGTCAAAGCAGTGAAGAAAGTCAAAGTCGCGCGCATCACCGTTTCGGAGCTCAACCTGCGCAAAGCGGCTTCACGCCTGCTCTCCTCCAAACTGGTCTCGACCGAAATCTCGTACCTCCAGCGCTCGCTCGGCACCTCCGCCACGCAGGAAGACCTCGACGCGAAAGTGATCGCCGTCCGCTCCATGCCGTGGTCGAGCATCGTCGTCCCCGATTAGTCGGGGCCACCCGGCAATAAGTGAGGGGACTCTGGCGTTGGCAGAGTTCCGCGCGTGGTTGACAGGACCGTCTCCGGTCCGTATCGTGCGCACCGCGCCAGAACGTCCCTATCGTCTAGAGGCCTAGGACACCGCCCTTTCACGGCGGCGACACGGGTTCGAATCCCGTTAGGGACGCCAACTTTTCACGGCCGCAACAGGCGGCCGTCCCTGCCGGCGAGAGACCTCCCACCCGCCGCCGCGGGTCAGGCCGACGTTCCCGAGCGCGTCGGTGCGCGAATGCCACGGAGCAGGCCTGCCACACTGATGTCTTCGTCGATCTCTGGCCAGTGAATGCCCTCGCCGTCGCCGAGGAGCTCGAAACGGCTCCGCTGCTCGGCCGTGGCGTGCAGAAGGCGTGGAAACCAGGCTAGCGGGACAGTAATGGTGCGCCCATCAACGAGAGGCACGACCAACTCGTCCTCGGTCACCCGGACATCGTGCGCCAGTGCCGTCACTTCAACGACCGAAGAACTCACGCCAAGCCTCCAGAAACTCTACTCGCCGCTCCGAGATCAGTCGCTCAATCACACGCAGCTCATGAGCAGCAAATCGCTTCGACTCGGCCAACGAAACGGCTTCGAGCCAGAACTTTGCCAGCATTCGCTCTCGTTGAACATGAACGTGCGGCGGCTCATTATTCTCGTTGCTGTAGAAGAAGAACCGGTACGGACCTACGCGCGCGACAACTGGCACCGCAGCAAAGTATAGCGGGAGAGGTGCACACGCCGCTGAGCGTGCCCGCGACCTCCATGCTCCTGTCATCCGCGCGAGGGGTGCTCCGAGCGAACTCCGGTGTGGCGCCTATCGACCAACCGATGTGGAAGTGCGAGCATCCGATGAGCGACGCACCATGTGTATTCGCCTGTGGGGAGGGGGTCCTTTACTTCGTTCAGGATGACAGGTGGGGTTGAGCCGCCGAGCGCCCTTACGCACACCCCCTCCCCCCTCACGCGTGACCGCGATCACCGCGCCGTTGTTTTCACCAACCGGTGAACAACGTCCACCTGTCCGTCACCGCTGCGCTACCACAGCGTCTGCGGTCGGAGGCATCGGCTCGCTCAGAGTGCATGTTCATGGTCGGTATCTCGATGAACACGCACATCCTTCGTCATCTCGTTTTCGCTTTCGCCGCCCTCGCGGCACTTCCTCTCTTTGCCGCACGCGATGTCCTGACGATCGGCAGCACGTTCGCGAAAAAGAACACCGTCGTCGAAGTGCCGGTCTATCTGCGCGACGTTTCGGGGTCGTACATCGGCGGCGAGAGAGCTGCCGGGGCGAAGATCCAGGCGCTCGGGTTCCGCGTCCGCATCTCACCCGCCACGGCCGTGAATTCGGTGTCGTTCTCGCGCCGCGGAGTGTTTGCGGGGAAGACGCCGCTGTACGAGCTGGTGATGACGCCGCCCGGCTCGACCTCTTCGGTCGGCTACGTCGTCTCGTTCGCCGAGTCGACGAACCCGATCCCACTCACGCTCGACAAGGCGGCGCCTGGCGACCCGATCGGGGTGCTGGTGATCGCCGTCGGCAACAGCGACGCGACGCAGCTCAAAGTCTCGTTCGACAACAACGCCATGCTGTCCAATCAGGCCGGAAGCGGCGTGGAGACGGTCGGCAACGGCTATCTCTCCCTCGTGAACGGCGTCGTGACCATCGTCGAAGGGGCGACGCGCGGCGACGTGACCGGCGACCGGAAGGCGGACATCGTCTGGCGCAACGGCCCCACCACGCGCCTCTGGACGATGAACGGCACCGCCATCACCGCCTCGAACGACCTTCCGGAGTACGAATCGACCGCCACGGTCCTCGGCGTCGACGACTTTGACGGCGACGGGAAGGCCGACATCCTCTGGCGCCGCTCCACCGGCGAGATCGTGCTCTGGACGATGAACGGTGCGGCGCGCCTCGCCTCCGCGAGCGTCGCCACCGTACCGGCCGCCTGGACACTGCAGGGCGTCGGCGACTTCAACGGTGACGGAAAAGCGGACACGCTCTGGCGCAACAGCGACACGAACGAAGCACGCGTCTGGATGATGAACGGCGCGACGATCGTCAGCAACAGCACCGTCGCCGCTCCGCCGTCCATCTGGAGCGTGCAGGGCGTCGGCGACTTCAACGGCGACCAGAAAGCCGACATTCTCTGGCGCAACAGCACGAACAACGAAGTGCGGGTGTGGCTGATGAACGGCGCCGCGATCGTCGGCAACGGCTACGTCGCCACGCCGAACTCCTCCTGGCAGATCCGCGGCGTCGGTGACTTCAGCGGCGACGCGCGGGCCGACGTGGTCTGGCGCAACCTCGACACGAACCAGGTCGTGGTCTGGACGATGAACGGCGCCACCGTCGTCGCCACCGGCTATCTGGCCACGCCGAACCCCGCGTGGGAGCTGCGCGCCGTCGGCGATTTCGACGGCGACCTGCGCGCCGACGTCATGTGGCGCAACGGCTCGACCGGCGAGAACGCGGTCTGGCTGCTCAACGGAACCTCCCTCAAAGCCTCCGCCTATGTCACGCGCATTCAGGATCTGAACTGGGTCGTCGTCGGACCGCGATAAAAACCATGAAACGAATCCTTCTTACAGCGACTCTTCTTCTCACCGCCGCGGCACAGGCACAGTTCCCCGTACCGCCCGTCCGGAACGTCGCGCAGTACCGCGACGGCGTCCTGACGCCCGGCGTCGGCACAGCCAACCTGCACGCCGACGTCGACGTCACCGGGGACGGCGTGGCCGACATCGTCGGCTGTGCCGGTAACGCCGCCTTCGTCGTGGCGCGTAAGGGCAACGGCTACGGCACGGCGTGGTACGGCCCACCCGAAAAGTGCCATGCCGTGACGGTCGGCGACACGACCAACAACGGCACGATGCGCGTGGTCGTCGGCAGCGACGATCCGGGCGCGAACAACCGCACCTACGTGCAGTACTACAACCCGGCCTCGTACCAGCGCGACTTCTACGCCGGGTACACGCCGGCCGGGATGACCGGCGGCGTCAAAGACATGGCCATGGCCAACATCGACGGCGACAGCGACAACGAGGTGCTGGTGCTCTTCGAGAACGGCCTGGCGGTCTACAACGCACGCACGAATCTCCCCGACTATCAGACCGATCTTCTCGGCGGGACGGCGCTGCGCGTCGCTAACGTCGATGACGACCCGGCGCCGGAGATCGTCATCAACGGTCCGACGGGCCGCATCATCGATCCGGGCAACTGGCTGGCGGGGCGCGAATACCCGGGCGGCTTCGGCACGGCCATGAAGCTCGGCAACGTTGATGGCGACGCCGAGGCGGAGATCGTGTTCGGCTCCGGGACCAAAGTGACGATCGTCAACGGTGACGACCTGTCGAGCAGCTTCTTCAACACGCCGGGTACGGTCACCGCCCTCACCGTCGCCGACGGAAAGATCGCCGTCGGCGAGCCGGGCCTGGTCTCGTACTACACCCCGGCCGGCGCGAAACTCTGGTCGGTCGCCTCGCCGGTCTCGCGCATCACCGACATCAGCGCGGGCGACGTCGACGGCGACGGCGCGATCGAGATCGTCTTCGGCGCCGCTACCGACACGGCCGGCCTGCTCGCCATCGCCAGCAACGGCCAGGTCGAGAAGTCGTTCGCCGATGAGCGGGGCCCGTACGTTCCCGACGTCGCGGATCTGGATCGCGACGGCCGGGCGGAGATCATCGTCGGCAGCAGTCACGCCGTGCGCGTCCTCGACTACGCCACGCGCGAGGTGAAGGGGAGGCTCGCGCTGCCCGCTCCGGCGCCGAACGTGCTCGACCTCCGCATCGGGCAGCTCGACGGCGATGCCGCGCTCGAGATCGTGGTGCAGGGGAAGCGCGACGGCTCGCCGAGCGGCCTCTCGGTCTTCGACGGCGTCACCCATGCGCTGGAGTGGTCGTCGCAGCCGCAGGGCGCGTCCACCGGCTACATGGCCGGGACGCTGCACGTGAAGAACGTCGACAGCGACGCGGTCGACGAGATCATCGTGGCGTACGACTCCTCGGTGTATGTCTTCAACGGCGCGAGCGACGCCGGCCTCTGGATCAGTCCCGCCGCCTCGACGCTCATCCGCACGGTGACCGTCGGCGACGTCGACCTCAACAACACCGTCGACATCGCTGCCACCGACCAGTTCGGGACCACGGTTTATTCGCGTCATTTCAACACGTCGCGTGCCGTCCACGTGGCCCGCTTCCCGAACGCCTCGGCCGCCGGCAACGGCTCGCTCCTGGTGATCGACGACCAGGGCTACTGGACGATGTTCAGGAGCGACTCCACACAGGCCTGGACGCAGCATTACCCGAACAACTTCACGCGCCGCCGCGTGTCGGTCGAGACGGTGCTGGGGAAGAACTTCATCTTCTTCTACGGCAGCACCTACTTCGGTAACTTCGAGCTGTACAGCGTGCCTGTCGAAGCGTGGCAGGAGCCGATCGCCTATCGCACCGGCAACGGCGCCGACATCCGGCACATGCGTTTCGCGTCGCTGCCCGGCAGCGCGCAGCCGCTGCTGCTCCGCGGCTACGTCGATGGCTACGAGATCGACGCCGCCGACACGAAGGACACGCCGCGCGGCGACGTGAACCTCGACGGCACAATGACCGACGTCGACCTCGACGCGCTGGCGCGCTACTTCTTCGCGGATGGCCCCGGCATTCCGCTCGCGGCGAACGTGAACGGCAACCTGCCGATCGACGGCTACGACCTCTTCTACCTGATCAACTACCGCAAAGGAACCGGCCCGGCACCGGTTCCCTGAACGACGACTGGCGCGGGGTCACGGCCGCAGATAGCGGCCGTCGCCCTGCTGCCGGAAGACCTCGCGTGTCTTCGAGTCGACCCGCCAGTTGCCCAGCAGCCGGTTCGAGCAGCTGTCGTGGACTTCCATCGTGTAGCCGACGTTGCGGTACGTCCCGCCGCGGATCGACGTGCAGCGCGCGCCGATGCCGTAGTAATCGCTCGAGGTGACGTAGCCGCGGAGGATGTTCACCGCCTCGTCGCGACTGATCTCGCCCGAGGCGGGCGGTGACACCGGCTCCGTCTGAGCGGGACGCGGCGTCGATTGCGCGGGCGCCGGCACCGGCGTTGGCCGAGGCGTGGTCACCGGCACGTCCTCGCGCGGCTGCTGCCGCGGCGGAGGGGTGGTCGTCGTCGGCTCACCAATCACCGACGGCGGCGGCTCTTCACGCAGGATCGGCGGAGCCATCGTCGCGGTCTGGTCGAGCCCTGTCCCGGTCGTCGGCGGTGCCGGATCACCCGCTTCGACGAGCGTCGCCGTCGCGGCCGATTCCCCCTCCGCGATCGTCTCCGTGGGCGGCTGCTCGCCGACCTTCGTCTCGCTGTCGCGGCCGTACGGCGCACCGCTGAGGAGGAGGAAGATGATCCCGCCGATCACCAGCAGCGCCAGCGGCACGATCCAGAGCATCGGGGAGCGGCCGTGCGCAGGTTCGGCCGTGACTGGCGGCACGCTGCTCGCCGGCCGCGTGGTCGTCGTCGTGACGGTCGGCCGCTGCGGCGGAACCGCTTCTGACGGAGCCGCTTGCGACGGACTCGCTTCTGGCGCAGCCGCTCGCTGGGGAATGGACGGTGGAGGGATGACAGGAGCAGGAGGCGGCGCTGCCACCGGCACCGGTTTCCCACACTTCGGACAGAACTGCGAGCCGGCCGGCAGCGCGGTTCCGCATTGCGAACAAAAATCTGCGTTTGCCACGCCTCTGTCCATGGCGAAACGCATGCCCGCCTTGTCATACACTGCGGCGCGGCATGACAAAACAGCTCATCACGGCCGCGCTCGCCGTCCTTGCGCTCGGCTGCACGACCACCAAAACGATGACGCCGCAAACCGACGACCTGTCCCGCATGTCCGAACGCTACGTGAAGCTCGTCCTGGCGATGGGGGAGCACGACGCCGATTACGTCGACGCCTACTACGGCCCTCCGGCCTGGCGCGAGGAAGTGAAGGCGCAGAAGCCGGCCCTCGCGAACATCCACGGCGACGCGATCGCCCTCCGCGACGAGATCGGAAACTTTCAGGCCTCGGCGCTGATCGTCGATCCGATGGTCAACCTGCGGGTGGTTTACCTCCGGCGGCAGACCGAGGCGCTGATCGCGCGCGCCGAAATGCTGCAGGGGAAAAAGCTCAGCTTCGACGAAGAGTCGCGCGCGCTCTACGACGCCGTCGCGCCGTCGCATCCGGAGTCGTACTTTCAGGAGCTGAACGCCGCCATCGAGCGCGAGCTGCCGCCGGGCGACGGCCCGCTGAGCGAACGGCTGGAGGCCTTCCGCCAGCAGTTCGTCGTCCCGCGCGAGAAGCTCGACGCCGTCTTCCAGACCGCCATCCGCGCCTGCCGCGAGCGCACCATCCGCCACTTCGACCTCCCCGCCGGCGAGTCGTTCACCGTCGAGTACGTGACCGGCAAATCGTGGAGCGGCTACAACTGGTACCAGGGTAACTTCAAGAGTCTCATCCAGGTGAACACCGACCTGCCGATCTACATCGACCGCGCCATCGACCTCGCCTGCCACGAGGGGTATCCCGGCCACCACGTCTACAACGTGCTGCTCGAGAAGAACCTGGTGCGCGACCGCGGCTGGACCGAGTTCACCGTCTACCCGCTCTTCAGCCCGCAGTCGCTGATCGCCGAGGGGAGCGCGAACTACGGCATCGACGTCGCCTTCCCCGCCGACGAGCGCGTCGAATACGAAAAACGCGAGCTCTTCCCGCTGGCCGGGATCGATCCATCCAAGGCCGCCGCGTACTACCGCCTGCAGGAGCTGACGGCGAAGACCGGCTACGCCGGCAACGAAGCGGCCCGCCGCTACCTCAACGGCCAGATCAACGCCGAGCAGGCCGCCGAATGGCTGACCAGATACGCCCTGATGGCCCCGGCGCGTGCCCGCCAGCGCGTGAAGTTCATCGACCAGTACCGCAGCTACGTCATCAACTACAACCTCGGCCGCGACCTCGTCCGCGACTACGTGGAGCGCAGGTCGGGCGGCAAGGCGCAGAAGCGGTGGGACATCTTCGAAGAGCTGCTGTCGTCGCCGTGGTTGCCGTCGGGGCTGGCAGAACGATGACGGGCGAACGATGACGGGCGAACGATGAACGATGAAGGATGAACGATGAACGGGCGGTGACCTGCTGACCGTTCCGCGTTCATCCTTCCGCGTTCATCGTTCTGCAATGGCACGCGCATCGCTGCCACAGCGGCGATGCGCCGAATCCTCCTCCTTCTGGTCGCGCTCGTCGCGACGTTCGCCCACGCCGCCTCCGAATATCCGCCGCGCTATCGCTGGCAGACCATCACCACCCCGCACTTTTTCGTCCACTTTCATCAGGGGGAGGAAGAGCTCGCGCGCCGCGCGGCGGGATTGGCCGAGGAGATCCACGCGCGCATCACGCCGCTGATGCGGTACGAGCCGCGGGAGCGGACGCACCTCATCCTCACCGATCACGTCGACGCCTCGAACGGCTCCGCCAGCACCTTTCCGCAAAACCGCATCGAGATCTACGTCAGCGCACCGGGCGCCGATCCCTCCTCGCCGCTCGAGCACTACGACAACTGGCTGAACCTGGTCATCACGCACGAGTACGCGCACATCCTCCACCTCGATCAGGCCCGCGGCTTTTCGGGCCTGCTGCGGCGCGTCTTCGGACGGCATCCGGTCGCGTTCCCGAACCAGTTCTCCCCGCTCTGGATGACCGAGGGGCTGGCCACGGTCGTCGAATCGGAAGCAACGGATGCGGGGCGGCTGAAAGGGACGTTCGTGGAGATGGTGCTGCGCACCGCCGCACTGGAAGGACGCTGGCCGTCTCCCGCGCGGGCCGGAGGGCTCACCGCGCACTGGCCGGGCGGCAACGCGCGCTACTTCTTCGGCGCGTCGTTCCTGGCCTGGGTCGCTCGCCGCGAGGGGGCGCAGAACCTCGGGCGCTACTTCAACGAGTACTCGGCGAATGTTCTCCCCTACCGCGTCAACGCCACGGCGGAGGATGTCTTCGGCGAATCGATCAATGAGCTCTGGCGCGACTGGTCGGCCGACGTGCTGCGCGAGTACCGCGAGGACGAAACGCGCATCTCCGCTGAAGGCATCACGCCGCGCGAGCGCCTCACCACCCTCGGGTACGAAACCAAGTACCCGCTGCTCTCGCCCGACGGCACCCGCCTCGCGTACACCCACCGCGGTCCGTACGAACGCTCCACCATTCGCGTGCGCGACCTTGCCAGCAATCGCGATGTGGCCACGCTGCCGGTCAACAACATCTCCTCGATCTCCTGGAGCCGCGACGGCACCACCATCGCCTTCGCGCAGCTCGAGTACCACCGCACGTTCGAGCTGCTCTCTGACGTCTATCTCTGGACGCCGGGTCGCGCTGCGCGGCGCGTCACGCGGGGCGCGCGCGT
>DASWOB010000109.1:0-36678 GCA_036398925.1 Thermoanaerobaculia bacterium
CGGCGCACTACGAGCCGCACGAGTCGCCCTTCTCCAACCCGCTCTACGCCCAGCAGGCGAACCCCGCCCGCCAGACCTATCGCCACCGGAAGAACCGCTACAACGACGACGGCGCACGGGGCGCCGACTATCCGTTCGTCATGACCACCTACCGGCTGACCGAGCACCACACCGCCGGAGGGATGTCGCGGTTCCTCGCCCGTCTGTCCGAGCTCCAGCCGGAGATGTTCTGCGAGGTCAGCCCCGCTCTCGCTGCCGAGCGGGGACTGGTCAACGGGGGCTGGGCCACGATCATCTCGTCACGCACGGCCATCGAGGCCCGGGTCCTGGTGACCGACCGCATGAAGCCGCTCCGGGTCCAGGGCCGCGACCTGCACCAGGTGGGGCTCCCCTACCACTGGGGCTGGAAGGGACTCTCGAGGGGCGACGCCGCCAACGACCTGTTCCCCCTGGCCCTCGACCCCAACGTCCACATCCAGGAGGTGAAGGCGGCGACGTGCGATATCGCGCCGGGACGGCGCCCCCGAGCGTGACGCGGATGGGCTTCTTTACCGACACGTCCATATGCATCGGCTGCAAGGCGTGCGAGGTGGCGTGCAAGGAGTGGAACGAAGTGCCGGCGGACGGCTACGCCCTCTCCGGCAATTCGTACGACAACACGGTCGGCCTCGGGCACTCCACCTGGCGGCACGTCAAGTTCGTGGAGAACGACACCACCATCGGTGCGGGCGGCAATGCGCCGGACATCATGTCGTGGATGTTCTCCTCCGACGTCTGCAAGCACTGCGAGGTGGCAGGCTGCCTCGAGTCGTGTCCCACCGGCTCGATCGTGCGCACCGAGTTCGGCGGGGTTTACATCCAGCCCGACATCTGCAACGGCTGCGGCTACTGCGTCGTGAGCTGCCCGTTCGGGGTCGTCGACCGGCGGCCCGACGACGGCCGCGCCTTCAAGTGCACGTTCTGCTACGACCGGCAGAAAGTGGGGGAGCAGCCAGCCTGCGCGAAAGCATGTCCGACCGGCTCGATCCTCTTCGGCGATCTCGAACAGCTCGAGCGCGTCGCCGACGAGCGAATCGCGAAGCTGCACGGCGCCGGGATGACCGACGCGAATCTCTGGAATCCGAAAGAGAGCTCGGTCGGCGGTACACACGCGATGTTCCTCGTGCGCGGCGATCCCAAGCAGTACAACCTGCCCGACCATCCGGTCGTGCCGACGACCTACCTCCGTTCTGCCTGGAGCTCCGCCGCAACGGCGGCGGGAGTGATCGCGGGAGCGGCGCTGCTCGCCTTCGCCTTCGGAGGAAAGAAGTGACCAGCGAGCAGCGACTCGACGAGTTGCGCAACACCGCGGCAACCGCAACCACGCCGCCCGCGATCACCTACTACGACCTCCCGCTGCTCAAGGCACCGGTCTGGACGTGGGAGATCCCGCTCTACTTTTTCGTCGGAGGGGCAGCCGGCACCGCGGCGATTCTCGGTCTCGTCGCGCAGGTCACGGGAGGGAACGCGCAGCTGGTGAAGGACGCCCGCCGCATTGCCTTCGTCGGCGCCGTGGTTTCGGCTCCGCTGCTCATCTCCGACCTCGGGCGTCCCGAGCGTTTCCTGAACATGCTGCGCATCTTCAAACCGCAGTCGCCGATGTCGGTCGGCGCCTGGACGGTAGCCCTCTTCGGCGGAGCGGCCACCGGCGCGCTGCTGCCGGGCGTCGCCGGCAACGTCTCCGCGGTCGCCGCCGCCGGAACCGGTGCAGTGATGGCCACCTACACCGGCGTGCTGCTCGGGGCGACGGTCGTCCCCGCCTGGAACACGCACGTCGCGCTCCTGCCGATCCACTTCGGCGCCTCGTCGCTCGGCTCCGCGGTCTCGCTGCTCGAACTGCGTGGCCATCGCCACAGCGCCCTGCAATCGCTCGCCCTCGGCGCCGCGATCTTCGAATGCCTGGCGATGGTGGCCATCGAAACAGGAGAGGACCGCGCAACCGCCCCACTGCGCGAGAACCGGCTCACTCGCATCGGCGCGCTGCTCTCCGGTCCGATCCCGCTGGTGATGCGCCTCTTCGGCGGCAAGTCCAAACAGGCGCGGAGAGTGGCCGCGGCCGCAACGCTTGCCGGCTCGCTGCTCACCCGCTTCGCGTGGGTAGAGGCAGGGAAAAAGAGCGCGAAAGACGTCGGCATCGCGTTGCGGTGAGCCCCCGTCTACACCCTTCGACTCGCTGCGCTCGCTCAGGGTGTGGGAACAGATCAACCCGAGATCGCGCGCGTCGCCGACATTCGATCCGGCAGTGACAGTCGCGACGGCAGCGCCGCCAGCAGGAAGCCGAGTCCCGCCGTCGCCAGCGACAGCAGCACGGCGCCCCAGCGGATGGTGGCGTTGCGGTACGACATGGCGGCGTCCGAGGAGGGGACGATCTTCACGTCGAAGATCGCGCCGCCGATGGTCTTGCCCCACAGCAGCCAGCTGCCGACGAAGTAGTAGTGCGACATCACCAGGACGAAGCCGGCCAGCGAGGCGACGGCCATCCAGTCGACGATCGCGGGGAGGAGCGGCGAGAGGGCCAGCGTCAGCGCGACAAAGAGCGAGAGGTCGGTCAGGAGGGCGGCCAGTCGCTTGAGCCGCGGGGCGTCGCCCCCGGGCAACTCCGCCACCGGTTCGACTTCCACCACCACGGAACTGCTCACGGCATCCAGTGCGTCGATCCCGAGTGGTACCGGCTCGAGCTCGATCTCGTCGAAACGGGGCATTGGTTCCCTCCCTCCCATCACGTTCCTCGGAACCGCTTCTTACGCCGGCGGTGTGCGCAACGGCAGATATTTTACGTAAATCCGATACAAAAGGTCGCGCGGCTGTCCATCGTAGCGCATGGCCAGCTCGCGGCTGCGGCGCGCCAGCTCGTCATTCGGGTCGGCTTTGAGCACCTCGTCGAACTCGCGGATGGCGTCCGGGATCTGCTCGTTCTGCAGCGCGATCGCCCCCATGTTGAAGTGCGCGTCGACGATCATCCTGCGGATGTTCTGGTTCTGCGGATCCTGCTCGAGCAGCGGCTGCAGGCTGGTAATCGCATCGGCATAGCGCTGTTCGGTGAACAGCGTCCGCGCGGCGCCGAGCTTCGCCACCTGCTGCGTGGCAGCGTCGTAGAGCGGCTTGAGATCGGGCGGCAGCGGCTTGACCTGCATCGCCTCTTCGAACGCCCGTTTGGCGGCCGAATAGTCGTGGGCCTCGACGGCGGCGCGGGCGGCCGCAATCTTCTGGTCGTAGAACTGCGCGGCGGGGATTCCGCCGATCATCTGCGCGGAGCTCGACATCTTCTGCTGCAGGTCGGCGATCATCGAAAGTGCCCGATCGTGCATCGGATCGCCCGGCTTGATGTCCTGGAGGAGGCCGATGGCCTGCTCGTACCTGCCGCGGCCGGCCAGCGATTCGGCGCGGGTGATGATGGCCTGCGTCGCCGCCGGATCGGCTTCCGGTTCGGCGGAGAACCTGTTGAAGGCCCACCAGCCGCCGGCGCCGAGAACGATCACCGCCAGGACCGCGGCAATCAGACCGACCGGCAGTTTGCGCCCGCTGGCCGCGGCTTTGGTCGCGCCGCTCTTCTTGCTGCCTCTGGCCGCCGCGGCCGGAGCTTCTTCCTCGTCGTCGGGAGGGATGAGCGGCGCCTCGTAGCTGCCGGACGGCTCGTCGCCGAAAAAGTCGACGTCGAGGTTGTCGACCGGCGGCGGCTCGTAGGCGGTCGGCTGCGGCACGTTGGCCACGTCGTCGATGCGCTCGAGGTAATCGCGGGCCGAGCCGTTGGCCGGATCGAGGTCGAGCACCTTCCGGAACTCGGCGCGGGCGCGGTCGTAGTCCTTGCGGTCGAAGGCGGCCGCGCCGGCGGAAAGGAGCGGCTCGGTGCGCTGCTCGAGCTCGCGGCGTTTCGCCTTGGCGCGCTCGATCCGCTCCGAGGCCTGATCGTTGGTGACGTCGATGAGAAAGATGCGCGACCAGAGATCGATGGCCTGCTGGTAATCGCCCGCGTTGAGGGCGCGATCGCCGTCGGTGAGGTACTGCTCGATCTTCTTCTGGTCGTCGGGCGAGGTCGAGATGGAGGCGGTGGCAAAGTCGAAGTCGCCCGCCATCGGAGCGGGCGTCGGTGCCGACGACGGTGCGTCGAACGAGAAACTCCCCGCGGCAGCCGGTGGGGGAGGCGCGGGGGTGGGGGAGTCGAACGAGAAGCCGCCGAAACCGCCCGGCGAGCTGCCAGCCGAAGGTGAGTCGAAGGAGAAGCCCTCGAAGGAGGTCACGGGTGCGGCGGGCGCGGGAGGTGCGAACGCTGGTGGCGCGGCCGGTTTTTCCTCTTCGAAGGTGAAGCCAAAGTCGGAGGCGGCCGCGGTGCCGCGTCCGGTGGCCTGCTGCGCGGCGTCGTCGACGATGAACGACGGCGTGGCGTCGAAGGCGGGGCGAGCGGGGGCCGGCTGCGCGTCGCGGGAGGCGATGGCCTGCGCGATCCGGACGACCGCGGGATGAGTCGGATCGAGGGCGCGGGCTTTCTCCAGGTCGGCCTTGGCGGCGGTCAGGTTGCCGGCGGAGATCTGCTGCTCGCACTTGCGGGCGAACTGCTCGACGAACGGGGAGGCTTCCATCCGCTCGCGCGCTTCATCGCCGAGGATGCGCGCCTCGTCGTTCATCAGATCGTCGGTCAGGATCTCGGTGGTGATCTGGACGACCCGCTCGAAGTCGCGGGCCACCATCGCATTGCGCGCTTCCTCGAGGCTGCGGTCGTCGGCCGGGAGGAGGTTGTTGACGTCAATGGCCGAGGCCGGATTCTTTGTCTTCTCGAGCAGCTTGCGGCCCGGATCGAAGGTCGGATCCATCTGCAGGATGAGGTTGCAGCCGGCCACGACCTCGTCGATCCGCCCCTGTTGATAGAGGGTGACGGCCTGGCGAAAGGTCGACACCACACGGTCTTTGACCGCTGCCGACAGCGAGGGATTGCCTGGATAATTCATCGTGCGCGAGGTCTCCGATCCGGTCGGGCGATTATAGCTATACTGCGCGCGCAGAAAGGATTACCGATGCAATACGTTGCGACCGACAGTGCGCCGAAGGCGATCGGCCCCTATTCGCAGGCCGTGAAGGCGAGCGGCGTGCTCTATACCTCCGGACAGATCTCCCTCGACCCCTCCACGGGCGAGCTCGTGCCGGGCGATTTCGACGCCCAGGCCCGCCGCGTCTTCGAGAACCTCAAAGCCGTGCTCGCCGAAGGCGGCAGCGACTTTCAGCGCGTCCTCAAAGCGACCGTCTATCTGACCGACCTCGCCAACTTTCAGTCGCTGAACGGCATTTACGCCGAGTACTTTGGCGCGCACAAACCGGCCCGAACCACGGTGCAGGTCTCGGCGCTGCCGAAGGGGAGCATGGTGGAGATCGATCTCGTCGCTCTGGTGTAGGGGGCTCTTCAGCTCTTCACCTCTTCAGCTGTTCAGCTGTTCAGCTGTTGAGCTGTTGAGCTGTTGAGCGAGAAGGGTTTGAGGGAACTCAACACTTCTCGCTTAACAGCTTAATAGCTCAACAGCTCAACAGCTAAGTGACTCCCGCAGCGACAGCAGTCCCAGGCGTTCAGCTGACAGCTAATAAGAATCTGATAATGGCCTCCCGCTTGCAGTCGCGAAGCCTGTCATGTCCCGGAAATCCACCATTCTGCTGATGTTCGCACTTCTGGCCGTACCGGCTTTTGCCGCGACACGGATGACGTACGACATTCAGGGGAACAGCATCCCCATCCAGTGGGAGCCGACCGCCTTTCCGCTGCGGTACGAGATCGACGCCAGCCTCTCCAGCCGGGCCGACCTCATCCACCGCGCGTTTCAGGCCTGGCAGGACGTGACCGCCGCCAACGTCAGCTTCCAGCGGGGCAACATCGTCCAGAACGGCGGCTCGATGAACGACGGCAAGGTCGTGGTCAGCATGGCCGACTCGCTGTTCGCGAATCAGGGCGCCTTCGCGCTGACCACCTACACCTTCGACACCACCGGCCGCTTCACCGACGTCGACATTCAGGTCGACCCGCTGCTTTTCAAAGGAAACTTCAACGCGGAGATGGCCCTCCAGCACGAGGTCGGTCATCTCCTCGGCCTCGATCACTCCGCGGTGCTCTCGTCGGTGATGTTCCCGCACGTGACCCGTGGCAACGACGAGCTGACCTTCGACTCCGATGACCGTCTGGCGATCGCCGCCGCCTACCCGAAGAGCGATCCCACTCTCCTCGGCGCGACGTTGCAGGGACGGGTGATGGGCGACCGCGGCGCGATCTTCGCCGGGCAGGTGGTCGCGCTGAACGATCGCGGCTCACCGGTCGCCACGGCACTGACCGACGAAACCGGCGCGTTCACGATCGCCGGTGTTCCGGCCGGCAAGTACCGGCTGTATGTCGAGCCGCTCGATGGGCCGGTCAAGACGAGCGATCTGCGCGGCGTCTGGCGCCACGCGTCGACGGTCTCCTTCCCGACGCAGTTCTACGGCGAGACGCTGCAGGTCGAGAACGGCAAGCTTTACGGCAACCTCATCGTCTCCGCCAGCGGCGGCGCGGCCCGGCTCAATCCGGAGCTGATCGGCTCCGCGGCCCCCGGCAGCAACGGCTTCAGCCTCTCCCGTGAAGTGGTCGTGGTCAAGCCGGGTCAGACCTTCGACCTGGCCGTCGCCGGCGACGGATTCACCAGCGGCATGACCGAGCTCGACATCCTCAACCCGGCCTTCCGCCGCGTCTCCGACTACCGCTACGCCTCCGATTACGTCAGCGCAACGTACACCGTCGACGCAAACGCGGCCGGCGGCTCGGCGGTGATTCTCGTCAAGAGCGGGAACGAGTCGGCGACGCTCACCGGCGCCCTGCGCATCAACAGCCCCAAGCGCAGCCGCGCCGTGGGGCGTTGATCGGTCGACAGAGAGACGACGGGGGGCCTCCGGCGGCCGGGGCCTCAGCCCCGGACCCCGATGGTTGGCCTAGCCTCCGCGACACAGCGTCGTATCTCGCGACAGAGTGTCGCGGAGGCTAGGCCAACTATCGGGTCCGGGCCCGCGGCCCGGCCGCCGGAGGCCCCCGTCGTCTCTCTCTAGCGCAGGTCTCGACGCGGCTCACGCGTTCATTGTACGGGCCGCGTCGTCGCCCTGTTT
Source organism: Thermoanaerobaculia bacterium (assembly GCA_036398925.1). GTDB lineage: Bacteria > Acidobacteriota > Thermoanaerobaculia > Gp7-AA8 > Gp7-AA8 > DASWOB01. Next base: position 7,147 of record DASWOB010000109.1, read on the forward strand.
CTTGATGCTCAGGGCTGCCAGCGTGCGGATCAGCTTCCGCGTCTCGCTGTCGCCGCTGGCGTACGCGGAGCAGAGCCGCTCCACCTGCGCCGGCTCTTCGTTCGCGGAAACGGTGAAGCCCTCGCCCGGCTGATCGCGCCGGGTGGTGCGATGCTGTTTCCAACTGCCGGCCACCAGCTCGCAGAAGAGGTACGGCTCGACCGCGAGCTCCTTCACCTCATCGGCCGCACCGGTGATCGCGCCAGGGATCGCGCCAGGGATCGAACCAAGGATCGAGCTCACGATCCGCTCCGCGGCGGGGTCGAGCGACTCGATCCTCAGGCCGGAGGAGAGCGTCGGTCGTTCCGCCGTCGAGCGCGCGAGGCGGTGCACCGTCGTCCACATGGCCGTGCATTGCACGCGCGCGAATGAAGTGCCCCAGCGGAAGCGCAGCGTGAAGACCGTCCCTTTCGGCAGCGGCTCCTGGTGATGCACCTTGAACCCGCTGCGCGACACATCGATCAGCGTCACCGGCAGCAGACCAGCGGTGGCGTCGACGGGTGTCGGCAGCGTGAATCGCTCGGAGCGACGGCTATTCAGCATGTTGGCGGGAGACGAGGACCGCGCGGAGGATAGCGGCGATCGCGTTGCGCGCGCAAGAGTCCGGCGCGCAAGTCGCGGTTCAGCCGCAGGTCAGCGCCTGCACGATGGTGATCGCGTCCGGGCACCACTGCTGCGCCGCGTAGCCGATGCCGACGCTGAGCAGCAGCACGATCACGAACGGAACGATCGTCCGCCGGACGACGCTCCCCACCCATCCGGCCGCGTCGATCTGTTTCGTCCGCCGCACCAGTGCCGAGGCGAGAGCCGCTTCGAACGCCGCCTCGGCGAGGATCGTCGGCGCGGCCCAGATGGCGTAGAACGCGGCGAACAGCACCACGATCGCCAGCAGCGCCAGCGTGACGATCCCGAAATCGTCGAAGAAATCGAAGCCGCCCAGCTCGACCGCCGCATCGACGCCTGCGTCCCCGAGCTCGAGGGTTCCTTCGAGGTCGACCTCACCCCGGCCGTCGATGTACATCAGCCACAGCTTGATCGCGGCCAGGAACACGAGATACGCGAACGTGACCGCCACCAGGTAGCGCAGCCAGAGCACGTTCGCGTCGAGCTCCAGCAGCACTTTCGTGACCAGCAGACCGCTCGCAAACGCGGCCAGCAGGATCAGCGTCATGTGGAAGCGGAGAAAGAAGCGGCGACGAAGCCATTCGGCGAAGCGGCGTTTGTCGCGGTTCATGAGGGATCAATATAGCCGGGGTAGGGATTTCCGCTTCTGGCATGAACGACTGCTGGAGGAACGTGAACGGCTCCCCCGGCGGCAGCGACGCGTCGCGGATCACGTTCACATGATCCGGGATCACATTCACGTTTCGTGTCAGGGCAATTCGATCTCGACCGTGCGCGGCCGGGTGAAGGACTGCTGCATGAACGTGAACAGCTCCTCCGGCGGGAGCGGCTTGGAGAAGAGGTATCCCTGCATCAGGTCGCAGGCGTAGTGGCGGAGGAAGGTGTACTGCTCTTCGTTCTCCACCCCTTCGGCGACGACCTTGAGCTGCAGGGTGTGGGCGAGGTTGATGACGTACGAGACGATCGCCGCCGCCGTTTCGTCGGAGGTGATGTCGCGCAGGAACTCTTTGTCGACCTTGACGGTGTCGATGGGGAAGGCCTTGAGGTAGATCAGCGACGACTGGCCGGTGCCGAAGTCGTCGACGGCGATCGAGACTCCCATGTCCTTGAGCTCGCGCAGCACTTTCATAGTGAGCTCGATGTTCTGCATGGCCGCGCTTTCGGTGATCTCGAGCTGCAGTGAGGCCGGCTCGATGTTGCTCTCGGTGAGCGCGTCGCGCACCACTTCGACCAGCCCACGCTGTTGGAGCTGCACGGCAGAGATGTTGACGGCCATGCGCATGGAGACGAGTCCGCGGTCGTGCCATTCGCGCAGCTGGCGGCAGGCCTGGCGCAGCGCCCACGCTCCGATCTCGACGATCAGGCCCGTTTCTTCGGCCAGCTGAATGAACTCGGCCGGCATGACCAGACCGCGATTTGGATCGCGCCAGCGGAGCAGCGCTTCGACGGAGACGATCCGCCGGCGGGCGCGGTCGTAGACCGGCTGGTACCAGAGCTCGAGCTGGTTGCGCTCGACGGCGCGGTGCAGGTGCTGTTCGAGCGCAAGCCGCCGGACGTAGCGCTCGTTCATGCTGGCGGTGAAGAGCTGCGCCTGATTGCGGCCGAGCTCTTTGGCGCGATACATCGCGGCGTCGGCGCACTTGAGCAGCGTCTCGACGTCTTCACCGTCGCCCGGGTAGAAGCTGATGCCGATGCTGGCGCTGACGTGCAGCTCGTGCCCTTCCACATGGAACGCACGGCCGAGGGAATCGAGGATCTTGCGCGCCACGCCGGCCACCGCTTCGGTGCCGGTGACCTCCGACAGGAGGATGCTGAACTCGTCGCCGCCGATGCGTGAGATGGTGTCGCTCGCCCGCAGCGATTCCTGGAGGCGCTTGGCGACGTCGGCCAGGAGCAGATCGCCGAACGAGTGCCCGAGGCCGTCGTTGACCAGCTTGAAGTGATCGACGTCGAGGTACATCACCGCCAGGCCGATCTTGTTCCGCTTCGCCTGCTGCAGGCCGTTCACCACGCGATCCCGGAACAGCAGGCGGTTGGGGAGGCCGGTCAGCGAGTCGTAGTACGCGCGGTACTCCAGCTGCTTTTCGGTCTCTTTGCGCTGGGAGATGTCGCGGTAGTTGAGGACCACCGCGCCGACGCTCGCTTCGTCGACCAGGTTCTGGCTGAAGCCTTCCAGCCAGACCCACGAGCCGTTCTTGTGGCGGAACCGCAGCTCGCCGTGCGCCTCGCGGCTCGGCGAGGTGGTGACCATGGAGAAGAAGCGGCGGGCCTGCTCGATCTCGCGCGGATGGACGAACTCGAAGATCGAACGGCCGAGGAGCTCGTGGTCGTCGTAGCCGATGAGATGCGGAGTGGAGGAGCCGACGAAGGTGAAGCGGAGCTCGCGGTCGAGGAGGGCCACGCCGCTCCAGCTTTTCTCGACGATGGTGCGGAAGCGTTTCTCGCGCTGTTCGAGCTCGCGCTGCGCCTGCTGGCGCTCGGAGATGTCGCGGATGAAGGCGGTGAAGGTCTGATCGGCACCGCTGCCGGCAGGGGCGAGGGTCACTTCGACCGGGAACTCTTCGCCGTCCGCACGGCGGGCCACGGTCTCGATGCGGCGGCGCATCCAGGCGGAGCGGCGGCCCTGACTGAAGCGGCGCAGCACCGCGCGGACGAAGCGCATCTGCCGCTCGGGAAAGATCGCGTGATGCAGCGGCTGGCCGAGCACTTCCCGCGCGGAGAGCCCGAACGTCGCCTCCGCCTGCGGATTCCACTCGATGACGTTGCCGCCGCGGTCGAGGGTGAATACGGTGTCGAAGGCGGAGGCGATGACCTGGCGGAGGCGCGCCTCCGATTTGCGCAGGGCGTGCTCGGTGCGGGCGCGGGCGATCGCTTCGCCGACGATGTTGGCGACGGAGCGGAGGAACGCCAGCTCGTAATCGGCGAACGCGCGCGGCTCGCTGGCGTAGGCGAGGAGGACGCCCCACGGGCCGTACTGCGTGCGGATCACGACACCGATGCCGCTGCGGATGCCGTGGTCGTGATGGAGGTGCGTCGCCTTGAAGCGCGTTTCCTCGGCGAGGTTGGTGAAGACCAGCGGCGCGTCGGCGAGCAGGGTGACCATGCCGAGCGACTCGTCCTCGTCGGCGTCGCGCGCGCAGTGGAGGAAGGTAGCGTTGGTGCCGATGGCGGCGCGGACCGACATCCGCCCGCCGGGGACGATCTCGAGAGCGCGGCAGTGGCCGACCTGAAGGGTCAGCTCGACCAGCGCGCAGGCCTGGCCGAGGAGGATGGAGGGATCGACGCCGGTGAGAGCGGCCTGGCCGAGCTCCGCGATCGCGATTTCCTGCCGGTTGCGCCCTTCGATCTCGGCACGGAGGCGCGCCAGCTCACGATCGCGGACGTCGTCCGTCGTCGTCGCATCCCCGCGGACCAGGTGAAATGGCTTCACATCCGACATCAGAAAGGAAGGTACCGTTGCGACCGTAGCAGTTGTGTGACCGGTGATACCTTGACCATGGAACCGGTTCCAAAGTTTACCTTGTGCTCCGTTCGCCATGAAACAAGACCTTCTGCCAGCCGAGCTCGCGCGCCTCTGCGGCGTCAGCGCCGACACGATCCGCCACTACGAACGAGTGGGCGTGTTGCCGCCGGCGCATCGCGGTGCGAACGGCTACCGGCATTTCCCGGGGGAGATGGTCGATCGGGTGCGGCTCGTCCGGAGAGCGCTCGCGATCGGCTTCTCGCTCGAGGAGCTCGCCCGCATTCTCCGGCAGCGCGATGACGGAGCGGCCCCCTGCCGCGGCGTCCGTGCTCTGGCGGAGACGAAGCTGGCGGAGTTGGAGCGTCGTATCGCGGAGATGCTGGCGCTGCGCGACGAGCTGTCGAAGGTCGTGGACGAGTGGGACGAGCGGCTTGCCGTGACGCGCGACGGCGAGCCGGCCCGCCTCCTCGAGTCGATCACGAAAGGAACGGATGAAGATGATCAGGAACCTCAGCATCACCCTGGCAGTCGTTTTCGCGCTCACCGCCGGCGCGGATGAAACGTGTCCGCTGCACGAGCAGCACATGAAGGAGAGGGCGGCCGCCGCCCCGCAGCAGAAACAGCAGCATGCGCACGGCGCCCACGCGGAAGCGGTCGATGCGCGCGGCGCGGAGGCGATGGGCTTCTCGCAGCAGAAGACGAAGCACACCTTCCGTCTGCACGCCGACGGCGGCGCGATCGAAGTGCGCGCGATCGACGGCAGTGACCGGGAGAGCATCGCCAGCGTGCGGACGCACCTGGCCGAGATCGCGCGGCTCTTTCCGAACGGCGACTTTGCGAAGCCGGAGTACATCCACGGCAAGATTCCGGACGGCGTGCCGGTGATGCTCGAGCTGCTGGGTGAGATCGACTGGAAGTACGAGGAGGTCGAGCGCGGCGCGCGAGTGCGGATCAGAACAAGGAACGCGCGCGCACGCGAGGCGATCCACGCCTTCCTCCGCTTCCAGATCGACGACCACCGGACCGGCGACAACGGTAAGGTCGAATAATTGTGATTTTTCTCACACCTCGGAACGGGACGTCGTGTAAAATCGGCGCCGCTAAGAAAACAGCAACCTACACCAAGGGGGGCGTACCGCACGCCCCCCTTTTTGTTCTCCGGAGGATCGATGCTTCGCAAGTCTCTGCTGTTGGCTGTACTGGTCGTCAGCCTCACCGCTTGTAACCGCGAGCAGGCGAGCATCACCGGGTCGTACGGCCAGGGAGTGGTCACCGGACAGGTGACGATGGCAGAAGGGTTGGGCAGCCCGGCCGGTCTCGAGGTTTCGGTGCGTGGCACCGGCATGACCACCACGCTGTCGGACGACGGACGCTTCGCGTTCGTGAGTGTGCCGCAGAACGCGGCGCTCGACTTTCGCCGCGGTGCGGACGGTGTGAACGCGACGATGCGCCTCGTGTCGAACGAAGGCTTCGTCTCGGTCGAGGTGAACAAGAACGGCGCGTCGATGAAGCGCCGTGGTCCGGGCGGGGAGTCGGTGACGGAGCTGGAAGGCACCGTGGTCAGCATCAGCGCGACGCAGCTGGTCCTCGAGGATCGACGCGCCGGCGAGACGACGGTGGTCCTCAACGACACGACCGTCATCCGCAAGGGCAAGACCGCCGTGCTGCCGGCCGACCTCGTAGCCGGAACGCGCGTTCACGTCCGGGCCACGAAGACCGGCGACATCCTGACGGCTCTGCTGGTGATCGTGCAGAACAGCAATGATGATGACGACGACGGCGAGGGCGACGACACGCCCGGCTTCCGCCGCGAGCACGAGGGAATCGTGAAGGGGGTGACCGCCACCTCGCTGACGCTCCTGAGCTCGCGCGGTGAGGAAGTGACGTTCACGCTGAACGCCGCTACGGTCATCCGCAAGGGGAAGACCACCCTCACCGCGGCCGACATCCTGCCCGGCTTCCGCGTGCACGTTCGTGCGGCGGAAGGAGCGGCGGGACCGATCGCGACCGAGGTGATCGTCCAGAACAGCAAGGGCGGCGACGACGATGGCGAGGGTGACGACAACGGCGGCGACGATGATTCGCCGGCCGTCCGTGAGTTCGAAGGCACCGTCCGGTCCGCTTCGGCCGCGGAACTGGTGGTCTTCACCTCGAAGCGCGAGGAGGTGACGTTCCTCCTCAACGCGGCCACGGAGATCCGCCGCGGCAACGAGCGGCTGACCGCCGCCGACTTGAAGGCGGACATGCGGGTGCACGTGAAGGCGTCGGTCGACGGCGAGACGAAGACCGCGGTCCGGGTGACGGTCCAGAAGAGCAAGTAAACGAAGGCGGTGAACAGCACGGCGTCCCCCGGCGCCGCGCAGGGTGGGTGGGTGAAAGGCCCGGCGATGCAGGTCGCCGGGCCTTTATTTTTATTGTCGGATGTGGCGGACAACCCTCCCGGATCAACACTTTCCGGAATCAAGGGTTACGAAATGGTATTATTCGTGACGTTCGTCCGTCCCAGTCCAGTGAATCTGGTCGTCCCGGCGCCCCTGGTCCGCCTAACTTGCCCGTTTGGAAAGAAGGAATCTGTCCATGACTGCCTTGCGCCGTCCGAATACTTTTTTTGCAGCAGCCCTGTTCGCGCTCCTCGTTCCGACGTTCGCGTCAGCGGCAACGACAGAATTCCGGGTCCTCTTCGACGTGGACCGCAACGCCAGCACCGGCTGCAATGCCAACGGCATGCCGGGCGTCGAGCACATCCTCGTGGCGACGGTGGAGGTCAATGAGACCGAAGCCCACGTGACGCAGGTCCATCGGCGCGACTGCCTCGCGGCCAACCTCGGCGGGAGCTTCAGCGGCCCGCTCGACGTCGACGGCAGCGACTACAGCGCGGCCGGCGGCAACGGCATGGTCATCGTCGAGATGAAGATCCCGTACACGGCGCTTGCGGACGCGCCCGTGAAGTCGGGCAACATGCCGCTGGACATGCGCCTCGGCTTCGTCGGCGAGAGCGGCTCGAACGTCCAGACCATCTTTAAAGCTCGGGGCAACCAGGACATCATCTTCCCCGACTCGACTCCCGGACGCCGCCGCGCGGTGAACCCGGGCGGCTCGCACGTCTTCTTCGCCGACGGCAACAAGGACGACTGGGGCGGCTTCACGCCGCTCGCGCCCGGCGGTGCGGCCACCGGGTCGAACCAGCTGCGCATCATTAATGTTTATGGTGGCGGCAGCGGCTCGCACTTCTTCTTCCGCTTCGACGCTTCGGTCGATCCGGACGAGCCGGAAGAGAACGTGGCGCCGACCAACATCACCCTCGAGCCGACCACCGTCAACGAGAACGAGCCGGCCGGCACGGTCGTCGGCAGCTTCACCACCGACGATGCGAATGTGGGCGACTCGCACGAATACGCGCTCGTGACCGGCACGGGCGACACCGACAACGCACTCTTCACGATCACGGCGGGCGGCAACCTTCTCCGCACCGCGGTGCAGTTCGACTTTGAAGTCGCCTCGAGCTATTCGATCCGCGTCCGTACCACCGACGCGGGCGGCCTCTCCTTCGAGAAGGTCTTCACCATCGCCATCACCAACGCGAACGACGCGCCGACCGACATCGCGCTGTCGAACAGCACGGTTGCGGAGAATGCTCCGGCCGGCACTGCCGTCGGCACGTTCAGCAGCACCGACCAGGACGCCGGTGAGACGTTCACCTACCAGCTCGTGGGCGGCACCGGCTCGACCGATAACGGCTCCTTCACGATCGCCGGCGATCAGCTGCGCACGAGCGCGGTGCTCGATTTCGAGTCACAGTCGTCGTACTCGATCCGCGTCCGCACCATCGACAGCGGTGGCCTCTTCTTCGATGAGGTCTTCACCATTACCGCCACGAACGTCAACGAAGCGCCGACGGCGCTCGCCGTCGTCCCGTCCGCGGTCGATGAGAACCAGCCGGCCGGAGCGGTCGTCGGAACGTTCTCCACCACTGATCCCGATGTGGGCGACACCTTCACCTACGGTCTCGTGGCCGGCACCGGCTCGACCGACAACGCCTCCTTCACGATCGTCGGCGATCAGCTCCGCACCACCGCCTCGTTCGACTTCGAGACGAAGAGCAGCTACTCGATCCGCGTCCGCACCACTGACGCCGGCGGCCTCTTCTTCGAGCAGGTGCTCACCATTACGGTGAACAACGTCAATGAAGCGCCGGCCGACATCACCCTTTCGGCCAGCAGCGTCGCGGAGAACCAGCCGGCCGGCACCGCCGTCGGCACGTTCTCGACCACCGACGTCGACGCCGGCAACACGCACACGTACACCCTGGTCACCGGCACGGGCGACGCCGACAACGCGTCGTTCGCGATCGTCGGTGGAGTGCTGCAGACCGCGGCCTCGTTCGACTTCGAGACCAAGAGCAGCTACACGATCCGCGTCCGCACCACCGACGCCGGTGGGCTGTTCTACGAAGAGGCGTTCGTCATCACCGTCACCAACGCGAACGACGCGCCGACCGACATCGCGCTGTCGAACGCCAGCACGCCTGAGAACGAACCGATCGGCACGGTCATCGGCACCCTCTCGACGACCGATCAGGACGCGGGCGACACCTTCACCTACACCCTGGTGAGCGGGACCGGCTCGACCGACAACGCCTCGTTCCAGATCGTCGGCAATCAGCTGCAGAACGCGGTCAACCTGAACTTCGAAGCGAAGGCCACGTACTCGATCCGCGTCCGCAGCACCGACGCGGGCGGCCAGTTCTTCGAGAAGGTCTTCGTCATCTCGGTGACCAACGTCAACGAGGCGCCGACCGACCTCGCCCTCAGCGCGACCAGCGTCAACGAGAACCAGGCCGCCGGGACGACCGTCGGCACGTTCACGACCACCGACCCTGAGCTGAGCGACACGCACGTGTACACGCTGGTGGCCGGTGCGGGCGATACCGACAACGCCTCGTTCGCGATCGTCGGCAATCAGCTCCGCACCGCGGCGATGTTCGACTTCGAGACCAAGAGCAGCTACACGATCCGCGTCCGCACCACCGACGTGGGCGGGTTGTTCTACGAAGAGCAGATCACCATCACGATCAACAACGTGAACGACGCCCCGACCGACATCGCGCTCAGCGCGAGCACGGTCGCGGAGAACCAGCCGAGCGGCACCGCTGTCGGCACGTTCACGACCACCGATCCGGACGCGGGCGACACGTTCACCTACACCCTGGTGACCGGCACGGGCGACACCGACAACGCGTCGTTCGCCATCGTCGGCAATCAGCTCCAGACCGCGGCCTCCTTCGACTTCGAGACCAAGAGTAGCTACTCGATCCGCGTCCGCACCACCGACGCCGGCGGGCTGTTCTACGAAGAAGCCTTCACCATCACCGTCACGAACGCGAACGAAGCGCCGACCGATATCGCGCTGTCGAATGCGAACGCTCAGGAGAATGAAGCGGCCGGCACCGCGATCGGCAACTTCTCGACGACCGATCAGGACGCGGGCGACACCTTCACGTACACCCTGGTGGCCGGTACGGGCGACGCCGACAACGGTTCGTTCCAGATCGTCGGCAATCAGTTGCAGAACGCGGTGAACCTCGACTTCGAGTCGCAGGCCAGCTACTCGATCCGCGTCCGCAGCACCGACGCCGGCGGCCAATCGTTCGAAGAGGTCTTCGTCATCACGGTGACGAACGTCAACGAAACCCCGACCGACATCGCCCTCAGCGCCGCTACGGTGGCCGAGAATGCGGCCATCGGGACGACGGTCGGCAATCTCTCCACGACCGATCCGGACCTGGGTGACACCTTCACCTACACGCTGGTGGCCGGTACGGGCGACACCGACAACGCGTCGTTCACCATCTCCGGCGACCAGCTCCAACTCAACACCGCGCTCGACTTCGAGACCAAGTCGAGCTACTCGGTCCGCGTCCGCAGCACCGACGCGGGCGGTCTGTTCGTCGAGGAGGCGTTCACGATCACGGTGACGAACGCCAACGAGGCGCCGACCGACATCACCCTCAGCGCGACGGCCGTCGACGAGAACCAGCCCAGCGGCACGGCGGTCGGCAACTTCTCGACCACGGATGTCGACGCGGGCGACACGCACACCTACACGCTGGTGACCGGCGCGGGCGACACCGACAACGGGTCGTTCACCATCGTCGGCAACCAGCTCCGGACGGCGGCGAGCTTCGACTTCGAGACGAAGAGCAGCTACTCCATCCGCGTCCGCACCACTGACGCGGGCGGCCTGTTCTACGAAGAGCAGTTCACCATCACGATCAACAACGTCAATGACGCGCCGACCGACATGGCCCTCAGCGCCGCCACGGTGGCCGAGAACGCAGCCAGCGGCACCGCCGTCGGCAACTTCTCGACGACCGATCAGGACGCGGGCGACACCTTCACCTACACCCTGGTCACCGGCACGGGCGACACGGACAACGCGTCGTTCGCCATCGTCGGCAACCAGCTCCAGACCGCGGCGATCTTCGACTTCGAGACCAAGAGCAGCTACTCGATCCGCGTCCGCTCGACCGACGCGGCCGGTCTGTTCTTCGAAGAGCAGTTCACCATCACGGTCACTGACGCCAACGACGGCCCGACCGACATCATCCTGAGCAACAACTCGGTCAACGAAGAGCTCGCGGCCGGTGCGGCCGTCGGCAATCTCTCCACGACCGATCAGGACCCGACCGACACCTTCACCTACACCCTGGTCTCCGGCACCGGCGACACCGGCAACGCGTCGTTCGCCATCGTCGGCAATCAGCTCCAGACGGCAGCCACATTCGACTACGAGACCACCACCAGCTACTCGGTGCGCATCCGCACCACCGACGCGGGCGGTCTGTTCTACGAAGAGGCGTTCACGATCAACGTCAACAACGTCAACGACGCGCCGACCGACATCACCCTCAGCGCGAGCTCGATCGCCGAGAACCAGGCCTCCGGCACGACCGTCGGTACGTTCTCGACGACCGACATCGATCCGGGCGACACGCACACCTACACTCTGGTGACCGGCACGGGCGACGCCGACAACGCGTCGTTCACCATCAGCGGCGACCAGCTCCAGACGGCGGCTGCGTTCGACTTCGAGACGAAGAGCAGCTACTCGATCCGCGTCCGTACGACCGACGCGGGCGGGCTGTCGTACGAAGAGCAGTTCACCATCACCGTCACCAACGCCAACGAGACGCCGAGCGACATCGCGCTCAGCAACGCCACGGTGGCCGAGAACGCCGCTAGCGGCACGGCCGTCGGCAACCTCTCCAGCAGCGATGCCGATGCCGCCGACACCTTCACCTACACCCTGGTGAGTGGCACGGGCGACACCGGCAACGGCTCATTCCAGATCGTCGGCAACCAGCTCCAGACGGCGGCCATCCTCAACTTCGAGGCGCAGTCGAGCTACTCGGTGCGCATCCGTACCACCGACGCGGGTGGCCTCTTCTATGAGGAAGCGTTCACCATCACGGTCACCGACGCCAACGACGGTCCGACCGACATGGCCCTGAGCAACAACTCGGTCAACGAGGAGCTTGCACCGGGTGCGACGGTCGGTAACCTCTCCACGACCGATCAGGATCCGACCGACACCTTCACCTACACCCTGGTCTCCGGTACCGGCGACACCGGCAACGCCTCGTTCCAGATCGTCGGCAACCAGCTCCAGACCGCGGCCACGTTGGACTACGAGACCACCACCAGCTACTCGGTGCGCATCCGCACCACCGATGCGGGCGGTCTGTTCTACGAAGAGGCGTTCACGATCAACGTCAACAACGTGAACGACGCGCCGACCGACATCACCCTCAGCGCGAACACGATCGCTGAGAACCAGGCCTCCGGTACGACCGTCGGTACGTTCTCGACCACCGACATCGATCCGGGCGACACGCACACCTACACCCTGGTGACCGGCACCGGCGACGCCGACAATGCGTCGTTCACCATCAGCGGCAACGAGCTCAAGACGGCCGCCGCGTTCGACTTTGAAACGAAGAACAGCTACTCGATCCGCATCCGTACGACCGATGCGGGCGGGCTGTCTTACGAAGAGCAGTTCACCATCACGGTCACGAACGCCAACGAAACCCCGACCGACATCGCGCTCAGCAACACGACGGTGGCCGAGAACGCCGCCAGCGGCACGGCCGTAGGCAACCTCTCCACCACCGACGTCGATGCCGGCGACACCTTCACTTACACCCTGGTGAGCGGCACGGACGACACCGGCAACGGCTCGTTCCAGATCGTCGGCAACCAGCTCCAGACGGCGGCCATCCTCGACTTCGAGGCGCAGTCGAGCTACTCGGTGCGTATCCGCACTACCGACGCGGGCGGTCTGTTCTTCGAAGAGGCTTTCACCGTCAGCGTCATCGACTCGAACGATGCGCCGACGGCTCTCGGCCTCTCGCCGCAGGCTGTCAACGAGAACCTCGCGTCCGGCACGGCAGTCGGCACGTTCACGACCACCGACCAGGAAGCGCAGACCTACACCTACACGCTGGTCGCCGGGACGGGCGATACGGACAACGCGTCGTTCACGATTTCGGGCGACCAGCTCCTGACGGCGGCGATGTTCGATGCCGAGACTAAGTCGAGCTACGCCATCCGTGTCCGTACCACCGACAGCGGCACGCCGAACCTCTCCTTCGAACAGACCTTCACCATCACGGTGAACAACGTCAATGAAGCGCCGACGGTGTTGAGCCTCAGCAACAGCTCCGTCGCCGAGAACCAGCCGGCCGCCTCGGCCGTCGGCACCTTCTCGACCACCGATCCCGACACCGGCGACACCTTTACCTACACGCTGGTGAGCGGCACGGGCGACGCCGACAACGGCTCGTTCGCCATCGTCGGCAACCAGCTGCAGACCGGCGCGTCGTTCGACTTCGAGACCGACAACTCGTACAGCATCCGCGTCCGCACCACCGACGCGGGCGGTCTGTTCATCGAGCAGCAGTTCACGATCACGGTCACCAACGTCAACGAGACCCCGACCGACATCGCCCTCAGCGCCAACTCGATCAACGAGAACAACGCCGTCAACGCGACCATCGGTACGCTCTCCACCACCGACGTCGACGCCGGTGATACGTTCACCTACACGCTCGTCGCTGGTGCGGGCGACACCGACAACGCGTCGTTCAACATCCTCGGCAGCGCGCTGCGGGCGTCGATCGCCTTCAACTTCGAGGTCAAGTCGTCCTACACGGTCCGCATCCGCACGACCGACGCCGGCGGCCTGTTCTACGAAGAGGCGTTCACCATCACCATCAATGACGTCAACGAAGCACCGGTGGCGGACGACGATCCGTACACCCGCATCATCGGCAACACGCAGCATCGCGTGGACGGTGGCGCTGGCGCCGTGACCGGCGTGGCCTTCCACTCGCACGCCTCGGATACGAACCCGCTGGTCGGCGACGCTGACCCCGACACGAACCCCGCCTTCAACTCGCTCAGCATCGTTCCGGTGACGGACGTGGCGACGGCGAACGGCGGACGGATCACCATCGAGGCCGACGGCAGCTTCACCTACACGCCGCCCCCGGGCGTCAGCGGTGCCACGGCCGACTTCTACGATTACACCCTCACCGACGGTACCAACAGCGACACGGGCCGGCTCAACTTCACCATCAACAAGATGGTCTGGTACGTGAAGAACGACTCCGTTGCTCCGTTCCACGGTACGTCGACGCGTCCGTTCGCCGAGCTCTCCGATGCGGCCGCCGACGCGATCGCCGACGACGCCGAGGATGCCTCGGCGGCCGATTCGACGATTTACGTCTTCCGAGGCACTGGCACGAGCGCGAACATGAACAGCGGTATCGCCCTCAAGCACAACCAGCATCTCCTCGGTGAAACGCAGTCGCTCGTCATCGACATCGATGACGCCGGCGCCGAGCCGCCGGTCACCCTGGTCACAGGTAACGGGGCCAATCGTCCGGTGATCGGCAACTCCTCCGGCTCGGCCGTCACGGTTCCGGCCACCACCAACCGTACCGTCTCGGTGAAGGGCTTCAGCATCTCGGCCACCGACAACGCCATCGACGCGACATCGAGCGGCGCCGCAATCCTGGACATGGTGATCGACGACATCATCATTACCGCCGCCACCAACGAGGGCATCGACATCAACGGCGGCAGCACGGGCGCTTCGGTGGTGGCGCTGTCCAACATCAGTGTCGCGACCGGCAACAACAACGGCATCGACGTCCGCCGCACCGCGGGCACGCTGCGCGTCTCCTCCTTCAACAACATCAGCATCAGCGGCACCGTCGCTGGCACTGGCGTCGTGTTCGATCAGGTCAACTTCGACACCGACACAGATGCCGGCGTCGACACCGTCACCGGCGGGAACCTCGTCATCGGCTCGGCCGGTGCGGGCAACGGCGCCGGGACGGTCGGCATGTCGATGACCGGCATGAGCGGCGCGGTGTCGTTCACCGACGCCGACATCTACGCGGACAACGGCTCGGCGCTGATCCTCTCTGCGCCGACCTCATTCGGACTCACTGTGACCGGCGCTGCGGCGACGCTTGCCTCGACCAACGGTTCGGCGATCGACGCGACGAACGCCGCGCTCTCGATCGCTGGTGTCGTGGCTACGAGCACGAACAGCACCGGCCGGGGCGTTTCGCTGACGACGAGCAGCGGCAGCGTGACGTTCAACCCCGGCAGCGCGATCAGCAGCGCGACTACCACCGACTATTACGTGTCAGGCGGCAGCGTGAGTGCGATGTTCCCCGGCACCATTACCGACGACCAGGGACAGCTTGTGCGCATCGCCAGCAACAGCGGTACGCACACCTTCACTGGTGCGATCACCGATGGTAACGACGGCGACGGCGGCATCGGGGGTGAGGGGTCGGTGCATCTCGCCAGCAACACCGGCACGTATGCGTTCACTGGTCAGCTGACGCTCAGCACGGGCGCGAACGCAGCGTTCACTGCGACGACCAGCGGCACGGTCAGCTCCAGCCATGCCTCGAGCACGATTACCACGACCACCGGTACGGCGTTGAACATCGCCAGCACGAACATTGCGGCGGCGGGTGTCACCTTTGCGTCGATCAACAGCACGGGCGCGGGAGCGAACGGGGTCATCCTCAACACCACCGGCTCGGCCGGCGGTCTGACGGTGAACGGCGGCTCGATCACGAACAAGACCGGCGACGCCTTCCAGCTCACGTCGACGTCCAACGTGACGCTGAGCGGGATGACCATCTCCAACAACCAGGGAAGCGGCATCAACGGCGCGACGCTCACGTCGCTGACGCTGACCAACTGCACGGTCGACAACAACGCCGACGTCACCGGAGGCACCGAGGCGGGGCTCTTCTTCTCCAACCTCCTCGGCACCTCGACGTTTACCAACGTGAACGTGACGAACAGCTTCGAGGACAACATCCGGTGGGTGCCGACGAGCGGTACCGGCACGCTGAACATCGTCGGCGGCACCATCGGGCCGAACGACGTCGGCAGCGGCGGCGCCGGTATCAACATGATCGGCGGCGGTACCGCCAACGTGACGCTCAACGTCACCGGCGTGACCACCTTCACCGGCAATAAGACCGCGGCCGTCAACACCAGCTTCACCGACAACTCAGCGCATACGGTGAATGTGACGGGTGCGACGTTCACGAACAACTACGAGCACGTCAACATGGCCGTCTCGCTCAACGCCGATCTCACCTTCGACATCAATGGAAACACGATGACCGGAGCCACCGACCAGGCCATCAGTCTCGGTTCGGGCGCGGCGGCGAACAATGCTGCAGTGGTAACCGGCAAGATCCGCAACAACAACGTCGGCAATGGGGCGGTCGACTCGGGCTCGTCGCTGTCGCGCGCTCTGGACGTCGATATTCAGGGCGACGGCACCGGCACGGTCTCGGTTCTCAACAACAACTTCCGGAACACCGACATCGAGCCGTTCCGCGCTCAGGCACGTCTCGACAACGATGCCGACGCGGAGACGGGCTTCCTCTCGCTCACCGTCAGGGACAACACCTTCGGTACGCCGGACGACAACTCGGCGTTCCCCTTCTTCACGCTCTACGGCGCCCTCATCGAGGCGCGCAATACCTCGACGGTCTGCCTCGACATCACCGGCAACACCGCGAACGGCACGGGTGGCTTCGAGGATATCCGTATCCGTCAACGCGACACGGCCACGCTGCGCCTGGAGCGCCTGACCGACGGTGACGCTACCCCCAATGAGACGCTGAACAACGCTGCCACGATCGAGGCGCACCTCGTCGCGGAGAACGACGCTGGCACTACTGCCGACGCAACGTTCGTGACCGGTGTCGTTGAAGCGGCGAACGGCGCTTGCCCGGAAGGTTGACCCGAACGATTCCACTCTCAGTAGAAAAGGGCGACCTTCGGGCCGCCCTTTTCGTTTTTTGCTGCAGGATTTCCCGGAGAGTGGGGGGGACTTCCGTCTTTCCGGTTGCACATCCCGGAGTGGAACGTTAAATTGTCTGCCGTTCGTCCAAATCGAGAGAGAAGCAAAACCCAGTAATCCTGTCGGCCGATCCGTCTTCTGGCGAAGAGCGGATTGACCAGCAGTCCCCGGTCCACCAATTCCACAACTTGTGAAGCCACACGGAGGGAGCTTTCCGATGCGATCCCTGACGGTCCGTCTTCTGTTGTTCTTATCCATCCTGATCGTCACTACCGGTGCGTTCGCGCATGACGTGACCATTACCGGTACGCAGACATTCGCCTCGCTCGACGGCTCGTCGTCCGATCACGACGGCGCGACCAACGGCGCTTTCACCGTGAGCGACGGGAATCTGATCGTGAACGGCGTCGTGAATTGCAACGACGACACGACCACCAGTGCCTGCTCGATGGCGTTCGTCGTCAGCGGCAGCATCACCATCAATGCCGGCGGCGCGCTACATGCGGAAAACCGCAGCGGCGGCGGCAACGGCGGCGCGATCGCACTCACCGCCGGCGGCAACGTCGCCGTCAACAACGGAGGGCTCGTTTCGAGCTCCTCGCGTAGCTCGAGCGGCTCCGCCGGCGGAAACATCAGCGCCAGTGCGGGCGGCTCGATCAGCGTTGCCAACGGCGGCACGATCGACGCCGGCAGCAGCAACGCGCAGGCGGGGAAGATCACCCTCACCGCCAGCGGCCTGGTGAGCGTCGACGGCAACGTCCTCTCGGGCCCAAGCCGCACCATTCTCGCCACGCGCGTCAATGGCGGCGCCGCACTCGATGGCGGCACGTCAAATCAGGTCGGTGGCGAGATCACGATCTCGTCGACTGCATTCGTGCAGCCCGCGGTCGTCGTCGGCAGCAACGCCTCGATCGTCTCGCAGGGTGAGACGAGCGGCGCCGGCCCGGTGACCATCACCGGCTGCGGCATCGAAGTGCGCGGCCTCGTCGCGGCGCTCTCGAAGAAAGACGCCCCGGCCAGGGTCTCGATCCGTTCGGGTCAGGGACTCCTGATCGACGGCCGCGACCTCGGCGTCGCCGGCGCTACGCTCGGCCGCACCGCCCGCGTCCGCGCCGATGCCCCGACCGGCACCGCCGTCAACAAGGGCGTCGATCTCTTCGCCGCCGAAGGCGTGCAAATCCTCGGACCGGCCGCGGCGAGCAGCACCCTGTACGTCATCACCTCGATGCCGGGCCTCCACGACGCCAAGAGCTATGGTGGCCTCATTCGCGTCCTTTCGACCGGCGGTGCCGTCACCGCGTCGGGCAACATCGCCGACAGCGGCCGCACGAACTCGGGCGACACCGGCGGCACGATCGAGATCGCCGCGTCCGACGACGTGAACCTCGCCACCGCGGTGATCCGCGCCGTCGGCGACTTCAGCACGAACAATCCGAATCGCGGCGGCGGCTCGATCAGCGTCCGCTCCTACTCGGGTGACGTGATCTGGATCAACGGTCTCGGCGAAGTCCGCCCGATCGGCTCCAACTCCGGCCTCACCACCGCCGACCAGGGCTCCATCACCCTGACCGCCTGCGGCAGCGTCACCACCACCGGGACGTCGTTCCCGGTCATGGGCACGCCGACCTTCGTCTTCCCGAACATCCAGTCCGGCGTCTGCTCGCCGGGCGCGCCGTCGCTCCCGGCAGGCGTCCCGCCGTTCGTCACCTGCAACAACCCTCCGGTCGCCGATGACGCGGCCGCGTCGACGAACGAAGAGCAGTCCGTGACCATCACCCTGAGCGGCTCCGACGTCGATGGCGATCCGCTGACCTTCAGCATCGTCAGCGGTCCGTCGAACGGCTCCCTCGGCACCATCGTGCCGGTCAACTCCACCAGCGCAACCGTTGTCTACACGCCGAACGCCGACTACAACGGTGGCGACTCGTTCGTCTATCAGGCGAACGACGGCAACGGCGGAACCGACACCGCTACCGTGACGATCACCATCGCCCCGGTCAATGACGCGCCGTCTTTCCAGGCGGGTGCCGACGTGACCTCGCTCGAGGATGCCGGCCCGCAGACGTTCGCTCCGTGGGCGACCTCGATCAGCGCCGGTCCGGCCGATGAGTCGGCCCAGACCGTCACCTTCTCGGTCACCGGCAACAGCAACCCCTCACTTTTCGCCGTCGCGCCGTCGGTCTCCTCGACCGGCGTCCTGACCTACACCGCCGCTGCTGATGCGTACGGCAGTGCGACCGTCACCATCGTCGCGCAGGACAACGGCGGTACCGCCAATGGGGGCGCCGACACGTCCGCCTCCCAGTCGTTCATCATCAACGTGCAGAACGTCAACGACGCGCCGAGCTTCACCGGCGGCGGCGACCAGACGGTCGGCGAAGATGCCGGCGCGCAGTCGGTGGCCAACTGGGCCACAGCTATCAGCGCCGGCCCGAACGAGGGCAGCCAGTCGGTCGCCTTCACCGTCACCGGCAACAGCAACGCGTCGCTCTTCGCGGTCGCTCCGTCGATCTCGCCCAGCGGCACGCTGACCTACACCCCCGCGGCGAACGCCAACGGCAACGCGACGATCACCGTCGTCCTGGCCGATGACGGCGGCACCGCGAACGGCGGCGTCAACACGTCGGCCGCTTCCAACTTCGTCATCGAGGTCAACGCGGTCAATGATGCGCCGAGGTTCACCAGTGGCGGCGATGTGACCGTGCTCGAAGACTCCGCTGCCTACTCGGCCGCCTGGGCCACCGGCATCAGCGCCGGTCCGGCGGATGAGAGCACTCAGACAGTGAGCTTCAGCGCCAGTAATGACAACAACGGCCTGTTCTCGGTTCAGCCGTCAGTCGCGCCGAACGGCACGCTCAGCTTTACGGTTGCGCCGGATGCCTTCGGCACCGCGACGGTGACGGTGTCGCTGTCGGACAACGGTGGCACCGCCAACGGCGGCGCCGACACCTCGGCCGCACAGTCCTTCACCATCACCGTCACGGCGGTCAACGACGCTCCGTCGTTTACCTCCGGGGGCGATGTTTCGGCGTTCGAGGACTCGGGTGCTTACTCGGCGGCGTGGGCCACCGGCATTTCGGCCGGTCCGAGCGAGACGCAGAACCTGACCTTCCTCGTCTCGAACGACAACAACGGTT
This sequence comes from Thermoanaerobaculia bacterium, assembly GCA_036398925.1. GTDB lineage: Bacteria > Acidobacteriota > Thermoanaerobaculia > Gp7-AA8 > Gp7-AA8 > DASWOB01. Next base: position 26,821 of record DASWOB010000109.1, read on the forward strand.
TGTTCTCGGTACAGCCGTCGATCTCCGCCGCGGGCGTTCTCAGCTTCACTCCGGCGGCGAATGCCAATGGCAGTGCGCTCGTGACCGTCATCCTGCAGGATGACGGCGGCACGGCCAACGGCGGCAGCGACAGCAGTGCGAGCGTGACGTTTACGATCACGATCGTCGCTGTCAACGATGAGCCGTCGTTCACCGGCAGCGGCGATGTCTCGATCCTCGAGGACTCGGGCGCCTACTCCGCACAGTGGATTGCCAGTGTCTCCGCCGGCCCGGCCGACGAGAACACGCAGACGGTTTCGTACACCGTTGCGAACGACAACAATGCGCTGTTCACGGTGCAGCCGGCGATCTCGCCGAACGGGGTGCTGACGTTCACTCTCGCCTCCAACGCGTTCGGCAGCGCGACCGTTTCGGCCGTGGCGCACGACAACGGCGGCACAGCGAACGGCGGCGACGACACGACGGCTGCTCAGAGCTTTGTCATCACCGTCAATGCGGTGAACGATGCTCCCTCCTTTACAGCCGGCGGCAACGTCACTGTGGCGGAGGACTCCGGCGCGTACTCGGCCACGTGGGCAACCACGATTTCGGCCGGTGCAAACGAGACGCAGAACCTGACGTTCGTCGTCTCGAACAACAATAACGCGCTCTTCTCGTCGCAGCCGGCCATCGCGGCCGACGGCACGCTGACGTTCACCTCGGCGCCTAATGCATTCGGCGCGGCCACCGTCACCGTTTATCTGCAGGACGACGGCGGTACTGCAGACGGCGGCGTCGACACCTCCGCCTCGGTCAGCTTCACCATCACCGTCACCGATGCGAACGACGCGCCGGTGGTCACGGGGGAGACGTTCGACAGCGTCGGCAACACAACTTTCCAGTTGAATGCGGTGCAGACCGTCACGGGTCCGGTCGTTTACGTTACGGGCAACCTGCTGGCGAATGACAGCGATCCGGACGGTCCGTCCCCGATGCAGACCTCCGTGGTGGCGGCTTCCATCACCCCGGGTGCGACCATCCTGATGAACTCGAACGGTACCTTCATCTACTACCCGCCGGCCGGTCAAACGGGAGGCGACTCTTTCCAGTACCGCGTTAGCGATGGTCTGGTCTCGTCGATCGCCACGGTACAGCTCAACTTCCACGGTCGTGTGTGGTACACCAGCAACACGGCCGCTCCGGCCGGTCTCGGCCGCGCGAACGATCCGTTCACGACCCTCGCTGCCGCTGAAGGCGCCTCGACCGGTGGTGACACGGTCTACGTATTCAATGGCAACGGCACGACCGCTGGTCAGAATGCCGGCTTTACACTCAAAGACAGTCAGCGCCTGATCGGCGAAGGTGTCGCGCTCACCATCAACGCCTCGTTGAACGGCAACCCGGCTCCGGCGGTTCTCGCGCCGGCTGGCTCAAAGCCGCGCATCACCAACCTCGCCGGCAGTGGCGTGACGGGTAACCTCGTGTCGAACGTTGAAGTGGCGGGGCTGCAGATCATTTCTGCGCTGGCCGACGGTATCTCGCTCAATGGCGTCACTGATGTCGCCGTGTCGACTGTCGACATTGGTGGCAGTGGCAACAACGGCATCGGTGGCGATGACGTTACGAACTTCGCCCTTGCGAACAGCACGATCACGAACAGCGGTAACGTCACGGGCGGTGTCGAAGCGGGCATCCGGTTCGTGGAGTTGCTCGGCACGTCCAGCATCAGCAACTCGACGATCTCCGGCAGCTACGAAGACAACATCCGTCTGACGCCGGCGAGCGGCACGCTGACGCTCACGGTCACCAACACCACGATCGGGCCGAATCCGCTGGCCACGGGTGGTGCAGGGTTGAACGTGGTCTCGAGCGGCACGTCCGATGTGACGATTCAGATCAGCAACTCGACCTTCACCGGCAACCAGACCAGCGGTGTGCAGACGTCGTCCACCGGCACGGGCCGGCAGTCGGTCACGGCGGCGGACAGCCAGTTCCGCGATAACGGCGTCGGCTTCGATGTGGCCTCGGCCATCGATTCCGACCTGACGTTCTCGGTCACCGGCTCGACGTTCCTGCGAAATCGCTTCGATGCGATCCGCGCGGGCTCGGCCTCGGCCACGACGAACATGCAGATCCGCGGAACGGTGTCCGGCAACACGATCGGCGATGGCACCGCGAATTCCGGTTCGATCGAGGGTCAGGGCATCGACATCGACGTCCGCGGCAGTGCCGATGCGATCGTCAACATCGAGAACAACAACATCCGCAACACCGACTTCGAAGGCATTCGTGCACAAGCCCGCCTCGGCTCGCCGCAGTTCGACCTGAAGGTGCGCAACAACACCGTCGGTACACCGGACGACAACTCCGCGTTCCCGCTCGGCCTGGTGTACGGAATCCTGCTCGAATCCCGCAACACGACCGCAGCGTGCTTCGACGTGACCGGCAACACCGCCGCGGGGATCGGGGCGGAGGGCATCCGTCTTCGCCAGCGCGATATGGCCATTCTCCGGTTGGCGGGTCTTGATGATGGAGATGCGACGCCGAACGAAGTAATCAATAATGCGGGACTCATCGAGTCCTACATCTCGTCCCAGAACAACGGAACGTCCTCAGACGCGGCATTCGTCACCGGCTTCACTGAAGCAGTGGCCGGTGGTTGCCGCCCGTAGTCGCGGTTAAAAGGAGGCAAAGGACCAATGGCCGAACCATTCCTTAGCGAGATCCGGATCATGTCGTTCGTGTTTGCCCCGAAGGGGTGGGCACTCTGCAATGGACAGCTTCTGCCGATCAATCAGAATCAGGCGCTGTTCTCACTGCTCGGCACCACCTTCGGCGGCGACGGTCGCGTCAACTTCGCGCTGCCGGATCTTCGGGGTCGGACACCGATTCACGTCGGCTCCGGCCACACGTTGGGCGAGCGAGGCGGCGAGCAGGCGCACACCCTGTCGATTGCCGAGTTGCCGACGCACACCCATGTACTGAGCGCGTCGTCGACGGACGGCAACGCTCCCGTTCCGTTCGGCCCCGCGTCGAACATCCTGGCCCGTAACCCGTCGCAGTTGTACAACCTCCCGACCAATCTCGTGGCAATGAACACAGGAACGGTCACGAATACCGGCGGCAGTCAGGCTCACCTGAACATGCAGCCGTTCCTGACACTGTCGTTCTGTATCGCGCTGCAGGGCATCTTCCCGAGCCCGAACTAGGAGTAAGGAGAAAACAGATGGCACAACCATATGTGGGTGAAATCCGCATGTTCGCCGGCAACTTCGCGCCGGCGGGCTGGATGTTTTGCGAAGGCCAGCTCCTCCCGATCTCCGAAAACGAGACGCTGTTTCAGCTGCTCGGAACCACTTACGGTGGCGACGGAGAGAGCACGTTCGCGCTGCCCGACCTCCGCGGCCGCATTCCCATCCATCAGGGCAATGGCTTCATCCTCGCGGAGACCGGCGGCGCGGAAGAGATCACGCTGACGATCAGTCAGATCCCGGCGCACTCACACCCGCTGCTGGCGTCGTCCGCGGTCGCATCGAGTGCGAACCCGGCGAACATGGTGCTGGCGAACGCCAAGCCGGGTGATGATCTGTACCTCGAGGACGTGCCCAGCGTGAACATGGCCGCCACCGCCATCTCGCCGGTCGGTGGTAGCCAGCCGCATACCAATTTCCAGCCGTACCTATGCGTCGACTTCATTATTTCGCTGTTCGGCCTCTTCCCCTCTCCGACTTGATGCGGAGGTGGGTTCACAAGAAGAGGGAGTCATTGAGAGGAGATAACGATGGCCGATCCGTTTGTTGCCGAAATCCGCATCTATCCGTTCAACTTCGCCCCGAAAGGGTGGGCTTGGTGCGACGGGCAGTTGCTGCCCCTTTCGCAGAACACCGCACTTTTCTCACTGCTCGGAACCACCTATGGTGGTAACGGCAAGTCCAATTTCGCGCTGCCCGATCTGCAGGGACGTGCGCCGATGCATCCTGGCCAGGGTCCGGGGCTGTCGCTCCATGATCTCGGCGAGACCGGCGGTAGCGAGACCGTGACGCTTCTCGAGAGCGAGATACCCGCTCACTCGCACACGCTGCGTGCGAGCAATACGCTGGCGGATACGCCAGTCCCGGGCGGCAACTCGATCACGCGTACGACCACGAACAGCTACCAGCAGACCACGAACGCGAACCTCGTCAGCATGGCACCCGAGGCTCTGCCGCCCGCCGGCGGCGATCAGCCCCACAACAACATGCAGCCGTACCTGACGTTCTATTTCAACATCGCGCTGCAGGGCGTTTTCCCGCCGCGGACCTAATCGCACGCACCGAATCGAGAGAGAAGGAGATTCACAATGGAAACGAGCCGACACACTGGCATGGGGAGGCGCGCGTTCCTGCAGCTGTCGTCTATCGGTGCGCTCGCGACTGCGGCCGTCGGGCCGAAGATGTTTGCGGGGGAGGCGGCACAGCCGCAGCGTCTCGCAGTCGGGTTCGTCGAGTTGGAGGGCGGGGCGCTTGCGGCCGCGGAGCGGATTCCGGGCGTGGACGGCGGTTTCATCAGCCGTGGCGCGCGGATTTCGGTGAGCGGCGGCGGTACGTTTGCCGATGCGGCGCAGCGCCGTGCGGTCGAGCTGATCGCGAAATTTTCGTACTTTGAAGGTTCGGAGCGTCGCCTGGCGCCGTTCCGCGCCTGGGGTTGCAGCCGGGTCACCGGTTGCGCCGGCAATTCGATCAGCTTCAGCATGCCGGTCGAGGACGAGCAGAAAGTCCGCTTCTCCGTCACGTCGGAGCGGCTGTCGGGCGGTTCCGTCGTCGCCAAACGCCTCGGCGTCGGCGAGGGGCCGCGGCTCGAATCGCGTGAGCTGCCGGTGACGCTGTCGCTGGTCGGCGACGCGGGCGACCTCAATCTCACCCGCGGTTTCTACGTTGTCGTTCCGATGTTCGAGGGCGATCGCGAGCCGCACTGGTCGTCGCTCGAGATGAAGCAGGCCGGTGGACGCTGGGCTCTCCATGCGCGTGGCACCGAGGCGGCCGCGGAGCTCGAGCACTTCGTTCTGCGCGTCGATTACGCTACCGTTTGATTTCGTGAAACGTTCCCAGACTTCGACAGGTGGCCGCGTCTCCCGGGACGCGGTCACCCTTCGTCCCGCCACTCCCCGCGACTACGATTTCATGCGCCTCCTCTACCACGCCACGCGTGCCGAGGAGATGAAGCAGTTCCCGTTCGACGAAGCGCAGAAGGTGGAGTTTCTCGATCAGCAGTTCGCGGCGCAGTTCCAGCACTACGGGATTCACTACCCGACCTGCGAGCGCAACATCATCGACAAAGAAGGCGAGCCGATCGGCCGCCTCTGGATCGACGAGTGGAAGGATCAGATCCGCCTCGTCGACATCGCGCTGATGCCCGAATATCGCGGCTCAGGCGTCGGCACGAAGCTGGTCGAGGAAGTGCTCGAGCGCGGACGCCGCGCCGGCAAAGCAGTGACCATTCACGTCGAGGGTTTCAATCCCGCGCTGCGCCTGTATCAGCGTCTCGGTTTTCAGCACGTCGACACGAACGGCGTCTATTACCTGATGCGCTGGGAACCGCGACAATAGCCGCGTCAGGTGAAGACGGCTTCGTAAATGAAGCCGCGCGCCTCTTGTCCGACCGGGACGAGGAAAATACCCAGCGGCTCCGGAAACGAGTCGTGCGCGATCGTATAGGTCTGCTGCGGAAGGCGGATTGATTTCGGCCCGAGAAAAAAGAGCGAAAAGGCCGTGCGCTGCAGCCGCGCCGCTTCGCTTTCCATGACACGTCCCACGCTTTCGAGACGTAACTCGACCTTGTGGCCGTTGTCGAAAACGACCCAGAAACTGCTGCCGACGTGCGGCTCGAACGATTCGACGGTGAGCTGATCGAGCATGCCGGCGTTTTAGCACAGCTCCGCGTTGCGCGTCAGAGTGTTTCGCCGCGCCGCACGACGGCGATGACCGATTTCGCGAGCACCGGCACCCGCCCCACGCGGTGAAACTCCGGCTCCTCGAATCCGAACTCACGGAAGAGATCGCGCAGCTTGCGGATCGTGAAGAACTTCAGGTGGCCACCTTCCCACAAAGGGTCGAAGTGATGGTCGAAGCGGCCGAGGGCCGTCACCGCGAGGTTCTTCACGTAGCCGTGATACGGCGTGGAGATGATGCCGACGCCGCCGGGGGCGAGCACCGACGTGAAGGCGCGCATGAACTCACGTGCCGACGGGCAGTGCTCGATCACCTCGAGACTGACCACGAGCGGGAAGCTGCCGAAGCGGCCGGCGAGATCGTCCGCCGTGGAGCCGACCTCGAACCGGAGCCGCTCGGATGCGAACTGCTGTGCGATGGCGACGCCCGATTGCGACGGATCGACCCCGGTCACCGAGTATCCCTGCTGCGCCAGAAAGCGTGCCGTCGCGCCATTACCGCATCCCAGCTCGAACACCGCCCGCGGAGGAGGGGCGAGATGCCGCGCGATGCGCAACAGCTCCGGCCAGAGGTACGAATTCGACCAGGTCGGATCCGACGAGGAGTACGCGTACTCGGTCATCTGGCCGAAACCTACCACACCGCCTGACGCGCATCGCCGGAACCTTGGTCGCAACGCGCCGGAGGTCGTGCGACCATCATTCGACGATGGTCGAAGCGCTCGGTATCTTCACGCAGCTTTTCGCCGGCTGGCTGTTTCTTCTCTCGCCGACCTACCGCCGGCGCACGCTCGCACGCTGGGGCGGGGAATCGGGACTGAGCGTGATGCAGGACGTGGTCGGAGGTGTGGCGAGCATCGCTTTGTCGCTGCTCATTCCGCTCTTCGTCTGGGGGCAGTTCGCCGGCTCCTGATGCTCGCCATGCGACCGGTGGCCAAGCCGGCCGCATATCTGTTCCAATGCGACCATTGTGGATCGTACGGCCGCTACATCGACTCCCGGCGACGCGCCGATCGAGGACGACAGCCCGCTGCGCGGCTGGTCGGAGGAAGACCTGCACACGTCGGGCGCCGAGTTTCTGATCCTCCTCAAGGGCTTCGACGAGACGTTCTCGCAGACCGTCCACACGCGCTCGTCGTACACCGGCGACGAAGTCGTGTGGGGCGCGCGCTTCCGCTCGATGTTCAACCCGGCCGGCGACGAGGGGCTCATCAGCGTCGACATCCGGCGGCTCGATGAGCTCGAACCGGCGGAGCTTTGAAGCCGCAATGACCACTCTCTACAAGCGCTACGTGGCCGTCGGAGACAGCACCACCGAGGGGCTCGATGATCCGGATGGGACGGGCGGGTATCGCGGATGGGCGAACCGCCTCGCGGAGAAACTCGCGCAGCAGCAGGGGAGCGTCCTCTACGCGAACCTCGGCATCCGCGGGCGCATCGCCAAACAGATTCGCGCCGAGCAGCTCGAGACGGCAGTTGCGATGCGGCCCGAACTGGCGACGGTCGTGGCCGGGATGAACGACCTGATGCGTCCCGGTTTCGATGCGAACGACGTCGGCGCGGACGTCGAGGCGATGCAGCGTCCGCTCATCGAGCAGGGAGCGGTCGTGCTCACCTTCACCCTTCCGGATCTGCGTCCGATCATGCCGCTGGCGCGCCTGCTCGGCGACCGGACGCTGCGACTCAACGACGCGCTGCGCCAGGCCTGCGAGCGGAGCGGTGCGCGGCTGGTCGACTTTGCCGCTTACCCGGTGGCCGGCGATCCGCGGCTCTGGAGCGACGACCGTCTGCACGCCAACTCGGCCGGACATGCGCGGATCGCGGAGGCGCTGGCGTACGTCGCCGGCGTGCCGGGCAGCAGCGACGCCTGGATGCAGCCGCTGCCCGATCCTCCTGCGCCGCGTTTCGGCGATGCCATCCGGGCGGAAGTGGCGTGGGCGCGCGCGCATTTTCTGCCGTGGCTGTGGCGCCACATGCGCGGCCGGTCGTCGGGTGACGGACGGGCGGCGAAGCGTCCGCAGCTCGCGCCGTTTCCCTGAGCGCAGTCGGCAGCTCGCGATTCCGCTATGATCGCGCCTGGGTGCGGCGTCGAGCGTCGCAGGGATTCGCGGGGGTCGGGCCGCCTCTGCTCCGAAAGGTGGAACATCCCTCTTGTCCGTTGCTGAATTTCTGCTGACCCTGATCTCCATCTTCGTCGCCGCGAAAGTCTTCGGCGAGATCGCGGAGCGTCTCCGCCAGCCGGCCGTCCTCGGCGAGCTCCTGGGCGGGGTGATCATCGGCGTCTCCGGCCTGCACCTCGTCGACCCGCACGACACCACCGTGCATCTCCTCTCCGAGCTCGGCGTCATTCTGCTGCTCTTCCTGATCGGCCTCGAGACCGACCTCAAGAAACTGATGTCCGTCGGCGGCTCCGCGGCGGCTGTCGCGGTGGTCGGCGTCGCGCTGCCGCTGGCCGGCGGCTACGCCTTCGGCTACGTCCTTGGGATGTCGACGATGGTCTCGTTTTTCCTCGGCGCCGCGCTGACCGCGACGTCGGTCGGCATCACCGCGCGCGTCCTCTCCGACCTCGGACATCTGAAGGATGACGAATCGCAGGTCATCCTCGGTGCCGCCGTGGTCGACGACATCATCGGCCTGATCCTGCTGACGCTGGTCGGCACGATCGCGGGAGGGGGCGAGCTGACGACGCTCACCGTCACGAAGACGGTGGTGATCGCCTTCGGCTTCGTCATCCTGGCGATCGTGATCGGCTCCAAGCTCGCGCCGGCGCTGATCCGCCTCATCGACCGGATCGACATGGCCCGCGGCCTCTTCTTCTCCTCGATCGTCTTCGCGTTCCTGCTGGCCTACGTCGCGTACGTGGTCGGCTCCGCGATCATCATCGGCTCCTTCGCCGCCGGCCTCGTCCTCGCGCGCACGCACCGCGGCAAAGACATCGAGCGCGAAGTGCACGACGTTGCGCAGTTCTTCATCCCGATCTTCTTCGTGGTGGTCGGTGCGGCCATCGACCTGACCACGCTCAATCCCTTCCAGGCCGAAACGCGCCAGTTCCTGCTGATCGGTATCGGCCTGACCATCATCGGGGTGGTCGGCAAAGTGGCGGCCGGATTCGTGGTGTGGAAGAAGGGTCTCAAGCGGCTGGTGATCGGCGTCGGCATGGTCCCCCGCGGCGAGGTCGGCCTCATCTTCGCCACGATCGGCCTCACCGCGAAACTGCTCTCGCCCGGCATGTACAGCGCCGTCGCGCTGATGGTCATGCTCACCACCTTCATTGCCCCGATCGGCCTGCGCAAGCTGCTGGTCCCCCGCCCGCCGGTGCCCTTCGACGGCCACACCGACGACTACGTCATGGACGCAATGCAGGATCGCGAGGACGACACGCCCCAGCCGACCACCCGGCCGGTCCTGTAGCCGGTGTGGTGTGGGCTTCCAGCCCACCTCTGGTTCCAGGAGTTGGGGATGGGCTGGAAGCCCACACCACACCGGCTACTGTCATCGGGAGAGGACGTTCCGCGCGTGGTTCTCGCCGGACGCGTGTTCGGTTTTGCCCGCGACGCGCGTGGTTTTGCCCGCGACGCGCGTGGTTTCGGTCGCGACGCGCGAGGTTCTACCCGCGACGCGCGAGGTTCTGCCCGCGACGCGCGAGGTTCTGGCCGCGACGCCCGAGGTTCTGGCCGCGACGCGCGAGGTTCTGCCCGCGACGCGCGTGGTTTTGCCCGCGACGCGCGTGGTTTTGCCCGCGACGCGCGAGGTTTTGCCCGCGACGCGCGAGGTTTTGCCCGCGACGCGCGAGGTTTTGCCCGCGACACGCGAGGTTCTGCCCGCGACACGCGAGGTTCTGCCCGCGACACGCGAGGTTCTGCCCGCCGACGCGCGTGGTTTTGGTCGCGACGCGCACGGATGAGGAGGCGACGGGGGGCCTCCGGCGGCCGGGGCCATCGGCCCCGGACCCC
>DASWOB010000110.1:0-54736 GCA_036398925.1 Thermoanaerobaculia bacterium
GTGCTTCTCCGGCAGCCAGTCGCTCAGCGACGGTGGCAGCAGGTAACTCTGCTCCGGTTGGTACGCTCGGTAGTTGCTCGGCATACATCATTTTACGACCCACTACCGCTTTTCTGCCGCGCAGACTCCTAGGCCAACCAACGGGGTCCGGGGCCAATGGCCCCGGCCGCCGGAGGCCCCTCGTCGTCTCCTGATCCGTGGGTCCGCAGTCTGGAAACCGCGATCAGACGGCGGCCCGTGTGGTGTCGGCTTCCATCCCCACACCACACGGGACCGCCACGCATCGTCTCTACTGCTTTGTAAAGTCGATGTACAGCGGGGCGCTGGCGTTGCCGGCGCCGTCGAACGACATTGCGCGCACGTAGTAAATGCCCGGGGGGAAGTTCGCGCCGGTGGGGAGACCGCCCGCTCGGGTCCAGGTATTCGGGGTCGTGGAGGTGTTGAGCGAGGTCGTGAGCGTGATGAGCGTCGGATCCCACGAGCCCCAGTACGACCCGTTCCACCACTGCCAGTCGTCCGAGCCGCCGCCGGGCAGCGGGCGGTAGAACTGGATCTCGACGCGCTGCACGCCGCTCGCCGCATCGGACGCCGTTCCATTGACCGAGGCGATGTCGCCGGTCACGACCGAACCGCTTCGTGGATAAGTGATGTCGACTGCCGGCGGCGTGACGTCCGCGGTCTGTATGCCGACGTCCCAATGATTGCCTGTCATGATCAGCAGACAGATCATGTTGATGCTGTCGGAGTAGTAACCGTCGTGACGGGCATAGACCGCGTCGTAGAGGGCATTGAGCCACTGCTGTTGTGACGCGCCGGTCATTGCCGCGACGCCGAGCGGTGCGCCGAAGGTGCTGCTGAAGCCCCAGGACGAATTGAGCGCCGTGCCCGAGAGCGTATAGCCCGGCTCCTTAAACATGAATGGATTGCCGCTGGTCTTGGTCTGTGCCCACGTCGAGATCTTCCGCACCTCGGCCAGCGACGTCGCGTCATTGTTGAGGAGGGCGTCGATGCCGAGACGCCACGGAACGCGGGCGGCGTTATAGGTGTACTTGCCGTCGTTGGGGCCTTCGAGAAAATCGGCGCGGGCCGGCTTCGGCCGGGTGTCGGTGCTGGAGGTCTTTTCGGTGAAATCGGGCAACAGCCCGGTGGTTGGACTGTAAGTGGCCTGCAGGTGATTGATGGCAGCCTGCGAATTCGCAATGACGGTCGACCAGGTGGCGTCGCCAGTGGCCGCGGCGAAGGCGCGGAAGTTGGCGAGCATGAAGTCGGACGTGCGCGGTGAGTATTGATTCCGCAATGAACCGTTGGGATTGACCCAGTCGCCGAGCATCGGCAGCCGGCTGGCCGGTCCAATGGTGGAGGCCTTGATTGCGCCGATGAGCGTCAGTGCGTCGGCGCGGTAATTCACGGCGCCGCTGCTTCCCCACTGCTTGTCGGCGAGGAGCAGCGCGTACGCGATGTCGCAATCACCGTCGAAGGCGCTGTCGGGTCCGGTGCCCTCGGGGACTTCCCACGCCATGAGGCGGTTGTCGATGACGCTCGGGTGCAACCGGACAAACTTCCAAAGACCGTTGAAGATCGCCTGTGCGTTCGGGTCGTACCCGGCCATGAACGTGACGATCTTCATCCCATAGCCTATTCCCTCGGACGTGGTGCGGCCCGGCTCGTCGCTCCCCATCGTGACACGCCAGAGCTGCGTGCCGTCGGATGCGGTGCCGGCGGTGACCAGGTACGTCTGCTTCCAGTAGTCATAGAACGCACGGACGTCGGCGTCCTTCTGTGCCTGCGTGCGATGGTTGGGATAGATGCTGGCGCCGGGATACGACACGTGACGCGGAAACGGTTGATTCTGAGCGGAGACGGAGAGCGTGGCGACGAGGAGGGACACCGAGAGCAGGCCCAGACGGAAAGCCCGGGAGAAATAGCAGTCCATGATGTTTCCTATCAATGTTGCGGCGTGCAGCAGATACACGCCGGCCGTTAAAAGATCGAAGGGAAATCACGCGTCGACGGCAGTGGAAGCTGCAGGAACGGCGAAAATCGCTACTGCCGGACGGCCATCAAAAGAGCAACGGGTGTGCCTGAATGACGTCCTTGTTCAGATATTTATTTGCTGCTGGCATGCTCGTGTGGAGCTCCTCGGGTTCGGCGTGGAAGTGCTCTCTGCGTCGCCACCGCACGCCGCAATCGGCATGAGGACTGCCGCCGCTCTTCGAATTTTGTTTCGTATATGCGCTTTGGGGCTGCGTCATCTGGACTGCGGCAGCACCGCTGCCGCTCTCGAATACGCGATGGAGTCGCGCGCCGCTCCGCGGCGTGGGAAGAGCGGCGGCGCTGCCGCCGCAGTCCAGATCAGACCCTCTGCTTCGGCCACCGCACTCGCAATCGGCATGAGGACTGCCACGCAATACGGCATGAGCTCGCGATGCGCTGTCCTCGTGCTGTTCGTTCTGGTGGGTTGTGGAGCGGCGGTACAGCCGCCGGCGGTGCAGACGCCGCCCGCCGCGCAAACGCCTCCGCCTCCGATACGCAACGCGTTGCGTGCGAACGTCGAGGGGACGGTCGTCGACGCGGATGGCCGGCCGGTGCGGGCGGCGCGCGTTACTGTCCGCGCGGCGGAGGCGAGCTGTGAGCGGGTGGCGAACAGCGCCGTTGTGGTCACCGACGAGAACGGCAGGTTCGCGACGTCGATCGACTTCGGGGTCGGGCCGGAGATTGCGGGGTGTGTGGTGGTCGAGGCTTCGGCGGCAGGCAGCCGTGCTTCGATGACGCGGCCGGTGCTGTACGTGGTGGGGGACCGTCCGGAGAACCTCGTCAGCGGCGAGCTGATCCTGCCGCGCGTCACGCTCGACGACGCTAAGGCGATGCAGATCGTCGAGCAGTTCCGCGCGACGCTCCATGTGGTCGATCCGAACGTGGAAGCCGATCTCGCCACCTACTTTCGCCTCGACGTGCGGGAGCTCAATCCGCGGCTCAACGACGTCCGCCGCTATCTTCGCGGCATCGAGCGGATCGAGCCGCTCGGCAACTTCACGTACCGCCTGCATGGTGCGGCGAGCCGCAGCCGCGATCTGCGGGTTGTCCCCGGCGCGCTGCCGCGGCTCGAGCTTCCCTGAAAAAACTTCCCCTTTTCTGCACCCACCTGCCGGAAGGCTGCGTATATAGCGGTCAGGATGACGGCAATCGTGGCGGACCCGGGACTGTTTTCCACGCCTCTCGGAAGAGCGAAGGCTGGGGATCACGACGCGTTCGCGCTGCTCGTGGAAGAGCACGAGTCGATGGTCTTCGGACTGGCGTATCACTACTTCGGCGACCGAGGGAAAGCTGAAGAAGTGGCGCAGGAGGTGTTTCTCCAGCTCTATCGCTCCCTCGGCGCGATCAAGTCGGAGGCGCACCTTCTCTTCTGGCTGAGGCAGGTCGCCACCCGGCGCTGCATCGACCAGAGCCGCCGGAGCCGCCTCAAAGCGGTCAGCCTCGACGACATCAGTGAGCCGCAGGCGCGGAGCGAGGCTCCGGACCCGCTTCGCGACCGGCGGCTCCGGAAGCTCGTCGCGGAGCTGCCCGAGATCCAGCGCGCCGTCGTCACCCTTCGTTACCAGGAAGATCTCGACCCGTCGGACATCTGCCGTATCGTGCAGTTGCCCGTCAACACCGTGAAGAGTCACCTGCACCGCGCACTGCAGTCGCTGCGCAGAAAACTCGGAGAAATTACCCCATGAATCTCGACAACGATCTCTCCCGCGCCCTTCGCCGCGAGTCGCCCGCGCCCGGATTCTCCTCGCGCGTGCTGGCCCGCATCGAACGCGACGCGAGTCGCATCACGCCGCGCCGCCCGATCTGGTGGCGCGCCGCCGCGGCCTCGCTCACGTTCACGCTTCTCCTCGGCGGAGGCTACGCGGCGCACCAGCGGTACGAGCGCCACAAAGGCGAGCAGGCCCGCGAGCAGGTCATGCAGGCCCTTCAAATCGCCGGCGCGAAGGTGCGCTACGCACAGCAGGAAGTGCGCGAGATCGGATCGCACGACTAACCGACATCAAGACAGTCAAGACAAAGGAAGACACACCATGCGGAAATACCTCATCGCCCTGCTGCTCCTCGTCACGGTCGCGAGCCCCGCGTTCGCGCAGAAACTGAACCTCGATTTCCCCGGCCTGGCCGAACGTGCCGAGGAAGTGGTCGACATCACACTCGACGCCGACATGCTGCGGATGGCCGCCAAATTCTTCGGCAACAAGACCGCGGACGACCGTGCCACGCGCGACATGATCGCCGGGCTCGAAGGGATCTACGTCCGCAGCTACGAATTCGAGAAAGAAGGGGAGTACGACCGCGATCTCTTCGACCGGGTGCGCCGGCAGCTCGGCCCCAGCTGGAAGCCGCTGGTCACCGTGCGCAGCAAGAAGAAAGAGAACGTGAACATCCTCGCCGACATGCGCGGCGATAAGGTCTGGGGCCTGGTGATCATCGCCACCGAGCCGCGCGAGTTCACGGTGGTCAACATCGTCGGCGCGATCGACGTGGAGCGGCTGGCGGATCTCGAAGGGCAGTTCGGCATTCCCCGGGTCACCACCAACGGAAAGGATCACGACCGTGACTAAGCGCCTCATCGCCCTGCTCGCCTTCGTCGCCGTCACGCTGCCGCTGTACGCCGACTTTGGCTCGATGGCCCGCGCCATCGACAGTCAGCGCGGGATTCGCCGGGTGTGGATTCCGTTCTTCGGCCTGGCCCGCACGCTGGTGCGCGTGGCTGACCCGCAGGGTGTGCACGACGTGCAGCTGGCAGTCTTCGAAGGAAACGGAAAGCTCAACGCGAAGCAGCTCGGTGAGTTGATGCGGCAGCACGTCGGCAAGGGGTTCCGGCCGCTGGTGCGGGCCTACTCGAAGAAGAGCGGCGAGTGGAGTTTCATCTACGTGAAGCCGACCGTGAAGAATCGCTTCGAGCTGATGATTCTGGCCGCGGATCAAGGGGAAACGGTGCTCGTGCGCGTCGAAGTGGACGCCGAGGTGCTGGCGCGCGAGCTCGATCACCCGATCGAAGTCGGCAAGATGGCCCGGAGGTAGACGATTTGTAACAGGGCCCCGGTGTAGAATTCTGACTCCGCAAAATGGCCCGGTATCAAGAACGCGACGAGTCGCACGATCTCCTCAATCACTACCTGCAGGAAATCGCGAGAGTTCCAAGACTGACGCCCGAGCGCGAACGCGAGCTCGGGCGTCGGATTCAGGAAGATGACAAGGGTGCGCTGGAGGAGCTGGTCAAAGCGAATCTCCGCTTCGTCGTCTCCTACGCGAAGCGCTATCGCAACTCGCACGTCCACTTCCTCGACCTGATCAACGAGGGCAACATCGGACTGATTCACGCCGCGAAAAAGTTCGATCCCGACAAGAACGTCAAGTTCATTACGTACGCGGTCTGGTGGATCCGGCAGTCGATCCTGCATGCACTGAGCGAACAGGCCGGCGCGTTCCGCCTCCCTCCCAAGCGCGCAAACCTGATGTACCGGCTGGAGAAGGCGATCGCCGCGGCGATGTCGAACGGCAGCCATCTCCCCACGCCGGAAGAGCTGGCGCAGGAGCTCGGCGTCTCGGTCAAGGAAGTGCAGACGCTGCTGCAAGCCAACACCGACAACTACTCACTCAACGCGGAGCTCGACGACGAGTCGCACACCGAGCTCGCCGACGTGGTCGAGCAGACCATGATCCCGTCGGCCGAGAACGAGATGCAGGAGCAGTCGCGCCGCGAGGAGCTGCTGCTGCACATGTCGGAGCTCTCGCCGAAAGAGCGCCTCGTGCTGACGCTGCGGCACGGCGTCTCCGACAACGTGCCGAAGAGCATCCGCGAGCTGGCCTCGTTCCTCAATCGCGAAGCACCCAATGTCGCGGCGCTCGTCGAATCGGCAAAACGGAAGCTCTGCACGACGCTCGAGATCAGCGAGAGCGAGCTGGCCGTGCTGCTGCTCTACACGAACCCGAACCCGAAGGCGTGGTTCCGCTTCTGGTACGAGCTCGACGATCGTCCGGCCGACCTGACGCCCGACATCGCCAAAGAGCGGATGCCGCACCTCCAGCAGCTCCGCCAGCACGCCTCCGTGCAGAAGGCCACCGACGCGCTGACGCTGGAGGAGAAGACGATCCTCAAGCTGCGCTACGGCATCCTCCAGGACGACGAGCTGACCCTGCGCGACATCGGCGAGATCCTCGGCCTCTCGCGCGAGCGGGTGCGGCAGATCGAATCGCGCGCCGAGGCGAAATGCCGGCGCAGCGTAAAACGCGGGTGAGCTTTTGTCGACACCCTGAGCGAGCGCAGCGAGTCGAAGGGTCAATCAAGGCGCGGCGCTGCGCGTGTAGTGTGCGAGTGGCCGCGGCTCCGCGGCGTGCTGAAGAAAACAACCGGGTCGCCGCGCCTTGGCTGACCCTTCGACTCGCTCCGCTCGCTCAGGGTGTTTTTGCGCGGGCGCGATACCATACGCCGCATGTCCGAACCCGCGAATCCGCCGATGGGGCGGCTCGATGCTTTCGACGTCGGGGCGAAGAAGCTGACCATCCAGACGGAGTTTTTTCCCCGCCCGGAGTGGCGCATCGAAACGAAGGTCTATCTCGGCGGCGCGCTGAAGAAGGTCTACACCTCCGAAGCGGCCGGGGAGCCGGAAGACGGCCTGCAGAAGAAGATCAACGATTTCCATCAGGCCAAAGTCGACGAGATCGTGGAAGGCCTTCGCGCGCGGAAGCAATGACCGGCATCCAGGCCCGCGGTCTCCGCAAATCGTTCTCCACCTTCCGCCGCTCGCAGGAGGTCCTGCGCGGCGTCGACCTGCACGTCGCGCCCGGCGAGGTGGTCGGGTTGATCGGCCCGAACGGCGCCGGCAAGACCACCCTCATGTCGTGTCTCCTCGGCTTTCTGCACGCCGACGGCGGCGAGATCACCATCGACGACCGCCCGAATGACGATCTCTCCATCCGCCGGGTGACCGGCTTCGTGCCGGAGCGGATGAACTTCGACCGGCGCGCCGACGGCTATCACTTTCTGCGCTACATGGCCCGTCTGGCCGGCGTCCCGCGCGCCGAGGCCGACGCCCGCGTGCGGGCGATGCTCGAGCGCCTCGCTCTCGGCGACGCGGCCGGCAAGCTGCTGTCGCAGTATTCGCGCGGCATGCTCCAGCGCATCGGCATGGCCCAGGCGCTGATCCACGAGCCGCGTTTCGTCTTCCTCGACGAGCCGGCCTCGGGGCTCGACCCGAACGGCGTCCTGCTGGTGCGCGACCTGATCGCGGAGCAGAAGGCGCGCGGCGCGGCGGTGCTCCTCAATTCGCATCAGCTCAGCGAGATCGAGAAGGTCTGCGATCGCGCGCTGTTTCTCAAGCAGGGCGTGATCGCGCACGAGGAGACGCTGCGGCACGTCGATCATCTGGTCGTGGCCATCACGCTGCTGCCCGGCTTCGACGCGACCGCGGTCGAAACGCTGGCCGGCGTCGCACCGCGCGGCAAGGTACTGATCGTGTCGCTCGCGGATGAAGCGGCGATCGCGGAGCTGGTCCGCAAGCTGGTGAGCAGCGGCGCGGGCGTCATCGAAGTGCGCAGGCACGTCGCCGATCTCGAGGGCATCTTCCGAGGTGCGGCATGAGCGGGGTGGTGATCGGGGAGAGCCTGCGCAGGCACTTCACGAGCATCTTCGTCGTTCCGTACCTCCTCATCCTGGCGATGGTGGGCCTGGCGTCGTCGCGCTCGGCAACTCCGGCCGCGGCGTGGCCGTCGATGAGCATCCTCCTGGCGATCATCCTCGGCAGCCGCCTGATCGGCCCGGAGTTCTCCTCCGGCACGTTGCAGCTCATCCTGGTGAAGCCGATCAAACGGTCGGCGTACGTCCTGTCGCGCGTGGCCGGTGTGGTGCTGGTGGTGACGATCGCCATCGCGCTCGCCGCGCTCTGCGAAGCGATCGGACGGCTGCTGTGGGAGAACGGGGTGGGGCTGCAGACGATCGGACACGCGGTGCTGGCGAGCATCCTCCGCGTCGCACTGGTGGCGGCGCTCCTGGCGCTGCTCGGATCGCTGACGCGCGCGTATTTCAGCGTCGCGCTCTACTTCGCGATCATGCTCGGCATCGAGACGCTGATCGGCATCCTCAACATCGTGCGCGGCTCGAGCGGCGGCTTCTTCGGAACGATCGGCGAAATCGTCGCGCGGTATCCGGGGATCGCCCAGGCGCTGACCTGGCTGTCGCAGAATCTTTTTCCCGACGCACCGCGCCTCCTGAACAGCGGATGGGTGTTGATGGTTGCGTCGAACAGCGCGCTCGCCCTGCTGCTGGCCTGTCTGCGGTTCCGGACCCGGGAGGTGCCGTATGGCGCGGATTGAGAGCCAGCGCGCGATTCCGCTCGCGTTGATCGCGGCTGTGCTGGCGCTGCTCGCCGCGCGTGTGGTCGTCTCGCAGATGGAGACGAAGAAGCAGGGGAGCGGGGACGATCTCGTGCAGTGGGTGCCGCTCGATCAGGCGCAGACGCTGGCGCGCGAGAGCGGCCGCCCGATCCTCTACGACTTTACCGCCGCCTGGTGCGGCCCGTGTCATCAGCTGAAGGCGGAGGTCTTCCGCGACGAGCGGCTGGCGGAGATGATCAACGACCGTTTCGTGCCGGTGCGCGTCGTCGACCGGATGCGCGAGGACGGCCGCAACGAGCCGCCGGTCGAGGCGTTGCAGCAGCGCTTCGGCGTGAACGGCTTCCCGACCATCGTCGTGGCCGACGGCGAAGGCAACGCGCGCGAGCGGCTGGAAGGCTATCGCGGTGCCGCGGCGTTCGAGCAGATGATGGAGCGGTTCCGTTGAGGCTCGAACATCTCTCGGAGGACGAAGAGGACTTCTGGCGCGGCGAGTTCGCGCAGGAGAACTGGATCTTCGGCGCGCTGACGCTGAGCGTCACCCTGCCGGAGTTCGGCGGCGGCGTCCCCTCCATCCGCGACATGCACTTCGGCTACTACCTCCAGCCGCTGCACCTCAATGTCGACGACCGCGAAGACCTCCCCCGCAAGCTGGTCTACAACCTCGCCCGCAGACGCCCGCCACTCGACTTTTTCGAGCTCAGCGGCGCCGGCCTGCGCATCCCGCACTGCTTTCCAACCGGATTCACGCTCGGATCGGTGCTGCGGATCACGCTGCTGGAGCTGAAGCGGATTCCGTTGCGCGAAGAGCTGACGGCGAGCGATGAACGATGAGAGATGAGAGATGAGAGATGAGAGAGAAACGAGCAGTCCGCTGAGGTTCATCGCTCATCTCTCCTCGTTCATCGTTCGATAGAATCCCCGGTCTGTGACCCCGACCCGACGCCTGCTCCACTACTTTCGTCTCTACCGCGGCCGTCTGACGCTCGGCGCGCTCTGCGTCGTCGGCTCGTCCGCCTTCTCGCTGCTCAAGCCTCTCATCATCGGCAACGGGGTGAACGAGCTGACGAGCAGCAGCTTCACGCAATCGACGCTGATCCGCTACGGCGTGCTGCTGATCGGTGCGGCGGCCATCGAAGGGGTGTTCCTCTACCTCCAGCGGACGATCATCATCGGCGCGTCGCGGCACATCGAGTACGACATGCGCAACGACTTTTACGCGCACCTGCAGAGCCTTCCGCTCCGCTTTTACCAGGAGCAGCGCACCGGCGATCTGATGGCGCGCGCGACGAACGACCTCGGCTCGGTGCGCATGCTGATCGGCCCCGCCACGATGCACTCGCTCTCCTCGCTGCTGGTGGTCATCGGCGCGTTCGTGATGATGCTGCGCATCGATCGCTCGATGGCCTTCATCTCCCTCATTGCCGTCCCGATCGTGGCGGGGATGGTGAAGTTCTTCGGCGAGAAGATCCACCTCCGTTTCAAGGCGGTGCAGGAGTACTTCGGCGACATCTCCGCGCGGGTGCAGGAGAACCTGGCCGGCGTGCGTGTGGTGCGCGCCTTCACGCAGGAGCAGCACGAGCTGGCGACGTTCAAGAAGATGAACCGCGAGTACGTAGAGCGCAACCGGTCGCTCATCCGCCTCACCGCCACCTTCTATCCCGCGCTGCACATGCTGATCGGGATCATGTTCGTGGTGGTCTTCTACCTCGGCAGCCGGAAGATCGTCGGCGGCACGATGACCCTCGGCGCCTTCGTGGCCTTCCAGTTCTATCTCGGCCGGATGATCTGGCCGCTGATCGCGCTTGGCTGGGTGATGAACCTCTTTCAGCGCGGCATGGCCTCGATGAAGCGGCTGCACGACATCTGGAACGTCGCCCCCGATGCCGACGACGGCACGCGCATCGACGTGCAACCGCGGGGCGATCTGGAGATCCGCGACCTGACCTTCTCGTACGGCGAAGGTCTCCGCCCGGTGCTGCAGAACGTCAACCTCTCCGTGCGCCACGGCCAGACCGTCGGCATCGTCGGCCGGACCGGCAGCGGCAAATCGACGCTGCTTTCGATGATCACGCGCACGTTCGACCCGCCGCCCGGAACGATCTATCTCGACCAGCGGCCGATCGAAGCGATCCCGCTCGCGCAGTTGCGCGGCTGGGTCGGTGTCGTGCCGCAGGAGACCTTCCTCTTCTCCGAATCGATCGCGGAGAACATCCGTTTCGGACGGGGCGACGCCACGGATGAAGAGGTCGACCGCACCGCCGCCCTGGCCGGCCTCTCGCCCGACGTCGCCGCGTTCCCGCAGGGGCTGCACACGATCATCGGAGAGCGCGGCATCACGCTCTCCGGCGGGCAGAAGCAGCGCACCGCCATCGCCCGCGCGCTGATCCGCAACCCGCTGATCCTGGTCCTCGACGACGCGCTGAGCGCCGTCGATACGCAGACCGAGGAGAGGATCCTGCGGTCGCTGCAGGAAGTGCGGCAGGGGAGGACGGTGCTGATCGTCTCGCACCGCGTCTCCTCGGTGAAAGACGCCGATCACATCATCGTGCTCGACGACGGCCAGATCGTCGAGCGGGGAACGCACGAGACGCTGCTCGACAAGGGCGGCTATTACGCCGATCTCTATCGCCGCCAGACCATCGAGGCGGAGCTGGAGGACATAGCGTGATCGAGCGGCATGAAGAGGAGTCGGTCAAAGCCTTCGACGCGGGGCTCACGCGCCGGCTGCTGACCTATCTCAAGCCGTACCGCCTGCGGGCCGGCTTCTCGGTGCTGCTGGTCATCTGCTCATCGATCTTTCAGCTGGCCGGACCGGCCATTACCGCCATCGCCATCGACCTTTACGTCAAGCCGGTGGGTGGCGGTTCGACGATCGGCATCAGCCGGACCATCGGCGACTGGCTGGCCTCGCGCGGGATGAGCTTCGACCCGATCACCGGGATCAACTACGCGACGGTGCTCTACCTGATCGCGCTGGTGGGCGGCTTCGCGGTGCTCTACACGCAGATGATCCTGATGAACCTGATGGGTCAGTACATCATGTACGACCTGCGCAAGCAGATCTTCGGGCATCTGCAGCGTCTCGACGTGCAGTATTACGACCGCAATCCCGTGGGTCGCCTGATGACGCGCGTGACCACCGACGTCGACGCGCTCAACGAGCTGTTCACGGCCGGATTCGTGGCCATCTTCGGCGACATCTTCGTGCTGGCGGGCATCGTCGGCATGCTGTTCTGGATGAACTGGAAGATGGCGCTGGTGCTGTTCAGCATCACCCCGTTCATCATCCTCGCCTCGATCTGGTTCCGCAGCGGCGCGCGCAAGACCTATCGCCAGGTGCGCACGCGCATCGCCGCGATCAACGCCTTCCTGCAGGAGCACATCTCCGGCATGTCGACGGTGCAGCTGTTCAACCGGACGAACGAAGAGATGAAAAAGTTCGAGGACCTCAACGAGCGTCATCGCGCCGCGAACCTCGACTCGATCTTCTACTACGCCATCTTCTATCCGGTCATCGAGCTGATTCAGACCGTCGGCATCGCCCTGATCGTCTGGTACGGCGGGGGGCAGGTCATCCAGGGGACGCTCTCCGTCGGCGTGCTGGTGGCGTTCTTCCAGTACGCGCAGCGCTTCTACGAGCCGATCTCCGACCTCTCCGAAAAGTACAACATCCTCCAGGCTGCGATGGCGGCCAGCGAGCGCATTTTCAAGATGCTCGACACGCCGGTGCGCATCCAGGACGAGGGGAAGCTCGAAGTCCGCGAGCTGCAGACCATCGAGTTTCGCAACGTCACCTTCGCGTACAACGAGCCGAAGGAAGGGGAGGCGCCGCAGTGGGTGCTGCGCAACGTCTCCTTCCGCGTGGAGCGCGGCGAGCGGGTGGCGCTGGTCGGTCACACCGGTGCCGGCAAGACCACCGTCACCGCGCTGCTGCTCCGTTTCTACGAGCCGCAAAAGGGCGAGATCCTGATCAACGGCGTCGACATCCGCCAGTACACGCTGGCCTCGCTGCGGCGCCTCTTCGCCATCGTGCAGCAGGACTTTTTCCTCTTCAACGGCACCATCGGCGAGAACATCTCCCTCGGCGACCCGCTCATCTCCGAGGAGGCCGTGCGGACTGCGGCCCTCCGCGTGCAGGCGGACCGCTTCATCTCTCGACTGCCGGAAGGCTACGCCGCCACCGTGCGGGAACGCGGCGCCGGGTTATCGGTGGGCGAGAAGCAGTTACTGTCGTTCGCCCGGGCGCTGGCCTTCAACCCGCCGGTGCTGATCCTCGACGAAGCGACCTCCTCGATCGACACCGAGACCGAGCTGCTGATCCAGGAGGCGATCCAGACCCTTCTCGAAGGGCGCACCTCGATCGTCATCGCCCACCGCCTGTCGACCATCCGCAGCGCCGACACCATCCTCGTCTTTCATCACGGCGAGATCCGCGAGCGCGGCACGCACGAAGAGCTGATGCGGATGGAAGGGCTGTACCGGAAGCTGTACGAGGTGCAGTATCGGGAAGCGGTGGTGGCGTAATGGAGGCGGTGCTGATCGGCTACCCGGCCGCCGGATTGTCCCCTTCGGAGGACAAACGCGTGGCCGACTAACGCGTGAACGTGATCTGAGATCGTGTGAACGTGATCTGAGATCGTGTGAACGTGATCCGCGACGTCTGAACGTGATCCCGCCCGGCTTCAGGCGACCTTGCGGTGGCGTTTCCGCCAGTTCCGCCAGAGCGGCAGCGCGAACAGGTACAACCCGCTCGCCCAGAGCACGAGCAGGCAGATCCCGCTCGGGATGAACAGCCCGTACTTGGCGGCGTTGCTGAAAAACGAGCCGTCGTGCATCGCCTCCAGCATGTCCGAGCGCCGATACGCCACCTGCAGCACCTGGCCGCTGGTCGTATCGATCTGAATCTCCCACTTCGTCCCGGTGGTCACTTTCAGCAGCCCGCGGTCGGGCCGGACGTCGATCCGGCTGATGTCCTCCCACGTTTTCACTCCTGCCTCGGGGGCGCTCTGCGCGGCAGCCAGGACCTGCTCGAACGTGACTGTCGGCGCCCCGGCGGCGCCACGCTGTTCCTTCGGCTGCACCCACGGCAGCTGCTTTTTGAACTGGAGGAGCAGGCCGGTCGCCGCTGTGACGACCAGCGGGAGGGCGACCACGATCGACAGCCAGTAGTGAACTTTACGGTTCAGATGGTTGAATCGCATCAGCGGCTAGACCTTCGTTATTTGACTTCCGTACAAAGGAGGAATACCGTTCGCATATCCATACAAAACAGAATGTGGACCCATAGGGAAGGGAGGGGGAGCAGATGACCGTGAGGTTCTTCCCCGGTAGTAAGCGACACAAGACTAGCTTGGTCGCAGGTTTTTTGAGGCAGTTTCGCGTGGAGCACGAGCTCGTGCGGCCCGAAGAGTACAAGGCGTACACCTATCATCTCGGATCCGATCCGGCTGTAGAAGTGGATGGCCGGCTTTTCGTCGATCCGAACGTCGACGCGCTGAAGAAAATCCTGAACGTCGACTGACGATGCGCGCCGCCGTCAGGCGCGCATCGTACCTCCACCCGCCGGAAACATCGCCGAGGCCTCCCGCTCGACCGCCTCGCGGATGCGCCCCTCGAACGGCAACGCCAGGAACGGCAGTTTCCCGTCGACGATCACCGCCGCCTCCGTGATCTCCACCGTCCCCTCGATCGAGAAGCCGCGTGCTTTTCCCTTGAACCGGAGCGTGTCGCCGATCCACTCATGGTGGAGATCCTCGGCGTGCCCGCCGAACTGACGCAGCATCACATCGAGTTTCCGGTCGACCGTGGCCCGGGCGTTTGCCTTGGTGGTGTTGTGCGGAACCGCTACGCGCATGCTCTCGTTTCTCCTTCCTCGATGCTCTTGCAATGACAGCGCCCTGCAGGCATCGCCGAAACGCTCCCTTGCGAGGGAAGTCCCTTCCGAGGTAGCCTCGGCCTGCAGGGACTTCCGCGGGTCGTGGCCCGCTTATGCTCGCCAAAGTCTGGAGCGCAGCAACCCACGGAATTGATGCCGTTCGGATCGTCGTCGAGTCGGCCGTGCGGAACGCACAGCAGCCCGGTTTCACGATCGTCGGTTTGCCCGATGTGGCGGTGCGCGAGTCGTACGCCCGCGTACGCTCCGCCCTCCGCCAGTGCGGGGTGTTCTTCCCCGTCAAGCACATCACCGTCAACCTCTCCCCCGGCGACGTCAAAAAAGAAGGCTCCGGCTTCGACCTGCCGATCGCGCTGGCCGTCCTGATCGCCCTCGACGGTCTGGAGCAGAAGGCGGTCGAAGGACGCGTCTTCGCCGGCGAGCTCTCGCTCGACGGGACGCTCGTGCCGATCCGCGGCACGCTCTCGATCTCCGCCTCGCTGGCCGGCGACCCCGCCGTCCGCGAGCTGATCGTCCCGGCCGCGAACGCCAATGAAGCGGCGGCCGTCGAGCAGGTGCCGGTCGTCGCCGTCCGCCATCTGCCGGCGCTGCTCGAGCACCTCCGCGGAACGGCGGTCATCGCCCCGACGCCCCCTCCGCCGCCGGCGGTCGACGAAGAGCGCGAGCCGATCGACTTCGCCGACGTCCGCGGCCAGACCATCGCCAAACGGGCGCTCGAGGTCGCGGCCGCGGGGGGGCACAACGTCCTCCTCATCGGACCGCCCGGTTCCGGCAAGACGATGCTGGCCCGGCGGCTGACGACGATCCTGCCGCGGCTCTCCCGCGAGGAGTGCATGACCGCGACGAAGATCCACTCCGTCGCCGGAACGCTGCCGGTGCACGCCAGCCTCCTCACGCGGCGGCCGTTCCGCGCCCCGCATCACACCATCACCACGGCCGGCCTGGCGGGGGGAGGAACACCGCTGCGTCCCGGCGAAGTGAGCCTCGCGCATCACGGCGTGCTGTTCCTCGACGAGCTGGCCGAGTTCCGCCGCGAGACGCTGGAGGTCCTGCGCCAGCCGATGGAAGACGGCCTCGTCACCCTCACCCGCGCCGCCCGCACCATCGCCTTCCCGTCGCGCTTCATGCTGGCCGCGGCCCTGAACCCGTGCCCCTGCGGCTACTATAACGCGCCGCGCCGCAACTGCACCTGTACGCCGCATCAGATCGCGCGTTACCTCGCCAAAATCTCCGGCCCCCTCCTCGACCGGATCGACCTGCAGGTCGAAGTGGCCGCGCTGCAAGGGGAGGAGATCACCTCGCTCGAACGGGGCGAGCCGTCGTCGGTCATTCGCGCCCGCGTCGATGCGGCACGCGAGATCCAGCAACAGCGCTTCACGCAACTGCCGATCCGCTGCAACGCAGAGATGTCGTCGCGCCAGATGCGCCGCTGCTGCGAGCTCGACCCCTCGTCACGCCGCCTGCTCCTCGGCGCCATCGAGCGCCTCGGCCTCTCCGCCCGCGCCCACGACCGCGTGCTGAAGACCGCCCGGACGATCGCCGATCTGGCAGGGGAGGAACGGATCGGCGCGGCCCACGTGGCGGAGGCGATCCAGTATCGCGCGCTCGACCGGTCGTACTTTGGGTGAGGAGGTGCAGGAAGCGATGCGTGGACGTGATTACAGCCGCAGGATGGATGCCTGGATTGAATGGACGAAGGGCGGCTGCCGCAATGCGGAACGCTTCCCAAGGGCTATACCTGACGTATATGATTAAGGTGCGGACGACCGACTACTTCGAGAGGAAGATCGCGGATCGCGGCATCCGTCGTGAGTGGTGCGAACGGGTGGTCGAGAATCCGGTCGCAACTGAAGTTCAGGACGACCACCGTGTTCGGTACTGGGGATACGTGGCGGAGGCAGCGCACTACATCCGGGTGGTCACGGAACCGGACGGCACATTGCTGAATGCGTTTTTTGACCGCACATTCGAACGGAGGAGAGAGCGATGAAGTATTTCTACGACCGAAAATCAGACTCGCTCTATCTCACCCTTGCGGAACGACCGTACTCTGATTCGCTCGAAGCTGCGCCAGGTGTTGTGCTCGATTTCGACAACGATGGCCGTTTGATCGGGCTGGACCTCGAAAGAGCAAGCAAGATCGTCGATACGACCGATCTCGGGATGCATGAGCAACCGGCCGGAACGGACGCTGATGCGGCCCAGGCTGACGGTGCAAACCTGAAACGCGAGCGCGAGGCGCTTGGCTTCAGTCAGGCAGAGTTGGGACGAAAGCTCTCGGTGAGCTCGAACACGATCGCCCGGTGGGAGCGTGGTGAGCTGAAGATCGAGCACCCGGCCATGCTTCAACTTGCACTGACAACGCTACGGAGGAATCTGCAGCAAGTCGACCGCATGGCGATCCCGCCACGCAGCGGGACCACGTTCCGCTCGACTGGTGAGCGTGTGAAGAAGAAATAGGCTGGTGCCGTCGTCGTGTGCCGCGCACGCTTACCTCGAGCTTGCACGGCCGCACGGGTTTCGCAGTCGCGCCGCGAGCTCTTCCTGGTGCATCTCCGCGAGGTCGATCTCGTGATGGTTCGTCATGACCCACGTCCCGTCATTACGCCGCGCGAACCGGAACACGTGCTCTTCCTGGGCCGCGGTGTACGGCGGTGCGCCGCTCGCGGGCGCGATCGATTCCATGTCGTGGCGCACCATCGCTGTCACGACCAGATGCGCGACGAGGCCCTGTTCGCAGAACTGCTCGTGTCGTACCGAGACTGTCGAGCGAGGGTAACGGACGCGCGACTGCAGTCCGACCAGATGCAGCTCGCGCATGAGCGCAAAGTGTTTCGACATGGCCGCTGCATATCGCGGTGACAGCGCATGCTCGCGCACGACCGCGCCTGCATCGCCGCTCATCTTGATCTCAGCGGCGGCGCGTAACGAGTCGAGAGCCAGCGATGCAATCTCCGGCGGCACCACGGGCTCTGGGACGGCGTGGTGCCGGCTTTCTTTCGCACCCGGCGAGCACGCCACCAGGATCGCGACGATCAGCGCGACTCGTACGGGATGCAGCTCGACGGATGCGATCGTCAGTGCGGCCACCAAGGCATCGTACCGCCGGGTAAGACCGTTTTTCGTCACCGAAAAGCGGAGATGGTCAATATGTTTACAAGTTGCTGCGGCGGCCTTTTCGGCACTCACGGCCGCGCCCGGCACGCCAGCGACAGGCTCTTGCGCGATGGGTGCCCAACCCTTGTGCATCAATCACTTACGACAAATATGCACGTCGTTTGCGTTAGCGGAACGACGCCGGATTTCGGAATGATTGGCGATTATTTGCAGAATAAGGAAGGGTTGGCACATGTTTTCCCGCTTCGAATCGAGTGCGATTAATTGTTGACAAAATGGTGCGAGTTTTTATGATCGCTACCTGTACGCCTAACGGGTTCGGGGTGGGTGAGGAGTCGGTATATGGCTTTTGAGAAGTGGGAGCCGCAGCCAGAATTCGAACGCTTTCCCGCTTCGGCGACCATCGTGCAGTCGCGGCTCATCCGCCTGCCGTCTCCGGTGGCGAACATGCTGCGGCTCCGCGGCAAGACCAGCGCGAATCTCTACTACGACAAGAAACGCAAGCTGATCGGCATCAAGCCGCTCGACCGGAAGGAAGAAGGGGCGGCCAAGATCCGGCAGTCGGAGAAATCGACCTCGCTGCACGTGCCGAGCTTCTTCCGCTTCTACGATATCGAGGTCCCGGGCATCAAACGCTTCCACTGCTGGTACGACGAGAAGGAGCGGATGGCGATGATCGACATCTCCCGCCCCTCACCGCGCGGACGGCCGGCAGGAACGTGAGAACACGTCGAGATCAAAAGAAAGGGCGGCCATTCGGCCGCCCTTCTCGTTACTGCCTGTGATGTGAATCAGTGCTTGACCATGCGGCCTTTACCGACGGTCGGACGGAGGAAGACCAGCGGGATCTGCGCCGCTGCTTCGCTGCTCAGCTCGAGGCTCTGGCCCGAGGTCTCGGGGAAGAAGGCGCCGTTGTTGGCGAAGATCTGCGTGACCGAGGCCAGCGGGATCTTCGTGCCGTAGCCGGCGTTGATCGCTTTGATGTACTCGTTGGCGAAGAGGATGTAGCCGAGGTCCGTCAGGTGCACGCCGTCGAGGCTGAAGAAGCCGCCCGAGACGAAGGCGTTGGTGACGCGGATCGGGCCGATGTTCAGGCCGCCGGCGCCGGTCTGCGGGTTGACGGTGACGCGGTCGAAGAGGCCCTTGATGTCAGCCACCGGGATGCCGCGCGCCGAGGCGAGCTGGCTGATCACGGCGTTGTACTCGTTGGCGCGGGTGACGATCGCAGCGATCTCGGTCGGCGTGAGGACGTCCGCGTCCGACAGCGGCTTGCCGACGTCGGGGAGTTGGTTGAACGGCGGGATCTGCGCGAACGCGGCCGGGATGCCGTAACCGGTGCGGAGCTTGGCGGCCGCGGAGAGCAGCACGTAGCTGCCGGCGGGGAGCTGACCGAACTGACCGCCGCCGAGATCGGCGACGAAGAAGATCGGCTGGCCGTTCGGACCGAGGACCACCTGACCGTTGTTGGTGAGGAACGGCGGGACGGTGGCGACGAGCGGCAGCGAGTTGGCGGACGTCGGCAGGTTGCCGACCACGAGGCCGGCGTTCGGCAGGCGCGCCATCAGCGCGTTGAGCATCGTCTCGTACGAGGTGCGGAACCGGTCGACCGGAGTGAGGGCATTCGGGTTGCCCGAGCCGACGGCGCCGAGAAGGTCGTTGCCGCCGATCCAGATCGCGACGAAGGTCGGGTTCTGGCCGATGGCCTGCTCGAGCTGCGTGCCGATCCCGCGCAGGATCAGCGCGGAGATCGAGGTCTGCGACTCATTGCCTTTGATGGTGATGACGTCGGTGACCGTGGCACCCGGAACGGAGAGGTTGTTGTAGGGGCGGGCGAAGTTGAGCAGGAGCGGCTGTCCCTGTCCCGGCAGCTTCACGATGGAGCCCTGCAGGTTCTGCAGCGACAGCAGCGACGGGATGCCGGGCGAGGAGACGATCGGCTGCGCGAAGCAGTTGCTCGCCGCGGTATCGCGGGCCTCGCAGATGCGATAGCCGACCTGGCGGGCGATGATGGCCGGCCAGGAGAAGTACTGGTGCTCGGCGACGATGCCGCCGCTCACGTATCCGGCGCCATAGCTGTCGCCGATGGCGACGAAGCGGGTGAAGTCGGCCGATCCCGGTGCGGCGAACGAGGGAAGGGCAATGAACGTTGCGACGAGTACGGCCGCTGCGATCTTTGCGATGTTTTTCATGAGGTCTCCTTAGTGGTTGAAGCGGTACCCGAAGTTGATGCTCCAGAGGAGCGCGTCGGTTTCATACGTCCCGTTGAAGCTCTCCTCGTTACGGCCTTCCGTGCTGCGATCCTTGAAGTGGAGGACCATGAGCGAGCCGTCGACGATCCACGGTCCGCTGTGCCAGCCGGCGCCGAGGGTTGCACCGATGCGATCGGAGTCCGGCAGCAGCGGGCTCACGGCTTCGAC
The DNA here is from genome assembly GCA_036398925.1 of Thermoanaerobaculia bacterium. Taxonomy (GTDB): domain Bacteria; phylum Acidobacteriota; class Thermoanaerobaculia; order Gp7-AA8; family Gp7-AA8; genus DASWOB01. Next base: position 19,801 of record DASWOB010000110.1, read on the forward strand.
CGGCTGCGGGTTCTCGTCGTACACGAGACCGAAGCGGACGTCGAAGTTCTCGGTAGCGTTGTGATTGACGCCGAAGCGGTAGGCGGAGGCGTCGTTCCAGTGCTGCGGGCGGGTGAAGCCGGCGGCGGGGGTCGTTTCGAAGTTGACCCTCAGCTCGTCGAAGCGGCTCCAGGTCATGTGGGTGATGTCGAACTCCATGTCCCAGCGGTCGTTCGGGCTGAACGCGACGCCGATCGCGGCAATGGCCGGGAAGGGGAAGATGGTGTTGATGCCTTGGTCGGGCGGCAGTTGCGAGCTGATGATGGCGTCGAACTGGGCGTTGCCGGTGGTGATCTGGTTGATCTCCGCTTCGCCTTCGAGCTCGATGTCCATGTCAGTGCGGTAGGAGGCGCCGAGGCGGAAGCGCTCGGTCGGCTTGAAGAGGATGCCGGCGTTCCAGCCGATGTCGTGCCCGTATTCGCTGACGAGGCGGGTGTTGGCGACATCGACGAAGCGGCCGGTGAAGGGGTTCAGCGCACCGCGATTGGCGCTGAGGATGACGCGCGCACGGCGGTACTCGACGCCGGCGCCGATGGCGATGCGGCCGTCGGAGGTCTGCCAGGCCACGCCGGGGTTCACCGAGGTGGTCTTGAGGTCGGCGTCACGCGAGATGAAGCGGCCGACCCACGGGTCTTCCCAGTCGGTGCGCAGGCCGAAGGCGGCGAAGAGACCGACGCCGACGGTGATGTTGTTGCCGATCGGGAGGATGGCGTAGCCGTTGGGCGGGACGAAGGTGTGGCGTGCGAACTGCCCCTGGGTGCCCGAGGTGAACGGGTCGTTCGGGTCGCCGTTGAACTCGTTGGTGAAGTTGATGAAGGTCGCGCCGCCGAGGATCGACATCTCGCGCTGCTGCGCGAGGCCGGCCACGTTGTAGAAGATGGCGCTGGGGTCGTCGGCGGTGGCGGCGAACGCACCGGCCATACCGCTGGCTTTGGCGCCCTGTTCAAAAATCGAGAAGCCCGACGCGAATGCGTGGCCACTCAGAAGACACGTGAGAGAAAACAAGATTGCGGTGCGGGTGGCGAGACGCAAGGAAAGACCTCCTAAGTCTGTTCATCTACAAAGAATTACGCCTGTTGGAGCGGCGCGGATCATAGCACACGGAATTCACGTCCCACGGGCGGTGTAATCAGCGTCATGAAACGTCTGATTGCATGCGTCTTAGTGACGCTCGCGGCCGTTCCGGCCATGGCCGGACTGACCTATCGTTTCGAGAGCGTATCGACCGGTCTGGCGTCGACGAAGATCGCCGGAACCGTGCAGGCCGAGGGGCGCGACATGCGCGTCGATCTCTCCAGTGGCGACGGCACGATGTTCAAGAGCGGCGCGATGGCGCTGTCGCGCGACGGCGGCAGCACGATCACCATCACAGATCCCACCAACAAGACCTACTACGTCCTGAATGCGGCCGATCTCTCCGGCGGCGGCGCGATGCTCGACAACATGCGCCGGATGATGGGCTTCCGGATCGAGAACGAGAAGGTGAGCGTCCGCGACGCGGGGGACGGCGGAAAGGTGGAGGGCTATCCGACCCGCAAGTCGGTCGTGGAGGCGTCGTTCGACATCGTCATCAACGCGGTCGGCCAGACCCTGCGCATGTCGATGAACACCACCACCGAGACCTGGGCTACGCCGGACATCGGCGCCGAATACGCCAACCTGTTTCAGACCCGTGCATTCAAGACCGGGATCGAGGAGCTCGACACCGTCATTGCCGCACAGAGCGCCGCCATCAAGGGATTTCCGCTCAAGCAGGTGGCCACCGTGCGCGTCAAGCAGAACACGGTCGAGGTGACCAACGTCACCACCACTACTGTGACGGCCATTCAGAAGAAGGCGGTGCCTGCGACGGTGTTCGTCATGCCGGCCGGATATACGAAGACCGAGAGTCCGTTCGAGAAGATGATGCGGTAATTCCGCCGCGCAGCGGGGGATCAGCCGATCAATTCGCGCAGGATCTCATTAGCCAGATCGGCCTTTGCTTTTCCACGCATTTCTTTCATGAGCTGACCGACCAGAAACCCGAATACCTTCTGCTGTCCTGCTTTGTACTGTGCGACCTGCGCGGCGTTCTGCTCAAGGATGCGCCGCGCCACTTCGCGAATGGTGGCGGGATCGCTGATCTGTCCGAGCCCTTTCCGATCCACGATCGCTTCGGCCTCTTCGCCGCTCGTCGACATTTCTTCAAAGACTTCTTTCGCCACCTTGCCGCCAATGGCGCCGCTGTCGATCAAGCGAATGAGCCGCGCCAATGCACTGGGCGTGACTTTGTAATCCTCGATCTCGAGTTTGCGGTCATTGAGGACGCGCAGGACTTCATTGCGCACCCAGTTCGCGGCGGCGCGTGCGTTCTTCGCTTCATTGGCCGTGGCTTCGAAGTAATCGGCGACGCCGCGGCTCATCACCAGCACTTCGGCGTCCGCGAGCGGGATGCCGAGCTCGCGCTGGTAGCGCTCGATCCGTTCGTGCGGCATGGCCGGCAGCGTGGCGCGAATCTCGTCGATCAGCTGCCGGGTGATCTCGAGCGGCTGCAGATCGGGATCGGGGAAGTAGCGATAGTCGTGCGCCTCTTCTTTCGAGCGCATGACCCGCGTCTCGCCCGCCACCGGATCGTAGAGCCGCGTTTCCTGCGTGACCTTTCCGCCGGCTTTGAGCACGGCGATCTGGCGCTGGATCTCGTAATCGATGGCGCGGCCGAGGAAGCGGAAGGAGTTGAGATTCTTGACCTCGGTGCGCGTGCCGAGTGGCTCCCCTTCGCGATGGACCGAGACGTTCGCATCGCAGCGCAGCGAGCCTTCTTCCATATTGCCGTCGCAGACCTCGGCGTACATGAGCATCTGGCGCAGGCGGGTGAGGTAGGCAGCGGCCTGCTCGCTGCTGGTGATGTCGGGCTCACTGACGATCTCGATGAGCGGCGTGCCGGCGCGATTGAGGTCGACCAGCGAGGCGTCGCTCTCGTGCAGCAGCTTCCCGGCATCCTCTTCCATATGGATGCGGGTGATGCGCACGTCGTTGATCCGCCCGTTCGTGGCGAGCGGCCGATCGAACTGCGAGATCTGATAGCCCTTCGGCAGATCGGGGTAGAAGTAATTCTTGCGGGCGAAGATCGAGCGAAGGTGAATTTCGCATCCGGTGGCGAGCGCCATCCGGATCGCGAGTCTGACCGCGTGACCGTTGAGCACCGGCAGCGCGCCCGGGTATCCGAGACAGACCGGGCAGACCTGCGAATTGGGAGGCGCGCCGAAGGCGGTGGGGCAGGCGCAGAAGATTTTCGTGCGCGTCAGAAGGCGCGCGTGGACCTCGAGGCCGATCACGGGGCGATACATGGGCGCGGATTGTAGTGGGTCCTGCCGTACAATGACCGCTTCGCCCATTTGCAGCGCGTAGTGCCTTCAGCATGTCTCGCACATCTCTGTTCCGGATCTGTCAGAGCGCGGCTCTGGTCGTAGCCGTGCTGCTCGCGGTGTCGGCAGTGGCGACGCATTCGCTGCAGGAGACGCAGTACGCGTTCTTCTTCGCGGCGCTGATCTTCCTCGTGCTCTTTCTGCGCATCGAGCCGGCGGAGACCTCGGTCGGCTTCGAGGCGGCGATCGTGTTCGCGGCGCTGATCCTCTTCCACAGCCCCGGGATCGCGCTGGTGGCGATGCTCACCGGCGGTGTGGCGTACGCGGCATATCGCTCGGCGGCGAGCCGCAGCTGGACGCTCGAACCGTTCTACAACGCGGCGCAGCTCGCGCTTTCGTACGCGGTGGTGGGGCTGCTCTACTCGCTCGCCGTCGCGCCCGACGCGAAGCCGATGGCCAAGGTGGCGGGATACATCCTCCTTCTGATCGGCTACGTGGTAGCTTCGCTCGGGTTCACCTCGGCCCGGCGCTATCTCGAGGAAGGGGCGGCGCCGCTCGACTTTCGCGAGCTGCTGATCGCGCAAGGGAAGATGCTGCTGCTCGTCAGTCCGATCGTCGCGATTGCGGTGATGCTCTTCCAGGCTTACGGCGCGGTCGGCTTCACCTTTGCGGTGCTGCCGCTGATCGTGCTCGCGTACACCATGCGCACCGCGGCCGACGTCGACGCGCAGAACGTCGACCTCACGCGGCGCAACAAAGAGCTGGCCATCCTCACGGAAAGCGCGACGCAGATCCTTTCGGCGGAAGGCGATCACGAGACGCTGGTCCGGCTGACGGCGCTCCTGACAAAGCTGGCCAGGATGAAGGCGTGCGCGGTGGTGACGTGGGAAGCGAATCCCGACGTGCCGGGCACCGTCTACCGCTTCGGCGAGTGCATGCCGACCGATCAGGAGGTGCTGCGCTGGGTCGACTCGGCCGGCTTCGCGCAGTCGGCGCCGAGCCGCGCGTTCGTCTTCCACAGCGCCATGCGGCGCTTCCCGCTGTCGAGCGGTGAGGCGACGCAGGTCCTGATCGGCATCCAGACGCCGGAGATCATCTACGGCATCCTCATTTTCGAGACCGAGGACCTGTCGATCCTCAAGACGGGCAGCCTCAATCTGCTGACGCTCCTCGTGAACCAGACCGCGCTGTCGCTGCAGGATCAGTTGCTGCGCCGCGAGATGCGGGAGAAGACGGTGCAGCTCGAGAGCCACGCCGCGACGATGGCCACCATTCTCGACGTCTCGAACTCGCTGATCGGCCAGTTCGAGATCGACGCGGCCCTGACCCGCATCGCCCAGGCCATCCGCAACGCGCTCGGATTCGAGGTCGTGGTCTTCGCGCTGTTCGACGCCCGGCGCGATGAGTTCGTCCGAAGGGCGCAGGCGGGGCTGGACGACGTATGGGAGGAAGTGCGCAAGAAGCGCGTCTCCTCCGCCGAGATCACGGCGTTCTTCAATCAGGAGTTCCGCGTCTCGAATTCGTTCTTCGTCTCGCACACCGCCCTGCGGCAGAGCGAGCACGATTTCTTCGTCCGCCCCGAGGACATGGACGACGGTTTCCTCAAGCCGGATGAATGGCACGAGAACGACATGCTGCTCGTGCCTCTGATGAGCGCCGAGCAGATGATCGGCTACCTCTCCGTTCGCGATCCGCACGACCGCAAAGTGCCGACCATCGAGAAGGTGCAGACCCTGGAGGTCTTCGCCACGCAGGCGGTCACGGCGCTGCAGTCGGCGCGGCAGTACGACGAGATCAAACGGCTGACGTTCATCGATGCGCTCACGCCGGCGTACAACCATCGCTACTTTCAGGAGTCGCTGGCGAAGGAGATCCACCGTCACGCGCGCACCGGCCACGAGATGGCGCTGGCGATGGTCGACATCGACAACTTCAAGCGGATCAACGACACCTTCGGCCATCCGATCGGCGACGACATCCTGAAGGGGCTGGTCGAGGAGCTGATGCGCAACGCCCGCGACAGCGACGTCGTGGCGCGCTACGGCGGCGAGGAGTTCGCGATCATCTTCCCCGACACGCCGGCGCATTCGGCGCGTGACGCGGCGAACCGCTTCCGCGAGCTGATCGAGCGGCGCGATTTCCCCTTGCCGCACGTCGGCCGGAACCTGCGCATCACCATCAGCGTCGGCGTCGCACTCTTCCCGCACGACGGGACGACGAGCGCCGACCTGATCTCCCGCGCCGACACGGCGCTGTACTACGCCAAGAAGCACGGGAAGAACATGGTGGCGATGGCCAGCGAAGTGGCGGAGAGCGGTTCGGCGGTCAGCTATTGAGGTGTTGCAGCTGCTCAGCTGTTCAGCGACTCAGCTGTTCACGCCGTGCACGAGATGTTGCCGCCTGAATAGCTGAACAGCTGAGTCGCTGAATAGCTGAATAGCTGAATAGCTGAACAGCCGAGCAGCTGAGTCGCCGTCTTGTTACTCTACGCAGCATGAAGCGCCTGGTCCTGCTGCTCCTTCTCCCGACGCCGCTCTTCGCGCAGTCGCTCGACGAACGCGTCCACGCGGCGCTGCCGTCGTTGCTCGAGACGTACCGCCATCTCCACGCGAACCCCGAGCTGTCGACGCAGGAAGCGCAGACGTCGGCCTTCGTGGCGAAGCGGTTGCGCGAGCTCGGGTACGAGGTGACGGAGCGTGTCGGCCGCTACAAAGAGCCGGGGACGACCTGCTACGGCGTCGTCGCGCTGCTGCGCAACGGCAAGGGGCCGACGGTGCTGGTGCGCAGCGACATGGATGCGCTGCCGGTCCCCGAGCAGACCGGCCTTCCGTACGCGAGCAAGAACGCCGGGGTAATGCACGCCTGCGGACACGACGTGCACATGACCACGCTCCTCGGCACGGCGCAGATGCTGGCGTCGATGAAGGATCGCTGGCGCGGGACGGTGATGCTCATCGGACAGCCGGCGGAAGAAGTGGTCAAGGGGGCCGAGGGGATGCTCGCCGACGGTCTGTACGAGCGCTTCGCGCGGCCGGACTTTGCGATCGCGTTTCACGACTGGGCCACCCTCGAAGCGGGCAAAGTCGGGTATCGCGAGGGCTTCTTCATGTCGGCGGCCGACTCGATCAACATGACCATTCGCGGGGTCGGTGGCCACGGCGCGGCGCCGCACACGACGAAGGATCCGGTGGTGCTCGCGGCCGAGACCATTCTCGCGCTGCAGACCATCGTCAGCCGCGAGCGCTCGCCGCTCGATCCGGTGGTGGTCACGGTCGGCAAGATCGACGGCGGCACGAAGCGCAACATCATCCCGGACGAGGTGAACCTCTTCATGACCGTCCGCACGTTCCGCCCCGACGTGCGCACGCGCGTCCTCGAATCGATCCAGCGGATCCCGCGCGGCCTGGCGATTGCGGCCGGCATGCCGGACGACCGCGCGCCGGTCTACACGCACCTCACCGGCGAATCGGTGGCCGCGACGTACAACACGCCCGCGCTGACGCAGCGCTTCTCGCGTGCGGTGGCGGGGGAGCTCGGCGCCGATAACGTCGTCGAGATCGATCCGGCCATGGTCAGCGAGGACTTTGGTCTCTTCGGCCTGGAAGGGAAGATCCCGACGGCGCTGCTGGCCCTCGGCGCGGCCGATGCGGCGGCGCTCAAGAACGGCACGCAGCCGGGACTGCATTCGTCGAAGTTCGCGCCGAACGCGCCGGACCTGGTGCTGCGCACCGGTGTGCGTGGACTGACGGCGGCGGTGCTCGACCTGCTGAAGAAGTAATTACTGCCGCAGCGCGTGCAGGCAGCGCAACACTTCGGCCACGCTCCACGCCTGCGCCGCGCAGCCGCGCGCGGTGAACGGCACCTCGGCGTCGAACACTTCGCTGATCGTGCCGATGCATGCTTCGCCGAGGTGCGCGGGAAATCCGGCCAGTAACTCCCGGGCGCCGGCGCGATCCGCATGCACGCGCAGCCACGCGTCGAAGAACGGTCCGATCAGCCAGCCCCACACGGTGCCCTGGTGATAGGCGGCGTCGCGCGTGCGCAGGTCGCCGTGGTAGTTCGGCTTGTAGTCGGGATGCTGCCGTGCGAGGGAGCGCAGTCCGACCGGCGTCCAGAGCTCGCGCTGTACGGCATCGACCACCGGGCGCCAGCGCGATTCGTCGAGCACCGGATAATCGAGCGACACCGCGAAGATCTGGTTCGGACGCAACGCGGCGTCGTCGGGATCGAGCACGTCGTAAAGATATTGACCATCTTCGAACCAGAAGCGCGCATTGAACGACTCGCGTGCACGAGCGGCATGCTCGGCCATCGTGCGGGCCAGGTCGTGGTTGCCCTCTTCCTCCAGATACTTCTGGAGCACGCGCAGCGCGTTGTAGAAGAGGGCGTTGATCTCCACCGCTTTGCCGCGCCGCGGTGTGACCACCCAGCCGTCGCACTTGGCGTCCATCCAGGTGAGCTGATACCCCTCGGCGCCCTGATGCAGCAGGCCATCGCGAGGATCGACGTGGATCGAGAACTTCGTCCCGCGCAGGTGGTGCTCGATGATGTCGACCAGTTTCGGCAGCAGCACGCGCAGCGTGTCGCGATCGTCCGTCCATCGGACATAGCGGTGCACGGCATGGAAGAACCACATCGTGGCGTCGGCCGTGTGATACAGCCCGCCATGCTCTCCCTCGGGGAACATGTTCGGAATCAGGCCGTCGCGGATGTACGAGGCGAAGGTGCGGAGGATGTTGCCCGCCTCGCGGAAGCGGCGCGTGACGAGCGTCAGCCCTTCGAGGCTGATCATCGTGTCGCGGCCCCAGTCGGTGAACCAGTGATAGCCGGCGATGACGGTGCGCGGCTCGTCACCGCTCGCGCTCATGCGTGCGGCGTCAGCAGCGCGTGAGGTGGGGCGAATGAGGAACTGATCGGCCGCGAGGACGAGCTGTGCCGCCACGTTGTCTTCGACGCCGGCGAGCGAGAGCAGCCGCTGGCGCCGCGATGTCTCCGCATCGAAGGCCTCGCGTGCGCTGAGGGTATGGATCACCTCCCACGGCTCGACGGAGACGATCAGCCCCGCCTCGTCGGCGAGATCGATCCGGATGGCGCCGGGACTCCAGAGCGGGCCCTCGTAGTCATAGCCGCGATCCTGCTCGAGGCGATAGATGAGATGGGCGAGCTTGCGCGGCGCGCGCTCGAAAGTCGCCTTCGCGCCGAGAGGCGAAAGGCGCAGCGGCGGATAGGAAGTGCCTTCGCTGATCTCGAGGTCGCGGCCGTGCTCGGTCAGCTCCCACAGCTCCGACGGCTCTTCGCTCAGCAGCCCTTCGTGCGCGCGGAAGTTGAGCGCGGGGCGGAGGTGCAGCGTCGTGCCGGCGGGCCCTTCCAGCAGTCGATAGATCAGGTAGGTCGTGTTCTGGAGGTACGGCATCACCACGCGCTTTTCGAGCCGGATGCCGCCGGCCGCGTAGCGCCAGACCGGGAGGCCGCATTCGACCGCGAACTCCTCCAGCGCATCGCTGCTGGCGAGGTGGAGGGTGGTCTCGCCGGCGGTCACCCACTCCTCGATATGGTTGAGCATCATTGTCCGGCTGAGGGGCGCGGGGAGCGCGGCGATCAGCGCGCCGTGAAACCGCCGTGTCGCCGTGCCGCCGATGGTGCCGGCCGCATAGCCGCCGAGGCCGTTGGTCACGAGCCACTCGCGCTCGAGGAGAGATTCGGGGGAGTCACCCTGCCGCCAGCCAATCTGGATTACATCTGTTGTCATCGCGCGCGGAATCTGCGCGAGGCGTGCCCGGGGGCGAGGGGGGGCGGTTCCTCGGGTTCCTCGGCTCCTCGGAGGCGATTCAGCTGTTGAGCGGTTCAGCCGTCAGAAGTGGATGGAGATCAAAAAACTTCTCCCGGCTCAACAGCTCAACAGCTCAATCGCCGCCGAGGAACCGAGGAACTACTTCTTCGCCTTCGCCATGTACCGCTTGACGGCTGCCTGCAGCTTTACGCCGCGGAGGAACTCGGCGCGAACGTAGTCGCCGTTCTCGAAGCGGTAGACCGTCACGCCGGACGGCTCCTCGAAAAAGAAGCGGTGGCCGTACGCCGTGGCCTTGAACGTCACCTGATGGCTGCCGTCGCTCGACAGCGTCCGGAGGAACGTGGCGATGGAGTGGGGGAGCTGCTGTGGCGCGTGAGTGACCGGCCGGGGAGGGGTCTTCTTTTTGGGCGCGGCTGCGCCGGCGGTGACGGCGAGCGTCAGGAGGAGCACGACGGTGATATTCCGCATGTGGCCCGGATTGTATGCTGGCCGCACATGATCACCGACGGTCCAAAAGACGCCGCGCACGTCCTGGTCCTTGCCCATGGAGCGGGCGGCGCGATGGACACGCCGTTCCTCAACATCGTGGCGCAGGGGATCGGGGAGCGGGAGATTCGGGTGGTCCGCTTCGAGTTCCCGTACATGGCCGCGCGTCGCGAGGGGAACAAGTCGGGCGGCCCCGATCGCGCGCCGGTGCTGCTCGATGCCTGGCGGCGGGTGGTGGAGCAACTCGGCGGCGGAGCGAAGCTGGTCATCGGCGGCAAGTCGATGGGCGGGCGGATGGCTTCCATGGTTGCCGACGAGGTCGGCGCGCGCGGCCTGGTGGTCTTCGGATATCCGTTTCATCCCCCCGGCAAACCGGCGCAGCTCCGCACGGCGCATCTGGAGCAGTTGAAGACGCCCGCTCTCATCATCCAGGGCGAGCGCGATCCGTTCGGAACGAGGGAGGAGGTGGCGAACTATCGACTGTCGAAGAAGATCCGCGTGGAATGGATTAGTGACGGAGATCATTCTCTACGTCCGAGGGTGAAGTCGGGCACGACCGAGGCGCGCAATCTTGCCGCTGCCGTCGACCTGGCCGCCACCTTCATCACCCGGTAACCAGACGCAGCTTGGAGGTGCCGGACTGCACGCTTTCCTGATAGAGTGACTTACGTCCATGCGCCCAAGAGTTCTCATCGTTGAAGACGACAGCATGACGCGCGCGGCGCTTCGCGTGATCCTCGAGCGCGAAGGCTGCGAGGTCGACCTGGCGATCGACGGCGAAAAAGCCGTCGGCTGTATCGCGCAGAGCGCCTACGACGCGGTGGTCCTCGACATCGTGTTGCCGAAGCTGAGCGGCACGGACGTGATGGAGTACATCGCGAGCACGCGGCCGACCATGCTCGAGTCGGTGATCGTGGTCACCGGCCTCGAAGTGCAGGAGATCCGGAAGCTTTTCCCCACCGTTTGCGAGGCGCTCTCGAAGCCGGTCATGCCGAGCCGGCTCATCGGGTCGATCCGCCGCTGCCTCGCGGCCGGCAACAGGGCCAGCGACTCCGGCGACGTATCAGGCATCTCTGTCGCATGAGCTCTCCCTCGTGCGCGCCCGAACCGCGAATCTGACCGCGACCCTCACCCCCGACGAGGCCTCCCGTCTCCTCGACCTACCACCGGAGCTCATCGACTGTCTGCTGGCCAGTGGACGGGTGCTTTGCCGCCTGCAGGGAGGAGAGCCGCGGATCCCGCTCGAACAGCTCGAGAGCTTCTTCCGCGACGCGCTGGTGAACGTCTATCGCGCGGAGACGCTGGCCACGATGCCGGTTCCTGCGCCGCAGGCGATCGCCGGTGAACCGGTGTCGCAGGCGGCCGCCCACCAGCCTGCGCCGCAGACAGTCCCCGAACCTGCGGAAGACGCGTCGCCGGAGCCGCTGCCGCAACCGGAGCCACTCCTCGTGCCGGCGCCGGTCGCGCTCGCCGACCCGGAGCCGGCGCCCGACGAGAAAGCCGAACTGCGCCGCGCCGCGCGTTACATCCCGCGCCGGCAGATCGACGGCTTCTTCAACGAAACGAAGTTCTCGATCGTGCAGATCTCCGAGAGCGGTCTGCGCATCCGCCACCGCAGCTCGCTGCTGCCCGGCGATGAAGCGAAGGTCTCCATCGCGCTCCTCGATACCGCGCAGTCGGTGGTCCTTCGCGCCCGCGTGGTCTGGACCAGCATCGCCCGGTCGGAAGGGGAGACCTTTTCGATCAGCGGCCTCCGTGTCATCGAGCACAGCGATCGCCTCGCCTCCGCGGTGGCGATGCTCCGCGCCAAACACGAGCTGCAGCCGGAACGCCGCGCCCAGCAACGCAGGAGCGGCGACGCGATGATCGTCCTCGATGGAATCGCCGACGACGAGATCACCCGTGTCGTCAGCACCGTGCAGCGCTTCGCCGCCGATCCGATCGAAGCCGGCCGCTGGCACTCCCGCGCCCGCTTCGCCGTGAGCGACCCCGAAGTCCGACGCGCCGCCCCGCACCACCCGCGCGAGCGGGAGGAAGTGCTCGCGATCTGGGAGTCGCTCGACCGCCAGGTCGAGATCCCGAAGATCACGAGCATCGTCAGCTGGATGCGGAAGACGAAGGCCGTCGTGTGACGCCGCTGGCGCGGCGGATTGAGAATTGAGGAATTGAGAATTGAGGCAGCGCTCCGCGGCCGATCGTTCGTCTCGCTGCCCGAGTGCGAGACGATGCGGCGTAGAATTCCTGGAGCGTGCTGGAGGCCCTTTTTCACGATCGAGCCAGGTCAGGTGATCGAGATCGTGTAGCACGATGATAGCCCGGTGCGAGTCGCGATCGGGACGCGCGTCACCTTCCTTAATCCTCAATCCTCAATTCGCGGCGCAGCCGCGCTAAAGCGGCTCGACCGTCGCTCCGATGATGAACCCGCTGAAGTTCGCGTTGTGCCGGATCGCATCCACGGAAAAGCTCGGCAGGGTCTCGATGCGGCTCAGCGTTCGATAGAGCTTCTGGTAGGCGATGCTCTGGGACTCGACCTTTTCCGCGGTCAGCGGGACGGCCAGGCCATACCGCTCCGCCTCCATTCCGTCGAGCTGGATCGGGCGGCGCACTTCCTCCGAGACAGGATCCCATTCGCCGACGAGGATCACCGGCTCCGAGCCGCTGTGAAAGTGTGATTCGCAGACGACCAGATCCGCGGTACCGGTGCTTTCGCCGTCGTTTTCGAGCTGGGTACCGACGTTGCGGGCGGCGCTGCGGTTGCGCTCCTGTTGCAGCAGCTGCAGCAGCGACTTCGCGTCGTCGATGATCGAGACTTCGGCCTGGCCGGCGGTGAAGTGGACCACTTCACCGATCTCCTGCGTGCCGATGCCTTTGAGCGAGACATTGCCGAGGAGGCGCATGCCGATGTAGCCGCCGTCGCCGCTCATGGCGAAGCCGACGTAGACGCTCCACGACGTGCGCAGGCGATACGTCTTCTGACTATCCGCTTCGAGCTCGGTGGAGAGCTGTTTGAGGAAGGGGATGGAGACGACGATCCCTTCGTTGATCAGGTGGCCGTTCTCGTTGACGAAGGCGTAGAACTCGCGCTCCTGCTCGAGCGACTCCGCGCGGCCGACGCTGCGGGAGAGCGGCGCGAAGAACTTGTAGACGTCGCCCTGATCGTAGCCATGGCTGAGCAGGAGATGCTGGATGTCCTCGAGCTCCTTCGTCGCCTTGCCGGTGGTGAGGCGCGAGAGCTCGACGATGCCCGGGCCGTAGAACTCCATGATCTGCGTGCCGTCCGTCGAGACCTGCATCGGCAGGAGGCGGTAGTAGCCGTAGTTGAGGGCGATGCGCATCCCTTTGTTGAACGCGAAGCCGCCGGTCCGGGCTTTCGCGTAGAACTGCTGGATCTCGACCGCGGTGTGGATGGCGCGCGTGGCCCGGCGGGAGGTGTAGAACGCGCCGTCGCCCAGGAACTTCTCGAACTGCAGTCCGTTCCGCCGGGTGATCTCGGCGAGCTCGCGCTGGAACTCGAGCATCTGCCGGTACGAGGTCTGTTCCTCTCCTTTGCCGCCGCGGGCGATCTCGCCAAGGGTCTGGGTGAAGGAGGTGATGTCGTAGACCAGGCCGTAGCGGTAGACGATCGGCTCGACCACGCCGCGCCGTCCGAAGTTCATCGGACGGATGGCGCGCGAGTAAGTCTCCTGCCCGTCCTCCGAGACGTTATCGCCGTCGGCGGTGGTCTTCATCCAGATGATGCCGCGGCGCAACGCGTGGACGATGAAGTACTCGAGGAGCTTGCGCGCGACGCCGTCGAAGATCTGGTGATCGGGCGCCGGGCGGTAGCCGGGGGTGTCGGCCAGGAGCTGCCGCACGCGCGGATCGAGCAGCGTCACCGTCGAGATGCCGCTCTCCGGATAGCCGAGCAGCATCATCGCGCGGCGGAAGAGCGGATCGCGCTGCTGCTCGGTGGCGTGGCGTTTCAGCTCATCGAACGAGACCCGGAAGGCCATGTAATCGCGCCGCAGGTGGCCGGTGAAGTAACTGCGCAGCTCGCGCAGATCGGGATTGATCGCGTCCTCGGCCGCCAGCAGCGGGTTGTCGAGAATGAGGTTGAGGAAGCCGCCCCGGTCGCCCGCACTCTCCCGCATCGCCGTCACCCAGCTAGCGTGCAGCGAGTAGCGCAGGCGATCGGTCTCATCGACGCGGAGCGCCGGCAGGATGTCGCGGATCTCGCGCAGCAGGTTCGTGAACAGCCGCGCCATCTGCTGGGAGTGATGCAGCCAGAAGACGGAGTGGTAGTCGGCGAGGATGCTGGAGGTCTTGGCGTTCTCCGCGATCTTCACCACCAGCTCGCGGTACGAGGCGAGAAGGTCCGCCGCCCGGGCCGGTGAGGCGAGCGTTCTGCGCGGATCGCGTGCCTTCAGCTCCTCGGTCAGCCACTTGCCGGCGCGCAATTCGAGCTCGTCGAGCATCGCCGCGGCCGTCAGCGGAAACCCATACGCCTTCGGCTGCAGCTCGTCGACGAGAAAAATCTTTGCCGGCACCGGGAGGACGGAGGCCGTGCCGCCGAGAACGTCCGTCAGGAAATGACGGACGTCGAGATCGCGGCGGAACGGGAACAGCTCCGGACGCTGCCGGAGGAAGTGGATCAGATTGTCGTGCACCCGGTAGGCGGATTGTTGCGAGCGCCGCGCCAGCGTGACGTACGTCACAAACCGGCAGCGATTTTGAATGGGGCGGAGATCGTCTACGGGCTTCAGCAGCAGTTCCGAACAATCGCCGATCACCGGAGGGTTCACACGAGTGCGCAGGTCCATTGTCCTGGCGACCTTTTCGATGTTCCTCGTCTGCGCTTCCGTCAGTGCGCAGTCGAACGGCGCGCCGTCGAACGTCTCCCCGGATACGCTGCTGCAGCGAGGCATCGACGCCTACCGCGCCGATGACTTCTCGGCGGCGGTGCTCGACCTGCAGGCGGCGGCGCAGATGTATCTCTCGCCCGAGCGGATGGAGGCTTACGTGAACACCGGCCGCTTCGAGCATCTGGCATCGTTCGAGAAGTCGCTCGTCTACCTCACCCTCGCCCAGTACCGCCTGGGACGCGAAAGCGACGCTCGCGAGACGGTGGTCCGCCTGACGACCGCGGAGCGGATCGAGCCGACCTATGCGCGCCTGCCGCTCGACCCCGATGCCGCCGACTTTGAAGCGATCGCGGCGCGGCTCGTCCCGACCGCCGAACTGCCGCGCAATGTCGCGCTGGCGCACGGCTCCACGAACACCGCGCTTCCCGCGGTCCGTGCCGCCGAGACTCCGGTGCAGCCCACGGCAGTCCAGCCGACGCTCGCCGCCGAAAAAAGCGAGCGGCAGAAGCTGATCGACGAGATGGTCGCGCGCGAGCGGGAGCGGATCGAGCGCGAGGCCGATGCGCGCATCGCCTCGGAGCGCGAGAAGCTCGAAGCCGCGGCCGAGACCAGGATCGCCGAGGCGCAGCGCGCGAACGAACAGCAGCTCGCCGCCGAGCAGGCGGAAGCCGAGCGCCAGACGCAGGCCAGGCTCGCCGCGGCGCAGGCCGAGGCCCAGCGTCAGGCGGAAGGACGTCTCGCCGCCGAACGTATCGCCGCGCAGCGTGAAGCCGAAGAACGGATCGCGGCGGAACGTGCCGCGGCACAGCGTCTGACGGAAGAGCGGATCGCGGCAGAACGCGCCTCGGCACAGCAGCAGGCCACGGCACGGGTTGGGCTGGCGGATGCACTGACGCGCGGCGCGTACCTGACCAACCTCCGGCAGGCGGAGGCGTTCGCGACGAACGATCAGGTCGCGCTGGCCAACGACATCTACAACCGCATCGCGCAGGAGTCCGGCGTGCCGCGCGAAGTGCTCGCGGAGGCGGCGGTCGGGCTCTACCGCACCGGCGCGTTCCGCGACTCGACGTCAGCGTTTGCCCGCATGGCGCCGTTCGCGAAAGGGGAGGAAGATCTCCGCTATTACTACGCGGTAGCGCTCTACGAGATCGGCAGCTTCGCGGACGCGAAGCGCGAGCTCGCCTGCGCGCTGCCTTTCATCCAGGTGACGGAAGACGTGACGCGCTATCGCGCAAAAATCGAGCAGAGCTCGGGCTTGCAGGCCCGAAACGACTGATCCCAGGGGAACATGACCGCGGAGACCCGGCGCAGTATTTTTCGATACGGAATCGCCATCGATCTCGTCATCCTGGCGACCGGTATCGGGCTCGTGTGGCCCGACGCGCCGGTCCTGCTGGCGGTGGCGTTTACGGCCGCGGTGCTGCTGGCCGTCTGGAAGGGTGGGTGGAAAGCGGGAGCCACGTCGCTGCTGCTGTCGATCGCGGCGCTCGCGTACTTTTTCCCCGAATCGTTCCCGCCCGCGCGCCTGGTCGGCTTCACCGCCCTCGCCGCCGGCCTGGGAGCACTGGTGCTGCCGACGCACGGCCGCCGGGCGGTGCACGCCGCGGCCATGCCCATTCCGGTCTCTCCCGTCCCCGAACCGGAGCTCGCACCGCAGCCGAACGTGGTCGCTTTCGACCGCGAGTTCGCCGAACGCCCGCTGGTGCGCGGCGACGAGCCGCCGCCGGTTGCGGAGCCGCGTAAGCCGACCAAGGCCGAGCGGCGCGCCGAGCGCGAACGGCTGGCCCGCGAGCAGCGCGAGCGTGAACGCGACGAAGCCGAACGGCGGAAGCGGCTGGCGCAGGAACGTGAGGAGGCGGAGCGCACGACTCGTGAGGCGCAGGAGCGCGAAGAAGCCGAACGTGCCGCACGTGAAGCGCACGAGCGTGAAGAGGCGGAACGCGTCGCACGTGAAGCGCACGAGCGTGAAGAGGCGGAACGCGTTGAGCGTGAAGCTCAAGAGCGCGAAGAAGCGGAGCGTGTTGCGCGTGAGGCGCAGGAACGCGAAGAAGCCGAGCGCGTGGCGCGTGAAGCACGAGAGCGCGAAGAGGCCGAGCGCGTCGCTCGTGAAGCGCGTGAGCGTGAAGAAGCAGAACGCGTCGCGCGTGAGGAAGCCGAGCGCGTGGCCCGCGAAGCCCGCGAGCGCGAGCTCGCCGAGCAGCGTCAGCGTGAGGAAGACACTCGCCGCGCTGCTGCCGAGGCGCTGCGGCTCGCCGAAGAAGAACGGCGCGCGGCGGAAGAGCGAGCGGCTCGCGAGCGCGAAGAGAGCGCGCGTATCGAACGAGAAGCCCGCGAACAGGCGGAAGCGGCGCGACGTGCGGCCGAAGAGGAGCTCGCCCGAGCGACCGAAGCGCGCGAACGGGCCGAGAGCGAACGGCAGCGCATCGAGCGCGAGACGACCGAGCGGCTCGAAGCCGAAAAGCGCGCGGCCGAGGAACGGCTCGCCACCGAGCGCGAAGCAATCCGCGTCGAGCTCGAAAAGAAGCTGGCCGCCGAACGCGAAGCACTCGAAAAGACCGCTTCGCAGCCGCAGCCGCACGCGCAGCCGAAACCGCAGCCGGCCGCCCCGCAGACGGGACTCATCGACACGCTCACCGGCTGGTTCAAGCGGCCGGCCGCGAAGAGCGTCAACCTCAATACGAAGAAGATCCCCACCAACGGCATGAAGCCGGCGATGTCGCCGCCCGCTGCATCATCGACCGCCACGCGCCGCCCGCTCGCACCACGCGATCGCCGCCCGCGTCTGCTGCTGCTCGAACGGCGGCGCGCCACGGCCGACACGGTCTCGCCGAAGTTGAAGCACAAAGGGGTCGACATCGCCGTGGTGGAGCGCTGGGTCGACGCGGTCGATGAGCTGTTCCGCTTCCGTCCCGACGCGATCCTGATCGACACCGATCATCCCGACTTCGACAAGGCCTATCGCACGATCACCGAGCAGAATCCGAAGCTGCCGGTCATCCTCACCGGCCGCTCGGCCGCCGGTTTCACCGCGCTGCCGCACGTCCGTTTCGCCACCTTCGCCGTGCGGCCGTACAACGAAGAGGAGCTGTCGCGGCTCGCGCAGCAGGCCATGCAGCACCCGGAGAAGCTGCTCCAGCAGCAGGCGCTCTCGCGTGCGCCGCAGCCGGCGCCGAAACAGGCTTCCCCGTCGCAGCCCGCGCCGAAGCCGGCCTCCACCCCCAACCTGACGCTCGCACCGAATCCTCCCGCCGCTCCGGCGAGTCACGCGCCGTCGCGCCCGGTGGGCGTACCGAATCCGCCGCAGGCTGCCGCGAAGGTCGCCGCACCGATGGTGGTGGCCGTCAAGCCGCCGACGGACGACTCGTACGAGGTGATGTGCGTCGGCTGCCGCACGCCCTTCGACGCGCTCGACGCCGACTGGTGCAGCTGCCTCACGAAAGAGCGGACGCTGGTCTGCACGAACTGCCTGGCCTGCTTCTGCAAGGCCGCGCCGGCCTATAAGGAAAAGTTCTGGGTCGAGGCACCGCCGAGGCTCTTCGAGCGCAAGACCGGCGAGGCGCGCCGGCAGCAGAGCGGCCTCCGGGCCAATCCCCCGGTCGAGGAGGTCCCCCGTCCGCTCGTCCTCTGCGTCGAAGACGACGAGGAGATCCAGGCGGTCGTGCAGCGCGTCTGCTCGAACCTCGGGTACGGCTTCATCTACGCCACGAACGGGCAGGACGGTCTGAATCTGGCGCGCCTCTACCGTCCGAACCTGATCCTCTCCGATGCGTTCATGCCGAAGCTCGACGGCCGCGAGATGTGCCGGCTGCTCAAGGAAGAACCGGCCGGCGCCGACTGCGCGATGATCATCATGACCGGGCTCTACACCGACACCAAGTACCGCAGCGAGGCGGTCAAGCGCTTCCACGTCGACGACTACGTCGCGAAGCCGGTGGCCATCACTGACCTGATCAACCTCCTGCAGAAGCATCTCGAAGGCGTCGCCGGTCTGCCCGCGCCCGACGATCTGTACGAGCAGCATCGCCGCGACGTCGACGAACCGGATGAAACGGTCACCCACGACGACGAGGAAAGCGGCATCGCGCTGGCCGACCTTCTCACCTCGGACATGGAAGCGGAGGAGATCGAGGTCCCGGCCACTCCGGCGCCGAAACCGGCCGCGCGGCCGAAGAACGATTCGTACGCGGTGGCCTGCGTGAACTGCAGTCACTCCTTCGACGCCACCAGGGCCGAGTGGTGCAGCTGCGTCGGCCGCGATCAGACGCTGGCCTGCACCGAGTGCGGCGGCTGTTTCTGCAAGGCGCCGGCGTCGTACAAAGAACGCTTCTGGATGGACGCGCCCCCCTCGCTGTTCGAGCGGAAGATGATCGGCTCGAAGCGCAACCTCGGTGCGCGCAGCAATCCGGCCCCGGTGGAGGTCAAGCGTCCGCTGATCCTCCTCGTCGAGGACGACGAGAACGTCCAGCTGATCGTGAAGACCGTCGTCACCTCGATGGGCTATGGCTTCATCGCCGGCGCGAACGGACAGGAGGGGCTGTCGCTGGCCCGCGAGTACAACCCGGAGCTGATTCTCTCCGACGCGTTCATGCCGAAGCTCGACGGCCGCGAGATGTGCCGCCTCCTCAAAGAGGACCCTGCCACCGCGGGCTCGAAGGCCATCATCATGACCGGCCTCTATACCGACCGGAAGTACCGCAACGAAGCGCTCGACTACTTCAAGGTCGATGACTACGTGGCCAAGCCGCTGGCGGTCGACGATCTGATCAAACTGTTCAAGAAGCATCTGCCGCAAGAGGTGCAGGCGGCGTCGTGAGTTTCTGGCCTTCAATCTGCAAGCGGTCGAGTTCGCCGTAATGCGCGTGAGAACTGCAGTCCTTCTGGCCTTCGCGTCGTTGACGCTCATCGGAGCCTCGCGCCCGCTCAACCCGCTCGTCCCGCGCGTCCCCAACGAAAACGCCGTGCGGCTGGCCGAGTGCGCGGAAGGAGCTGCTCCCGCACCAATGCCGCGCATCGAGGTGGCCGACCTGCCTGATCTTCCGGAGCCGCCGATCACCGCGCCGCCGAGCAGCGGCCTCCGCACGCAGCTCCGCGACGCGCAGACCGCCGTCACCCGCGACGACCACTCGTCGTTCGAAGCCGCACTGGCCCGCGCGCGCAACACGCTCTCCGACTATCCGGCCGGCGGCGAGAAGAACGCGGCGCAGAACGTCGTCCGCGTCTACGAAGACATCGCCGTGCTGTGGGACGCGCAATTCACGTCCCCCTTCTTTGGGGAAGAGTCGGCGGCCTACCGCGCGGCGAGCGCTTATCCCGGCTGGTCCGAGGCCATTCGCCGGCAGATCCTGGTCGACGATCGCGATCGTCGCTTCTATCCGGCGCGCGAATCGCGGCAGTTCCTGGCGGGGGTCGCGGCGACGCGGCTCGAGCGCCTCGGCGTGAGGACGCCGGCCGTCGCCACGCCGCGGGTGGCGGAGCGGGAGGAAGAGCCGGACGCTGCATTACCTTCCGTGCGTCCGCGCCGTAAGCCGGGGAAGGTGGAGACGCACGCGTCGGCGGAACCGCGGCGCAGCACGACCGGCGGAAGCACGCGGCGGGCGACGAGCTCCTCGTCGGGATCGTCCGCCGGCGCGAGCCGCTCCACCACCGCGCGATCGACAGCATCGCCGTCGCGTGCAACCAGCTCGCCGTCGACCACCCCCTCGCGTGCCACCACGCCGTCGTCATCGCCCGCTCCCGCTCGCGCAACGACACCGGCGCCGGCCCCTCCACCGGTTCGCAGCACGACACCGTCCCCCGCGCCGCGCGTGAACGAGCCGGCTCCTCCGATCACGCAACCGGCTGCGCCGGTCGATACGCCGACGGACAGCGTTCCGACGCAGAGCGTTCCGACGCAGAGCGTTCCGACGCAGAGCGCTCCGACGGACAGCGCGCCGACCGAAACCTCTCCGCTCGGCGACGATCCGGCCTCGGCCACGGATCCCGCGGCGACCGATACAGCGACGGCCGGCACGACCGACAGCGCGGCAACGACCGCGGTCGCCACCGACACGACGGCCACCACCGAGCCCGACCCACCCGCGCGCAAACGCAACCTGGTCATCCCGCTGCTCCTCATCCTGGTCGGCATCGGCGTCCTGATCGTCCTCTTCCGCAGCTCATCGTGAGCCACCCCGCGGAATCGCCTGTTGCGGCCAGCGGTTGCAAACCCGTACAATCCCGCTCCCACCTCGGGCGCCCATAGCTCAGCTGGATAGAGCGTCAGCCTCCGGAGCTGAAGGTCGTAGGTTCGAATCCTACTGGGCGCACCAAATCCCCTCACGCGAACGCGATCTACCGCCCCCACCTCGCCTGTCATCCTGAACGAAGTGAAGGACCCCGATGCGACGACCGGGTCGGGAGGGGATGCCCGGCGCCGCTGAGCAAGACCGTCGTCGGCCGCGTTCTCCTAAACAGAATGCTCTCACTTCACCAACAGATGAGGGAACGACGGGGGGCCTCCGGCGGCCGGGGCCAGGGGCCCCGGACCCCCATTGGTTGGCCTAGCCTCCGCGACTCTCTGTCGCGAGATCCGAGGCTATGTCGCGGAGGCTAGGCCAACCAACGGGTCCGGGCCCGCGGCCCGGCCGCCGGAGGCCTCCCGTCGTTCCCCTCATCCGTGGGCGCAGTGCGTGCGTTCTGCTTAGAGGAAAACGCCCGTTATGTTGATCTCATAGTACGCAGCGACGACCCCAAAGCCGGCGGCGATGACTCCATGCACCGCCACGACACCGACGACCGCGCGCCATCCACGTCGCCGATTCACCGCGATCGCGAGAGATCCCGAGAGGAGTAGCGCTGCGGCCGTCGCATACATCGGGATGATGGTGGTCCACCTGTGGATCTGCTCCCCGGCCGCGTGATACTCGAAGCCCGGCTCCGGAACCGAGTAGTGGTAGCCGGCAAGGCCGTAGAAGGCGCGACCGGTCAGAGCGGAAAAGTGTGAGGTCGAGCCGTCGATCCACAAGAAGCCGCCGACCGCGACGAGGAGCGGCAGCATGAGCCACATCGAACCTGCCACGGAACGAGCACGACTCATCAAGCGCACCATCTTCTTTGAACGTACGCGCTCCGCCCTGACAGGTTGCGGTTCGGCACCGGAAGCGTCCGGGGTCACGGCTGGCAGGCAAGACGCCCCGCGCCCCGCTCTGACCCCAACCGACGCGGTCCCGTAGTTGCCGTTCAAAGTGCGCCGAACCGAACCCGTTCGAGAATCGCCCAACATAGCGCCAGATACGCGATGCATCGTGCGATTACGAGCGATGTCGACTCCGGGTATCCCCGAAGGAGTGCGTGCGAACCTGCAAAAAGCAGTAACCCAATCTCCGCGCTCGGCCAGAGGTCGAGTTCCGACAGCATCGTCGATTGAACCGGTGGTATTGCGAACATGAGTGCCAGCGCCCACAAAAGGAAAGCGACTGATTCGCGTACCCACAGTTGTTCACGTAGCCAGATCTCACGTGCCCTGCCTACTTTCGAGTTCACGCTACATGGACCACAACATGCAGGCGTGCCATCATGATGACCAATTCGTTCATCGTCGTCGGCGACAACGTCGACTATCTCGGTATCCTGGCGAATCAACTGCGCGAGAACATCTCCCTCCTGCCGCCGGACCAGCCGCAACTCGCGAAGGCGGTGCTAGCCACCCAAACCGGGGTCATGGAAGTTCTCGTTGTCGTGCGTGGGCACGAGAACCCACACACGCACCCTGATGCTGACTTGATCTTTGTTCTTCTCGAAGGTAGTGGATGGCTACAACGGTCCGCTCAACCCGATCCTAAGACTGACATTGAAATTCCCCAAGGTTGTACCGTCGTCGTGCCGAAAGGCACATGCCACGCGTTCCACAATACTTCTGATACGGACTCTGTGCTCCTTGCTACCTTCTCTCCCGCGACGCCAAAAGCCTCTGACGGATGTGCTTCCACAGCTGCTGATTCGCTCGCCGATACGCGCACGGTCGCACCAACCGAATAGGCCACCGGCGCGAATCGGGCTACGCGAATCGGAATAGCGGGCCCGAATCGGGGTCACACCGGGGGGCCATGGGGTCAAAGCTTCGTTCTTCGTTCCGATGGTCAAGCTCTACGCGCTGTAGCGACACCGATCCCTCGGCTGTTGCTTTCCGCAAAGTCGCCTCATTCCGGTAGAAGTTCGCTGCCTGAAACTCAAGGAATGGAAGATGTCGCTACAGGGCGTAGAGCTGGATCGAGGAACGAGAAGAACGAAGCTGTGACCCCATGGGTTCTACCGCGCCAATCCTAAGCGCAACCGTCACGCCGCACGAGGGTGTCAACCATCTCGCAGTCGCGGGCGTGCGATACTTGAGATTGTTTGCCCCCGAGGTTTCGCCATCTATGCTGCACCAGCATCCGTACCAACAACACGCACAATGAACAGTGAGGGCACATGCAGCTCAACACACTGAATCGGGTGATCGCCACTTTCACGATTGGGACATTCGTTGTTACGCTGACAGTGGTAGCGTTGGGTACGAGAATGGAGGCGCTTTTGGAGCGTTACTTCGAAGACGCATTCGGCGCTTCAACCGCCGTGGTCATCGCCATCGCCTTGTTTTCAGTTACGGTACTCGCCGGTACGATTGTCGATGCGTTTGGCAATTTGACCATCCGACGCTGGATCCGGTTCAAGCTTGCGCGTCGACGGGAACTGGCGCGCTTGTTCTTCTGCGGCGACGAATTCGACGAGCAGGAGCGCTGGCGAAAAACGTTCATAACGGCGCTCTCAGATGATGTCAGGCATCAAACGTTGGCTGAGTCTGATCTCGCCACCGTTAAAGCTATGTCCGCTGGCATCTTCTTCAGAACGGCCGAGAAAGAGCATTCTGAATGGCTCATCCAACATCACAGCATGTATCATCTATCGGCGAACTTTGTAATCCTGCTTTCAACCGTGGCAATACTGGCATTCACAAGCGGCAGCTGGCTACTCGGCGTCACTACTGTTTTGGGTGCATATCTTCTCATGACCTTTGCTCTTGACAACTACCTTTACACGTACCAGCTGTCATTTAGGAACGCGTACTTGGCGTTGGCTGACGATAAGACCAAATACACAACCGGTGGCACTGAACTTCGGCCCTCCTGAAACACGCTACATCCGCCCATCGCGGGATCAGCGGATGCGCCGCGCAAATCGCCGTAAGCCACGTCAGCCCAACTCGTGTTTCCCTTGTTCTGCGTAGCAGGATCGTCGCGCGGCGTTTTGGCTCCTCGCGGTGGAACATGCCGCGCTATGCGACGGAAAAGATGCGTACGGCGGTGAACGAGTGCGGAGACGGCGGTAGCGCGGGAAGTTGCATCGCGCGCCTCCGGCGCGTAGCGCGGGCCGCACGGGTGACGCGGAGAGGTCTCGGCGAGGCCGGAAGGCCGCTGCTCCATCGCGTCGAGTGGACGGCGGACGCCTCACTCCAGGAAGGTCCGAAGCGGCACGTCCGGCTGCGCGGTTCCATCGACACTCATTTCGCGAAACCCTCGTGAACGGCAAAAGGGGCTCTACGCCCCTTTGAGTTGGTACTCGCGTACCGCGCTTTCTTTATGTGTGACCGTTGTAACGCCCGCTTGTCACCGGTTGTTGATGTGGACGTCAGAAAAGAGTGAAAGTGCTATTCTTCTTTCCATCCAGATCGATTTCAGGGGGTCCATCCATGGTCCAGACGTCCTTCGTCCAGCCGGGGCTCGTGCTCCGGAACGGGATGCAGTCGAGCGAAGTGCGCGATCTGCAGCAGGCGTTGCGTGAGCTCGGGTATTTGCGCGGTGGGGTCGACGGGAAGTTCGGCAGCGGCACCGAGGCGGGGCTCAAGGCGCTGCAGTACGACCTGCTGAACAACAGCGGG
Organism: Thermoanaerobaculia bacterium; assembly: GCA_036398925.1. Lineage (GTDB taxonomy): Bacteria > Acidobacteriota > Thermoanaerobaculia > Gp7-AA8 > Gp7-AA8 > DASWOB01. The sequence goes on from DASWOB010000110.1 coordinate 44,197, forward strand.
AGCGGCAGCGACGGCAACGCGCCGGTGGCCATCAGATCGTTCAACAAAGGGCGGGTGGTGGACGTGACCGGCGTCTGCGATCAGAACACCGCTGCCTGCGTTGCGGAGATGCTGAGCGACCCGAGCGTGGTCCGCCTGCCGATCGCGGCCGACCCGGTCTCGGCGAACAAGAGCGTCCGCCAGAAGATCGCCATCGCCAAGTCGACCGAGGTGCCGGTGCGCTTCATCGCCGCGATCCTCAAGCAGGAGAGCGACCTGCAGCACTACAACGAGCAGGACAAGGTCATCACCCTCGGACTCGACACCAACAACAGTGCGCAGTCGTACGCCATCACCTCACGCGGCTACGGCGCCGGGCAGTTCACCATCTTTCATCACCCGCCGCGGCAGGAAGAGGTCGACGACTTCATGAACGACGTCGACCGCAACCTCAGTAAGGCGGAGAAAGAGCTGCGCGAAAAGTTCGACAAGTTCGTGAACGGCCCGTCCGACAAAGCCGATGACCGCCGCCAGGAGATCGGCAACGGCGCGATGCGCATCTGCAAGTACGCGTCGACCGATTCGCGCTACCTGACCGACTGCCGCAAGTGCGCGGCCGACGCCGGCTCGCGCAACATCGTCGAGAACCAGACTCCCTGGTACGCCGGCTCGCCGAACCTCTTCGTCAAGACGCAGTACTACCAGTCGGCCAACTACCCCAACACGCCGAAGCGCGAGGAGTTCGGCTGCGACTGGCCGTACGCGGTGCGCCGCTACAACGGCGGCGGGATCAACTCCTACCACTATCAGGCCCGCGTGCTGAAGAACGTCCGCGACCTCGATCTCGAGTAGAGCGAAGGCCGGACCGCGGCGCGACAACCGCGGTCCGGGCATTCCCCGCTTGACATCCGATATTCATCCGTACGTAAATCGATCCCGCTGGACGGACCGCTCGGCGGACCAGAACGGAGGATGAATGCGCAACGCCCTCTTGCTCGTTTTCGCGTCGCTGCTGATGCTCGCTTTCGCGGGTACAGCGGAGGCGACCTGCATCTCCTGCAACGCTCCCTGTGAAGACATCTACGGTCCGAACTACGAATGCAACGCCGACGGCATGGGCTACTTCGGCGATTGCTGGAATCGCACCCCGTGCCGCGGTTGCCGTGGCTGGTACGACCAGTGGTGCACGATCTCCGCGAAAAACGAAGTCGAACCTCAGGCTCCCGCCCCGCTCCTCGGCGTGCAGCGTGTGACGTCGGTGGTGGTCCGTCACAACCCGGCGCCGGTCACGCATCCCGCCGAATATCAGGTCGCAGTCGCTCGCTAGCTCTCATACGGGCGCGGAGCGCGCCGAAGAGGAGGAATGCCGATGCTCCACCTGCTGCTGCTCGTCTTTTTCGCCTCGACGGAGCAGAGCTCCGCGCCTGCCGATGCCGCCGTGGTCCGTCCGGCAACACAGATCACGGGACGCGTCATCGGGAGCGACGGCAAGCCGCTGCCGCGCGTCCGCATCACCAGCGAAGCGAAGCTGCTGGCCACCAGCGGCGCCGACGGATCGTTCGCGATCGCCGGCGCGCCGAAGTCGCTCGACTTTGCGCTGCCGTCGTACGCGACGCGCAGCATCATCGTCCCGCGGTCGCTCGCCATCGGCGACGTCCGTCTGCTCCGCGCGAGCAGCATCAGCGTCGACACGGCCAAAGTGCGCGACGTGCGCGAGCTGTCGATCGTCCGCTATGAAGCGCGGCGCGATGAGCACGCCGCGACGACGAAGCCGGTCACGAAGCGCGTCACCACCTTCACGAATCTCGAGCAGGGCGATTACCTGGTGACCGCACGCGGCAAAGGGCCGCTGCATCAGAAGGCGCGGGTGGTCCGCGTCGCCGAAGGGGGGAGCGAGCGGATCACGCTCGAAGTCGACCAGATGCCGATCCGCGGCTACGTCTTTCACGGACGCGAGCCGCTGGCCGGCGCCACGGTCGAGATCAGCGGACCGGGCGCCGCGTGGCAGGGGACGCTACGGACCAATGCAGAGGGCTACTACGAAGCGGAGCTGTGGCAGGTCGGCCCGATGCAGGCGATGATCACCGCGGATGAACTGGCCACCGAGTTCACGGCCGGCAACCGCGTCGCCGATGCGCTGGAGCGCGGCGTGGTGGAGTGGGACATCGTCATTCCCGACCGGCTGATTCACGGACAGGTGCTCGACGCCGAGACAGGAGCACCGGTCGCGCACGCGGCGGTCTCGATCGAAGCGGGCGACGCCGACATTCACTCGCGCATCAACCTGCGCGCCGATGCGAACGGCGCGTATCGCTACGGCGGTGCAATGACCGGGCGCTACACCATTGATGTCGATAGCAAGGACTACCTCAAGCCGGCCACCATCGAGTTCGAGCTGCGCGACGGCGATCCGGGCCGCCGCATCGACATCAAGCTGGCCCGCGGCGCCGACGTGGTCGTGCGCGTGCGGCGCGAGGATGGCTCGCCGATCGCCGGCGCGGTCGTCGCCGACAGCCTCATCGAAGACGGCTCGCGGCCGGTCGCGCGCTACCGCACCTCCGACAACGGGGAAGCGATCGTCCGCGCGCGGGCAGGGGAGGCGAAGACGCTCTACGTCATCCCGCCGGCCGGCTCGTTCGCCTTCGAGCACGTGACCATCGACGCCGAGGCGCTGGCCAAGGGGATCGACGTGGTCGTGCCGGAGGCACGGTCGGCCCTCGTGATCCGCACGCGCGACGAGAAGGGGATGGCCATGGAGAACATCCGCTTCCTGGTCCGCTACAACGGCGAGCTCGTGCCGCCGGCGATCCTCTCGCTGATGCGCCACGTGCAGCAGGTCGACTACCGCACCACCGCCGCCGGCGAGGCGCGCATCAACGGCCTGCCGAGCGGCTTGTACGAGCTGTGGGCCTACCGCACGCCGCACGAGGCCGACCGCCTCGCCGCCAATCCGGAAGGCTACCAGCCGTCGCTGGAGGTGGCGATTGCGGTCGGGACCTACGAGGCGGATCTGACGTTCGGGCGGTAACGGCTCGGGTCAGTACCGGCTGGGGTCAGTACTTTTTGGGATCGATCCGCTTGACCGACTTTGCCAGGCCGAGCTTCTCGAGGGCCACGATCGCGTACCAGCCAAAGTCGAGCTGCCAGAAGGTCCGGCCGAAGCGGGCCGACGACGGCGCGGCGTGGTGATTGCCGTGCCAGTTCTCCCCCTGGAAAAAGTGCACCGGCGCGAGCCAGGCGATGTTCTGCGACGAGTCGTCTCCCGGCTTCGCTTCCTCGCGCATGTGGGCGATGCTGTTGACGAAGCACTGCGCGTGCAGCGAGGCCACCAGGCGCATCGGTCCGAGCCAGAAGAAGGCCGGCCAGCCGAAGGCGAGGCCGCCGAAGAGTGAGACCGCCAGCAGCGGGATCTGCACGCGGCTCCAGATGCGGTACTCGGGGCGATCGAGGTCGGGGCACCAGCGCTGCAGCGGCACACTGCCGGCCTGCCACAGCCAGCGCAGGTGCGACCACCAGAAGCCGCCGATGGCGGGGCTGGAGATGTCCTCCGGCGTCTCGACCTTGGCGTGGTGCTGGCGGTGATTCGCCGTCCACGAGTCGGGCGAGCCGGAGCCGTTGAACATGGCGAAGAAGATCAGCACGTGCTTGACGACCGGATTCAGCCGCAGGGCGGTGTGCGACAGCGCCCGGTGATAGCAGACCGTCACGCCGAGGGCGCCGAGCCACGCCAGCGAGACCGTGGCCACGATGACCTTCCAGCCGGGAGTGGCGAAGAACGCCAGTCCGATGGCGGCCAGGATGTGGATCAGGATGATGTAGTAGAAGGTGGGAGCGTGCCCCTTGGCGATCTTCCACCATGGCTGCTTCCACGGCTCCGAGCCGAGACTGGAGAGGATGGGAGCATCGACCACCCGCGCGGTGCGCGGCTGGGGCGCCGGTTGGGGAGGCGGTGCGAGAGGCGTTTGAGCGATCTCCACGTCGGGCGTTGCAGTCATTGAGGTCATCACTTTTGCCTTTCAGCGCAGCGTCGACCTGAGCCGAGCGAGCACGGACGATAACACGCCTCCACGGGAAGCTCATGTCATCGTTCCGTGTCCGCGGCCAATCGCAATACGAGGCGGGCCAGCGCTGTTTCGCGGTTAAACATGAAACGTGCCGCAACCGTCGTCATCGTTCTCTTTCTCGCGCTCCTTCCCGCGATGACGGCCGTCGCCGAGGATCGCGCCGTCTGCGCGGTTTGCGGTCCGCGTGAGGGCTCCGGCTTCGAACCGGTCAAGGCCACCGCCACGTACAAGGGGAAGCAGTACTTCTTCTGCAGCCTCGAGTGCAAGGTCGAGTTCCTCAAGAATCCGGCGGCCTTCCTCGTCACCGATGCCGGCAAACCGGCCCCGAAGTTCACCCTCAAAACATTCGACGGCAAAGCGGTGTCGCTCGACGACTACCGCGGCAAGGTGGTGCTGCTCGACTTCTGGGCCACCTTCTGCATCCCCTGCGTCGATGCGCTGCCGGAGCTGCAGGCGCTGCACGCGAAGCATGCCTCGCGCGGCTTCAGCGTGGTCGGGGTGACGGTCGACGATCGCGCGCCGCTGGTAAAGAAAGCGACCACCCGCGCGAAGGTCTCGTACCCGATCCTCAAAGCGACGCCCGCGGTCTGGAACGACTACAAGGTGACGGCGCTGCCGTCGATGATCCTGGTCGGCCGCGACGGGAAGATCATCAAGCGCTACGGCGGCGAGGCCGACAAGAAGGCCATGCTGGCCGAGATCGAGCGCGCCATCTCGCAATGAACCTGCTGTTCGCGCTGATGCTGGCAGTGGCCGATCCGGAGCAGTGTCTTGCTCCTCACGGCGCCATTACCGTCACGCACGGTACGGCCACGTACACCCTGGCCAGCGAGGAGTGCCGCGAGCAGTTCCTCTCCGATCCGGAGCGTTACGCCCAGCTCTACGATGCGCTGCTGGAGCTGCGCGCCGCCGGCGCGAAACCGAAGCGGGCGCCGTCGCTCGTCCCCAGCTGACCCGGCTGACCCGGCGAGGGGATGGCGGTCCGGGGGACTGCCGACGACGCAAAGTGGGAGCTCTCCCACCGTTATCTGACCAATCAGATCGATCGCGCCACGCATCGCACCATCGTCATGCGTCAGCTCCTCCCGAACCTGAAAGCAGGGATCGAGTGGAACCCGCTCGCCGACGAGATCGGTTTCGTGGCGAACTGGCGGGCGGTGGGGGAGACCGAGCGCCGTCCGGCGATCATCTTCGGCACCAGCTCCGACCGGATCGGCACGCCCGAGGGGCAGTCGTACTACGTGACGGTCAGCAAGAGTGTGCATCGCCGCTTCGCCCCGTACGTCAGCGCCAGTTACAGCAGCTACGAAGAGCGGATGCTCTACCCGTTCGGCGTGAACGTGGCCCTCGGCGAGCGCTGGTCGGCCATGGTCATGAACGACGGCGTGCACACCCATCTCTCCGCGACCTACGTCTGGGATCGCTTCGCCGTAACGCTCCTGGCGGTCGAGCGGAAAGACCTCGGCATCACCCTCGGCACGCGGTTCTGAAGGCCTGTCCCCCTCTCCGCAATCCTCCCTCGCACCTTATTTTTACTCCATCAGCGGATTTTTCTCCCCCGATCGAGGAAAGCGAGGCTCGCGCGGGCGATTTCGGCTCTGAGCGTCAGAGCCGAAATCGTCCATCGGAGCTTTTTTTTCCTCCCGATGAGGAAGCAAAACGTCCACTGGAGGATATTTTTCGTTCAATCGACGAAATCAAAGGTCGTACGGACCCTTTCGGCTCTGCGCGTCAGAGCCGAAATCCTCCCATCGGAGCTTTTTTTTCCTCCGGATGAGGAAACGAAACCTTCCCGAGAGGTTTCGGAAGCACGTTGGCCTCCTTTGCGTTACTCTATGAATGAATGGTCATTCATTTTGCAGCGGATCGGGCTGGCTACGGCCTCAGCGATGCAAACGGACCACGGCTCATTCACGGAAATCGACGGTAAGGGAGTCATCAACGTGGAAGCTTTCAACTCAGTGCACGGCCTCTTCCTCCAGGGCGGAATGACGGCGGTCTTTGTCCTCGGCGCCCTCGTGGTGCTGCTGGCCCTCGGCTTTACCGGTGCGCCGCTCCTCCTCTGGGCGCTGGCCGGCGCGGCCATTCTGGTCGGTTTCGGCGCGCCGCTGCCGCTGCTCATCGCGTATGCGGCGGTGATGACGCTCTTCCTCATCAAGCCCCTGCGTCGCGCGCTGGTTTCGAGCGTGGTGATGAAGATCCTCGGTCCGGCGATGCCCACCATTTCGGAGACGGAGCGCACCGCCATCGAGTCGGGCTCGGTCTGGGCCGAGGCCGAGCTCTTCTCCGGCAAACCCGACTTTGGGAAGCTGATGCAGGAAAGCTATCCGGAGCTGACCGCCGAGGAGCAGGCCTTCCTCAACGGTCCGGTCGACGAGCTCTGCGCCACCGTCGACGACTGGGAAGTGTGGGAAAGCCGCGAGCTGCCGTCCGCGGCGTGGGAGGTGATCCGCCGCGAGAAGTTCCTCGGCATGATCATCCCCAAAGAGTTCGGCGGCCTCGGCTTCTCGGCGCTCGCGCACAGCGAAGTCATCCAGAAGCTGGCCAGCCGTTCGATCCCGCTCTGCATCACTGTGATGGTGCCGAACTCCCTCGGACCCGCCGAGCTGCTGATGCACTACGGCACCGACGAGCAGAAGCGCCGTTTGCTGCCGCGTCTGGCGGCGGGCGACGAGATCCCCGCCTTTGCCCTCACTGAGCCGGGGGCCGGCTCCGACGCCGGTTCGCTCACCTCCAGCGGCACGCTCTTCCGCGGGGATGACGGCAAGCTCTACATCCGCCTCAACTGGAACAAGCGTTACATCACCCTCGCGGCGATCGCCACGCTCCTCGGCGTGGCCTTCAAGCTGCGCGATCCCGATCACCTGCTCGGCAAAGGGGAGGACCTCGGCATCACCTGCGCCCTCGTCCCGACCGACGTTGCAGGCGTGGTGATCGGCCGCCGTCACGATCCGCTCGGCACGCCGTTCTACAACTGCCCCACCCAGGGGAAAGACGTGGTCATCCCGATCGACGCGGTGGTCGGCGGCGCGGAAGGGTGCGGCAAAGGGTGGCGGATGCTCACCGAGTCGCTGGCGGCCGGCCGCGGCATCTCCCTCCCGGCGCAGAGCGTCGGCGGCACGAAGCTCGGCGCGCGCGTCATCAGCGCCTATGCCTCGATCCGCAAGCAGTTCGGCCTCCCGATCGGCAAGTTCGAGGGGATCGAAGAGCCGATCGCCCGCATCGCCGGCTTCAACTACCTGCTCGAGGCGATGCGCAAGTACACCCTCGGCGCCATCGACAAGGGGATCAAGCCGGCCGTGGTCACGGCCATGGCCAAGTACAACGCCACGGAGATCGGCCGCAAGGTGATCAACGACGCGATGGACGTCTCCGGCGGCTCCGGCATCTCGCGCGGACCGCGCAACCTGCTCGCGCATTTCTACATCGCCACGCCGATCGGCATCACCGTCGAAGGGGCGAACATCCTCACCCGCACGCTGATCATCTTCGGCCAGGGCGCCCTGCGCGCGCATCCGTACGCGCTGAAGGAAGTGGAAGCGATCGCCGCCCGCGACCTGAAGGGCTTCGACCTCGCGTTCTGGGGTCACATCGGCCACGTGGTGCGCAACATGTCGCGCGCGGTCGTGCTCTCGCTGACCCGCGGCGCGCTGGCCGGCTCGCCGGTCTCCGGCAGCACCGCCCGTTACTACCGCAAGCTGTCGTGGGCCTCGGCCACGTTCGCGATCATGGCCGACATCGCCATGGGCGCGCTCGGCGGCTCGCTCAAGCTCAAAGAGAAGCTCACCGGCCGTTACGCCGACGTCCTGTCGTGGATGTTCATCGGCACCGCGGTGCTGCGCCGTTACGAGGCGGAGGGGCGCCGCAGGGAGGATCTCCCGTTCGTTCATTTCGCCATGAATCACGCGCTGTCGGAGATCCAGAAGGCGTTCGACGGCATCTTCCGCAACCTCCCGGTGCCGGGGCTGACCTGGCTCTTCGCCGGGCCGCTGCGCATGTGGTCGAGCCTCAACGCGCTGGCCGGTGAAGCGAACGATCGCCACACCCACAAGATCGCCTCGCTCATCATGACCGACAGCGAGCAGCGCCTCCGCCACACCGAAGGGATCTACGTCCCGAGCAACAACGTCGAGCAGCTCGGCCTCCTCGAAGAAGCCTTTCGCGTCGTCAAGCAGGCGGAGAGCATCGACAAGAAGGTCCGCGCCGCCGTCAAGGCGAAGACCCTGCCGAAGGCCAAGGGCCGCGCCCTCTACGAGTCGGCGCTCGAGAAGGGCATCATCACCGCCGACGAGCACGTCGTGCTGGTCAAGTCCGAAGAACTGCGCGCCGCCGCCATCCAGGTCGACGACTTCTCGCAGGAGGAGTACCTCAATCACTCCTCGCGCGGCGTCGCCCAGCGGCTGCACGAGGCGGACGAAGAGAACGTGGCGTAGGAAGAGTTCCTCCGGTTCCTCGGCGAGAATGACCGCCGCCGAGGAACCGAATCGCGATGCGGTTGCGCGCGAGATAGCTGCTCAGCTACTCAGCTACTCAGCTGTTCAGGCGCGATCCGCCACGCTCGCCGCCTGAACAGCTGAACAGCTGAACAGCTGAACAGCTGAGCCGCGACGCCCCCTCAACAAATTGCGGCAGAAATGTGGCTCCGATTTGTTATCATGAGCAACACCGCAGCGGCTTCGTCCAGCGCGCACGGCGTAAATTACAAAGTCCAGGTCCTTTAAACGAATGAATCGATCGATCCGACCGCTCCTCATCTCGGCCGTTACGCTCGTGTTCGCCTTTACTGCTCAGGCAGGGAAGAGCGCAACCTCGGCAGTTTGCACCGCCAGCTCCGATAAGCTGGTCAAGGCTCTGGTCGGGCAGGCTCCCGGCCTGCGGGCGGATGTCCTCCGCCGCGGTCTCGACGCCGCCTGCACCGCCACCGAGCGCGGTCTGGTCCGCCGCAGTGAGCTGATCACGGTCATCGATTACTCGCTTCCCTCGACGCAGCCGCGGCTGTTCGTCTTCGATCTCGCGGCCCGCAAGCTCCTCTTCCGCGAGCTCGTCGCGCACGGCAAGAACAGCGGCGAGAACAAGACCACCTTCTTCTCGAACTCTCCCGGCTCGCTGGCCACCTCGTTCGGCCTCTTCGTCACCGCCGAGACGTACATGGGCGGCAACGGCTACTCCCTCCGCCTGCGCGGCCTCGAGCCCGGCATCAACGACCGGGCCATGGAGCGCGCCATCGTCATGCACGGCGCCTCCTACGTCAGCCGCAAAGTGACCGCCGCCCTCGGCCGCCTCGGCCGCAGCTGGGGATGCCCGGCCGTCCGCCCCGAGATCGCCCGCAAGCTGATCGACACCGTCCGCGGCGGCAGCCCGGTCTTCGCCTACTACCCGGAGAAGAACTGGCTCGCCAGCTCCGCCTTCTTCCGCCGCTCGGCACCGTCGAAGAAGCCGAGCACCGCCATCGCCAACAGCCGCTGAGCAGAACGGGAACGACCGGAGGCCAACCAACGGGGTCCGGGGCTGTGGCCCCGGCCGCCGGAGGCCCCCGGGTCCCACCCTTCAGCGGAACGCCTCCGCGATCAGCTCGTACGACCGCCGCCGTTTCGGATGCGGCCGGGCTGAGGGGCCTCAGAAATCGACGAGGTCGTATACCGCGTCGAGGCTCACAGTCACGGAGACTCCGGTGAGCGACACCACATCGTCTCGCACGCGGTACGTCTGTGAGCGCCACTCCCGTCCTTCGAGGAAACGATGCTCCACTTCGACCGCGTACTGGTCCACGAGCAGGTAGTCGCGCATCGACGGGATCGCACGGTAAAGCTCGTACTTCTGGCCGGAGTCGTAGTCGCGAGTCGAGCTCGAGAGCACCTCGGCGATCACGACCGGGTTCGTCACCGTCTCCAACCGATCAGGCGACAACGCCGCGGTCCCGCAGATGACCATGACGTCGGGATACGTGTAGAGCCCTCCCGGCGTTCGGAGCCGGACGTCGGCGAGATAAGCGCGGCACCCGCGGCCGCGGACGCCGTCGAACGCCCGGATGACGTTCTGCGCAATCTGGTTGTGATTGCGCGATCCGCCGGCCATGGCGTAGATCTCGCCGCCGAGATACTCATGGCGGATGGACGACATTTCCTCGATCCCGAAGTACTCTTCGAGGGAGTACGCCCGCTGTGCGTGAGCCGGCATTGCTGGCTCATGATAGCGTCTCGGCGGCTGACGCTGCACGCGAAGAGCGTGGCCGCGTCGCGCCGCTAAGCAGAATGCTCTCACTTGACCAACAGATGAGGAGACGACGGGGGGCCTCCGGCGGCCGGGGCCTCAGCCCCGGACCCCGTTGGTTGGCCTAGCCTCCGCGACACTCTGTCGCGAAATACGAGGCTGTGTCGCGGAGGCTGGGCCAACCAACGGGGTCCGGGGCTGAGGCCCCGGCCGCCGGAGGCCCCCCGTCGTCTCCTCATCTGTTGGTCAAGTGAGAGCATCCTGCTTAGCGGCGCGACGCGGCCACG
>DASWOB010000111.1:0-23996 GCA_036398925.1 Thermoanaerobaculia bacterium
TGGGTTGGCCCAGCCTCCGCGACACAGCGTCCTATCTCGCGACAGAGTGTCGCGGAGGCTAGGCCAACCAGCGGGTCCGGGCCCGCGCCCCGGCCGACGGAGGCCCCCCGTCGTCTCCTCATCCGTGGGTCAAGTGCGTGCGTTCTGCTCAGTGCCGCACGCTGCGGCGCCGCAATCCACCGCGGGCCGGGCAGTTGAGCGATAGCGTGTAGTTGCCGCTGGCCGCGGCGCCGTGGCTGTTGGCCACGATCGTCCAGGTGCCGCTCGACGTCAGCGTGTAGGTGAGGGTCGAGGCGCCGAGCGACTGCGCCACCGGCACGCTGGCGGGATCGATGAGGATCAGGAACGGCTCGAAGCCGGTCGAGGTCATCTCGATCGTGATCGCGTCGCCGGCCGTTCCGGTGAAGTCCCACAGGTCGTAGGCGCTGCCGTCGGACGAGGCACAGTCGGAGGCGGCGAGATCGGCCGCCACGACACCGCCCGGGCAGTGCAGACCCGTTTGCGACGGACAGTCGGCGCCGTGGAGATTCCCCGCCAGAAGCAGCACGAGCGCGAGGCGTCTCACGCCGTGCACCTCGAAGGCATCCGCACCGCCAGCACCTTGCGTGCGGCCAGTGCGCGGTCGTCGATCAGCTTCGTCGAGAGGATGTACGGCGCCATGCGTGACAGCGAACCGCCGAGGACGCCGTCGCGCGCGTTGGTGGTATCGCGGTTCGGCCGCGCCGCGTAGGCGGGGTGATTGCGGTAGATCGATTCGGAGAGGGCGTCGTCGAAGTAGAACTGCGTCGTCACCGCCGCCGTGTTGTTGATGCGCACCGTGGCGTGGATGTGCACCGTCCGCCCGCTGTACCACCCCGGAAACACCGAGTTGAAGTGCGCCCAGCCGCTGCTGTCGGTCATCTGCACGCCGCGCAGGAACGTCTTCTGCCGCGCGCCCGTGTCGCCGGGGTTGCAGATCGCCGCGATCGGTGCGGAGTAGACCCCGTTCCGGTCCGTGTGCCAGATGTCGACGGAGGCGTTGGCGATCGGCTGACAGGTGTCGGCGTTCACCACCTGAAAGCTGAGCAGCATCGGCAGCCCCACCGATCCTTCGGTGATGTCGCGCCGCACCTGCACCGGCGAGTAGTAGCACGGCCCGAGCGTCTGCCCGCAGGTGAGCGTGCAGACGGCGTCGGCATCACTGGCGAGGTTGACTGACTTGGCGAAGGCCGCCAGCGGCGAGAGCGCGAACGCCGCGGCGGACGAGACGAGCAGAGATCGGCGCGTGTTCATGGTGTCGGCGTCCGGTGTCGGGAGCTGGCTCCACCTTAAACCCAACTGCCGATTGCGGCGCGCCGTTACGGCAACGCTCCGGTAAACAGAGCGGGATTACCGGAACGCCTCCGCGATCAGCTCGTACGACCGCCGCCGCGTTTCGTGCGCGTAGGTGATGGTCACGATCATCAGTTCGTCGGCGCCGTACTCCTCCGCCACGTTCTCCAGTCCGGCGCGCACGGTCGCGGGCGAGCCGACCACCGCCCGGCGGCGCATCTTGAACGGGTCGTCGTTCGGCGGCTGCTGTTCGAGGAACATCAGCGCCTTCTCCACCGGCGGGATCGGGATGAGCTGCCCGCGGAAGAAGAGGGTGAACATCATCTTCGAGCTCGCGGCGAGCCGTCGCGCTTCCTCGTCGGTCTCCGCGCAGAGCGCCCACACCGCCGCGATCGCCCGCGGCTCCTTCAGCGTCTTCGACGGCGTGAACGTCTTGCGGTAGTGCGCGACGATCTCCGCCCCCTGCGGGTTGATGAAGTCGGCGAAGGCGTAGGGGAGGCCGAGCTCCGCGGCCCAGATGCCGCTCTGCGGCGAGCTGCCGAGCAGCCAGAGCTCCGGCACCTCCGGCAATCCCGGCAGCAGCGTCAATCGGGCGAAGGGATGATCGGCCGGCATGTCGTCTTCGAGGTAGGCCATCAGCTCGACCAGCTGCTGCGGAAAGTCGTCCGGACCGGCCTGTCGCCGGTCGCGCTGCAGGGCGAAGGTGGTGGTCGGATCGGTTCCGGCCGCGCGGCCGACGCCGAGGTCCAGGCGTCCCGGTGCGAGACCGGCCAGCATGCTGAACGTCTCCGCGACCTTGAGCGGGCTGTAATGCGGCAGCATCACCCCGCCGCTGCCGATGCGGATCGTGGACGTGACCATGGCCATCGGTCCAATCAACGCCTCCGGACTGGCGCACGCCAGTGCGGGCGTGCCGTGATGCTCCGCCACCCAGTAGCGGTGATAGCCGAGGCTTTCGGTGAATTGCGCGAGATCGACGGAGTTGCGCAACGCCGCCGCTCCCGACGAGCCCTCGGAGATCGGCGATTGATCGAGCACGCTCAAACGAAGCATCATCGGAGCGTATCGTGCATGATCGCCGCCTCCGGACGCACCAGAAGGAGAAACGAAGTGAAGCAACGCAAACTCGGTGACCTGACCGTCTCGATGATGGGCCTCGGCTGCATGGGGATGTCGGAGTTCTACGCCACCGGCGCGTCGACCGAATCGCAGGCCATCGCCACGATCCACCGCGCCCTCGACCTCGGCGTGAACTTTCTCGACACCGCCGACATGTACGGCCCGTTCACCAACGAGAAGCTGGTCGGCAAGGCGATCAAAGGGCGGCGCAAGGACGTCGTGCTGGCGACGAAGTTCGGCAACATGCGCGGCGAGCAGGGGGAGTTCCTCGGCATCAGCGGCCGTCCCGACTACGTGCGCAAGGCGTGCGACGCGTCGCTGCAGCGGCTTGGCGTCGATGAGATCGACCTCTACTACCAGCACCGCGTCGACAACCAGACCCCGATCGAGGAGACGGTCGGCGCGATGGCAGAGCTGGTCCGCGCCGGAAAAGTGCACCACCTCGGCTTATCCGAGGCCGCGCCGCCGACCATCCGCCGCGCGCATGCCGTCCATCGGATCGCTGCCCTGCAGACCGAGTACTCGCTCTGGAGCCGCGACCCCGAGGACGAGATCCTCCCCACCGTGCGCGAGCTCGGGATCGGCTTCGTCGCCTACAGCCCCCTCGGCCGCGGCTTTCTCACGGGCCGCTTCCGGACCGTGGAAGACCTCGAGCCGGACGACTACCGCCGCCGCTCCCCCCGCTTCCAGGGAGAAAACTTCCAGCGCAATCTCGACCTGGTCGAGCGGATCGAGCAGCTGGCGAAAAAGAAAGGCCTGACCCCATCGCAGCTGGCGCTGGCCTGGGTGCTTCACCGCGGCGACGACATCGTCCCCATCCCTGGCACGAAGCACGTGCGCTATCTCGAAGAAAACGTACGTGCTTCCGCGATCCAGCTATCGCCGGAGGAGCTGCAGCAGCTCGAAGAGATCGCGCCGAGAGGCGTGGCGGCGGGGGAGCGGTATCCGGATATGAGCACCGTGAACCGGTAGAGGCGGTTCCTCGGGTTCCTCGGAGTTCCTCGGCGCTTCGTCAAGCCCCCCCCGAGGAACCCGAGGAACTCCGAGGAACCGAGGAACTCAATTCCCGCCTACTCCGCGTAAGCGCGCAACAAATACGTCCCCGCGTCCGTCGTCACGGTCGCGATCGACTCGCTTCCGCGGCGTGGTTTCTCGCATGACGTCACCGTTCCGCTGTGCGCAGCGGCGAATGCGGAGACTGCCCCCGCGTCGTCAGGCGCATCGACGTGCAGGAACGCGGTGAGCGGCCGCGATTCAGGCGGAACTGCTGCGGACAGCATTCGGCTTTCGATGACGTATCGCATTTGGATGTCCGAGAGTTTGCGTTAGATGCAAGTTTCGTGTCCGTCCGCTTGCGTACCGTGGGGCTCAGCTGTATCGCTCGCGCATGCCGCGGGAGTCGAGAATGGACGTTCCGGGCTGGTCTTCCCGCGCCGCATTGATGAGCGCGCGGGCCACGGCACGGGCATCGATCGGCTTGAGGCTGGCCGGCATCAGCCAGCCGAGGCGCAGGGCGAGCTGCTCGCCGCGGCGCTGCTCCCCACGCACTCCGGCCAGGATCGACGGCCGGGCGATGGTGACGCTGCGGTAGCCGAGGGAGAGCAGATCGCGCTCGAGCTCCCCCTTCACCCGTGAGTAAAAAATGCGCGACCGTGCGTCCGCGCCGGCAGAACTGACCAGGAGGTAATGCCGCGCGCCGCGGGCCAGTCCGAGCCGCGCCGCGCGCAGCGGCAGGTCGTGATCGACCACCCGGAAGCGCTCCTGCGAGCCGGCCTGCTTGATGGTCGTACCGAGCGCGCAGATGATCTGGTCGACCTCGAACGCCTCGGCGTGCTGCTCCATCTCGCCGAGCGGGAACACGTATTCGTGCAGCCTCGGATGCGACAGGCCGGTGGTCCGCCGCGCGACCACCACCACCCGTTTCACCGAGTCATCCGGCAGGAGGAGCATCAGCACTTCACGGCCGACCAGGCCCGTGGCGCCGAGGAGGAGAACGGAGCGCATGCGCGAATGCTATCGCGCCGCCGCCACGCGACCACAACGGGGTAGGGAAATCTCTTCGCCGGTCACTCCTTCAGTAATCGGTATCACACAGCCACGTGACGGTCTCGCGCTGGGTCCGCGGGACCACCAATAGGGTCGAGGTGCGTTGATGGACGAAGTGAGTACGCCCATCCGTCACGAGAGAGTCTTGCTTCAGAATCTCGGCGGAGGAGATCGCGATGCCTTCTGGCAGCTCTGGCTGCGGCATCGCCTTCATCTCTATAGCGTCTGTCTTCGCCACATGCGTGGCGTGCCGGCCGACGCCGCGGATGCGGTCAGCCGTTCGATGCTGCTCGCGTTCAAAAAACTGCCCGCTCACGCGGACGGCATCCAGAACCTGCAGGCGTGGCTGACCCGCCTGACCCGCAACGTCTGCGTCGACATGTGCCGCGAGCGGCAGCGCCTCACCAGCAACAGCGCGGCCACGGTGGACGACATGCTGTTCGAGGAACGGACGCCGGTCGATCCGCGCCCGACGCCGGAGGACGAGGCGCTGTCGAACGAGATGTACGTCACGCTGCTCGGCGCCATCGACGGTCTCCCGCCGCTGCTGCGCGAGGTGGCGCGGATGCGCTTCCTGCAGGACACGCCGTACGAGCGGATCGCGGAGATGCTCTCCATCACCGAACCGACCGCCCGCAAGCGCGTGCAGCAGGCGCGGATGATCCTCCGCAGCCGCTGCTGATCGATCTCAACGCCTCCGGTTCACAACCACATCGTCTCAGGCGTCTTTCGAGTGATACGAAAATGGAGAATCCGACGCTGGCCATCGAGTGGCGCGCCGACCTCGCCGGCGACGTCGATGCAAGCTGCCTCCCGGCGGCCACGCGCCTCTACACGCTGCGTCGCGTGACCGAGGATCGCCGCGCGCGCCTGACGCGTGCCGCGGCGACGTTCGAGCTCGTCGATCTGGAGCCGCACGATCTCGAGGATCGCCGCCTCCTGCGCGACATCCCGCCGGAGCAGCGCGTCATCACCTGGCGCGGCCGCGCGGCAACGCGCGACGAATTGGCTTCCATCCTTCGCGCCCTCTCACACACCCCGGCGCGACTCTATCGCCTCGAGCTGGAGATCACCCACGGCGGCGAAGCGCTCCTCCCGCTGCAACTGCTGCGCGACGTCGGCCGCCGCGACGTCACCGCGTACGCCCTCGGGCCGCTCGGTTTCTGGACGCGCATCCTCGCCCCGCAGATGGGGGCACGCATCGCGTTCGGCGGAGCTGCTCCCGAGGAACCGAATCCCGACGCCATGCCCTCCATCGAGCAGTGGCGCGACGATTACGGCTATCCCGACGCCCCTTCCGTGCGCGAGATCTTCGGCATCGTCGGCTGCCCGGTTCTTCGCTCGCTGTCGCCGCGCCTGCACAACGCCGGCTTCCGCGCGCTCGGAAGGCCGGCACTGTATCTGCCGTTCCATGCGCCCGACTTTGGGGAGTTCTGGACGCCGCTGATCGAAGAGCGCGGGCTCGAGGAGCTCGGGTTCGACGTCGGCGCACTCTGCGTCGTGTCGCCGCACAAAGAGGTCGCCCTGGCCGCGGCAGGTGCGCGCACGCCGATGGTCAGCCGGGCCGGCTCGACGAACTTCTTCGTCAATGAAGGGGGCGTCTGGACCGCCGACACGACCGATCCCGAGGGAGTCCTGCTGACGCTGCGGGAGAAAGGGATCGAGCCGCGCAACCTCCGTGTGGCCGTGGTCGGTTGCGGCGGCTCCGGCCGCGCGGTCGCTGCCGCGCTGCAGCAGGCTGGCGCGCAGGTGACGCTCGTCAATCGCGGATTCGATCGCGCCTCGCTCGCGGTGCGTCTGCTCCGTCTGCCGTTTCGTCCGCTGGCGAGCTTCTCCGTCCGCGGCTATTCGATCGTCGTCAATGCGACGCCGGTCGGCTACCGCGCTGACGAGATGCCGTTCGACATCGAGCACCTCGCCGACGACGCGGTGATCGTCGATCTGGTCTACGGCGCCGAGCCGACCGCCCTGATCGCCATCAGCCGCGCCCGCGGTCAGATCACCATCGACGGACGCGACGTCCTGCGCACGCAGGCGATGAGCCAGTTCCATCTCATGACCGGCGAGCCGATGCCGCCCGAGGTGCCGCGCCGCATCCTCGGCTGGGAAGAATCGGTGGTCGCCGTCGCCGCCGCAGGAGGAGACGCATGATCGACCTGACCCCGTTCGCCGGTCGCTGGCAAAAGACGAACGAGAAGCCGCAGTGGCTCGATCGCGTGGAGGCGCGCGTCGACGGTGACGCGCTGTACGTCCATCTCTACGGCGACCACGACTGGGGCGAGGTGCGCGCCGAATCGGTCTACGCCCTCAATCAGGAGACCGATCGCGGCGGAGCGTTCTTCGCGCGCTACGACCTCCCCGACGCGCACGTCGAAGTCGAAGCGAACGTAAACCTTGGCCTGCTGGTCTGCGCGACCTGGGTGCGCTGGAAAGAGGGGAGCGGCCGGACCAACGCCTTCACCCGCGAGTTCTTCTACAGGAGTGAAGCATGATCGCGACCGCCCTCGACGTGACCGCGCTCCTCGGCACCTGGACGAATACCAATCCGGCTTCGAAGGCGATCGTCCGGTTCGACATTCAATCCGACATCAACGCCGACGGCGACAAGCTGCGCGTCGACGCGCGATTCGAAAGCGGCGGCGCTGCGACCGCACTGCAGACCGATGCGTTTGCACTCGATCATTTCGACGGAACGAAAGCGGAGGCGTTTCAGGCCACCGTCACCCTCGATGACCGCGAGATCCGCCTGCAGGCCAACATCAAAGGAGGCGTCCTCGTGGTCGCCCTCCTGACGCGCTTCCCCGACGGCTCGCGCAACAACTACTGGCTGCGCGAGTTCTACTACCGGAGCGCGCGATGATCGAGACCGAGAGCCGCGAGTCGGTCGCCGATCTTTATCTCCCGCCGGACCGGCGCGATCTCGTCGCGGCCGTGCGTGCGCTGGCCCGCGAGAAGATCGCCCCCCGCGCCGCGCACTACGACGCCACCGCCACCTTTCCGCACGACGACGTGCGCGATCTCTTCGAGGCCGGCCTGCTCGGCGCCTGCATTCCGCGCGAAGCGGGCGGGCTCGGACTGGGGCCGTTCCGCGGCGACATCTTCACCCTCTGGATGATGACCAAAGAGATCGCCCGCGCCGATCTCTCCTTCGCCCGCTGCTGGGAAGGACACGTCAACTCGCTCGTGCTCATCGACGGCATGGGCACGGACGAACAGAAAGCACGCTGGTTCGAGGGGGTCCTCGATCGCGGCGAGACCTGGGTGGCGTGGAGCGGCGAGCCGCAGACGCGCGCCCCCGGCGAGAACGCCCGCTTCGGCACGTACGCCGAACGAGTGGAAGGCGGCTGGCGCCTCTCCGGCACCAAGGCCTTCGCCACCAGTGCCGGCGGCGCGCGCTGGGCGATCCTCCTCGTCAACACCGAAGGACCCGGCGGCGCACGCCACGCCAGCGGCGACGTCGATCATCTCCTGCTGATGGCCTGCGACCTCACCGATCCGACCATCACCGTCGACGGCTCGTGGTGGGATCCGATCGGCATGCGCGCGACCGTCAGTCACGCGGTCCGCTTCGACGGCACGTTCATCCCCGACGCGAACCTGATCGGCGAGCCGGGGCAGTACCTGCGCGAGAGCTGGCAGACCTGCTTTGCCCCGCAGTACGGCGCGTCGTTCCTCGGCGCGGCCGAAGCGGCGTTCGATTACGCCCTCGACGCCATCCGCCAGGGCAAAAAAGATGGCGATCCGTACATTCAGCACCACGTTGCGAAGATGGCGGTGAACCTGGACACAGGTCACCTCTGGCTGCGCCACGTGGCCATGCTGTGGGAGAGCGGGCGCTCCGCCGAGGCTCAGGTGGCCGGGAATCGCGTCCGCCATCTGCTCGAACACCTTTCGGTGGAGACGGTCGATCACTGCATCCGCGCGTGTGGCGCGCGGGCGCTCAATCGTCCCAGTCCCATCGAGCGCATCTGGCGCGACCTCTCCATCTACGTCCGCCACGACAACGACGACCACGTGCTCGCCACCATCGGCAAGCAGATCCTCGGCAGGAGCTTCGACGTCAGTTTCTACAAGCCATGAAGCCGTGAACGCCATGAAAAAGCAGCCGCACCGGATCATCTGGGCCTTCGCACTCGGTTACTGCATCGCGTACGCACCGTACGCGGGTCTGGTGAAAGCGCTGACCTCCGGCCGCATGCCCGGCTTCGATCCGATTCGCAACGGCTTTGAGCTGCTTCCGTCCGTCCTGGCCGGCACCATCGTGGTCCTTCCGCTCTACGCCCTTCTCCTCGGATGGTGGCGTCATGCCGAGCGGCCGTCCCGCGCCGTGGTCGTCTCCGGCATCGGGACGGCCGTGATCATCGCCACGACCACCATGGCGTACACCTTTCACGGCGTATCGATCCTCTTCGCCTTGCTGCTCTTGCGGGGCGGGGTGCTGATCCTCGCGCCGGTCGTCGACCTGGTCTTCCACCGCAGCGTGCGCTGGTTCTCCTACGTGGCGCTGATGATCAGCTTCTCCGCGGTGCTGCTGGCCATCTTCGCCTCGAGCGACCATCGCTTCACGCTGGCGGCCGGAATCAACACCACTCTCTATCTCTGCGGCTATCTCCTCCGGCTGCCGGCCATGACCGCCGCCGCGAAGATCGAAGATCCGTCGCTGACCCGGCGCTACTTCGTCGGCGAGCTGACCGTCGCGCTGCCGCTCCTCGCGATCATCCCGATCGCCGGTGCGGCATTCGGTCACGACGGGCTGCAGCGCGGGCTGACCCTTCTCGCCAGCGGCAGCCCGAGCGCCGGCGCGGGGCTGGTGGTCGGCGCGATCTACGCCTCGCTCTACTGCTTCGGCACGCTGATCTATCTCGACCGCCGCGAGAACACCTTCTGCATCTCGCTCAACCGAGGCTCGTCGCTGCTCTCGGGCGTCGTAGCCTCGTTCGTCGTCTCGGGGGCCCTCGGCCTGGCGTCTCCGGCGTGGTTCGAGCTGACCAGCGTGGCGATGGTCGTCCTCGCCTTCGCCTTCCTCTCGCCGCTGCATCACATCCCGGAGTGGCTCGTCGGCGCCGCGCACGCGCGCCTGGTGAGAAGAAAGTCGGTATGACTCGCGGCCCGATCTGGACTGCGGTGGCACCGCCACCGCTCTCCACACCGGCGGCACCGCCACCGCTCTCCACACCGGCGGCACCGCCGCCGGGCCGCTTCGCCGCTGTGTCAGAGCGGCAGCGTTGCTGCCGCGGTCCAGAATGGAGCACGTCATGACCGCGGCCGAAATCATCTGCGATCTCGGCCGCTCCTTCTACGACCTCGGATGGGTGAGCGGTACCGGCGGCGGCATCTGCATCCGCGAGGGCGATCGCGTCGTCGTCGCTCCCAGCGGCGTGCAGAAAGAGCGCCTCTCGCCCGAGCAGATGTTCACCCTCTCGCTGAGCGGCGAGATCCTCGCGCGCCCCGACGACCCGTCGCTGCGGCCGAGCGAATGCAGTGCGCTGTTTCTGAAGGCGATCAACCTCCGCGCGGCCGGCGCGGTCATTCACAGCCACTCCATGAATGCGATGCTGGCCACGCTGCTCTTCTCGAGCGAGTTCTCGATCTCGCACCTCGAGATGATCAAAGGCATCCACGGCATGGGCTACCGCGACCGCCTGGTCGTGCCGATCATCGACAACACCGCCCGGGAGTGCGATCTCGCGGAGTCGCTCGAAGCGGCCATTCGTTCCTGCCCGGAGACGCAGGCGGTGCTCGTGCGCCGTCACGGCGTCTACGTCTGGGGCCGTGACTGGGTGCACGCCAAGACGCAGGCGGAGTGCTACGACTATCTCTTCCGCGCCGCCGTCGAAATGCGGCGGCTCGGCATCCCCACCGTGACCGAAGGAGGACGGGACGATGCGAGCTTACTCATTGGACGACCCGCAGCGCGCGATCGGATCTGACGCTCTCGCGCAGCGCGGCGTGCTCTCGTGGAACGTCCCGCCGGACGAGGACGGACGGATGCAGCTCGTCGACAGCGTCAAACGGGAGCACGGCTACGTCGACCACGACTTCATCGAGCTCGCCCCCGACACCCCGAACCTCGAGACCATCTGCGCGAAGTTCGACCGCGAGCACTTTCACACGGAAGACGAAGTGCGCCTGGTGGTCGACGGGGAAGGGATCTTCGACGTCCGCGGCGAAGGCGACGAATGGATCCGCATCGAAGTCGGCAGCGGCGACATGATCGTCATCCCGGCCAACACCCATCACCGCTTCTACCTGACCGACGCAAAACACATCCGCTGCATGCGGCTCTTCGCGAACCACGACGGCTGGGCGCCGGTGTATCGCGACTAAGCAGAACGCACGCACTTGACGCACGGATGAGGAGACGACGGGGGGCCTCCGGCGGCCGGGCCGCGGGCCCGGACCCGCTGGTTGGCCCAGCCTCCGCGACACTCTGTCGCGAGATACGAGTCTGTGTCGCGGAGGCTGGGCCAACTAAAGGGTCCGGGCCCGCGGCCCGGCCGCCGGAGGCCCCCCGTCGTTCCCTGATCTGTGGGTCAAGTGAGAGCATTCTGCTTAGCGTCGCGAATTGAGGATTGAGGGATTGAGGATTGAGGAAGGCCGACGCGCGAGCGCTTCCTCAATCCTCAATCCTTCAATCCTCAATCCGTCGCGCCAGCGACGCTAGTTCGCGCTGAGCACCAGGAACTGCGGATTGCTCGCCTTCAGCCCCATCGACGGCGCTTCGACGTAGATGTAGTAGACGCCCTTGGCCGGCGGGACGAAGGCCATCGTGTAGTGGCCGTCGCCGGTTGCGACGAGCCGCTGCCGCTCCGACCACGCGCCGTTGACCTGCATGATCAGCGCGCCCGCGTCTTTCAGCGCCAGCGCCGGCTGGTTCGTCTTCGCGTCCTTCAGGCGGAACTCGAGTCTGGCCGGCGCGCCCACCTCCAGCGTCTCCGGCGGGGTGAGGTGCTCCACGATCACCGGCATCCGGTTCTTGTTCGGCAGGGCCGGGTTCTCCGCGATCGTCACGGTGAAGCAGGCCACGGCGCGAGGGGAGGGGACGAAGACGGCGATGTCGTAGGTGCCGGCCCGCGGCATCGTCGCGGTCGTGGAGAACGTCCCCGGTTTGCGCTCGCGCAGGCTGCGGTCGACGACCAGCACCGCCTGCGGCTCGTGGCCGTAATTCTTGAAATGCCCGCTCGGCGCGGCCATCCCTTCCTTATAAAAGTAGACATGCTCGTCGGCCGGATTGGCGACCAGCACCGCGCTCATGCCCGGCGTGGAGACGATGCCGTCCGCGACCGTCGTGCGGGGACGCGCCCCGAAGGTCTTGTCGCCGGCGGGGAAATCGACCACGGCGATCTGCTTGCCGGTGGTGCCGATGGCCGCGAGCGGCACCATCAGCACGATCTCGCTCGCACGCCGCCGGATGTACGCCAGCGTGTCGGTGAAGGTGACCTCGAACGGCTCTCCTTCGAGCTGGCCCGTCTGGATGATCTTGTTCGAAGCCACGTCGAAGATGTGCAGCAGGTTCTTCGACGGGTTCAGGGTGAAGCCATGCCGTCCACCCGGTGCGAAGCGAACCCGTTCCAGCCCCGGCTCGGTCTTGATCGCCGCGACGAGCTTCCGCCGCTTCGGATCGAGCGCGGAGATCGTCCCCTCTTCCGAGGCGACGTAGGCGAGCTGACTCAGCTCGGAGAACGCGATCGACACCGGCTTCGGCCCGACCGGCCCGTTCGCCACGACCTTCAGCGTCGCGACGTCGATCAGCGTGGCCGTCCCGTCGTCGCGATTCGTGACGATCACCGTCCGGTTGTCGGGCGTGACCACCAGGTCGTGCGCCCCCTTGCCGGTCGCAATCGCCGCCGCGACGGTCTGGTCCGACGCGCGCATCGCCACCACACCGGCCTCGTTGGTGATCCAGAGGTAATGCCCATCCTCCTGCGCCACGATCCGCCGTGGGTCCGCCCCGACGTCGATCGTCCGCAGCAGCTTCCACGAGTGCGTGTCGATCACCGCCACCTGGTTCGTCTTCGGCACCGTCACGAACAGCCGGTCGTCGTTGCTTCCCAGCGACCAGTCGAATCCCGGCGCCGGCAGCGCGACCATCCCCAGCAGCTGCGTCCCGCCGAATCCGAAGTGCGGGTCGACCACTGTCACCGTGGCATCGCTGTTCAGCGCGACGACGTAATACGCGTTGAGGCTCAGCGCCGGGCGGGTGAGCATGTTCCCGCCGGCGAATGCCGCCACCGAAGCGGTGCAGTTCTGCCGGTTGTTCTCTTTCTGATGTGGATCGAGCGCAAACCAGGCACTCGGAAACACCCCCGCCAGCGGCGTCCCGGTCGACTCGTTGGTGAGCGTGAGCGCAAACCGCGCCGGATCCCCCTCCCGCAGCGCCTGCCCGGCCGTGACCGGATCGACTTTCACATCCAGAACGATGCCGCCGTCACTCGCGCGGAGGGTGGAGAAGAGCAGGCCGAGAATCGCGAGAGTTTTCACCGTTCAGTAGACGATTCCGGAAGGTCGGGTGTGAACGCTCTGCGCGTCGTCAGCAGGGGGACGACGAGAGGTCTCCGGCGGCCGGGGCCATCGGCCCCGGACCGCGATGGTTGGCCTGGCCTCCGCGAGCGCAGCCTCGGATCTCGCGACAGAGTGTCGCGGAGGCCAGGCCAACCAGCGGGTCCGGGCCCGCGGCCCGGCCGCCGGAGGCCCCCCGGTCGTCTCCCTGTCGACCACGCGCAAGCCGGTTCACAACCGACCTTCCAAAGCCGTCTTCTCAACATGCCGATCCGCTTTCACTGGAGCATGTCCTCGGCCGGCGAAAAGTTGCGGGGGGCCAAGGCTCGCGCGGCGGTCGGCGTGCCGTCGCTCGAGACGCTGGTCCGCTTCTGCAAGCATGCCGAAGAATGCGAGATCGAATCGGTCCTGACCGCGTTCGGCTTTCACCGCCCCGACCCGCTCGTCCTCGCCGCGGCCATCGGCGCGCAGACCTCGCGGATCAAATTCATGGTCGCGGTGCGGAGCGGCGTCACCTCGCCGACCCTCTTCGTCCAGCAGGTCAACAGCATCGCCCAGGTCACGAACGGCAGGATCTGCCTCAACGTCGTGGCCGGCCACACCCCGGAAGAACAGCGCTCGTACGGCGACTTCCTCGCGCACGACGAACGGTACGAACGGACCGACGAGTTCCTGAAGGTCTGTCACGCCTTCTGGCGCCGCGACGGTGAGGTCCACTTCGAAGGGAAGCACTACCGGATCGAAAAGGGGAGGCTCAACGTCCCCTTCGTCGCTCCCGACCGGACCACGCCCGAGATCTTCCTCGGCGGCAGTTCCGTGCAGGCCGAACAGCTCGCGATGGCACACGCCGACTGCCTCTGGCGCCTCCCCGACACGCCGGAGAAACTGCGCGCGCGAACGCTGGAGATCGTCGAACAGGGCACCGAGGTCGGTTTGCTCGTTTCGCTGATCATCCGCCCCACCCACGACGAAGCGATCGAAGCGGCGGGGGCCATCCTCGAAGAAGTCGGCCAGCAGCCGCGCCGCACGCATGAAGATTTCCGCAAACGCTCCGACTCCGTCGCCTTCACCTCCACGTATGCGCTCGCCGCGGAGACCGACTGGCTCACGCCGTATCTCTGGTCGGGCGCCGTCCCGTACCTCGGGGCGCCGGCCATGGCCATCGTCGGCTCGCCGGATGAAGTGACCGACGCGCTCTTCGAGTTCCGTGCGGCCGGCATCACCCAGTTCCTCTTCATGGGGTGGCCCGACATGGAAGAGATGACCAACTTCCATCGCGACGTCCTGCCGCGGGTCCGCGCGCGCGAGCAGGCGGAGGCAGCGGCGATTGCATGAAGAGCGTCCTCTCCGGCGTCACGCGGGGTGACCTCGAGCGCGATCCTTTCCCGCACGTCGTCATCGATCAGGCCCTCGATCGCGATCTCTACCGAGCCCTCGCCGCCTCGATGCCCGACGACGCGACGCTGCTCGACGGCCGCGAGCTGGCGAACAACAGCGCGTATCACTTTCGCGCCGCGCGCATCCTGGCCGCGGCCGCACCGCTCTGGCAGGAGTTCGTCCGACTGCACACCTCCGCCGCCTTCTTCCAGGAGGTGGTGACGCTGTTCGGGCTCGACCTGCACGATGTGACGACCAGTATCCGTGGCAGCGAAGAGCCGGCCGGCGCCGCTCTCGACTGCCAGATCACCTACGGCTCGCCGGTCACCCAGCCGACGCGCTGCCATCCGGTGCACGTCGACCGGCCGGTGGCGCTCTACGCGGGGCTGCTCTACTTCCGCCGCGACGATGACGATTCGACCGGCGGCGATCTCGAGCTCTATCGATTCAAGGGACCTCGCGCCTACGATGCGATGCGCATCGTCGACGACGCGCTCGTGGAGCGGGTGAAGACGATTCCGTACGCCGCGAATCGCCTGGTCTTCTTCATTCATTCACGTGATGCGCTGCACGGCGTCTCGACCCGCTCGGTCACGCCGCACCCGCGCCTGCACGTGAACTTTCTGGCCGAGTTCCGCCAGCCGGTCTGGGAGCTGGCCGCGTGAGGATCGGCCGCATAAGGATCGACCGCGACGTCGCCGCGATCGTCTGCGCCGGGCCGTCGCTCGACCTCCTCACGCCGCAGGCCTGGAGCGACCTCGCCCACGCCGGTGCGATCGTCTCGGTCAACGGCGCGGCCGCCGCCGACGCCTGCCGCGACCTCCCGTTCACGATCCTCGCGGCGATGGACATCTGCCTCGGTCTCTACCAGCGCGTCCCGGCGCTCGAGTCGATCTGGACGTCGACCGCCGCCTGGCGTGTGACCTCGGCCGACGGCCCCCACGTCGAGGCGGAGTCGTACCTGCGCGAGGTCGATGAAGAGCACGGCGTTCACGGATGGAGCGATGATCCGGATGAAGGCTACCGCGGTGGCAGCACCGGCATGATCATCGGCAACTGGATGGCGAACCGCTGGGCCTCCACGCCGCAAAGCGCGAAACCGATTCCCCCGCGCGGCTTCCGCAGGCTCGCGTACCTTGGCCTCGACATGCAGCCGAACGACGGCCGCCATGCCGCGGGAGCCGGTCTGCACTCCAGCGGTTTCGCACGATCGCGCGAGCAGCACCAGCGCGTCGCCGACGCGTGGGGCCTCTTCTGCCGCGAAGGAAAGTCGCGCGGCGTCGAGATCGTGAACCTCACGCCCGGCAGCGGCCTCACCACCATGCCGCGCGTCGAGGTGCCGGCGGGCTGGCTGTCGAGGAGCGCCGTGGCATGACCAGCATCGCCTTCGTCGCCTGCGTCGAGCGGGGAGAGCTCGAACGGAAAACGATCCTCCTCTGCCGCACCATCCGCCGCTTCTACCCCGGCGCGCCGATCCTCACGTTCCAGCCCCGCCTCGGCACCATCATCAGCGCCGAGACGCTGGCCACCCTCCGCGACCTCGGCGTGCAGCACAGCACCGCGCCGCTCAACACGGACTTTGCCCACTACGCCATCGGCAACAAGATCTTCGCCTCCGCACGGGCCGAAGAGATCGCGCGCGAGGAGGTCCTGGTCTTCCTCGACAGCGACACGGTCTTCGTCAATCCGCCGCGCGAGCTGCACCTGCGCGACGGCATCGACGCCGCCGCCCGCCCGGTCGACATCCACCGCGGCCCCAACGAACCGCCGCACGATCACCCGACGCACTGGCTCACCCGTCACCGCCGCGTGTCATCGACCGGCGAAGGCGACCCGATGGACCCGTACTGGCGGCGCATGTACGAGATCCTGAATCTGGACTGCGGTGGCAACGCCACCGCTCGAACACCGGCGCGGAGCGCCGGCGGAGGCGTTGCCTCCGCTGTTGAGAGCGGCGGCGCTGCCACCGCAGTCCAGATCACCCCCTTCGTCGAAACCACCTGCAGCCCGCATCGCATCCGCGCCTATTGCAACTCCGGCCTGATCGCCGTCCGCCGCTCCGCCGGTCTCTTCGCCCAATGGCGCGAAGACTTTCTCGCCCTCGTCCGCGCGAATCACATTCCCGGCGAGATGCACTACATGGATCAGCTCTCGCTCGCCGCCACGCTCACGCGCGTGTGGGATCGCGTCGATCTCCTCGACGGCCGCTACAACTATCCGCTGCCGGGACGCGAGTCGCTGCGCGAGCCGTATCGCTCCATGCCGCTCGAAGATCTCGTGCACATCCACTACAACGCCCACTACGAACGGGTCGCGGAATGGCTCGAGCCGGCGGAGGTCCCATGCAGTTGACCGCCGCGCAGTGCGTCGAGATGGAAGAGCGCGGCTTCCTGATCTTCCCCTCGCTCTTCAGCGATGAAGAGGTCGAGGTCATTCGCGGCGCGGTACCGAACGTCCTCGCGCATGGCGGCCCCGAGGTGATCGGGGAGGATGACGACCCCTCCGTCATCAAGATGATCTTCGGCCTGCACGAGCTCGACGACGTCTTCGCACGTCTCTGCCGTCATCCGCGGCTCGTCGAGCCGGCCGAGCAGCTTCTCGGCGAGCGCACGCATCTCTTCCAGTCGCGCTTCAACGTCAAGCTCCCGTTCCGCGCCAGCGGCTGGCCGTGGCACCAGGATTTCAATCAGTGGCATCGCCTCGACGGCATGCGCACACCGCGCGCCGTGGTAGCCGGCGTCTTCCTCGACGACGTCAATCCGTGCAACGGTCCGCTCATGGTCATCCCCGGCTCGCACAAACGCGGGCACTTTGTGAATCCCGACTCGATGGAGCTGGGGGAAGACGTCGTCACCGCCGCCGCGAACGAAGGTGGCATCGTGCCGCTGATGGGTCCTCCCGGCACGGTGGTCCTGTTCGACTGCCTGATCATCCACGGCTCGCCGGCGAACATGTCGCCGTGGCCGCGCCGGATCTTCTACCTCAACTTCGCGCCGGTCTCGAATCACGAGCTGCAGCCGCTGCGCGCCCTCTATCACTGCGACACGAACGTCCGCCCCGTCATCGCACTGGCCGACGACTGCCTGACCGTGCAGCGGCCCTCGCACCCGCTGCCGGCCGGCGTCGCGCCCGGCGGTATGCAGCCGGTGGCCCGCTCATGACCGTCCGCACCAGGCCATTCGCCTCGAGCACCTACGCCGGCGGCCGCGAGCGCGAGCTGCTGCTCGACGCCTTCGACAGCGGCCAGTGGTCCGGCTTTCGCGCCGGCGTACAGGGCGACGCGCGCGAGCTGCGCGACGTGACCTCCGCCGATGCGGTCGATCTCGACGACCTCCGTTTCCTCGGCGGCAAGTACGTCCGCAAGCTCGAAGCGATGTTTGCCGAGCGCACCGGCTGTGCCTTCGCCATCGCCTGCAACTCCGCGACGAGCGGCCTGGTCATGGCCATCGGCGCGATCGGCATCCAGCCGGGCGACGAAGTGCTCGTGCCGTGCATGTCGTTCCACGCCAGCGCCACCGCCATCCGCTCCTTCGGCGGCGTGCCGGTCTTCGTGGAGGTCGACCCGCTCACCTTCAACATCGACCCGATCGACGCCGCCTCCCGCATCACCGCCCGCACCCGCGCCATCATGATCGTCCACCTCGGCGGCATCCCGGCGGACATGGACGCGCTGCTCGCGCTCGCCGGGCAGCACGGCCTGCGTGTCATCGAAGACTGCGCCCAGGCGCCCGGCGCGCGCTATCGCGGGCGCGAGGTCGGCTCGCTCGGCGACGCCGGCGTCTTCTCTCTCGTCGAAACGAAAAGCATCACCTGCGGCGAAGGGGGCGTGGTGGTCACCAACGATCCGTCGATCGCCTTCAAGTGCCGTCTGATCCGCAATCACGGCGAAGGGGCCGCGCAGGACGACTGGAGCGAGGAGGAGCTGCGCAACGTGGTCGGCTTCAACTTCCGCCTCACCGAGCTGCAGGCCGCCATTGCCGTCGCCCAATGCGAACAGCTCGACGAGCGCAATCGCCTCCGCAATGAAAACGCGCGGCACATCATCGACGGCCTGCGCCGCTTCCCGCAGTTCACGCCGCAGCAACTGGCCGGCGACTGCGAGCCGGCCTGGTTCATCCTCAAGTTCCGTTACGGCGGCGATCGCGATGCGCTCATCCAGGCCTTAGCGAAGGAAGGGATTCCGGCGGTGGGCGGCTACACGCGCCTGCTGCATCAGCATCCGCTCTTTGCACCGCAGGCGGCGCGTCCCCGGTCCGAGGCGATCAATCGCGAGTTCGTCTGGTTCTCGTGCATCCACCCGCCGAACACGCGTGAAGACATGAACGACATCATCCGGGCTGTGGAGAAGGTTCTATGACTGCGCTGCCTCACGTATCAGAAACCGTGGCGTTCGATCGCGACGGCGTGTCGTTTCCGATTCCCGTGCTCACGCCTGACGAGCTCGCGACCGTGCGCGCTCACTACGCGCAACTGGTGGCCGCATACGACGGAGACCTCAAGCGCTTCGACCGCTCGCACCTCTTCTTCGACTGGGCCTGGGACCTCGCCACGCACCCCCGCGTCGTCGACGCCGCCTCCTCGATCCTCGGCGATGACGTCGTGGTCTGGGGCTCGCTCATCCTCAGCAAACCGCCGCACGACCCCGGCTTCATCGCCTGGCACCAGGACGGCGCCTACGCCAGCTTCCTCGGCGAAGCGCCCGCGGTGTCGGCATGGATTGCCCTCAGCGACAGCAGCGTCGAAAGCGGCTGCATGCGCGTCGTCCCCGGCTCCCACAAACAACGCCTCGAGCACGCCGTCAAAAACGCCGAAGACAACCTCCTCAGCCACAAACAGGAGATCGCCGCCGAGGTCGACGAAAACGACGCGGTGGACGTCGTTCTCAAAGCAGGGGAGATGTCGCTGCACCACGTCGACATCATCCACGGCTCCAACCCCAACACCTCCACCTGGACCCGCACCGGCTTCATCGTCCGCTACTCGACGCCGGACATGCTGCGCTCCGTCACTCCCATCGTCATCGCCCGCGGCCGCGCCGTCACGCACCTGGACGTCCTGAGCGAACGACCGCGGCACAGCTTCGAAACCGCGCTCGACGCGTACCAGGCCGCGCGCCGCTGATCCCTGCACGCCTTTGTCATCCCGAACGAAGTGAAGGACCCCCTCCGTTGTTTCCAACGTAGGCCCCGCTGCGGCGCAAGCCAATGCCGTTTGCGCACACGTCACCGCTCGTTCCCGAACCGCCTCCGTTTCAACAGCGATTCGTGCGACGGAGTCGCCCCTTCAGCGGCGCCCACCTCGGCGAGCATCGTCCGGCCGCCGCGCGAGGATCATCTTCAAGCCGGCAACGGTCGCAATTGCACCACCGAGCAGCGGGATAAAGGCGGCGCCGATGACCGATAGATCCCCGTGGCGAATGAACATGACCCCCATGCCCAGCGACAACAGCCCGCCGATGAACAACACCCACCCATGCCGCGGACGCCTCGCGCGCAACGCCGGGTCGACGTTCCCGCCCGTGAAGTGCCCCGGGTTGTACCGGTTCTCCTGAATTTCCTTCCAGTCCTTGAACGGATCTTCGTCGTTTCGGCGCTGATTCACGTCACGATTCTAGCGTCAGCAACACCGGCAGCCTCCACTTCTCGCCGCAAGCCGCCGCCGTGACGGGGGCACACGATTGGTACATCCCAATACCCGCGACCTCTGGCGTGACAGGCCCGAGGTCTGAGAGTGCGTTGAGCTTCAGCGTGGGAAGAGAAGAATGAAGGTGTGACCCCACCGAGGGCTCCTGACCCGGCCGGTCCGTTGCGTCGAGCTCGACCTTCCCGTCGCGAGAAGCGGACCACTTCCGCCGGGACGGGGGACGCGCTCACCGAGCAGCTCAGCGTCTGTCATGGCCGCGCCTCTTGCGCACAGCACGCGAGGGACGGCATGCCCGGCGCGCATATGTGCTTCCGGAGTGCCACGCTGCAGCACGGCGGGTGCGCGTGGCACCGGGGGTGTGTCACTGCGCCACCGATGTGATCTGGCAGAAGAGCAGCACTGGTCAGCGTGCGATCTGGTTCATGGACCAGACAACGTCGGTCGGGGAGCGCTTTCTACCGGTCGTTCCGATTGAATGGGACATGCGCAATCATTAGCCGGGCGGGGTCATGGATCTGCGCGGAAAGTCTTACCGCTTCGCATGCCGCTTTGTGACGCTCCTGAATCGCCCTCTGACGCTCAACCGTCACCGCGACAATGCTGATGTCGAGGATCTGTCGAGTGGCGTGTAATACCCGGTTGCACCGAGCCGGAACTCGCGAGCAGCTGGCAGGGCCGAATCGAATTCGACTTCCAGCACGTCGCCGCGTTCCAACCGCACAGTCGTACCGTCCGCATCGCGCAACCGCGGGTCACGCGCCGCGAGCACCGTTTCGAATCCGGCGGCATCGACGGCGACAACGTAAAGGCGGTCGAGAATCGTGATCTCGCGCTCGCGTTCCTCAACGCGCACGCGTCCGGTGAATCCGCGCAGCGGTCGCTCGTCCGTTCCGCTCGCCGCAGCATCGTCGCGTCCGCGCAGGATCACGCCTCCCGCTCGCCACTGCTTGCCGTCGAAAGCCGCGAAGTAGGGGCAACTGCCGATAGGGCTTCCGCTCGATGCAAACGGCATCTTGCTGGGAACCGAACGAACGCGATGTGCGTCGCCGTCGATAACAACCTTTTCGAGCACCGCCGAACGGCCGAATACGAAGGCCGCACTGCTGTCGAACTCGCGGTGGCCCGATAACGCCACCGACGCGCCGTCGATCGTGAACTGCCCGAATCGCAATGCTCGCGACGCGCGAACGCGAGCGGTGGCATCTCGCAGCGGAGCGGCGACATGCTCGCTGTTCCCTTCGAACTTGTCCGGATCGGGAAACGTCAGCACGAGCCGCAGCGGAACGACCAGCGCCCTTGTCGGAGGTAATGGAAAGCCTTCAAAATCGATGATTCGTTCACGTCCGGCAGCAATTGCGCGGCGGTCATCTGTGTCGGTGCGCAACGCTTCCGAGGAGCCCTCTCGAAAAACGATCATCCCGAGGCGCTCGGGCTTGGGTTGATGGTTGACATAGTACGCCGCTTCTACACTCATTAATGGCCCGACGAGCGTCTTGACCACGCGCGTATTTTCGTCGCCACAAATTGAATCAGCCGTTAGATCTACCCAACCGAAATTCGCCGGCAGCACACCGTTTGTGATGTGTTGCCAAAAACGCGCAAGCAGCGAATCGGACGAAGCGAGATCTTCGGCGCGCAGTGCGCGACGGAACAGCAGTTCGGATCCCGGCACGCCCTCGGAGGACGCACCGCGAGCAAGCGCCACCCACCCAGCCTCGGAATCGCTCAGCGATTGCACGTCAGCGGCGGTCGCGTCACGTTGCACGAAGGGATTGAGATAGTTGTCCTCTCCCGCTCCCGAACTGCCTACGAACATACGCATCGTTTGCCCGCTGGGTACCTCCACGAAACGCCGGTCGTTATGGCCAGCGGTGCCGAAATACAGCTCGCTGTGCGTGCTCTCGACCGAAAAGCGATTTCGAAGCTCGATGAGCGTCCGATGTGCAGCGGTGGCGGTGAACACGACCTCTTGGCCGTTGATGGGTGCAGAGGCCGAGAAGTTGCGCGGAGGATCGAGCAGGTGATCGATATTGCGCGCTTCGAGGAGCGCGTAGGTCACATCGAGAGGTGACTTCGAGTCACGTAGCACCCACCAGCGGTATGCGTATGCGCTACAGGCCGCGAGCGCCACCACCCAGACGACGACGGTGGCCGCCGTCATCGCCGACTGCCGGCGTAGGGCGTTCGACGCTGTTGAGGTGACGAACGTCTCTTGGCGTGGGTGACGTGCACGAAGCAACACGTTCAGACCGGCAGCAAGAGCGGCAATGAGCCCGAGCCAAGCCATAACCGCCGGAACGCCGAACCGCGCCGCAATCGGCACCGCCGCGACGAACACTCCGACTGCGAACATCACGTCAAGTCTGGAATTGCGCACGATGAGGAGGTGTCCGACACACACAGTTCCCTACCCGGCATAGCCGGAATCAAGAAAGTAAGTCGCCAGGCGCGGTTGGCGATATCGTCAGGCGATGGCCAGCCTGGTCGATCGTCACCATAACCAGATCCCGGGCGTTCAGCCGTTCCGGGAGTCGATTCGCGGCCACGCCGAGCGTGTCGCTGCCGATGAGGTATCGGAGTTGAGTACATCAAGAAGCCCGGGGATACCGAAAGGAATATCGCATCAGTTCTTCGACAGACTGGCGGCGATTAAGGGAGCCATGGATGCGGCTGATCGCTCCGTACATGAGCATGCAAAACCTGAGACGATCATCAGGTCCAAGTGATGACGTGGCATTTTGAGGCGCTCATGGATGAACGAACCGCGTTTCGGAAGGTCGGCACCAACGTCCGTGAAAAAGAGGGAGTGGGGTCACACCTTCGACCTTCTCGCGCACCCGGGTTGTACCGGTTCTCCTGAATTTCCTTCCAGTCCTTGAACGGATCTTCGTCGTTTCGGCGCTGATTCACGTCAGGATTCTACTGCTGGACGGGGAGCGACGAGCTCACCGCCCTGGAGAACGCGTCTTTGGAACTGCCGCCAGACGCACGGACCGGAAGGGACACTCTGGGGGACAGTTGCCGACCCTCCTCCCATTGACGGTGCTCCACGGCAGACCTCCGAGGCAGGGAGTGAGGTCACACCTTCGACCTTCTCGCGCACCGCCGGAAACCCATCGGAATGGAAGATGCCGCTCCAGCGCGTAGAGCTTCAGCCTGGGAAGAGAAGAACGAAGGTGTGACCCCACCGAGGGCCCCAACAGCGGCAGGGGTCAAGCCCTCCATCGCCCGGGCCGGCTTGACCCCTGCCGCTGTCGCGCAGAGAAGTGCGGCCATGCGACGGCTGCTCCGTCTGGCTGTTCGTCAGTAACGGCTACTGAGTGCGTCGAAGTTGCGGGACGTGTCGACGCTCCACGCGGGATGTGTCGACGCTCCACGCGGGATGTGGCGACGCTCCACGCGCGATGTGACGACGCTCCACGCGCGATGTGGCGACGCTCCACGCGCGATGTGGCGATGGTCCATTTCGAAAGTGATGAAGCGGCATCTCGCAAGTGGCAACGCATCACTTGCCAGGAAGGAGATGTCCACTGCCGGCGTGGCGCGTCGACGCAGACGTGTGTGAGAGCTCCACATCGCGGAAGGGATTGCATCACGTCGTTCGTGGTGCGTGATCACTGCCGATGAGCGAAGGCTTTTCGTGCCACGTGACACCACGCCATCTGGTCCGTGACGGTCGATCACTTTCGAGATGAAGCATCATCACGTTCGAGATGAAGCATCGTCACGTTCGAGATGAAGCATCATCACGTTCGAAGTGACGCCTCGACGGATGCGATGAGATTCGCCTTCTCGAGTGTGGTGTCGCGTCATCCGCGCTGTTGATGATTTTAAGCAGACCGCACGCACTTCACCCACGGATGAGGGAACGACCGGGGGGCCTCCGGCGGCCGGGGCCATCGGCCCCGGACCCCATTGGTCGGCGTAGCCTCCGCGACACTCTGTCGCGAGATACGAAGCTGTGTCGCGGAGGCTACGCCAACCAACGGGTCCGGGCCCGT
>DASWOB010000112.1:0-65103 GCA_036398925.1 Thermoanaerobaculia bacterium
TCCGCGACACAGCCTCGGATCTCGCGACAGAGAGTCGCGGAGGCTAGGCCAACCAATGGGGGTCCGGGGCCCCTGGCCCCGGCCGCCGGAGGCCCCCCGTCGTTCCCTCATCTGTTGGTGAAGTGAGAGCATTCTGCTTAGTCGGCCGGCCGCAGGACGATCAGAATCTTCGAGCCGGGCGCGCCGCGCAGTTCGGCCGAGAGGGTGTTCTCGGCGGCGAGGGTGACGGGGATCTCGATCACGCGCGCCTGCTGGTTGAAGGCGCTCGGGCCGGCCACGGTGTCGCCATTGAGCTTCACCACGGCACTGCTGGCGAGGTTTGCGCCGGCGGCGTCTCCGTTGACGATGCGCAGCACGTACGCGCCGGGATGCGCGAGGAAGGTCTCGCTGGTTGTCTGCGGCTGCCCTTCGACCCGGAAGAACGGGCTGACCCGCGCGACCGGCGGTGCGACCGTCCAGGCGCGCCGCCCTTGCCCCACGCGGCCCGAACCGCGACAATGGCTCGTCCGTCCATCCGCTCGCCCAAAACCCAGGAGCCAACATGTCACGCCTTCGCTCGGCCATCGCTGCGCTTGCTCTTCTTGTCGTTACGCCCGCCCTGCACGCGCAGTGTGTGAGCCTGACCACCCTCGGGTCGGCGTACGGGCAGAACTTCAATACGCTTTCGAACACTGCCGCTTCGACGACGAACAACCTGACCCTCACCGGGTGGTTCCTCACCGAGACCGGGGGAGGCACGCGCGACAACGAGCAGTACGCGGTCGACACCGGCGGCAGCAACACCGGCGATACGTTCAGCTACGGCGCCGCCGGGAACACGGATCGTGCACTGGGCGGGCTGCAGAGCGGGACGCTCATTCCGGTCATCGGGGCCTGCTTCACGAACAACACCGGGTCGACCGTCACCGCGCTCGACGTCAATTACATGGGCGAGCAGTGGCGCATCGGCAACACCGCCGCCGCGCGTGACGATCGGCTCGACTTTCAGTACAGCTTCAACGCCACGAGCCTCGACAACGGTACGTGGACCGATCACAACGCGCTCGACTTCACGAACCCGATCAAGACCGCGGCCGCCGCGGGGGCGCTGGACGGCAACAACGCGGCGAACCAGAGCAACCGCGTCAGCAGCATCGGTTCGCTCTCCATCGCCAACGGCGCCACGTTCTGGATTCGCTGGAACGACTTGAACGCCTCCGGCGCGGATGACGGTCTGGCGGTCGACACCTTCTTCCTCACGCCGCAAGGCGCGGCTGCGCTGCCGACGCTGAACGTCAACGACGTCTCCCAGGCCGAGACCAATGGCGGCACGACCACATTCAGCTTCACCGTCAGCCTCACCGCGCCGGCCGGTCCGGGCGGCGTGACGTTCGACATCGCCACGGTCGACAACACGGCCACGACGGCGGGCAGCGATTACGTGACGAATTCGCTCACCGGACAGACCATCCCGGCCGGCAGCAGCACCTACAACTTCAACGTCACGGTCAATGGCGACGTGACCATCGAGGCGTCGGAGACGTTCTTCGTCAACGTCACGAACGTCGTCGGCGCCACGGCCGGAGATACGCAGGGCACCGGCACGATCCAGAACGACGATTCGGCCACGCTGTCGGTCGACAACGTCAACCAGATCGAGGGGCCGAGCGGCACGACCACGTTCACCTTCACGGTCAGCCTCAGCCAGCCGGCCGGTCCGGGCGGTGTGACGTTCGACATCGCCACGGCCGACGACACCGCGGTGGCCGGCAGCGGCGACTACATCGGCAATTCGCTCACCGGCCAGACCATCGCCGCCGGCAACACCACCTATACCTTCGACGTCACGGTCAACGGCGACAACCTCGTCGAGCCGACGGAGACGTTCTTCGTCAACGTCGCGAACATCACCGGCGCGACGCCGGGTGACGTGCAGGGCGTCGGCACGATCGTCACGGACGAGCCGTCGATCTCGATCAACAACGTCACCCTGGCGGAGGGGACCGGCACCACGACCACGTTCACCTTCACGGTCTCGCTCGACATCCCCGCACCGTCGGGCGGTGTGACCTTCGACATCGCCACGGCGCCCGGGACCGCCACGGCCGGCACCGACTACGTCCATCAGGCGCTGACCGCGCAGACCATCACCGCCGGCAACACCTCCTACACCTTCGACGTCACGGTCACGGCCGACGCGGTCTTCGAGCCGGCCGAGACCTTCTTCGTCAACGTCAGCAACGTCAGCACCGGCGCCGGCGTCTCCGATGGTCAGGGCCTCGGTACGATCAACAACGACGACACCGCGCCGGCCTTCTCGATCAACGACGTCGCCGTGACCGAGGGGCACGGCGGAACGCAGGTCCTGAACTTCACCGTCTCGCTGTCCGGTACGCGCGACACCTCGTACTCCGTCGATGTGGCCACGGCCGATTCGAGTGCCACCGCCGCCGATCTCGACTACGTCGGCAACAGCACCACGCTCACCTTCACCGCGGCCGAAACGACCAAGACCTTCGCCGTGACGGTGAACGGCGATACGAACAGCGAGGGCAACGAGCAGTTCCTCGTCAACCTCACCAACCCCACCGCCGGCACCACCATCAGCGACTCCGTCGGACTCGGCATCATCCGTCTGGACGATCCATTCAGCATCGCGGCGGTCGACACGCCGTACGTCGAGAATTTCGACGTCCTCGCCCAGACCACCGCCGCGACGACGCCGGTCGGCTGGACGCAGCTGGAGAGCGGCGGCAGCGCGAACTCCACCTACTCCGCCGGCACCGGCAGCAGCACCACCGGCGACACGTACAGCTTCGGCGTGACCGCCACGAACCCGAACACCGATCGCGCGTACGGCGGCCTGCAGAGCGGCAGCCTGATCCCGACCATCGGCGCGTTCTACCGCAACGACACCACGGCGACCATCACCTCGCTCTCCATCCAGTACACGGGTGAGGAGTGGCGCCTCGGCACCGCCAGCCGCGCCGACCGGCTCGACTTCCAGTACAGCCTCAATGCCACGTCGCCGACCGGCGGCACCTGGATCGACGCCGACCCGCTCGACTTCACCACGCCGAACCAGGTGGGCACCGGTGCGAAGGACGGCAACGCCTCCACCAACCGCACCGCGCGCGTCCACACCATCACCGGCCTTTCCATCGCGCCGGGCGCGACGTTCTGGATCCGCTTCGTCGACGTGAACGCCTCCGGCAGCGACGACGGCCTGGCGGTCGACGACTTTTCGCTCATCGCCAACTTCTCCGGCGCTTTCCTCTCCATCGACGACGTGCAGCACTTCGAGGGGAACGCCGGCACGACCACCTACACCTTCACGGTGTCGCTGACGCAGCCGGCGCCGGCGGGCGGCGTCACGTTCGACATCACCACGCAGGACGGCACCGCCACGGCGGGCAGCGACTACGTGGCCAGCACCCTCACCACGCAGACCATCCCGGCCGGCAGCACGGTGTACACCTTCGACGTGACGGTCAGCGGCGACGTGGCCGTCGAGCCGCACGAGACGTTCTTCGTCAACGTCACCAACATCACCAACGCCCTCGCGGCCGACACGCAGGGCCTCGGCACGATCGTCGACGACGACGCGCCGATCACCCTCATCCACGACATCCAGGGACCGGGCGCGGCCTCGCCGATCGTCGGGTCGAACGTCACCTTGCGCGGCATCGTGACCGGCGTGAAGACGAACGGCTTCTTCGTGCAGGAAGAGGACGCGCAGGCCGACGCCGACCCCGCTACCTCGGAGGGTGTGTTCGTCTTCACCGGCATCACCCCGACGTCCGCGGCGGTACTCGGTGCGGAGGTGATCGTCTCCGGCACGGTCGTCGAGTTCGTCCCGGCCAACGACCCGATGCAGCCGCCGTTCACCGAGATCAGCGCGCCGAGCTACGTGCAGATCTCCACCGGCAATCCGCTGCCGGCGCCGGTCACCCTCTCCAATGTCTTCCCCAATCCGGCCGGTCCGTTCGACCAGCTCGAGCGCGTCGAGTCGATGCGCGTGTCGGTGGCCTCGCTCACCGTGAGCGGCCCGACCGACGGCGACTTCACCGAGATCACCGGCGGCGTCTCGCACACCGGCCGTTTCTTCGGCGTCGTGACCGGCACGCCGCGTCCCTTCCGCGAGCCGGGCATCCAGGCGCCCGACACGGTGCCGAGCGGCTCGATCCCCCCCATTCCGCGCTGGGACTTCAACCCGGAGCGCCTGAAGGTCGACAGCAACGCCCTCGGTGCCGGCTCGCTGGTCGTCAAGGCGGGCGACACGGTCCTCAACCTGGTCGGTCCGCTCGAATACGGCTTCCGCGCGTACGCCATCCTGCCGGATGGCACCACCACGCCGAACCACCTCCAGACCGTCCTGCAGACCACCGCCGTCCCGCCGCTGGCGTCCGAGGTGACGGTCGCCTCGTTCAACGTCAACCGCCTCTTCAATGACGTCGCGGAGGGCGTCGGTCCCACCGTCGTCACCTCCGTCTATCAGAATCGCCTCGGCAAGGCCTCACGCGCCATCCGCAACAGCCTCCACGCGCCCGACGTCGTCGGCGTGCAGGAGGTCGAGAACCTCGCCACGCTGCAGGACCTGGCCGCGCGCATCAGCAGCGACGCCATCGCCGCGGGGCAGCCCGATCCGATGTACGTGGCCTATCTGGTGGAGGGGAACGACGTCGGCGGTATCGATGTCGGCTTCCTCGTCAAAACCGCCCAAGTCAGCGCCGGCGTGCCGCGCGTCGCGGTGACCAGCGTCGTGCAGGAGCTGGACGGCACGACCTGGATCGATCCGGACGACAACATGCCGGCCACGCTCAACGACCGTCCGCCGCTGGTGCTCACCGGGACCGTGAACCTCGCGGCCGGTGTGTCCTATCCGATCACCGTGATCAACAACCATCTCCGCTCGCTGCTCGGCATCGAGAGCGAAGAGCCGGATGGCTTGACCACCGAGGGCGATCGCGTGCGCCGCAAGCGGCTGGCGCAGGCGCAGGACCTCGCCAATCTCATTCAGGGCTACCAGACCGCCGACTCGGCCCGGAACATCATCGTGATCGGCGACTTCAATGCCTTCGAGTTCAACGACGGCTACACCGACGTGATCAACACCATCACCGGCACGCCGCCGCCGGACAACGAGACCGTGGTGCCGGGCGACGGCATCGATCTGGTCAACCCCGATCTCGACAACCTGGTCGACACGCCGCCGCCGTCGGAGCGCTACTCGTACGTGCACGAGGGGAACGCGCAGAACATCGATCACGCGCTGGTGAACCAGGCGCTGATCGCTTCGACGACCGCGCGCCGCATCGATCATCCGCGCATCGACGCCGATTACCCGGACACCGAGCGCGTCAACCCGGCCAACGCGTTGCGCATCTCGGATCACGATCCGGTGCTGGCCTACTTTGCGCCGGTGGTGTTCGCCCCGTCGCAGATCTCGATTGCCGACACCGCCAGCACCGAGGGGAGCGCGCTGACGTTCACCGTCACACTCGACGTGGCCTCGGCCACGACCGTCACGGTGGAGTACGCGACCTCCGACGGCACCGCCACGGCGGGCAGCGACTACACCGGCACGACCGGCACCGTCACGTTCCTGCCGGGCGACACCTCCGAGACGTTCACCGTCAGCACTACCGCCGACAGCGCGTACGAGGACGACGAGACGGTGATCGTCAACCTGTCGAACGTCACTGGCAACGGCGTGGTCCTGGACGGCCAGGCCACCGGCACGATCCAGAACGACGATTCGGTGCTGATCTCGGTCAGCGACGCCTCCGCCACCGAGGGCAACACACTCACGTTCACCGTCACGCTGGGCGGCGTCTTCTTCGGTCCGGTGACCGTCAACTACGCGACGTCCGACGGCACCGCCACGGGCGGTAGCGACTACACCGGCGCCAGCGGTACGGTCACGTTCGTGGCGCTCGACACGACCGAGACCATCACCATCAACACCACTGCCGACGCGACGTTCGAGCCGAACGAGACGATGATCGTCACGCTCTCCTCCCCCTCGGGCGCCCAGGGGTTGGCCATCGGCGACGGCACCGGCAGCGGCACCATCCTCAACGACGACACCATGGCCACGCTCAGCATCGGCGACACCTCCGTAGCGGAGGGGAACGCCGGCACGAGCACGCTGACGTTCAACATCACGCTCGACAAGCCGGCAGCCGAAACCGTCACCGTGAACTACGCCACCTCGAGCGGCACCGCCACGGCGGGCCTCGATTACGTCGCGGGCAGCGGCACCGTCACCTTCACCGCGGGCGACGTCTCCGAGACCGTCAGCGTGACCGTCAACGGCGACACCTCGTACGAGGGCGACGAGACGGTCATCGTCACGCTCTCCTCGCCGTCGGCGACGGCCGGCATCAGCGACGCGACCGCCACCGGCACCATCATCAACGACGATCCGACGCTCATCTCGATCAGCGACACGAGCGTCGTGGAAGGCGACGGCGGGACGACCTCGCTCACCTTCACGGTCACGCTCAGCGACGCGGTGGCCGGTCCGGTCACGGTCAACTACGTGACCTCCGACGTCAGCGCCACCGCCGGCTCCGACTACATTGCGTCGAGCGGCACCATCACCTTCACGCCGGTCGACACCTCCGAAACCGTGACCATCACGGTGAACGGCGACGTCACGTTCGAATCGGACGAGACGCTGCTGGTCACGCTCTCCACGCCGTCCGCCAACGCCAGCATCTCCGACGGCGAGGCCACCGGCACGATCATCAACGACGACGGCGTCTCGCTGATCTCGATCGGCGACACGTCGGTGACTGAAGGCAACGCCGGCACCACCTCGCTGACCTTCACCGTCACGCTGAACACCGCCGCGGATGCGAACGTCACCGTGAACTACGCGACCTCCGACGTCAGCGCGACCGCCGGCACCGATTACGTCGCCAGCAGCGGCACCGTCACCTTCACGCCGGGCGATCTCTCCGAGACGATCACCGTCACCGTGAACGGCGACACCACGTTCGAAGCCGACGAGACGCTGCTGGTCACGCTCTCCGCGCCGTCCGCCAACGCCGGCATCGCCGATGGCCAGGCCACCGGGACGATCCTCAACGACGACGCCGTCTCGCTGATCTCCATCGCCGACTCGTCAGTGGTGGAAGGAAACGCCGGCCCCGCCTTGCT
This sequence comes from Thermoanaerobaculia bacterium, assembly GCA_036398925.1. Lineage (GTDB taxonomy): Bacteria > Acidobacteriota > Thermoanaerobaculia > Gp7-AA8 > Gp7-AA8 > DASWOB01. The sequence continues at coordinate 7,147 of DASWOB010000112.1, forward strand.
GACTTTCACCGTCACGCTGGATGTGCCGGCCGCGACCAACGTCACCGTCAACTACGCGACCTCCGACGTCAGCGCCACCGCCGGTTCCGACTACGTCGCCGCCAGCGGCACCGTCACCTTCACGCCGGGCGACGTCTCCGAGACGATCACCGTCACAGTCAACGGCGATCCGACCGTCGAATCCGATGAGACGCTGCTGGTCACCCTCTCGACGCCGTCCGCCAACGCCGGCATCGCCGACGGCCAGGCCACCGGCACGATCACCAACGACGACGGTGTCGCGCTGATCTCGATCGGCGACACATCGGTCGTCGAGGGTGACGCGGGCACCGCCTCGCTGACCTTCACCGTCACGCTCAACGCCGCCGCCGATGCGAACGTCACCGTCAACTACGCGACCTCCGACGTCACCGCCACGGCCGGTTCCGACTACGTCGCTGCCAGCGGCACCGTCACCTTCACGCCGGGCGATGTCTCCGAGACCGTCACTGTCACCGTGAATGGCGACGGGACCGTCGAATCCGACGAGACGCTGCTGGTCACGCTCTCCACGCCGTCCGCCAACGCGGGCATCGCCGATGGCGAGGCCACCGGCACGATCACCAACGACGACGGCGTCTCGCTGATCTCCATCGCCGACACTTCGGTCCTCGAAGGCAACGCCGGCACGACCTCCCTGACCTTCACCGTCACGCTCGACGCCCCCGCCGATGCGAACGTCACGGTCAACTACGCCACCTCTGACGTCACCGCCACTGCCGGCAGCGACTACGTCGGGGCGACCGGCACCGTCACCTTCACGCCGGGCGACGTCTCAGAGACCATCACCGTCACAGTGAACGGCGACACGACGTTCGAAGGCGACGAGACGCTGCTGGTCACGTTGTCGACCCCCTCCGCGAACGCCGCGATTTCTGATGGCGAGGCCATTGGCACCATCACGAACGACGACGCCTCGTCTGCCGCTCTCGGTGTGGCAATGACGATCTCGCCCGCGTCGCCGCAGGTCGGCCAGCCGATCACCAAGACCATCACCATCGCCAACGCCGGACCCGACGCGGCCACGAACGTCATCCTCACCGACGACCTGCAGCCGGGCCTCACGCTCGTCTCCGCGTCGACGACCCAGGGGACGTGCAACAACGTCGATCCGGTGGTCTGCACGATCGGCACGATCAACGCCGGCAACAGCGTCACGGTGACGATCGTCGTCCAGGCCGCGATGGCCGGCAACTTCTCGAACAGCGCCACCGTCGTCTCCGACCAGAACGTCACCGGCACCACCGAGACCGAGCCGTTCGTGGTCGGTCCCGCGGTGGCCTCCGACATCCCGACGCTCTCCGAGTACGCGCTGTTCGCGTTGCTCGCACTGCTCGGCCTGATCGCCGTGCAGAGACTCCGCTAAGCAGAATGCTCTTACTTCACCACAGACAGGGAATGACGGGGGCCGCCGGAGGCCCCTCGTCGTCTCCTCATCCGTGGCGCAGTGCGTGCGTTCTGCTGAGTTAGTCCTTCCGTGAGCCCTCCCGCCCATGACCGGCGGGAGGGTTCGTCCTATACTCCCGACCCGCAGCACGCCGCGGTAAGGAGTCGGAGTTGAATCCCTATTTGAAAGCAGTGCCAAGTCCCCATCTCGCGAGCGCCACCGCGCTCGCCGCCGGAGTGGTCTCCGGCAATGCCGCGAAGGTCGATGAATCGGCGCAGTTCCCGCGCGAGAACGTCGACGCCCTCGCCGGCGCCGGTCTCTTCGGCCTCTGCGTCCCGGCCGAATGCGGCGGCGCCGGTGAGTCGATGCGCACCTTTGCCGCGGTGGTCGAGGAGCTCGCCACCGCCTGCCCTTCCACCGCGATGATCTACGTCATGCACGTCACCGCGGCGCAGGCCATCGCCTCGTCCGCAAGCCTCACGCGGCGCGACGAGATCCTCCGCGACATCGCCGCCGGGCGTCATCTCACGACGCTCGCGTTTTCCGAGAGCGGCTCGCGCTCGCAGTTCTGGGCGCCGGTCTCGCGGCTCGAGTCCGACGGCAACGGCGGCTTCACCACCTCCGCCTCGAAATCGTGGGTCACCTCCGCCGATCACGCGCACTCCTACGTCTCCAGCGCGCAGAGCCCGGCCGCGGCCTCACCGCTCGAATCGACGGTCTACCTCGTCCGCCGCGGCTCCGACGGCGTGCGGACCGCCGGGCAGTTCCACGGTCTCGGCCTGCGCGGCAACGACTCCTCGCCGGTGGCGCTCGAGCAGTTCCACGTCGCCGAGGGTGAGTTGATCAGCGCGCAGGGCGAGGGGGCCGGCACGATGCTGCAGGTCGTGCTGCCGTGGTTCTCGATCGGCACCGCGGCCATGGCCAACGGCATCGGCCGCGCGGCCGTCGACCGCACCGCGCAGCACATGCAGTCGGCCGGCTTCGCGCACACCGGCACCGCGCTGCGCGACCTGCCGACGCTGCGCGCCCGCCTCGCGGACATGAGCGTACGCGTCGCGCAAGCGCGCGCCCTGCTCGGCTACACGCTCGACGTCGTCGAGAGCGGATCCGAGACCGCGCCGCTCTTCGTGCTGCAGTCGCGCCTCGCGGCCATCGAAGCGGCCACCGACGTCACCGACCTGGCCATGAAAGCGTGCGGCGGCGCGGCGTTCTCGAAGCAGCTCGGCGTCGAGCGCTTCTTCCGCGACGCGCGCGCCGGATGGGTGATGGCGCCGACCGCCGATCACCTGCGCGAGTTCGTCGGCCGTGCGCTCACCGGCATGCCGCTTTTCTGAACGTCATGAACGACACGATCCTGCTCGGCGCCGTCGCCTACGATCCGAAAGTCGTCACCATCTGGGAGGGGATTCGCGATTACTTCAACCAGTCGGGCACGCCGCTCGACTTTGCCCTCTTCTCCAACTACGAACGGCAGGTCGAGTCGCTGCTGGCCGGCCACATCGACGTGGCGTGGAACACGCCGCTCGCCCACGTCCGCGTCCGGCAGCGCACGAACAACACCAGCCTCTCCCTCGGCATGCGCGACTCCGATCGCGACTTTCACGCGAAGGTGATCGTGCGCACCGACGCCGGCATCACCTCGCTGCAGGACCTGCACGGCAAGCGCCTGGCCGTCGGCAGCCGCGACTCGACGCAGGCGCGCATCCTGCCGCTGCACTTTTTAAAGCAGGCCGGGGTCGATCTCGACCGCGTGCAGGTGATCGCGTTCGACACCGACCTCGGCAAGCACGGCGACACCGGCACGAGCGAGCTCGATGTGCTGCGCGCGCTCGCGGAAGGGCGCGCCGATGCCGGCGCCGTCGGCGATCTGATCTGGGTGCTGCAGCAGGCCGCCGGTCACATCGACCCGACCCGTCTGGAAGTGCTCTACACCACGCCGGGCTTCGACCACTGCATGTTCGACGCATTGCCGACGCTCGCGCCGAAGAAACGTGAGGCCTTCGTGGAGACGCTCTTCGCCATGCGCTGGGACAACCCCGCGCACCGGCGCCTCCTGGAGCTCGAAGGGCTGCGCGAGTGGATGCCGCCGCGCGAGGAGGGCTACGACAGCCTCATCGCGGCGCTGGCCGAACAGCGATGACAAGCGGCGCGGTCGCGGTCGACGGAGGCGATCTGCCGCTCGGCGGCGGTCTGCTGGCCATCGTCCGTCCCGCGCTGACGCTGCTCGAAGAAGGGGGCGTGCTGGCCATCCTCTCGCGCAGCCGCTCGGCCGGCGACGATCTCGCCTCCTGGTGCCGCGCGGAGCGTCACGAGTACCTCGGCAGTGAACGGCTGGCCGATCGCACCATCCGGCACCTCGTGCGCCGCGGCAAGTTCGGCGTACAGCGCACGGAGGTCGATCGCGATCCGCCGGCGCGCGCCGAGGCGGCGACCGGCTTCGCGCCGCATGGATCGGTGGTCGAAGCGGGCGGGCCGGTCTATCCGTTCGACCTCGTGGAGCGCGATCGTGTCATTGCGCCCGAGGTGCAGGAGCTGTACGAACAGGCCATCGCGGCGCAGTGGAGCGCGTCGCGCGACATCCCGTGGAACAGCATCGCCGCCCTCGAGCCGTCGCTGGAGCTGGCGGTGCGGCAGGTGATGAACTTCCTGGCGGAGAACGAGCTCTCCGCGCTTTACGTCCCCTCGCGCTTCATCGCCCGGCTGCATCCCGCGTACGTGAGCGTGGCGATGTTCCTCGCCACGCAGATGCAGGACGAGTCGCGTCACATCGACGTCTTCCTCCGCCGCGCGAACGCCACGACGTCGCTGCCGGCGATCTCCTCCGCCACGACCTCGCGGTCGCTGCATTCGCTGCTGGAGGTCGACGACTTCACGGAGTCGGCGTTTCTCCTCTCCGTCCTCGGTGAAGGGACGTTCCTCGACCTGCTCACGTACGTGGAGCGCTTCGCTCCCGACGAAGCCACCGCGGAACTGGCCAGGCGGGCCCGTGTCGACGAAGCGCGCCACGTGCATTTCGGCCTCGCACACGTGCGGCACGCGCTGGCACACGACGAGACGCTCTACCCGCGCCTCGAAGCGGCAGTGCGCCGGCGCGCCGCAACGCTCGCCGGGATCGCCGGCGTCCCCGCGCCGGTGCAGGACGCGCTGACGATCTACGCCGCCGGCGGCAGCGATCCCGCGCGCGTGCGCCGCGGCCACGACGCCTTTCGCGAGCTGCTCGCCACGATGCACGAGGGCCGCCTGCGCCGCCTGCGCCACGCCGGCTTCACCGACGAGCAGGCCGCCACCATCTCTGACCTGCACACGCCCAACTTCATGTGATTCAGCGTTCCTGTCGTTGAGATGGGCATCACGTCCATATCATTCACACCGCGCACGCTGGCAACGGAAGGCGGCAGGCCGACAAATTCAGCACATCTGCTGACAACGGAAGGCTGCACGGCTGGCAAATACACTACGGTCGCTGGCAACGGACGAACGAAGGCCTGGGAAATTCAGCGCAACCGCTGACAACGGAAGCGCGATCGCTGGCAACGGAAGGAACGCGCGCTTGCAAAGCCAGCGTGCACGCTGACAACGGAAGCAATCTTTCTTCGGTTGCCAGGCAGCCGTTCTTAATTTTTCAGCATTCATGCTGAATTTGCCAGCGTGTGCGCTTCCGTTGTCAGCAATCGTGCTGAATTTGCCAGCGGTTGTCCTTCCATTGCCAGCCATTTTTTCGTCGCTCGCCGGCGATTTTTGCCCGCTCCCCGTCTGTGACTCAGCGCTGCGGCGTGAGTCGCATCAGGTCGCCCGCCCGGTCGTCGACGATCAACAGCAGTGCGCCGTCGGCGGTCTGCGAACTACCACCGGGCGGGACGCCCCCTCCCCGTTCCGCCGCTACACTGAGGCATGGCACGTGTGGCCCTGCTCTTCCTCTTCTGCTGTCTGCCGGCATTTGCGCGGGAGTCGTGGAGCGAGCTGGTCGCCCGCGCGCAGCAGGAGAAGAAGCCGATCGTGGTCTTCTTCCGTACGCCGGACTGCCCGCGCTGCGATGAGTTCCAGCGCATCTCGCTGCCGCATCCCACCATCCAGCGGCGTTTGCCGGCGGTGCTCTTTGCGACGCTGCCGGCGCCCGCCGGCGAGGAGGCGCACGTCGCGCTCTTCGACCGCACCGGCGCGTTCCGCGTGCGCTGGCCGATGATCCCCGACACGACCAACCTCGGGATCATCCTCGATTCGATCACTGCGGTCGCGCCGCACTTCGAACGTGCGGTGCAGCTCGCCGAGGCGGGCAAGCCGTACGAGGGCGACCTCGAGGCGGCCACCGCGTTCGCGCGCCTGGGGCGCATCAGCGACGCACGCGCGGCGCTCGCGCGCGCCGAGGCGAACGGCGTGACGCTTCCACCCGCGGCTCCTGCTCCTGCTCCGAAGAAAAAGGAGGAGGTCGAGTTGCCGCGCATCCGCATCCTGCCGCCACAGCATCAGGTGGTGAGCGGGCGGCAACTCGTGCAGACGCACGTGGCGTCGGGTGCGGTAGCGCGCGTGACGTTTTCGCTCGATGACCGCGAGGTGGCCCGCGTCGAGCGCCCGCCGTTCTCGGCGACGCTCGACTTTGGCGCGGTGCCGGAGCGGCACTCGATCCGCGTGGTCGCGTTCGACGCGCGCGGCAAAGAGATCGGCCGCGATGAGCGCGTGGTCAACGAAGCGGGGGAGGCGTTCTGGTTGCGCATCGTTTCGCCGACGGCTGCCTACGCCAGTGGACCGGTGCGGGTGGCGATGAACCTCCGCGCGCCGGCCGCCCGCCGCGTGCGTGTGGTCGTGTCGTGGAACGACGCGGAGCGCGCGGTGCTCACGAAAGCGCCATGGGAAGCGAGCGTGCGCATTCCGGAAGGGCAGGCCGGCGTCCTGCGAGCGGTGGCGGAGCTCGACGACGGACGGACGTCCGAGGATGCGGTGCTGCTGAACGCGGGCGGTGCGATGGGACGCGCGGACGTGCAGCTCGTCGAGCTGCCGATCACGGTTGTCGGCGGGGAGGGCATCACCGCGGAGCGGATCATGGTCCAGGAAGGCGACAAAGTGCGCCGCGTCGAATCGGTGGCCACGGCCGCCGAGACGCCGCTCACCATCGGGATGCTGATCGACGTCTCCGGCAGCATGCAGCGCACGCTCCCTGATCTGCAGGAAGCAGCCATCCGCTTTCTCGAGACGATGCTCGGCGAGCGCGATCGCGCCTTCCTGGTGGCTTTCGACACACGCGCGCGGCTCCTGCAGCCGGCTACGTCCGACGTCGCGTCGCTGCGCCGGCAGATCATGACCCTGCGGCCGGATGGCCTGACGGCGCTTCACGACGCGATCGTCCTCGGGCTGCTGCAGTTCGAGGGGATCAAAGGCCGCCGGGCCATGATCGTCTTCAGCGACGGCCACGACGTCGTCAGCCGCTACAGCGCCGCGGACGTGAGCGAGCTCGCGCGGCGCGTCAACGTGCCGATCCACGTCATGTCCGCGCCGCAGCGCGCGACGGCCGGCGACGTCGTCGCGACCGACCGCGAGCTGAAGCGCGTCTCCGAGGCGACCGGCGGCACGGGCCAGACGCTGCACGAGCTGGTGGAACTGCCGGGGCTTTACGCACGCATCGAAGCCGCGCTGCGCGCGCAGATCCTGGCCTTCGTCCGCACCGATCCGGGCACGCGCGAGAACGAATGGCGGAGGATTCGCGTCGCCATTCGCGGCAGCAATCTCACGGTGTATGCGCCCGAAGGGTATTACGCGCCGTGGTGACGGGGCGCCGTGACGCGAATATTGACGCCCCCGGCGGGGTTCACTAGACTCGCTGTCCTTTCGGTGAAAGGGCGACGTAGCCAAGTGGTAAGGCAGAGGTCTGCAAAACCTTCATCCGCCGGTTCGATTCCGGCCGTCGCCTCCAACTCTTCTCCCTCCGTTGCTCCTTCCCCGCATGTCTCGGATAAGACCACCGTGGTGCGCTCGCGGGCATCGCTCCGTACGGTGCCGCACACTCCGGAACGCGGTGGCCGTCCCTTTGCAGCAGACGCAAAAGCAGGCGCAAACGAAGGGCAAACAGTCTACGCCGGATGACGCGGTTTCGAAATATTGACCGGAGAGGGACGTTGGTTCACCCTGCGAGGACCAGTGGACGAAAAGATCAAACAGCTGCTTCAGGAGCTCGGCACGATCATCAACGAATCGATCTCGGGCTCGGAGGAAGTGAACCGGCAGATCCAGCGGATCCGTGACGAGGGCTACGATCTCTACGTCGTGCTCGACGCCACCATCGGTCTCAATCGGCAGGACGGCGAGGACATCGAAGGCGAGATCGGCAACGGTACGTCCGTGACGCCCGAACCGACCAAGGAAGTCTCGTTCCGGATCAACGTCAACGACCTGGCGCTGCTCCGTTCCCTCGGCATCGACCCCACGCGCAAGGTCCGCTCCACGCGGCGCGTCGAGCCGCTCGTGCAGGCCAGCGAACAGACCAGTGACGAATGAGCTCCCGAATCTGTATGACCTTCCGCCCGCGCGGCTGGAAGCGACGCTCGGCGAACTGATCTCCCCGCCGTTCCGCGTCCAACAGATCGAGGAGTGGCTGCACCTCCGCGGCGTCGCATCGTTCGACGCCATGAGCAACATCCCGAAAGAGCTGCGGGCCAGGCTCGCCGAGCGCTTCACCATCGCGCTGCCGGAAGTGCTGACGCGCACCGAGCCGGCGCCGGACGGGTCGCAGAAGTATCTCTTCCGCCTCGCCGATGCGCAGCGCATCGAATCGGTCTACATGCCGATGGGCGACCGCACCAGCATCTGCCTCTCCTCGCAGGCCGGCTGCGCGGTCGGCTGCACGTTCTGCGTGACCGGCTTTTTCGGCGCGGGACGCAACCTCGAGCCGTCGGAGATGCTCGGCCAGTTCTTCGTCATCCAGCACGAGAAGGAAGTGCCGTCGGAGATGATGAACGTCGTCTTCATGGGCATGGGCGAGCCGCTGCTCAACTACGACAACGTCGTGGCCACGCTGGACGTGCTCTATCGCAACATGGCCCCGCGCCGCATCACCCTCTCCACCTCCGGCATCATTCCCGGCATCGAAGAGCTGGCGAAGCTGGAGCGGCGGCCGAACCTGGCCGTCTCCATCAACGCGCCCGATCGCACGCGCCGCGAGGAGATCATGCCGATCACGAAAAAATATCCGCTGGACGAGCTGATGGAGACGCTGCGCCGCTTCCCGTACGAGAAGGGGCGCGACATCACCATGGAGTACGTCCTCCTGGCCGGCTACAACGACGCCGTGCGCGACGCCGTGGCGCTGGCGAAGCTGATCCGCGGCATCCGCGGGGCGAAGGTCAACGCCATCCCGTTCAACGAGGATGCGAACCTGCCGAAGTGGATGAAGCGTCCCTCGGATCGCGAGATCGACCGCTTCGTCGATACGCTCGTGCAGCAGGGCGTGCGGGTGACGGTGCGGCGCTCCAAGGGGCGCGACATCGCCGCGGCGTGCGGCCAGTTGCGCGGCAGGGAGATCGCGAAGAGTCGGGCCACGGGCGGGCGTGAGGTCGAAGGGGCGCGACGGTGAGGATGGGCGTTGCCGCCCATCCCCGCTCGTGACGCTTACTGCACGGTGATGTAGAAGGGCTCCCAGTTGCCGATGGCCGGCCCCATCACCCACACGTCGCCGCCGCCCGCGTTCTGCGAGTAGACGTACTGACCGTTGAGGGCCTGGAAGGCGACGCCGTGGCCGTTGAGGATGCGGCCGGTGCCGCTGACCTTCTTGATGGTGAACGTCTCCCAGGTCGAGTTCCAGGTGACGTTGGCGTTGAGGGTCGAGCCGCCGCCGTTGTTCGCGCTCAGGTAGTAGCCGTTGATGCGGATGTACACCTGATCGTTGTGCATGATGTCGCCGCCGTTGGCGTCGACGATCTCGAACTGCTGGCAGGTGCCGACCGAGCTGGCCGTGGCGCTGATGGCGCCGCCGCCGCAGCCGTTGGCGGTCATGTAGTGCACCTGATTCGCGGTGCGGAACGCGTACTTGGCGGTCGAGCTGGTGACGGTGGTGAAGTTGAAGGTGGCGGAGGTCTGCGAGTAGTACGGATCGCCCGAGGTGGGGACGCCCGGGTTCAGCTTCGCGACGACGCGCCAGTTGTAGCGCGTGCTCGAAAGCAGGTTCGTGATCGCGTATTGGCAGTTGCCGTTCGCGTCGGGGTTGCAGGGGATGTTCGACAGGATCTTGAGCTCCTGGCCGCCGTCGCCGTACGCGTAGACGTCGTAGACGAACTGGTAGCCGCTGCGGCCGAGATCACTGCCGTTCGACCACTTGAGGGTCATGTTGAGCGGCACGCCGGTGGCGCCGTTGGTCGGATAGATGGCGTTGGGCGGGAACGGCCGCGGCTTCGAGCGAATCTCGAGGAACCAGTTGATGCCGGTCTGCGCGTAAAAACCGGTGTAACGGGTCGGCTGACCCGAAAGTGTGAACTGGGTGACCACGTCCCTGCTGCCCCAGTAGTAAGGATCGTTCCAGCTGAAGACGTAGTAGGTGACGTTCCCCGGAACGTCGACGTTCCAGGTGTAGGGATAGCTCGACGAGACGGCGGCCTGGTAGCAGCTGCCGGTGCCGTTGGCGTTCGTGCAGAGCTTCACGTACGTGCCGGCACCCGGATCGCTGCCGTACGGGTAGTACGAGAACTCCCAGTAAACACGCCCCGCCACGACCAGGCCGAACGCGGGGAGAGAAAGACAACTGAAGACGACGAGCAGCAGCAGAAGACGAAGACGAGACACGATTTCTCCTCCAAGAGGTCGATATTCGCGGAGGTATTTCCGCAATCATCTGGAGAAGACGCGCGCGATCGACCGATATTCGTGCGCGGTTCAGGCTGGCGCGAAATAAATCCAGCCGTCCCAATGAAGAAGACTCGAAGGTTAGGTTTCTTCAACCGTCTCGAATATCGCGCGCTTCTCCCCGTCTTCATCGACAGTTCCGGCCGGAATGCATTTCGTCATCCGCTTCGACACACTAGAGGGAGATTCAACTTGTCATCTCGTACTGTTCGTCTGTTCTGTCTCACCCTGATGCTCTGCGCCATCACGTATGGAGCGTCCGCGCAGACCACCGCCCGCGTCAGCGGATCGGTGTTCTGGTACGCCTCCGACTCTCCGAACCACATCCCGGTGAACAACACGCCCGGGATTTACGTCAAGTTGTGCACGAACCCCGATGGTACCGGCACCTGCGGCCAGGCCGAAGTCAATAGCGGTGCCGGTTGGTCGATGTACCTGCCGATCAATCGCACGTATTACGTCTTCTCGTGGAACGATGCCTTGTATTGGGGCAGCAGGAACTCGATTACCGACTTCAATTTCAATTACCAGCCGACGCGATTCACGTCGATCAACCTCGTCAACGCACCGCTCGAAGGGGTGCAGGTCCGCTCCTACCCGCGGCCGCTTCCGCCGCAGGCGATCTATCCGGCCAATGGCGCGACCGGCATTCCGACGAGCTTCACGCTCAAGTGGACGAGCGGCAAAGACAGCAAGCGCCAGTACCAGGCGGTGTACGACGTCTATGCGTACGGTGACGGTGCCGCCGAGTCGAAGATCCTTTCGAACGTTGCGTGCAATCCCGACGCGAGCGGTTACTGCCAGTACGCGATCAGCGGCCAGAAATCGAGCACGCGATTCAACTGGCGCGTCGTGGCGAAGCTGAACCCCGGCGTGGCCACGCCAGGCAATCCGTACTACGAACAGACCTCGCCGACCTTCAACTTCACGACCCTCACCGATCCGGCGGCAAAGTACAACTTCGGTACGGCCAACCTGAACCACTATCTCTCCGCGGCGAGCTGCGGCGGCGGTTCCGTGAACGCCATGCCGGGATCGGCCAGCACGTGCGAATCGTTCCAGATCATCGATCTCAACGGCGGCGACATCAATCACGGCGACAGCGTCCGCATCCGCATCGGCGGCTATTACCTCAGCGCCACCAACGGCGGCGGCTCGACGCTGATGGCCAACGTCACCTCGCCCGGCAGCTGGGAGACGTTCACCATCCGCAAGACCAGCGGCAGCGGCCGCATTCTCGATGGCCATCGTGTCGCCTTCCAGGCGGCCAACGGCATGTACGTCTACTCGGACAATGGCGGCGGCGGCGCGGTCTGGGTATCCGGCACGGCCATCGGCGGCTGGGAGCCGTTCATCTTCATCCCCCGGCCGTAAACGCGCTTCGTGAAGCGGTTCCTCGGAGTTCCTCGGAGTTCCTCGGTTTCTCGGCGACTCGCCCCACAGTCGCCGAGGAACCCCGAGGAACCGAGGAACCCGAGGAACCTCGCCTCTACAGCGCAAACTGATGCAGAGCCGTATGGATGGCCCCCTTCGGATTCAGCTCGCTCGAATAGAGCGTGACCCGGTCGAGGGCGAACGGCTGCGACCTGTACTCGCGCAGTGATTTCGTGAACAGCTCGATCGACGACGGCGGCCATCCGTCGCGCATGCGCATCAGGGTGAGATGCGCCTTGAAATCGGCCCGGTCGAGCGTCACCCCGGCGGCGGTCACGACGTCGCGGACGACGCGCGCCACCGCGCTGAATTTCTGGTCGGGATCGAGGCCCACCCAGCCGACGCGGGCATGGCGGGGATTCGGGAAGAAACCGCAGCCGTGCAAGGTCGCATCGAACGCCCCCATTGCGCCGAGGCGCTGGCTGAGGAGCGGCGCGACCTCGTCGACGAGCGACGGATGCTGCTCGCCGAGAAACGCGTACGTCAGGTGCTGCGTCTCGGGCCGGACCCATGAGGCGGCGGGAAGGCGCGAGCGGATCGCGTTCACGCGCTCATTGAGATCGCGAAGGATCGGTTCGGGAAAGCTCGATGCGATGAAGAGTCGCATGCGCGGGTGATGGTGGACCGCCGCGATTCTACGCCTTCCGGTCGGCCTGTCCGGCAAGAAACTCCGGGGTGAAGATCCGGGCGATGTCTTCCTCCGGCAGCAGGTTGCGCTCGCGCAGCATGTCGGGGATGCGCCTTCCGGTCGTCGCCGATTCCTTGGCAATTTCCGCGGCCGCGGTGTAACCGATGATCGGGTTGAGGGCCGTGGCCAGCGAGGGGCTGCTGACGTAGTACGCCTCGCAGCGCTCGCGATTTGGCTCGATCCCGGCCACGCATTTCTCGACGAACACCGGCAGGAAGTTCTTCAGGATCTCGATGCTGAAGGTGATCTCGAAGGCCATCAGCGGCATCATCACGTTCAGCTCGAGCTGCCCCGCCTGCGAGGCGTAGGCGATGGCGGTGTCGGCGCCGATGATGTGGAAGAGCACCTGGTTCATGCACTCGAGCATCGACGGGTTGACCTTGCCCGGCATGATCGACGAGCCGGGCTGCACGGAGGGGAGCAGGATCTCCGCGAGGCCGGTCATCGGGCCGGACGACAGCAGGCGCAGGTCGTTCGTGATGCGCGTCAGCTCGAGCGCGAGATTGCGATAGGCGGCGGAGACGGCCACCACCGGCAGCTGCGACTGCATCGCCTCGCGCAGATCGTCCGTGGCGTGCAGCTCGAGGCCGGTCACCGCGCGCAGGTGCTCCACGACCTTGAAGCGATAGCCGACCGGCGTGTTGATCCCGGTACCGGTGGCGGTGCCGCCAATGCCCAGCACGCGCAGCTCCTCGCCCGCATCGCGCAGCAGCTTCAGCGAGCGCTGCATGGCGGCGGCGTAGGCCCGGAACTCCTGTCCCAGCGTGACCGGCACCGCGTCCTGCAGGTGCGTGCGGCCCGACTTGATGACGTCCGCGAACTCTTCCCCCTTGCGATCGAGCGCGCTGATCAGCATGCGCAGGCGCGGCTCGAGCTCGTCGAGCAGGAAGAGCGTGGCGATGCGGATGGCGGTCGGGAAGACGTCGTTCGTCGACTGCGCCATGTTCACATGGTCGTTGGGATTGACGGGGGTGTAGACCCCGAGCTTTCCGCCGAGGGAGAGGTTGGCCAGGTTCGCGATGACCTCGTTGCAGTTCATGTTGAACGAGGTCCCGGCGCCGGCCTGGAAGACGTCCACCACGAAGTGGCGGCGGTGCGACTTGAAATCGCTGAGGATGCGATCGCAGGCGCGCACGATGGCGGTCGCGACCTCATCGTTCATCGTGCCGAGGTCGCGGTTCGCCAGCGCGGCCGCCTTCTTCAGGTAGATGAACGAGCGGATGAACTGCGGATGCTCGCGCAGCCCGCTGATCGGATAGTTGTCGACCGCGCGCTGCGTCTGCGCGCCATAGAGGGCGTCTTCGGGGACCGGTACTTCGCCTAACGTGTCACGCTCGATTCGCATGCGAGCCGGAGGAGCAAGTGCCGGGCCGGTGATGCTGCCGGCCCGGCGCGAATCGGTCACGGCTCGTCGTAGCCGTGGACGCCGTACAGGTTGTCGCTCCACTCCTCGCACGTGTAGCCGTAGCCCCAGTGGTCGTAGCAGATCGGCCCATGCGTGCCGACGGAGCTGAACGGGGCCATCGGCATCAGCGTGTCGACGGCCCACATCTGCGTGCCGTCGGAGATCGAGACGTTGAACGAAACGGTCGAGCCGAACGGCCGCGCCACCGGACCGTGCGAGTACGAGCCGGAGTCGTTCCAGCTGTAGTAGCCGCGCCACGAGTACTCGAACCCTTCGTCGTGATAGATCACGTCGCCGCCCACGCGGCGGAGGTCGAAGTTTTCGGCCATGATCATGCCGTCGAAGCCGTGGCCGGAGATCCGGACGTATCCCGGCACGCCGAACAGCCACTCCGGGAGAGGGCGGAACTCGGTGGTGAGATTCGTGCCGTCGTACAGCAGGTTGCCGTCCGTGAGGACCAGCGCGCTCGCCTGGACGTTCCGCAGGTCGAGCGTCCGCGGCACGGTCGCGCTGAAGTACGCCCCCTGCCGCGTCGACGTCTCCTCGCGATAGCGCGAATAGAGCGCGCTGGTGGTGCGCCGCCACGATTCGTTCGCGAACTCGGTGGCCGTGGCCAGCCAGGTGGCGAACTGCTGCGCGTCGTCGTACACCTGCGTCTGGCCGTCGGTACCGTTGTTGGCGGGGTCGTACTCGGCCGGTGACGTGGTCTCGGCCTCGACACGCAGCGGCTTGACGCCGGTGCTGTCGAACGGCCATCCGAACTCGCACGTCACCGAGCCGCCGGCATCGACCCAGAGGCCGCTGATGCGGCGCAGCTCCGTCTCACCGGAGCGGAGCACGCAGTCGGCGCGCGCGCCGGTGTCGCCGTTCTTCTCCGAGACCAGGGCGGTGATGCGCAGCGGCCGGTTCACGACACCGTGTGGCGGAGCGATCAGCATCGACGTCTCCAGATCGGGGCGGAGCTTGACCGTCAGGCCGGCGCTGACGACGTCGGTGCGCGTGCCGTCGACGCCAGTCACGAGCGCCTGAATGGACAGCGCCGCGCCCGGCAACAGGTCGGGCAGCGACTGGACGAACCGGTTGCTGCGCGGTGTGTACTGGAGCGTGAGCTCGTCGCCCGTGGTCGGAATCCGCACCTGCAGGCGCTCGATCGTGCCGGCACCCGCGGTGTCGAGCGACTCCGTCGCGACTTCGAGCAGCGTCGCGCCGTCCTTTCCAATCAGCGCGCGTGCTTCGATCGTCGCGCTGCCGGAGCGGCCGCGCGTGGTGGCGGTACTGCTGTCTTTGTATTTGACCGAGTTCGCAAAGCGGGCGCGCTCGGCGAAGAGGGGAAGTGCGATCAGCGAAAGGACCAGAGCGGCAACGGAACCGATGCGAGTCATAGCCGCGTTTTGTACAATAACTAGGCCATATCTGGCCTCAGGCTTTCAGCGCCGCCAGCTTCTCCCGCGACTCGTCCAGCACCTGCTGATGGAGCGAGTTCCCGTGCGCATCCATCGTCACGATGGCCATGAAATCCTCCACCCACAGGTGCCAGATCGCCTCCGGCGACCCGAGGTCCATCCAGTCGACCCCGTCCACCCGCTTGATCGACGCGGCGCAGACCTGAGCCGCCCCGCCGATGGCGTGCAGATAGACCGCCCCATACTCCTTGCAGGCGGCCAGCGTCTTCGCCCCCATGCCGCCCTTGCCGATCACCCCGCGGATCCTGTAATCGCGGATGACCTCGTGCTGATACGGCTCCTCGCGCGACGAGGTGGTCGGCCCCGCCGCCTTGCACACCCACTGCTCGCCCTCTTTCACCATCACCGGCCCGCAGTGATAGATGATCTGCCCCTCGAGGTCGACCGGCGGTTTGGTGCCCTCATGAATGCGGTGATGCACCGCATCGCGCCCGGTATAAAGACGGCCGGTGATCGCCACCGTATCGCCGACGTGCAGCGAACGAATGGTAGCTTCGTCGATCGGAGTGTTCAGCTTGACTAGCGCCATGGCAGTGGAAGCCTATCGCGAATCGCCGGGGTTTTGGCCGTGCGTGGGCGGTTGGGCGATTGAGCTGTTGAGCTGTTGAGCGAGAGATGTTTTTGATTCACAAATACACTTCTCGCTCAACAGCTCAACAGCCCAACAGCCTCGTGACCCCCGCAACGAGGAGCGATGACGATCAGTACAGCCAGCTCGTCACATTGCCGCCCAGATCCAGCTCCGCCCCGCGCCGCCGAAAGGCCCAGCACATGTAGGCGACGCTGACGAAGAACGAGGCCGGCAGGCGATTGAGCTTGCCGATCTTGCAGGCCAGCAGGGTGGTCTTGCCGCCGAAGCCCATCGGGCCGATGCCGCTCTGGTTGGCCTTCTCGACGACGCGTGCTTCCAGTGCGGCCAGCTCCGGGTCGGGGTTCTGGTCTTCCATCGTCCGGAGGAGCTGCTCCTTTGCCTCGCCGTAGCCGGTGCCGCGGTCGCCGCCGATGCAGACGCCGAGGATGCCGGGGCCGCAGCCCTGGCCCTGCGCCTGGAGGATGCAGTCGAGGATCGCGTTCTCGACACCGCGGAGATCGCGTCCGCCGAGGTCGGGGTGGGGGAGCGAATACTGCGCGTTCATGTTCTCGCAGCCGCCCCCCTTGAGCATCAGCTTCACCTCCACGTGCGGCTCGCGCCACTGGTGGAAATGAAAGACCGGCGAACCGGGGCCGGTGTTGTCGCCACTGTTCTTGCCCGTCACGCTGTCCACGCTGTTCTGCCGCAGGTAGCCCTTCTTCGTCGCCGCGCGCACCGCCTCGGTGGCGGTCTCCTCGAACATCAGCTGGTCGTAGCCGACCGGTGTGTGGACGTAGAAGAGGATCGTCCCGGTGTCCTGGCAGAGCGGCAGCGAGCTGTCGCCGGCCAGCTTGATGTTGCAGCCGATCACGTCGAGCGCCACATCGGCGTTCGAGCCAGCCACCTCCTGCTTGCGCGCCTCGGTGACGGCATGCACGACGTCCTGCGGCAACTGCGTCGACGTCCGTCGGATCAGCTCCAGCAGGCTTTCGAAAAGGGCGGATTCGGGAGAGATGTGTGCGATGGCGCTCATTGCCATATCAGCTTACTGCAACGCGAATCCCCTCGGGCGATTGCACGGCACCGCCGCCGGCAGCGCGACTCCACGATCCCTTGCAGCGATGACGGAGGAGCTCGGCTGCCGAGCCGAAGCGCGTAGCCGACGCGGCCCAACTCCTGCGGGGGGCATCGGATCGGTGATCTCCGCCACCCGATCAACGAGGTGCCGTGGAGAGTCTCGCGAACCGCGCTCGGATATCGTGATCCGGGATCTCTTCGATCAGCCGTTCGATTTCCGTTCGGATCAGAGAATGGTCGAGTCATTCGCTGAGTGTTGATGACGCTCTGCGCATCTTCGAGATCCCGTTCAGCGCGATGCGATCATCGAGATCGATCGCCATCCGATGGGCGCTGCGCCGGGACCGAAGCGTCGCGCGTCTCCCGTGTGGCCATGACCTGCTCACCGAACTGCTTCAGCTCACGCGTGGCGCGACGCAACTTGGTGCGGACTTCGCCGGCATGACGAAGCATCGCGTCGATCTCGGTGCGCGTCAGCTCCATAGAGGGAGTGTAACGCGTTGCGCGGATCTACTTCAGCGAGAATCCGCCCTTGCGTGATTGCACCACACTTCGAGCTGGATGGCCGTTCGTTCGAGCTGGCCACGACACCGAGAAGGCGCGGATTGACGGTTCCGTCCGCAGTCTCTCTCTGTCAGCGACCGCCGAACGCGCACCATTTCTGACAGCGGCGTCGCTTCTCCAGGCACCTCGGACGCAATCCGGCTGTGCCGATGATCTTCCGCTCACAGCTTCACACGGCGATGCATCCCCCGCGCGATCCGAAAGGCTTCGCCGCATCTCGTCGGCCGGCGGCCGGTGAACGGCTTCGCGTTGCTGCTCTGACGTTCGTTCTGGCGGCGTTCCCGGCCGGTCTCTTTGCACAGCAGTCGTCCGTGGCCGGCCGCGTGCTCGACTCGACAGGGGCGGCCCTTCCGGGCGTTACGGTGGAGGCGCTTCCGGTCGCTGCCGGCGCGGCTGGTATGGCCGTGAGTGCAGCGGACGGCGCGTACTCCGTCGCGCTCACGCCCGGGACGTACGACCTTTCGTTTCGTCTTCTCAACTTTGCGACGGGTATCCGTCGTGGCGTGGTCGTCTCCGGCAACGCGGCGGCGCGCGCGGACGTGACGCTGTATCTCTCCTCGAGCGCGGATGTGGTGGTGACGGGCAAACAGACCTTCCGGAACCTCGCCGATCTCAATGAGCCGGTCAACGATCTGATCGGCATCGCCGGTTCCGCGACCGAGGGGGTGGTGACGGCGAAAGAAATCGAGCGGCGTCCGTTCCGGCGCGCCGGCGATGTGCTCGAAACGGTGCCGGGGGTGATCGTCAGTCAGCACAGCGGCGAAGGGAAGGCCAATCAGTACTACCTGCGCGGCTTCAACCTCGATCACGGCACCGACATCGCCATCACGGTAGCCGGTGTGCCGGTGAACATGCCCACCCACGGTCACGGGCAGGGCTACGCGGACGCCAACTTCCTGATCCCGGAGCTCGTCAGCGCGGTGCAGTACAAGAAGGGGCCGTACTTTGCGGAGGAGGGGGACTTTGCGAGCGCGGGGGCGGTGAACGTCAACTACGCCAGCCTGCTCGACAAGCCGCTGGTCCTGCTGCAGGGCGGCTCCGGCCGTTTCGGCCGGGCACTGTTGGCCGCATCGCCGAAAGTGGGCGACGGCTTTCTGCTCTATGCCCTCGAAGGGGGGACGAACGACGGGCCGTGGACGCGTCCGGACGACTTTCGCAAGCTCAATGGTCTGCTGCGCTATACGAGCGGCGATCAGCGCGGCGGTTTCAGCATTACGGCCATGGGTTACAGCGCCAGGTGGAACGCGACCGATCAGATTCCGCACCGGGCCGTCCGTGACGGCACGCTCGCACGGTTCGGCCTGATCGATGCGACCGATGGCGGCGAGACGTCGCGCTACTCGCTCGCTTCGGAGTGGCAGCGCAACTCGCCGAGCGCGCTCACGCAAGCGGGTGCGTACGCGATCCGGTACCGGCTGAATCTCTTCTCGAACTTCACCTACTTTCTCGACGATCCGGCCAACGGCGATCAGTTCGAGCAGGCCGACGACCGCCGGGTGGCCGGGCTGCGCGGCAGCCATCGCTGGCTGGCGCGATGGGGAAGCGTGTCGGTGGAGAACCTGATCGGCCTGCAGGCCCGGCACGACGACATTCGCAACGTCGGGCTGTACCGCACCCGTGCGCGCGAGCGTCTGGCTACGACCCGGCAGGACCGGGTCGGTCAGAGCAGCGGGGCCGTTTACGGGCAGACGGCGCTGCAATGGTCGTCCTGGCTCCGCACCGTCGCCGGCGTGCGCGCCGATCATTACCGCTTCGACGTGCGTTCCGGCGACTCCGCCAACTCCGGCCGCGATGACGCTTCGCTGGTCAGCCCGAAACTGACGATGATCTTCGGACCGTGGCGGAACACGGAGCTTTACGCGAACGCGGGGTCTGCCTTTCACAGCAACGACGCGCGCGGCGCGACGATCCGCGTCGATCCGGCCACGAGCCAGCCGGCCGAGCGGGTCACGCCTCTGGTCCGCAGCCGCGGCGCCGAGCTCGGCCTGCGCTCCACGCCCGTTCCGCGCGTTCACCTCACCGCCGCGCTGTGGGGGCTCGACATCGCGTCGGAGCTTCTCTTCGTCGGCGATGCCGGTACGACCGAGGCCAGCCGGCCGAGCCGCCGCACCGGCGTGGAGCTGGCGACGTTCTACAACCTGCGCGACTGGCTGGCGCTCGACGTCGAGTACGCGTACTCACGCGCGCGCTTCCGCGGCGACGATCCGGGCGGCGACCGCATCCCGGGTGCGGTGGAAGGGGTGGCCTCGGTCGGTCTGAGCGTCATCGATCTCGGCCGGCTCTCCGGCGAGCTGCGCTACCGCTACTTTGGTCCTCGCCCGCTCATCGAGGACGGAAGCATTCGTTCCGAGGCGTCGAACCTCCTCAATGCGCGCGTCGGTTACCGCATCACGCCGCGCATCCGTCTCGACCTCGACGTCTTCAACCTCCTCGACGCTGAGGTCAGTGACATCGACTATTTCTATACCTCACGTCTGCCCGGCGAGCCGCTGGCCGGCGTTGAAGACCTGCATTTCCATCCGGTCGAGACACGGGCGTTCCGCCTCGGCGTCACCACGTCGTTCTGAAAGCCACCACTACTTCAGTGAGAACCCGCCCTTGCGCGATTGCACGACGTGGCCGGTGAGGATGGAGCGTTCTTCGTGGATCTCCACGCAAAGGCCGCTGCAGGTGGGCGGGACATCCCAGGTCGAGGTCAACCGCGCGAGCCGGATAGTGAGCGTCTCGCGAAACCGGCCGAGGATGACTTGCAGCTCGACGGGGCCTTCGAAACGGGCGATCGGGGCAAAGGGGGTGGCGACGTCTTTCGTCTGCGTCCCGCCGAAGTGGATCATCCATTCGTCGCTGCGATGGATGACGTCGCCGCTGCCGTAGAAGAGGTCGACGCGCGCGGCGCCGAGGCGGGGGACGTCGCATACCGTGACCTCGGGCGTTCCGAGCGTCACGGCGCATCGCGCTCCGTTCGGCCGGACCACCGGGGTCTTGCCGGCGAAGAGGGTCTCGCCGTTCGAGGTCGCGGTCAGCGAGGCTTCGCTCATGCTCTGCCGGAGCCAGGCGTCGAAGCGGAAGGATTGCGCGATGCCGCTGACTTCGCGCAGGAGGGTGCCGGCGGCCTGACGGTTGGCGAACGCTTCTTCGCGCACGCTCGCCGAGAAGCCTCCGAACGCGCTGTCGTTGATGCGGATCGTGGTCACGGCCGAGGTGTTGTTGCTGTCGTCCCAGTCGCCCGGATCGACGCCGTCCACGACCACCGCGAGCTGCTGCACGCCGCCGGCGGTGAAGAGCGGCGCGAAGGCGCACTGCACCGTGGCTCCGGCTTCGATGGAGATGCCTTCGGCGCGATCGATCTCCAGGCCGTCGGCGAAGAGGCGGCAGTTCGCGCGGGCGCCGTGATCGCCGTTCAGCTCGCGCACCGTAGCGCGGATGACCGTCGGCACGCCGGCCACGGCCTGAGGGGGCGCGACGATCTCGGAGACGAACAGGTCGGGACGCCGCTTCACGACCTCATCGAGATCGACGATGTCGTGATGGTTGGGATCGTTCACGACCACGTACGTCCGGACGTGCATGGCGGCCTCGGGCAGCAGGCCGTCCAACTTCGTACTGAAGCGGCGCGGCTGCGAGAGCTCGAGATCCCACTCCGGCGTGACGATGCGGGCGATGGTGCCGTTGGTGGTGATCTCGAGGTCGGTCGTGGCGTCGCGGTTGAAGAGCGTGCGCACTTCGACGGTCGCGGCTCCGACTTCGGCGCGTGCGGCAAAAACGCTGCTCGCGACGAGGGTCGTCGCGAGCAGAAGAAGATTTCGCGGTCTCATGCGCAGGGGATTACTGCGGGTGCGATGCCGACCCGCTCCTGGTGGTCACGGTCTTGGTCGAGGTCCAGCAGGTCGGCACCCAGCCGTAGCAGCCGCTGCGCGCGGTCGTTTCGGGCCCTTCCGTGACGGGCTGCATCGTCGGCGCCGCTTCCCAGAGGCTGGTGCCGTCAGAGACGCGGAACTCGAGAGAAAGCGTGTCGCCGTACTCCTGCTTCCAGTTCTGCCGGCGCGGCATGCTGATCACGTAGCTGAAGCCGGCCCAGGTGCCGTCGGGCCGCAGCCAGTACTGCCACGCTTTGGAGATGTAGGTCACCTCGGCGGACATGCGCGAGTAGGTGATGTTGGTCAGGCCGTTGTTCGAGCAGACGGTCATGTAGGCGTAACGGCGGTCGCTGAATTTGCAGCCGTCGGTGATCCATGGCCCGCCGGGGTAGAAGCCGGCCACCGGCACTTCGTAAATTGGCTGTCCGCCGTCGGTGCGCTCGTAGAAGCTGGCGGCGAGCTGCGAGAGATCGAACGTGCCGGCGATCATCGCGCTGAACTGGGTGCGCTGTCCGATGATCTTTTCGTAACCTTCGCCACCCTCGTAGAAGTCGTCGGCCACGCCGGAGCTGCTCGACGTCGTCTCCTCGATGCGCTCGACGGTGGTCGTGTCCCAAGTCGTCATTTCGACAGCGCTGGCGTAGACGTTGACCGTCGTGCGTGCGACCGTCCTGGACGGATCCCACGGCGCTGGCGAGACGCCGATCAGTGCGTACTCGACGTTCTGCACGCCGGGCGTATCGAAGGTGTGCAGCATGTGGCAGGTCACACGGCCGCCGGCGTCGATCCAGATGTTCTCCGCGCGGTCGACCTCCACACCGTCGACACGCATGACGCAGGTGGCGCGCGCCCCGAGGTCGCGATTGACCTCGAAGATCACGGCGTCGACGGAGTACGGCACGCCCGCGAGGGCATGCAGCGGCGCGGTCGGGTCGAGAATGAGGTGCGGCCGGAGCTTGACGCTCTCCGTGACGGTGACGACGTCGGCGCGGTTGGGATCGATGCCGCTGACTCTGGCCTGCAGCTGAATCGGTTCGCGCCACACCAGCCCGGTCACCGGAATGCTGACGAAGCTGCCGCTGGTCTCGACGTTCTGCGTGCCCGCTTCATCGCTGCCGGCGTTCTGTTTGATCTGCACGCGGTCGATGGAGCCGGCTCCCGCGGCGTTGCTTTCGAACGATCCGGTGGTGATCTCGATGTTCGTCCCACCGTCACGACCGAGCAGCGCCCGCGCTTCGACCGAGGCCGAGCCCGAGCGGCCGCTAACTGGTTTGAGTCCGCTGTCTTTGTACTTGACCGAGTTCGGGATCAGATCCTCGGGGGAGGACTGGCCGAAGAGCGGGAGTGCGGCCAGCAGAAGAATGGTGAGCCGTCGCATGTTGATCTCCTAGTAACCGGCACCCGCGCGTCCGTCCTTGATCCAGCCGCGCATCTTCGCTTCACCGCACCAGTACTCGTTCCAGCAGCGCCAGAGGTCGTCCCAGTCGCGCCGTTCGGTGACGAGCGTGAAACGGGGGTTCTCGCTGTAGCTGCGGGTGGCGTCGGCCAGCTCCACTTCCAGCTCCATCTCCGATCCGAGGCGCACCCACTGGCCGTAGGTGTTCGTGCCTGAATCGTTCTTCACATAGTCGCCCTCCGGCGCATCGGGCGTCGGTTTGCCCCATTCGCTGGAGAAGTAGGTGACGTCGCCGGAGCGGCGGAGGAACTGCGCATTGAGCCACGCCGGCCGGGCCGGGTCGCCGGGGCCGCTGCTCTTGTGCTCCGGCGCCTGGCAGTACAGCATGGTGATCAGATCGGTGACCGCGACCATGCACTGCACGCCGGGCGAGCGCCCTTCGTACGCGCGGTCGTTGCGGATCAGCTCCATCTCGCGCAGGTCGACGATGGTGTTGCCGTCGCTCTTCTCGACGTAGCTGACCCGCAGGGTGGAGAGGTCGAGATTGTCGTTCGACCAGCTGGCGGTGAAGCCGGTGACGTTCTCCCAGCCACCCACCCACTGGTAGTTGCGATAGCCCCACGACGCCTCGGCGTAATACTCGTACTCGTGCTCGGTCTCGGTGGCGAAGGCCGACCAGCGAGGCATCGGCAGGGAGACGGCCTGCGGCGCGTTGACGCCCACCCGCGCCGTGGCGGCGTTGTTCCCGCCGTTGTAGTCGAACGGCTCGGCGGCGGTCAGGGCGACCTCTACCGATTTTGCGCCGACGCTCGCGAAGGTGTGGCGGAACGAGCAGCTGACCACGCCGCCCGCATCGACCCAGATCCCTCGCGCCACGTCGACGCGCGTGCCGTCGACGCGCAGCTCGCAGTCGCAGCGGGTCCCCACGTCGCCGTTCGCCTCGCGGACCGTGGCGTCGATGATCACCGGCGTGTCGACCATGACGTTGGCCGGCACGTTGACCGTGACCACCCGCGGATCGGGACGCAGCTTCGCGGTCTCGGTGAGGTCGACCACGTCGACGTTGCGGCCGGTGATGCCGCTGACGTGCGCCTTCACGTCGATGGTCTGCCCGCGGTTGACCGCCTTGAGGTTGATGGCGTAGGTGCCGTTGTTCTTCAGCTGGTTGTCATTGATGGTGTTGAACGACTTCGACTTGATCTGGACCTTGTCGATGTTGCCGTACGAGACGGCCGGCTCGAACGTGCCGGTGGTCAGCTGCAGGTCGGCCGTTCCGTCGGCGTTGACCAGAGCCCGCGCCATCAGCGTGGTCTTGCCGACGGTCGCGACCGCGGAGGGTTTGCTGGTGTCGCGGTACTTTGCGCGCGTTTTGAGGAAGGGATGCGGGGCCGCGTTCGCGGCCACCGCGCCAATCAGGGTGACGAGAGAAAGCACGATTGCCGTCTTCGTTTTCATCGCAGCCTCTTAGAACGGGAAGTTGTACCGGCCCTCGCCGGCGCGGGTGATCTCGTTGAAGGTGGACGAGCTGCAGACTTCGAAGCCGTAACGCCGCACGAACGCGCACGAGCCTGGATTCGTGCTCGTCCGCCGCGTCTCCTGGAGAGTCAGGAACGGCTGGTCGTGCCAGACCGCGCCGCTGCCGTCGGTGACGCGAAGGTCCCACTGCAGGGTCGTTCCGATCGACCCCTGGGTCTCGTGACGGACCGTGGTCCGGTCGAACACGCCTCGCGGTTTGCCGGTCGGGCTGTTCGGATTGATCCACCAGTCATAGCCCCAGCTGTGGAACACGGCGTCCGAGAGGGTCGAGCTGATGTGCAGGAACAGGTACGGGTTGGGGATGTTCGGGTCGTCCGGCTGATGGCCGTTGCAGGCGATGACTCGCGGCGTGCCGAGCGTCTCCGTGCAGCGGACGCTCTGCCACGGCTCGCGCGTGAGCGTCCCCAGCGCGACCGACGGCGCATCGTAGATGGTCTGACCATCCGACTTTGCCGAGACGGACACCGACAGGTTCTCCGGATTGAACGGCTGTTCGATGTACGCCAGCAGATACGTCACCTGGTAGCGTTCCTGGGTGGTGGTGCTGTAGTCCCACAGGTGCGAGGTCGTGCGCTGGAACGACGTGCTGTCGCTCTGCCGCGCTTCCACCAGCCAGCGGTCGAGCTTTCCGGCGATCTCGATCAGCTTGCTGGCGCTGTTGTTCGCAACGTCCCAGTCCGTCGGATCGGTCGCGTCGACGAACACGGTGATGTTCACGTTGCCGTACGCCGGGAAGCTGTAGAGGAACGCACAATCGACCGTTCCGCCGGCGTCGACCCAGATGTTCTCGGCGCGGTCGACTTCGGTCCCGTCGACGAGGAGGCGGCAGTTCGCCCGCGCGCCGACGTCGCCGTTCAGCTCGCGCAGGGTGGCCTGCACCAGGGTGGGCACGTTCGGCAGCGCCTGCGCGGGCGCGGCGATCTGCGTGACCGTCAGGTCGGGCCGCAGCTTCACGATCTCCTCGGTCTGTACGACCAGCGTGCCGTTCGGCGAGTCGACGTTCGCGTGGATCGCGACGGTCTGCCCACGTACGAGACCGAGCGTGTTGAACGAGGCGGTGCCGTCGTTCTCGAGATGATTGAAGTTGTCGGTGTCGTTGCCGGCCTTGACCTGGACTTTGGTGATGGTCCCGTTCGCGGTGAGCTCCACGTCCGCGCTGCCGTCGCGGTTCAGGAGCGTGCGCGATTCGAGGGACGCCTCGCCGGTGAGGCCTTTGCCGTTGGCGATGCTGGAGTCTTTGTACTTGATGGTGTTTGGGAGCGTTTCGACGGTTTGAGCGAAGGCGGCGGTAGCGAAGAGGGTCGCCGTAGCGGCGACGAGAATCATCGTGCGACTCATGAGAAATCTCCGAATTCAATGAGCGAAGTTCAGGCGGGCCCGGGGCGAACCGGGTGTCAGTCAGAAGTTGTTTTTCGTAAGGTGCCGGAGCGGTGCAGCGGGGCTCCGGTACTGTTCAGCACTGCGTCTCTCGCCCGGCGGTAATTACAATAACAACGCCAAAAAGACGCCGAAAAGCGGCTGGTTGCGAAATTATTTTAGCGCGGCATCAGGCCGAGCACGTCCATCGCCACATGCGCGAACACGAGCGGCGAGAGGCGCCGCCAGCGCCAATAGACGAGCCCGAAGAGGAGCCCCAGCGGCAGGATGGTCACGGCCGCGATCGGCCCATGATCGAGGTGACAGGCGAAGCGGATCGCCGTCGTGAGCGTGATCATGAACGCGGCGCCATATTTCTCGAGACCGGCCCGCAGGTTGTACGCGACCTCGAAGAATTCTTCGTACAGCGGATTCACCAGCGCGACCACGATGATGACCGGCCAGGAGACATGCGTCTCGACCTTGGTGACCTTGGTGAGGTCGATGCCGCTCATCAACTGATAGGTTCCCATGACCATCGACATGAAGAGCGTCGAGCCGAAGAAGAGCAGCATCCCGCCGAGGCTGAGGCGAAAGGAGTGCTCGACCCCGAAGTCGCTCCACTTCCAGCCCCGCGCGCGGAGGACCAGAGCCGCGGCGATGCCGCAGACGATCTCGATCGCTACGACCGTCAGCATGTCCGCGTCACCGACCACCGACCGCTCCTGGCGTTGCATCAGCTTCCAGATGCTGATGCCGAGGAACGGCCCGAAACAGATCAGGTTGACGAGGAAAAGCTCGCCCGCGGGAGAGAGGCGTTTCAGCATGCGCCGGTGAGGATACTTCTTTGCAGCGCACTGGAACGGCGTGGAGCGCACGCCGACTCTCCTCGCCGGAATGGAAGGTAAATCTTGCCGGTTTTATGATTTGAGTCTGCTGGACTCAATGTGAGGCAAACAGATGAATTTCAACAAGCTTACGGTCAAGGCCCAGGAAGCGGTGGTCGACGCGCAGAACCTCGCGCGCGGCGCCGGAAACCCGGAAGTGACGGCGGAACACCTGCTGCTGGCGCTCGTGCGCCAGGAGGGAGGCATCGTCTCGCCGATCCTCAACAAGCTCGGCGTTGCGCCCGGTACGGTTGAGGCCGAAACCGCTGCCGCGGTGACGAAGTTCTCGAAAGTGGGCGGCGCCTCGGCGGAGCCGATGGTCTCCTCCGCGCTGCGCAAGATCTTCGACGCCGCCTTCGCATCGGCCGAAACCTTCAACGACGAATACGTCTCGACCGAGCACCTGCTGCTCGCGATCGCCGAGGCGAAGGACACCACCGCGTCGCAGATCCTGCGGCGTCACGGGGTGGTCGGCGATGCGGTGCTCAAGGCGCTGCAGTCGGTGCGCGGCACGCAGCGGGTCACCGACCAGAACCCCGAGGACAAGTACCAGGCGCTGGAGAGATACGCGCGCGACCTGACGGCGCTCGCGCGACGCGGCAAGCTCGATCCGGTCATCGGCCGCGATGAAGAGATCCGCCGCGTCATCCAGGTGCTCTCGCGCCGCACCAAGAACAACCCGGTGCTCATCGGCGAGCCGGGCGTCGGCAAGACCGCCATCGTCGAAGGGCTGGCGCGCCGCGTCGTGGCCGGCGACGTGCCGGAGGGGCTCAAGAACAAGCGGGTGGTCTCGCTCGACCTCGGCGCGCTCATCGCCGGCGCAAAGTACCGCGGCGAGTTCGAGGATCGCCTCAAGGCGGTCATCAAGGAAGTGGAAGAGAGCGAAGGAAGCATCGTCCTCTTCATCGACGAGTTGCATACGCTGGTCGGCGCGGGCGCGGCCGAAGGGGCGATGGACGCGTCGAACCTGCTCAAGCCGGCCCTCGCGCGCGGCGAGCTGCGCGCGGTCGGCGCGACGACCCTCAGCGAGTACCAGAAGCACATCGAGAAGGATGCCGCGCTCGAGCGCCGCTTCCAGCCGGTCTACGTCGGCGAGCCGACCGTCGAAGATACGGTGGCCATCCTGCGCGGGCTGAAGGAGCGCTACGAAGTCCACCACCAGGTGACGATTCAGGACTCGGCCATCGTTGCGGCGGCGACGCTCTCGCACCGCTACATCGCCGATCGCTTCCTCCCCGACAAGGCCATTGACCTGATCGACGAAGCGGCCTCGCGGCTGCGCATCGAGCTGACCTCGATGCCGCAGGAGATCGACGACCTGACCCGCCGTCTGACGCACCTGCAGATCGAAGAGCAGGCGCTGCAGAAAGAGCAGGACAATCCCGCCACGAAGCAGCGGCTCGACGGCGTGCGGTCGCAGATCGCCGAGCTGCAGGAAAAGATCTCCGGCCTCAAGGCGCAGTGGGAGAGCGAGAAGGGGGTCATCCAGCAGATCAACGACCTCAAGAAGAAGCTCGACGATGTGCGCGAGCTGGCCACGCGCCTCGAGCGCGAGGGAGAGCTGAACCGCGTCGCCGAGCTGCGCTACGGCCAGATCCCGCAGATCCAGCGCGACGTTGACGCGCTCAACGCGAAGCTCGTCGAGATGCAGAAGGGCGGCGCCCTTCTGCGCGAGGAAGTGACCGACGAAGACATCGCCGAGATCGTCTCGAAGTGGACCGGCATCCCGGTCACGAGGATGCTCGAGTCGGAAGTGCAGAAGCTCGTGCGGATGGAGGAGAACCTCCGCCGCCGGGTCATCGGTCAGGAAGAGGCGGTGAGGGCGGTCTCGAATGCGGTGCGCCGCTCGCGCGCGGGGCTCAAGGATCCGAACCGCCCCATCGGCTCGTTCATCTTCATGGGACCGACCGGTGTCGGTAAGACCGAGCTCGCCCGCGCGCTTGCCGAGTTCCTCTTCGACGACGAGAACGCGCTGGTGCGCATCGACATGTCGGAATACGGCGAGCGTCACGCCGTGGCGCGGCTGATCGGCGCGCCGCCGGGATACGTCGGCTATGAAGAGGGGGGGCAGCTCACCGAGGCGATCCGCCGCCGGCCGTACGCGGTGGTGCTGTTCGACGAGATCGAGAAGGCGCACCCGGAAGTGTTCAACGTCTTCCTGCAGATCCTCGACGACGGCCGTCTCACCGATTCGAAGGGCCGCGTGGTCGACTTCAAGAACACGGTCGTGATCATGACCTCCAACATCGGCTCGGAGTACATCCACAACTACTCCAAGGGGCAGATGTCGGAGGAGTCGATGCAGAAGGCGGTCGAGGCGGAGCTGCATCAGCGCTTCCGCCCCGAGTTCCTGAACCGCATCGACGACGTGATCGTCTTCCACTCTCTCGACCTCGGGCAGATCAAGCAGATCATCTCGATCCAGCTCCAGCGGCTGGCCAAGCTGATCTCCGACCGCGGTCTCGAGCTCGAGATCAGCGAGGCGGCCAAGGAGGTCATCGCCAGGGATGGCTACGATCCGGCCTTCGGTGCGCGGCCGCTCAAGCGCTCGCTGCAGCGGCTGATCATCGATCCGCTGGCGATCCGCCTGCTGGAGGGGCAGTTCAAGCCGGGCGACACGGTCTTCGTGAACGCGCAGGGCGACAAGCTGGAGCTGTCGCTCGAACCGGAGCTCGTGCACTAAGTACCGCTCGCAGGTACTAAGCTGTCGTCCATGTGGCGATGGCTGCGAGAAGGACGTCGGCTGCTGCCGCTGTTGCCGGCGTCCTTCGCCATCGTGCTCGTGCTCGCGGCGTACGGCTTCTACGCCAGTCGCGGCACGTTTTCGTTTCCCCGCCTCATGCGCTGGCAGGTTTGGGAGGAATCGAATTACGCGACGCTCGCGGAGGGATTCCGCAACGGGCACCTCTCTCTCGAGCGCGGCGTCGATCCGAAACTCCGCGCGCTGCCGTTCCCATGGGACCCCGCTGCGCGCGAGGGCATCTTCTACCCGTGGGACACGAGCTACTACAACGGCCGGTTCTATCTCTACTTCACGGCGGTGCCGGTCGTGTCGTTCTACCTGCCATTCCGCTGGATGGCGGGAGGCTATCCGCCGGATGCGCTGGCGGCGGCGGTGTTCGCCGCGTGGGGCTTTCTGGCGGCTGTCGCGTTCACACGACGAGCGCTCACGCACCTCGGTCGGCCACCGCTCCTGCCGTTCCCGCTGTGGGTTCTCTTCATCGGCGCCGGCAACGCCATCCCGTTCGTGCTCACGCAGTCGCGGACGTACGAGGTGGCGATCATCACCGGTATGGCCATGTCGGCCACGTGGGCGCTGGCGAT
Source organism: Thermoanaerobaculia bacterium (assembly GCA_036398925.1). Taxonomy (GTDB): domain Bacteria; phylum Acidobacteriota; class Thermoanaerobaculia; order Gp7-AA8; family Gp7-AA8; genus DASWOB01. The sequence continues at coordinate 36,954 of DASWOB010000112.1, forward strand.
GCTCCGCTTTCTGGAGCAGCCGACCGGGAGGCGCGCGGCGTGGTGCTCGTTATGGCTGGCGCTCGCCATCGCGTCGCGTCCGAACCTCGGAGTCCTCCTCCTCACCGCGCTGGTCGTGCTGTTCGTCGAGCTGAGGCGCCGGCCGGACCGGCTGCGCGTGGCGACAGCGTTCGCCGCGCCGCTCGCGGTGGTCGCGGTGGTCCTCGCCGCGTACAACGTGGCGCGATTCGGCTCCCCGTTCGAGCTCGGCGTCCGCTATCAGCTCACCACGGTCTCGATGGCGGACCAGCGCGTCTGCAGCCTCTGTACGCTTCCTGAAGTGGGCCGCATCATCAATCACTCGCTGCAGTACGTCTTCGTTCCCCCGGCGGTGACGAGCGAGTTTCCGTTCGTGGGGACGGTCCTGGCAAAGCTCGACCCCGCGGTGAGCTGGCCCACGCCGAACCACGGAACCGAGGACATCGTCGGTATCGGTGCGCTCGTCCCGCTCACGCTCGTCGGCACGTTCGCGGCGGTGCTGCTCGCGCTCATGCGTGGGCGCTCGCGAAGCGCGGGAGCTCGCGCCGCGCTTTATGTGATCGGCTCCGGGTGGCTGGTTCTCTTCAGCCTCTCCAGCTGCTGGTGGATCGTGACGCGCTACAGCCTCGACTTCCTCCTGCTGATCGTCATCGGGAGCGTCGTCTGCGTCGAGGCGGCCGCGGTTCATCTGGAGGCCGCCGGTGTGCGCATCGTGCCGCTGCGTCTCATCGCCGGCGCGCTGGTGTGCTACTCGGTTGCCGGCGGTGTGCTGCTCGGCTTCGTGCGGCTCGCCGAGGGCTGAGCTGCGTGCCGCGCTTCGGCCCGCCTTTTGCCTTCTCTCGCGAGAGGAGGTTCCGCCGATGCGGTCATTCTGTTTTGTCGCTGTCCTTGTGGTGATGCTCGCCGGTTGCAATCGCGATCGGGTCGACTCGGCCAACAACCCGCCGTCGTCACCGACGACCGATGTCGGTACCGGTATGGCGCCGTCGGACACGAGTACGACCACCCGTCCGGCCGAATCGGTGCACAGCGACACCTCTGCCACGACTACCAGCACCACCACGACCAATCCGTAGGAGCCTTTCGCATGCGTCAAGCTGTCGTTCTCGTCGCTCTCGCTGCTCTCATCGCCTGCACCCCGAAGGAAAAGACCGACCTCGCGCAGGACGGCGCGCCGTCGCAGTCGACGACCATCGTCGGCAATGAGCAGCCGGTGGGGGGAGAGACCAACACCGCGACGATGAATCCTCCGATCCAGCGCGAGACCGAGACGCCCGCGGCGAATCCGCCGACCGCGCAGCCGGAGCAGGAAGTGCACCTCATCGAGTACGCCATCCATATGCCGGAGACCATCCGCCCCGGCCATCACGTCTTCCGGGTCGAGAACGGCGGGAAAGAAAATCACGCGTTCGAGATCGAGGGGAACGGCGTGCACTCGAAGACGAACGTGTTGACGCGCGGCAACGGAAGCATGCTGGAGGTCGATCTGAAGCCGGGGACCTATACCGTCTACTGCCCGGTGGATGGTCACAAGGGCAAGGGGATGTCAAAGACGCTGACGGTGAAGTGAAGCCCGGCAGGAGGCGCTCAGCCACCGTACTCCGCCTGAACAGCTGAAGAGCTGAGCAACTGAACAGCAGAAAGGAGCGATTTCGCTCTGTCATCGAAAGCCGGACCGTCAGAAGCTGCCGTTCCCAGGGCCGAACATCACCTCGTAGACCTTGCGCGCCCAGCTGCGCTTCCCGAATTCGACCCGCCCCTCTTCGCGTAACCACTCGCGGATCGGCAGCGTGAAACCGGTCTTGCGGCGTTGCCGCACTTCCGGCGGCAGCGCGGGACGAGGAGCATTGGCGAGGATCTGCTTGCCGCGTTCGCGGCGCGTGACGAGCACCGGCGCGATGCGGCGCAACAGGTGCGCGTCGACCAGCGGCACGCGCACTTCCAGCGAATGGGCCATGCTCGCCCAGTCCATGTCGCGCAGCAGTTGATTGCGCAGATAGAGCGACGATTCGAGCGCCGCCACGCGCGCGTACGGATTGCCGGGATCGGGCGTGACGGTGCGCTCGATGACGTCGAGGATCTGCAGCCGCTCCAGTCCCTCGCGGGCGATCTCCGGGCCGAGCACCGACGGCAGCTCCGAGGCGAGGAAGCGCCCGCGCTTGACCAGGTACGCGCCGGCGTACGAACCGCCGTAGCGGAGGATCTCTCCCATCTTCGGGCTGACGTGGCGGCTCCGCTTCGCGAGCGCGCTGTTCAGGCGATAGACGCCCTCGCCGAGGCCGGGCACGCGCGCAAGCACCGACGTGATCGGCATCCAGCGAGGGATGTCGCGAAACGACGTATAGCCGCCGAAGAGCTCATCGCCGCCGGTGCCGGACATCGCTACTTTCAGTCCAAGGTCGGCCGCGGCTTTGCTGATGAAATAGCTGTTCAGGCCATCGACGGTCGGCTGATCCATTGCCGCGAAGATGCGGGGCAGCTCCGCGCGGAAGTCATCGAGCGTCAGGTCGCGGATCTGATGGCGCACGCCGTACTGCTGCGCCACGAGCGCGGCCAGCGGCGCCTCGTCGTTGTCACGCCCGCGATACTCCTCGAAGCGCAGGGTCATGGTCTGCAGGTCGGTCGCACCGCTCTCGCGTGCAAACGCGACGATGGCGGTCGAATCGATCCCCGCCGAGAGAAACGCGCCGACCGGCACGTCCGCGACCATGTGATAGCGCACCGACTCGAGCACCGCGTCGTGCACGAGCTCCTGCCGCTCCGCGTCGCGGACGTGCACGTGCTGCTCGACCGCGTCGCGCAGCGTCGCCGCGATCGAGAAATACTGCACCGGCGCCGCCGGCCCCGAGGCGTTCACCCAGCAGTACGACCCGGCCGGCAAGGCCCGAATGGCGCGGTACATCGTGAATGGCTCCGGCACGGTACCGCGCAGAAAAAAGCCGGCCGCCGCCGCGGGATCGAACGTCCGGTCCACACGCCCGCCGTTGATCAGCGCCTTGACCTGCGAGGCGACGCGCAGCGTCTTCCCGTCGTCGGCGTAATAAAGCGGCTTGATCCCGTACGGATCGCGGGCGAGCAGCATCCGCCGGGTCGCCCCGTCCCACAACGCGATCGCGAACATCCCCCGCAATTCGCCGAACATCCGCTCGCCCAGCTCGTCGTACAGCGCGAGCAGGACCTCGGTGTCCGAATGCGACGTGAACGTGCGGCCCTTCGCTTCCAGGCGCGCACGCAGCTCGCGGTAGTTGTAGATCTCGCCGTTGTAGATGATCACCCGCTCCCCGCGTGCCATCGGCTGCGCACCGGCAGGGGAGAGGTCGATGATGGCCAGCCGCCGATGAGCGAGCCCCACGCGCCGGTCGTCGGAGATCCAGAGATCGCCCGCATCGGGACCGCGGGAGCGCATGCACTCCCGCGACCGCACCAACTCATCCGCGTCGACCGGCGGAGCGCCATACGCGAAGATGCCGTTGATGCCGCACATGAGGGCGGGAGTATAGCGGGGAGTAGAATGTGCATATGAGTGAGCGCGATCTGCTCAGCCGCATCACCTTCAACCCGGAGATCTTCGGCGGGAAGGCGATCATTCGCGGCAAACGTCTGGCCGTCGAGCACGTGCTGGACATGATGGCGGCCGGGTCGACGCCGGAGGAGCTCGTGCGCGAGTACCGCTGGCTCGAGCATGAAGACATTCAGGCGTGTCTCTTGTACGCGGCACGGCTCGCCGGTAACGAGTACTTCGAGCCCGCATACGCCGGCGAGTGAGACTGCTGATCGACGGCTGCCTTTCGCCCGCGACCGTGGAACGGTTGCTCGACGCGGGTCACGACGTAGAGTGGGTCGGCAACTGGCCCACGGATCCCGGTGACGTGGACGTTCTGCACGCCGCGCATGAAGCGCGACGGGTGCTCGTCACCATCGACCGCGGGTTCGGTGCGCTGACGACGTACGAGCGTCGCGGGCATTCGGGTCTGATCGTGATCCGCAAGGCACTCTCCATCGACCACGCCTCCATTGTCGTTCGCGCAATCGCCACGCACGAGCAGGAGTTGCTGCGTGGTGCGCTCATCTTTGCGACGCCACACAAGTTCCGTGTCCGCTGGCCGCGACCCACCGCGTAGAATCGCGCTCATGCGCCGAATGCTTGCGACTCTCCTTCTCGCCACGCTTCCGCTCTCCGCGCAACCCGCCCCACCCGCTCCCGCGCCTCCCATCCTCGGATTCAAGGATGCCGCGAAGCAGCACGCGATCGAGGCGCAGTTCGATGCGAAGTTGAATCGCGACAACCTGCGTACGTGGATGCAGAAGATGAGCGCGCGGCCGCATCACGTCGGGTCGCCGTACGACAAGGAAGTCGTTGATTACATGGCGGCGCTCTTCCGGTCGTGGGGATACGACACGAAGGTGGAGCGGTTCGACGTGCTCTTCCCGACACCGAAGACGCGCGTACTGGAGCTGGTCGCGCCGGAGCGCATCACGCTGCCGATCGACGAGCCGCCCATCAAGGAAGACCGCACCTCCGACCAGGTCAGCGAGATCCTGCCGGTCTACAACGCCTACTCGATCGACGGCGACGTGACGGGCGAGCTGGTGTACGTGAACTATGGCGTGCCGGCCGATTACGAGGTGCTCGCGCGGAACGGCATCGACGTGAAGGGGAAGATCGTCATCGCGCGCTACGGTGGTTCATGGCGCGGCATCAAGCCGAAGGTCGCGGCCGAGCATGGCGCGATCGGCTGCCTGATCTACTCCGATCCGCGCGACGACGGCTACTACGCGGGCGACGTCTATCCGAAAGGCGGCTGGCGTCCCGAGCTCGGCGCGCAGCGCGGCTCGGTGATGGACATGCCCACTCATCCCGGCGATCCGCTGACGCCCGGCGTCGGCGCGACGGCCGATGCGAAGCGGCTCGATCGCTCCGCGGTGACGGTGCTTACGAAGATTCCGGTGATGCCGATCTCGTACGCCGCGGCGCTGCCGCTGCTCCGCAACCTCGGTGGCCCGATGGCGCCGGGCAACTGGCGCGGTGCGCTGCCCACTCCGTATCGCCTCGGAGCCGGACCGGCGCGCGTGCACCTCAAGCTCGAATTCGACTGGAAAATCGTGCCTGCATACGACGTCATCGCGCGGATGAACGGCACCGACCTCGCCGACCAGTGGATCGTGCGCGGCAACCATCACGACGCATGGGTGCACGGCGCGGTCGATCCGGTCAGCGGCATGGTCGCGCTGATGGAGGAAGCGCGCGCGATCGGCGAGCTGGCAAAGGGCGGCTGGCGTCCGCGCCGTACGCTGATCTTCGCCGGATGGGGTGCCGAAGAGCAGGGGCTGCTCGGCTCGACCGAGTGGGTCGAAACGCATCTGCCCGAGCTGAAGGAGCACGCCGCGATCTACATCAACTCCGACTCGAACCTGCGCGGTTTCCTCGACGCCGGCGGCTCGCACACGCTCACGCGATTCGTGACCGAGGTCGCGCGGGATGTGGTCGATCCGCAGCGGAACGTCTCGGTGCTCGAGCGGCTGCGTGCGGCGTACATCAACTGGGCCGACGGCGCCGACGAGCGCGATGAGATCCGCGGGCGCGAGTTGATCCGCCTCGACGCGCTCGGCTCCGGCTCCGACTTTACGCCGTTCCTCCAGCACGCCGGCATCGCCTCGCTGAACATCGGCTACGGCGGCGAAGACGAGTACGGCGTCTATCACTCCGCGTACGACTCGTTCGATCACTTCACCCGCTTCGACGATCCGGGCTTTGTCTACGGAATCGTGCAGGCCAAGACCACCGGCCGGATGATGCTGCGGCTGGCGAGTGCCGACACGCTGCCGTTCGAGACGGTGACGCTCGCCGAGACGATCGGCCGCTATGCCGATGAAGTGCAGAAGCTCGCGACGAACATGCGGCGCGAAACCGAGGATCACAACCGCATGCTGCGCGACCGGACGCAGGAGATCGCGTCGGATCCGAACCGTCCCTTCGTCACGCCGGCGGCGAAAGACGCGGTGCCGCATCTCGAGTTCGCGCCGCTGCAGAATGCCGTGGCGCGGCTCACGAAGGCGGCGAAGGCGTTCGACGGCAGCACTGCGCCGAATCGCGATCGCGTGCTGATGCGTCTCGAACGGGCGCTCACGCGCGAAGCCGGCCTGCCGAACCGCCCCTGGTACAAGCACCACATCTACGCGCCCGGCTTCTACACCGGCTACGGCGTGAAGACCTTGCCCGGCGTGCGCGAAGCGATCGAACAGCGCCGCTGGCGCGAAGCGAACGAGCAGATCGTGATCGTGGCGAAGGTGCTGGAGGGTTACGCGGCGGAGCTGGAGAAAGCGACCAGGCCTACTTCTTAGGAAGCATGTAGACCACTTCGCCCTTTTTCGACATCCCCAGGTCCTCGCGCGCGATCCGCTCGACCGCGTACGAGGACTTTTTCACGCTCTCGATCTCAGCACGGAGGCGGGCATTCTCCGCCTCCTTCTTCGCGATGTCGGCCCGCAGCTCGCCGACACGCGTGCGCGCATGCTGCAGCTCCGCGATCCCGCGATCGCTGAAGAAGAAGGAGATGAGGAAGACGATCGACAGCACACCCGACAGCAGGACGACCGCTTTGAGCGTCACCTGCGTCGCGCGGCGCGAGTCATGAGTCGAGACCGAGGGCATCCGGGCGGTAGTGTCGAGTCCGGGCGGGCTGGTGTCAAGGTTCGGAGTAGGCGGCGTTGAAGATTGCCCGGGCGACGAAGGCTTTCGGGTAGATATTGGGCAACTCGCTGAGGATGGCGGCGTCGACGAGTTTAGCCAGGTCACTCTTGGCCGTCGGATAGCTGACGTCGAGCCGGTTCGCGACGTCGGTGATGCGGACGATCGGATTCGAAAAGAGGCTTTCGATCACACGATGCATTCGGCCGCTGCCTGCATCCAGGCGCCGGTGGTAGTCGTCACGCAGGCGGGTCAGTACGGCGCATCGGCCGATCGCATCGCGACAGACGTCGACCGTGGCGCGAAGACAGAGATTCAGCCACTGTGTCCATGCGCCTTGGGTGCTCACGGCAAAGAGCGCGTCAATGTATTCGTCTTTGTGGCGATCGAAGAACGGACTGACGTAGAGCCACGGCTGCGACAGGCCACACCATTGATAGGCGCACAGCGCGAGCAGCGCGCGACCGACACGGCCGTTGCCGTCGATGAACGGGTGAATGGCTTCGAACTGGTAATGCGCGATGAACGTGCGGAGGAGCGGGTCGATCTGGACCTCGTCGTTCAGGAAGCGTTCGAAGTCGTCGAGGCAGCGGTCGAGGTGGTTCACGGGCGGCGGGACGTAACGGCGATCGGCGCCGAGGTGGACCTGTGTCCGGCGGAACTCACCAGGGGCGCGATCTCGTCCGCGAACGCCGGTCAGTAGGACCTCGTGCATTTCCCGGACGAGGCGGAGCGACAGCGGCAGTTCGGCGAGAAGAGACGTTCCGCGCCGAAGGGCTGCAGCGTAATTGTGTACCTCTCTCCAGTCGCTGATCCGCTCGGTGGGGGCGGAAGTGTCCTCCGGTTCGAGCTCAAACAGCAGCAGTTCCTCGGCCGAGGCGTAGGTTCCTTCCAGAGAGGAGGAGCGGAGGGCCTCGCGTCCCTGGAGTGGGCGGAGCAGCAACTCGGGATCGGGAAGCGCCTGTCCGATGCCATCGAGACGCGCCAGTTCCTCTCTCGCGGTGGCCAGCAGCGGCCATAAGCCATTCGGGACAGGCCACTTGCGCGGAACTTTCGCCGGGATGAATGCCCAGTCGGGTGTGCCGATCGCCACCGGGACCAGCTCACCCGTCTTTTCCGGCCCGAATCGCGTCACGTCCATGGTTCGAAATTTTAAAGTGTTTCGACCACTTTAAAAAAATCGCCCCAAAATTTTAAAGTACACACTGATCATTAAAATCGGCTTTAATCCGCCTCGTGAGCCGCGACAAAGCTTCGAACCCTCTCACGGAACGGTACGCCTCGAAGGAGATGTCGTATCTCTTCTCCGCGAACTTCAAGTTCCGGACGTGGCGGCGGTTGTGGGTGGCGCTGGCGGAGGCGGAGCGGGAGCTGGGGCTGCCGATCACCGAGGGGCAGATCGCGGAGCTGAAGCAGAACCTCGAGACGATCAATTTCGAGGAAGCGGAGCGGCGCGAGCGGGAGGTGCGGCACGACGTGATGTCGCACATCTACGCGTACGGGCTTCAGGCGCCTTCCGCGAAGGGGATCATTCACCTCGGCGCCACGTCGGCCTTCGTCACCGACAACACCGACATCCTGCAGATGGCGGAGGGGCTGCGCATCATGCGCGGGCGCATCGTCAATCTGATGGCCAAGCTGCGCGACTTTGCGTGGCAGTGGCGGGCCACGCCGGCGCTGGCGTTCACGCACTTTCAGCCGGCGCAGCTGACGACGGTGGGCAAGCGCGCGACGCTCTGGCTGCACGACCTGCTGCTGGACTACCGCGACATCGAGTTCCGGGAGTCGCAGCTCGCGCTCCTCGGCGTCAAAGGGGCCACGGGGACGCAGGCTTCGTTTCTGAGCCTCTTCGAGGGGAATGCCGAGAAGGTGCAGCGGCTCGAGCAGCTCGTGGCGGAGAAGCTCGGGATGCCGCGCAGCTATCCGGTCAGCGGCCAGACGTACTCGCGCAAGGTCGACTCGCAGGTGGTGAATGCGCTGTCGGGCTTCGCGCAGTCGGCGTCGAAGTTCGGCTATGACATGCGCCTCCTCCAGCACCTCAAAGAGATCGAGGAGCCGTTCGAGGAGGAGCAGGTCGGCAGTTCGGCGATGGCGTACAAGCGGAACCCGATGCGTGCGGAGCGGATCGACGCGCTGTCGCGGCACCTGATCGTGAACGCGCTGAATCCGGCCCTCACGGCGGCGACGCAGTGGTTCGAGCGGACACTCGACGATTCGGCGAACCGGCGCATCGCCATTCCGGAGGCCTTCCTCTGCGCCGACGCGATCGCGCTCATCTACGACAACATCGCGGCCGGATTCGTCGTGCACGAGGAGGTCATCGCGGCGAACGTCCGGCGCGAGCTGCCGTTCCTGATGACCGAGAACCTGATGATGGAGGGGACCCGCCGCGGCGGCGACCGGCAGGTGCTGCACGAGCGGGTGCGGATTCATTCGCAGGCTGCAGCCGATGCGATGAAGGGGGGCGCGAACGTGAACGATCTCTTCGATCGCATTGCCGCCGACGAGCTGTTCGGCATCGACCGCGCGACCATCGAGAAGCTGGCGCGCCCGGACGATTACGTCGGCCTGTCGAAGTCGCAGACAGAGCGCTTCCTGGCCGAGGACATCGATCCGATCCTCGCGGAACAACGCGCGGAGATCCGCGCCGAAGCGGCGGAGGTGCGCGTTTGACCAGCCGCCGCGTTGCAGCGATGGTGCTGCTGCTCGTCCTCGCGTACGGCTGCACGTCGACCACCCGGCCCGCGCAGTCGCCCAGGACGCCGGAGCTCCTGCGCGGCGTGGCCAGCTGGTACGGCGAAGAATTCGCGGGCCGCACGACGGCCAACGGCGAGATCTTCGATCCGCTGCTGCTCACGGCCGCACACCGCACGTTGCCGTTCGGCACGATTGCAGACATCACCAATCCGAAGACCGGCCAGAAGGTGCGCGTGCGCGTGAACGATCGCGGGCCGTACATCGGCAACCGGATCATCGACCTCTCGTACGCGGCCGCGCAGCAGATCGGCCTCATCGAGCCGGGCATCGGGGAAGTGGAGATCGCGATCGTGCAGGTCGGCAGGGGCGATCGTGAGCCGCCCGCGCCGTTCGTCACGACCATCGCTGCCGCACCGCGCTCGACCGACAGCGCGCCGGCCGTGCCGATCGTCGTCACGCCACCGCCGCCCAAACCTGCTCTTACTGCGCCGCCGCAGATCGAGCCGGTGCCGGCCGACGTGGTGATCGATCGCGTCGAAGTGCAGGAAGAGCGCGGCGGCGTCTCGACACGCCGTCAGGTCTCGGCCGACGGACGTTCGCTGGAGAGCGTGCCGGTCGATGAGTCGGAGGAGGTGGCGAGCGTGCGCGAGGTGCCGACCGCCACCGTCGATCGCCAGCCGCCGTCCGCCGGCTCGATCCGCAGCATGCCCGCGCGCAAGGCGCAGCAGCACTTCGTCGTGCAGGTGGGAGCGTTCTCCGTCGAGGCGAATGCGAAGGCGTTGCGCGAGCGGCTGGTCTCGATCGGTCAGCAGCGCGCGTACATCGATCGCGAGGTGCTCTACCGCGTACGCATCGGGCCGTTCCCGACACGCGACGAAGCGCTGGCGGTGCGCACGGCGCTCGAGGCCAGCGGGATTTCCGCGATCATCGTCGGCGAGTAGTCCGCGGAGAGACGACCGGAGGCCCCCGGTCGTTCTCTGTAGACGCTTACAGCAGCTCGGTGCCGGCGAAGAAGAAGCTGATCTCGATGGCGGCGTTCTCGTCGGAGTCGCTGCCGTGGATCGCGTTCTGCTCGATCGACTCGCCGAACTCCTTGCGGATCGTGCCGGCGTCGGCTTTGGCGGGGTCGGTGGCGCCCATCAGCTTGCGCAGCTCGGCGACGGCGTTGTCGCGCTCGAGGGCAGCCACGAAGACGGAGCCCGAGGTCATGTACTCGACGAGCGAGCCGAAGAAGGGGCGCTCGCGGTGCACGCCGTAAAAGGCCTCGGCTTCGGAGCGCGAGAGGCTGACTTTCTTGAGGCCGAGGACGCGGAAGCCTTCCGCCTCGATCCGGCTGATGATCTTGCCGAAGTTCCCTTTGCGGACCGAATCAGGCTTGATGATGGTGAACGTACGATTGGACATCTAATGGATTCCTTTGAGTCGAATTTGGGCGGCGGATGATATCGCACCCGGCGGATGGCCGTGAGCGAGCCCGGCCGCCTCGTCGTAATCGACCGGCAGGTAGAGGGTGAAGGTGGAGCCGCTTCCCGGCGTCGACTGCACTTCGATCGTGCCGTGGTGCAGCTCCACAAAGTTGCGCGTGAGCGAGAGCCCGAGCCCCGTGCCGCCTTTGCGGGCGCGCCGTCCGACCTCGGTCTGGTAGAACTCGTGGAAGATCCGCTGCAGCTCGTCGGCGGGGATGCCGATGCCCTGGTCGGAGACGTCGATCCGGATCGTGGCCACACCGATCGGCGACTGCTCGGCGGGCAGCGTGACGATCCGGATCGAGACGACCCCGCCGTGCGGCGAGAACTTCACCGCGTTCGAAAGGAGGTTGAAGAGGATCTGCTTCAGCCGCCCTTCATCGAGCCGCACCTGCGGCACGTCGTCGGCGATCGTGGAGACGAGCCGCACTTGCGCTTCCGCGGCAAAGCCTTTCATCACGCGCTCCACGGCGGTGATGGTCTCGCGCAGGTCGAAGTTGTCGGTGCGCAGCTCCATCTTGCCGGCTTCGATCTTCGACAGGTCGAGGATGTCGTTGATCAGCTCCAGCAGGTGGTTGCCGGCCGTGTGGATGTTCTCGAGGAACTTGTGCAGCCGCGGGGCGATGGCGTTGCGGGTGTTGTCGAGCAGCACGCTGGAGAAGCCGATGATCGAGTTGAGCGGCGTGCGCAGCTCGTGCGACATGTTGGCGAGGAACTGGTTCTTCGAGCGGTCGGCAGCCATGAGGCGGAGGTTCGCCTCACGCAGCTCGTTGGTCCGGTCGAGCACCCGCTGTTCGAGCGCCACCGTCAGCCCCTCGAGGTCCTTATAGAGCTGCTGATTCTCGATCGCGACCGCGGCCTGGTTGGCGATGGCGGTCATGAGCAGCAGGTCGTCCTGATCGAAGGCGTGCTTGCGGTAGCTTTCGACGGAGATCACGCCGAGAACGCGGTCGCGGGCGATCATCGGCACGCCCAGCCACGACTGCGTTGGCTTCGAGTCCGGCACCGCGCGGATGCCGAGGCGGCGCTCGTCGGCGGTCGAGCCGAGGAGAAGCGGCTGATGGTGCTCGATCACCCACGAATTGAGTCCCTCGCCGACCGGCATCCGATCCTTCGGAAGGATCGAGCCGTCGCGCACGTCGAGCTCGAACGACAGCTCGTTGGTCGATTCTTCGTACAGGGCGATGGTGAAGAGGGTCGAGTCGATGACCTTCTTGCACTCGGTGTAGATCGCGGTCAGGAGCTGGTCGGTCGTGAAGCGGAGCGAGATGGTCTTGCCGATGTTGGTCAGCGACGCGAGGCGCTGCAGCTGCTGGCGCGTCTGCGCGCGGGCCACGGCGAGGTTGCGGCCGATGATGTTGGCGACGATGCCGGTGAAGCCGAGGGCCGCGACGGCGCCCCAGCCGAGTGAGCCGTAGGAGAGTGCGGTGACCACCGCGTAGGGGAGCGTCAGGAGGTAGATGACTTTGTCGATCAGCTCGATGCGCGCGACCTTGCGGAAGCCGTAGCCGTAGGTGGTGTAGAGCCGCAGCATCACCAGCGTGTTGGTGACCATCATGGCGATGCCGCAGAGCGCGATCTTCATCGCGTTCGCGGTGGTGGCGTGACGCACCGGGAGCTCGCCGCCGAGGGCGTCGTAGAGCGTGGCCGCGGCGACGACCGGAATCCCGTACGTCGCGAAGAGACCGTAGACGCGGACCCACTCGGTCGGCGGGTCGGCCATGGCGATCTTCACCGGCCCGATCTGCTGCATGGCGAGGATGCGCGTCAGCATCGCTACGCCGACCGCGATCCACGAAGTGAGCACCGCCCCCAGCAGCGGAAAGAAGGCCATGTAGGCGGTGACACCGAGGGAGATGTAGACGACGTTGGTGATCTCGAACTTCAGCATCGCCAGGGCGCTGGCGAAGAGGACGAAGATGGCGATGAGGATCGGCGCACCGGCGCCGAGGTCGTCGAGGATCGCGCGGGTCTGATCGTGCCGCAGCCAGGTGAGCCACAGCATCACGCCCAGACCGAGCGTGCCCTGGCTCAGAAACACCAGGAGAATCCGCCGGCGTTCGGCGGACGCGGGGACTACCTGCGGTGACATGGGAGTGGGGAGATGGTACACCCGAGGCATGCGGCTGTCCGTGTTCACACCGCCGCTGTCATCCTGAACGAAGTGAAGGACCCCCCTCCCACAGGCGCATACGCATGGAACAGCTGAGTAGCTGAACCGCTGAACAGCTGAGCAGCTAAACCACTCAAATCCCGCTGTAAATCAACCCATCGCGCCGTTCCACGTCGCCCGGAATGGCCGTGTCGTCGCGCACGATCAGCTGATCGCGCAGCTCGAGGTTGCCGTGCAGCTCGACGCCGTGGGCGACGATGCAGCGCTCGAGCTTCACTCCGGCGCCGATGATGCAGCCGTCCCAGACCGAGCTGTCGACGAGGGTCCCCTGCACGATGCTGCGCGCGCCGATGCTGGAGCGGGTCGCGGTCGCCGCGACCTGCGCGCTTTCGTCGACGACGGAATCGCCGCGTACGCGCGAGCCGCGGGCGAGCGGCACTTCCTGGCTCACGGTGGCGGCGATGAGGGCGCGGGAGGCGGAGAGGTAGCGTTGCGGCGTGCCGATGTCGAACCAGAGGCCGTCGTCGACGATCCCGGCGAGCGGCTCACGCCGCGTGTCGAGCAGCGGTTGATACGTGCCGTCGACGATCCCGGAGAACTCCTGATCGGGAAGGTAGTCGAAGACGCGCGAGCTGATGCAGTGCGAGCCGGCGAACATCAGCGCTTCGCCGCTGCCTTTGCCGAAGCCGGTCACGCGCTGTCCGTCGAGGTAGACGGCGGTGAAGCGATCGCCCTCTGGCGGATGGCGGAGCGTCAGCGCGGCGACCGCATCGAGTTGTTCGCGCGCGTCGCGCAAGGCCCCGTAGCGCGGGAACTGCACGGTGTCGCCGTTGACCAGGAAGAAGCCGGATTCGGTGGAGAGCTGCGGCCGGACGCGGCGGATGCCGCCGCCGGTGCCGAGGATCTCCTCTTCATGGGAAAAGTGGAATTGCGCCCTGCCGGCGTAGCGGTCACGGAGATAGCGCTCGATCGGCTCCGGCAGGTGATGCAGGTTGACGACGAGATCGGCGACCCCGGCGCGCAGGTACGACTCGACCGCCCACGCCACGAGCGGCAGGTTGACCAGCGGCACCATCGGCTTCGGCAGCGTGTACGTGACCGGGCGGAGGCGTGTGCCGAAGCCGGCCGCGAGGATCATCCCCTTCATGCGTGAACGAGCGATGAGCGATGAAGGATGAGCGATGAACGATGCGCCGGAGCTCCGCTCATCGTTCATCTCTCATCGTTCATCGCTCGGCTCTCCCTCCATCTACGTTCCGGAACCGGGCAATGCATCCGCCGGAAAGACCATGTGCTCCGGCAGGTCGGCGCGGGTGCGGCGATGCTGCCGGTAGAGATCGGCGTAGCTCTGCCGGATGCCCTGGTCCATGTTCATCCCCAGCTCTTCGGCCACGCTGCGGATGACGTCGAGCTGTCCTTCGATCTCGAAGTAGTCGCCGATCGGCGTGCGGTCGATGACCACTTCCACGTCGCGCACGCGCCAGACCTCGCGGTACTTCTGGTAGCGGAAGACCGGCTTGTAGTCGAGCGAGCCGAAGAGCTGGATGGCGAGCTCGAAGCTCTCCACGCCGGTCTGCACTTCCTCCCGCGTCTTCACGCCCCCCTCGAAGGCCATCGGTCCTTTGAAGGTGGCGAGCGCGTAGCGGCCGAACTTGCGGATGCGCAGCAGCGAGCCTTTCGTGCGCAGCTCTCCGCGGCGGTCGAGGACGATGTTGTCCTCGAACGTCTCGGGGTAGAGACGCTCCGCCCCGATCTCGCCGAGCTTCCGGACGAGCGCGGCGCGGTCGCGCAGCACGAACTTGACCTCGATCTCCTGGGCCATCTAGTTGCGGAGGACCTCCACGCCCGGAAGCTTCTCACCGGAGATGAACTCGAGCGACGCGCCGCCGCCCGTGGAAATGTGCGTGATGCGGTCCGCGAAGCCGGAGGCTTTGGCCGCCTCCACCGACTCGCCGCCGCCGACCACCGTGACTGCGTTGGTCTCGGCGACCGCGCGGGCCATGGCGATGGTTCCTTTCGCGAATTCTTCTTTTTCGAACACCCCCATCGGGCCGTTCCAGAAGACCACTTTCGCGTTCTGCAGCTCTTTGGCGTAACGGGCGATGGTGGCGGGGCCGATGTCGAACGCCTTCTGCGCGTCCTGCAGCCCGTCGCCCGCGTTCACCGTCTCCACCTTCGTGGGGTTGTCCATCGAATCGGCGACGACGAAGTCGAGCGGCAGGATCACCTGCGCGCGCTCGTTGCTCGTCAGGATCCTGGTGGCGATCGGGAGCGACTCCTGATCGACGAGTGAGCCTCCCATCGCCACGCCTTGCGCGGCGAGGAAGGTGTTGGCCATGCCGCCGCCGATCAGCACCTTGTCGGCGAGGCGGATCAGCGCTTCGAGCGGCTCGATCTTGCCGGCGATCTTGGCGCCGCCCATCACCGCGACGAACGGACGGTCGGTGATGTGGGTGACTTTCTGCAGGAACTCGATCTCGCGCGCGAGCAGCAGGCCGCCGGCGGTGTTCTCTTTCGGAAAGAGCCGCGGCAGCGCATCGATCGACGCGTGCGCGCGATGGCAGGCGCCGAAGGCGTCGTTGACGTAGTAATCGGCGAGGCGGCGCAGCTCCGCCGCCAGCGACGGGTCGTTCTTTTCTTCGCCCCCGCGGAAGCGGAGGTTCTCGACGAGGAGCACCTCACCCGGTTGCAGCGCCGCCGCTTTTGCTTCGGTCTCCGGGCCGGAGCAGTCATCGGCCCACTGCACCTCGGTGCCGAGCAGCTCGGCGAGCCGCTGGCGCACCGGGGCGAGCGAGTACTTCTCCTTCCGCTCCCCTTTCGGGCGGCCGAGGTGGCTGGCGATGACGATGGCCGCTCCCGCTTCGCGCAGGCGGCGCAGCGTCGGCAGCGTCTCCTCGATGCGGGTGGCGTCGGAGATGTTCGTGCCTTCCAGCGGGACGTTGTAGTCGACGCGGTAGAAGACGCGTGAGCCGGATGCGATCGGGAGTTGATCGAGCGTACGGATTTGAATCATGCGTTCTGCTTTGCGGACGATGAACGATGAAGGATGAACGATGAACGGGGCGGAGCGGGTTCCGCGTTCATTTCGCCGTCAGCGCTTCCTTCTTCACGCGCGCCACGTGGGCGATCAGGTCGAGGATGCGGTTCGAGTAGCCCCACTCGTTGTCGTACCACGCCAGGATCTTGTGGTTGTTCGGATCGACCGAACGGGTGAAGGTGGTGTCGACGATCGACGAGTGCGGGTTGTGGTTGAAGTCGATCGAGACCAGCTGCTCGTCCGAATAGGTGAGGATGCCCTTCAGCGGTCCCTTGGCGGCGTCGCGCAGCACCTGGTTGATCTCATCCACCGAGGTGGTCTTGTCGGTGGCAAACGAGAGGTCGACCAGCGACACGTTCGGGGTCGGTACGCGCACGGAAATACCGTCGAACTTCCCCTTGAGCTCCGGCAGCACGAGGCCGACCGCTTTCGCGGCGCCGGTGGTAGTGGGGATCATCGAGAGCGCGGCGGCGCGTCCGCGGCGCAGGTCTTTGTGCGGCAGGTCGAGGATCTCCTGGTCATTCGTGTAGGAGTGGATCGTGGTCATGATCCCGCTCTTGATGCCGAAGCGCTCGTGCAGCACTTTCGCGACCGGCGCGAGGCAGTTGGTCGTGCAGGAGGCGTTGGAGATGATCTTGTGCGTGGCTGGGTCGTACGAGTCTTCGTTGACGCCCATGCAGAAGGTCGCATCGGCGTCTTTCGACGGCGCGGAGATGATCACGGTCTCGACGCTGCCGCGCAGGTGGCGCGAGGCTTTGGCTTTGTCGGTGAAGCGGCCCGACGACTCGACCACGATCTCGACGCCGAGCTGATCCCACGGGATCTCGGACGGATCGGGGTTGGCGAAGACTTTCATCTCCTTGCCGCCGATGCTGATCGAATTTTCGTTGTGCGTGACTTCGCTGGCAAAGGTGCCGTGGACGGAGTCGTACTTGAGCAGGTATGCGAGCGTGGCGGCGCTGGTGAGGTCGTTCGCCGCGACGAATTCGATGTCGTATTTGTTTTCAATTGCGGCCCGGACCACGTTGCGGCCGATGCGTCCGAAGCCGTTGACGCCTACTTTCACCATGAAAAAAGCCTCCTACATCAGGGGCGGTAGTATATCGATGTGATCCCGACTGCGAAGTCCATGCACGTCACACCATTGCGCTGGTCCGGCCACGCACTTTCCCTCCTCGATCAGCGTCTTCTGCCGCGTGAAGAAACGTGGATCGACTGCCGCACCGCGTCGGATGTCGCCGAAGCCATCCGCACGATGGTCGTGCGCGGCGCGCCGGCCATCGGCGTCTCGGCGGCCTACGGAATGGCTCTGGCCGCTCAGGCGGGAGAGGACCTCGGGCGCGCTGCCGAGCTGCTCAAGGCGGCCCGTCCGACCGCGGTGAACCTCGCCTGGGCCGTCGACCGGATGCTGCGCGCGAACGGCTCGACCGCCGAGGCCGAAGCGATCGAGGCCGAAGACCTCGAATCGTGCCGCGCGATCGGACGCAACGGCGCCCTGCTGCTCGGCTCAGACGTCACCGTTCTGACTCATTGCAACGCGGGCGCGCTCGCCACCGCCGGCTACGGCACCGCCCTCGGCGTCATCCGCGCCGCGGTCGAGAGCGGCAAGCGCGTGGCGGTGTTCGCCGACGAGACGCGGCCGTATCTGCAGGGGGCGCGGCTCACCGCGTGGGAGTTGCAGAAAGACAACATCGACGTCACCCTCATCACCGACAACATGTCGGGGCACTTCTTTCAGCAGGGGCAGTTCGACGCGGTGGTGGTCGGCGCCGATCGCATCGCCGCCAACGGCGACGCCGCCAACAAGATCGGGACGTACACCGTGGCGGTGCTGGCGCACGCGCACAACGTGCCGTTCTACGTCGCCGCACCCGTGTCGACCATCGACGTCGCCTGTCCTGACGGCTCGGCGATCCCGATCGAAGAGCGGAGCGCTTCGGAAGTGGTCGACATCCACGGCTGGCGCGTGGCGCCGGAGGGGATCGCGGTGCGCCATCCCGCCTTCGACGTCACGCCGGCGCGGCTGATCAGCGCGATCATCACCGAGCGTGGCATCCTGCGGTCGCCGTACGGGCCGTCCATCGCGGCGCTCTTCGCATGAGCGCCTTCCAGCGCCTGATCGCCGCACTCTGGGTCGGCAGCGGTTTCTTTCTGATGCTGGCCGCCTCGGCCGCGTTCCGCACCGCGCCGAATCCGACTGCCGCCGCCGACATCGTCGGAGCGATGCTCGCCCGGTGGCACTACATCGCCCTCGCGGCGCCGCTCGCGCTCTTCGCAATGGGGCTGCGCAACGCGCGGCGGGCGATGCTGATCACGCTCTTCGTGGCGATCGTGCTCGCGTCGGTGCAGGCGCTGGTCGACCTGCAGATCCGCTCGATCCGGGCGTCGTCGATCGTGCCGATCTCGTCGCTCGAGCGGGAGGATCCGATTCGCAAACGCTTCGGCGCGCTGCACGGCGTGTCGATGCTCCTGCTGGTCTGCCAGACCGTCGCCGCCGCCGCGGTGGTGATGTCGCCGTCGAAGAAGAAAGAGGAGAGAGCAACGATGAGCAATTGGGAGCTTGACGACGGGACCACCTACCGCGTGGTCGTCAACGCCGAGGAGCAGTACTCGATCTGGCCCGTCAACCGGCAGAATCCGCTCGGATGGAGCGACGCCGGTTTCCAGGGGACGAAACCGCAGTGCCTCGCCTACATCCAGGAGATCTGGACCGAGCTGCGCCCGCGCCGCTCCCGCGACACCATGCCGGATCGCGTCGCCGGCATGAGCGCTGCCGCGCCGGAGTACGTGCTGGCCGCGTCGGCCGACGGCGTGACGACGATCTTTCCGGCGGATCAGCCGCTTCCCGACGGCTGGACCGAGAAGCAGCGCGGCTCACGCGAATCGCTGTTGAGCGCGCTGTAACGGGGGATTCGTTCCCCCGAGCTCCAGGGGCCGGTCTTTCCTTTTGAAGGATCGGTCCTTGAATTTTAAGGAGAATCGCTTCAACTTTAAGAACGATCGCTTCAACTTTAAGGACAAACGCTTAAAGTTTAAGGACGATCGCTTAAAGTTTAAGAACGATCGCTTAAAGTTTAAGAAGAATCGCTTCAACTTTAAGAACGATCGCTTCAACTTTAAGGACAATCGCTTAAAGTTTAAGGACGATCGCTTCAACTTTAAGGACGAGCGGTTGGACGGAGCAGCAACGCGGCTCGCGCGAATCGCTGTGGAGCGCGCTGTAACAGCTACTTGGGGCAGCTACAGACGCCGCCATGGCCGCTGCAGCATCCCTGCTTGCTTGCACAGCTCGTGCAGCTCTTCGAGAACGTTCCGTCGCAGCAGCGGAGGTAGGTCGTCGTCGGCGGGGAAGAGCGGCGGCGGTTGCCACCGCAGTCCAGATCGGTTCGCGCTCACCCGCCTGGAAGCGCTGAAGCCTCTGATGCGGAAACGGTTTACGCGGTCGGGCTGCCGAGGAGGTTCCCCTCGATGTCCATCTCGTGCATCGGGTAGCCGAGGCCGCCCAGCGGTTCGCGGATCTGCTGGGCGTTGCCGACCACCACGATCAGGGCGCGGTCGGGGTCGATGTACTTCTGGGCCACCCGCTCGATGTCCTCTTTCCCCACCGCGGCGATGTTTTCGCGGTAGTGGTCGAAGTAATCCTCCGGCAGGCCGTAGAGCTCCATGTCGACGAGGCGGCTGGCGATGTCGGATCCGGTCTGCACCGTGGCCGGGAAGACGCCCATGAGGTAGCTCTTCGTGTCGTTCAGCTCAGCGTCTTCGATGTCGCCCGTGCGGATGCGGCGCAGTTCGTTCAGCACCTCGGTGACCGATTCGCGCGTGACCTCGTTGCGCACCGGCGCGGAGACGACGAAGGGGCCGGCGTTGCGGCGGAAGGCGAAGGTGGAGCGCGCGCCGTAGGTGTAGCCGTGACGCTCGCGCAGGTTGAGATTGATGCGTGAGTTGAAGACGCCGCCCAGGATCGCGTTCATCACCGACAGCGGGAAGTAGTCTTCGCAGGAACGCGGCACGCCGAGGTGACCGATCCGGATCTCCGACTGCACGGCCTGCGGACGGTCGATGATGTAGACCCGCGACGCATCGAGCGGCTTCGGCGTCACCGTCGGCCGCGGCGGCTCGGGGCCGCGCTGCCACTCCTCGAGCACGCGCTCGACGAGCGTCACCGCCTGCCCGGGCCGGATGTCGCCGGAGACGACGATGGAGGTGTGGTTCGGGATGTAGTGCTGCCCGTAGAAGCGGCGCACGTCGTCGATGGAGATGCGCCCGACGCTGTCGGCATTGCCGATCACGGAGTTGCCGTACGCGCCGCTGCCGTAGAGCAGGTTCGCGAAGCGCTTGCCGGCGATGGAGGCCGGCTCGTTGCGCTGCTGGATGATCTCGTTCAGCCGCTCGGCGCGAACGCGCTCGAGGCCATCCTCCGGCAGCGTCGCCCGCGCGGTGACGTCGGCAAACATGCCGATGGCCGGTTCGACGTTGCGCGCCAGGACGTCGAGGGAGACGTACGTCGCATCCCAGTCCGCTCCCGTGCCGAGGGCCCCGCCGAGGAGGCCGATGTCCTCGGCGAGCCGGATCGCGTCGCGATCGCCCGCCCCTTCGTCGAGCAGGTCGGCGGTGATCGACGCCAGCCCCGCCAGCTGCGCGTTGTCGTGATCGGCGCCGGAGCGGATCAGCGCGCGCAGCGACACGAGCGGCGCATTGCGATTCTCCGCCACCAGCACGCGCAGGCCGTTGGCGAGCGTAGCGCGGGTGATGTGCGGAAAGTGATACGGCCGCGGGGCCGAGGGGGAGGGGGGGGAGGTGCGGTCAAGTGTTGTCGTCATTGGGCTGTCTCAGGGGTACGAACGATGAGAGATGAGCGATGAGAGATGAGCGATGAGAGATGAACGATGAGCGATGAGCGATGAGAGATGAGAGATGAACGTTGCGGCGAGCGCGGCGGACGCGAAGCGGTTCATCGCTCATCGCTCATCTCTCATCGCTCATCCTTTCATCTCTCCGGGATGAACAGGCTCGTCGTCCGGTTCTCCGGAATCAGATACTTTCTGGCGACGTGCGCGATGTCCTCGGCCGTCGCGGCGCGGTACGGCTCGAGCCAGCGGCTGACCATGTTCGGATCGCCAAAGTAAGTGGTGAGCATGCCGATCACGTCGGCGCGGCCGTCGAACGTTTCGAGCTGGTGCGCGTGCTCGATCTCCGCCCGGTTTTTCGCCCGCGTCAGCTCATCCTCGCTGATCCCATGCGTGGCCAGGCGCGAGACCTCTTCGTCGATGGCCGACTCGATCTCCTCGATGCGCACCCCTTCGCGCGCGGTGGCCTGCAGCAGCAGGATGCCGGTCGACTCGGTGGGGAGGACGTACGTGGCCACGTCCTGGGCGATCTGCTTTTCGTGCACCAGCACGCGATCGAGGCGGCTGGCCTTGTCGGTGGCCATGATGGTCGTCAGCAGGTCGGCCGCGACCCACTCTTTCTCCCCCATCTTCGGGAGGTGATAGAGCCGGTAGATGCGCGGCAGCTGCACGGGCGACGCGAAGGTCTCGCGTTTCTCGTGGCCGGCCGGCCTGCGCTCGGCGTCGAACCGCGGGAACTTCCCGCCCGGTTCGAGGTCGCCGAAATACTGCTCGATCAGCCGCTTCGCTTCGTCGGGCTGGAAGTCGCCGACCACGGTCAGCACGGCGTTGTCGGGGCGATACCAGGTGCGGAAGAAGTCGCGGATGTCGTCGAGCGTCGCCGCGGCCAGGTCTTCCATCGAGCCGATGGTCGGCCAGTGGTACGGATAGTCAGGGTCGTAGGAGAGGTTCAGCAGTCGCTCGAACGCGGTGCCGTACGGCACGTTGTCGTAGCGCTGGCGGCGCTCTTCTTTGACGACTTCACGCTGGATGTCGAGCTTTTCCTGGGTGAGCGCGGGGAGGAAGAAGCCCATCCGGTCGCTCTCCAGCCACAGACCGAGCGCTAAATAGTTGGAAGGTAATGTTTCAAAGTAGTTCGTCCGATCGAAGAAGGTCGTGCCGTTGAGCACACCGCCGACGGACTGCACGTAGCGGAAGTGTTCGTTGTTGCCGACGTGCTCCGATCCGGAGAAGAGCATGTGCTCGAAAAGATGGGCGAAGCCGGTGCGGCCGGGCCGCTCGTTCTTCGAGCCGACGTGGTACCAGAGGTTGACCGCCACGAGCGGCGCGGAGTGGTCCTCATTGAGCACCACGCGGAGGCCGTTGCCGAGGCGATAGTCGTCGATGCGCAGCATAGGGGGGCGAGTTCTATCACAACGACCGCTGCTCAGCGGTTCAGCCGCTCAGCTGTTCGGGGGCCGAGTGTCGCGCATTCGGCCTGAGAAGCTGAGAAGCTGAGCAGCCGTGCAGCTCTTCGTTTATCCTTGCGCCGCGTGAATCGTCCTCTGCCATGGCGGCACGTCGCGGTCGAGGGACCGATCGGCGTGGGAAAGACCTCGCTGACGAACCTCCTTGCGAAGCGCTTTCGCGGGACGCGCGTGCTGGCCGACGTCGAGAACCCCTTCCTCGACGATTTCTACAAGGACAAGCGGGGGGCGGCGTTCCGGACCGAGCTCTTTTTCCTCCTCTCGCGGTTCGATCAGCAGCGGCAGATGACGCAGCGCGATCTCTTCACCGAGCTGATCCTCGCGGACTACACCTTCGCGAAGAGCAGGATTTTTGCTTATCTCACGCTCGATGACTCGGAACTGATGATTTACAACCGGCTGTACGACCTGCTGTACGAGCAGGTGCCGAAGCCGGACATCGTCATCTACCTCCAGGGAAGTCTTGATACACTGACGAAGCGCATTCGGAAGCGCGGTCGTGCTTACGAGAAAGCGATCTCCCCGTCGTACTTGCAGGAGCTCAGCGAAGCGTACTCGCATTACTTTTACCGGTACGACGAGACGCCCTTGCTGGTGGTGAATACGAACGAGATCGATTTCGTGAACACGCCCGAGCATTTCGATCAGCTCGTGGAGCAGATCGCGAACGCGCAAAAGGGCACCCAGTACTACGTACCGCTTGGATCCTGAGTAGACGGACCGGGACGGAGCCGTAGGCGAGAGATGAACGATGAGAGATGAGCGATGAACCGCTGGCGCGTCCGCCACGTTCATCGTTCATCCCTCATCGCCCATCGTTCGGCACGACGCTCCTCATCCCACTGGAGGAGCAGATGAACCCGAAGAAAAAGGCTACTGTCCCGGCGATTCGTGCGATGAAGTCGTCGCGGCGCATCGGCATGCTCACCGCGTACGACTATCCCTCCGCGCGCGTCGCCGACGCGGCCGGCGCCGACATCCTGCTCGTCGGCGATTCCCTCGGCATGGTGATCCTCGGCTATCCGGACACGCTCAGCGTCACGGTCGAGGACATGCTCCACCACACCCGCGCGGTGGTGCGTGGCGCGAAGACGTCGCTGATCGTCGGCGACATGCCCTACCTCTCGTACCACGTCTCGGTCGAGGAGTCGGTCCGCAACGCCGGCCTCTTCATCCAGGCCGGCGCGCACGCGGTGAAGGTCGAAGGCGCCAAGCCGTCGCGCCTCAAGACCATCGAGGCCATTCTCGACGCCGAGATCCCGGTCATGGGCCACATCGGCCTGACCCCGCAATCGGTCAACGCCCTCGGCGGTTTCAAGCTGCAAGGGAAGAACGCGGAGGACGCCCGTCGCCTGCTCGACGAAGCGATCGCCCTCGAGCGGGCCGGCTGCTTCGCGGTGGTGCTCGAATGCGTCCCGACCGAGCTCGCCGCGCTGATCACCGAGCGCATCACCATCCCCACCATCGGCATCGGCGCCGGCCCCTCCTGCGACGGACAGGTGCTGGTCTTTCACGACGTCCTCGGCCTCTACGACGGCCACACCCCGAAGTTCGTGCGCAAATACGCCGACCTCGCCACCGACATGCAGGTTGCTCTCGAACACTACCTCGACGACGTCCGCTCCGGCGCCTTTCCCGACCCGGAGAAGGAGTCGTTCCACATGTCGTCGGATGAGGAGCTGCGGCGGCTGTACGCGACCACGGAGGATGGCGGGAAGGTCGTGGAGATGCCGCGGTAGGCGGTTCCGAGGAGCTCCGAGGAACTGAATGCGTGTCATCTCAACGATCCAGGAAACCCGCTCCGCCGTTGCCACCGCGCGGATGCACGGCGCCACCATCGGCTTCGTCCCGACGATGGGCTTTCTCCACGAAGGCCACCTCTCGCTGATCGACGCCGCGCGCGAGGCGGGGGCGACGTTCATCGTCGTCTCGATCTTCGTCAACCCGAAGCAGTTCGGGCCGAACGAGGACTTTTCGCGCTATCCGCGCGATGAGGCGCGTGATCGGGAGCTGCTCGAGGGGAAAGCGGTCGACCTGCTCTTCCTCCCGCCGGTGGAGGTGATGTATCCGGCCGGCGCGACGACGAACATTTCGGTCGGTGGCGTGGCGGGACCGCTCGAGGGGGAGCGCCGTCCCGGGCACTTCGACGGCGTGGCCACGGTGGTGGCGAAACTGTTCAACATCGTCCAGCCCGACCTGGCCGCGTTCGGCACGAAAGATGCGCAGCAGTGCGCCGTGATCGAGCGGATGGTGCGTGACCTCGACATCCCGGTGCGGCTCGTCTTCAGCGAGACGATCCGCGAGAAAGACGGCCTCGCGCTGTCGTCGCGCAACAGCTATCTATCGGAGAGCGACCGCGCGAAAGCGCCGGTCCTGCATCGTGCGCTCAGGGCGGGGCAGGAAGCGGTCACGCATGGCATCCACGAAGTGGCCGGCATCGAGAAGCTGATGCATCGCGTCGTGACCGAGGAAGGAGGCGTGGAGGTCGATTACCTCGTGGTCGTCGATCCCCAGACCTTCCTCCCGCCGGCCGGCGTTCATCGCGAGGTGCTGCTCGCCGGAGCGGTGCGCGTCGGCAAGACGCGCCTCATCGACAACATCCGGGTGCGGCCTTGATGCGCCGCCTCGTCCGCGCCATCATCCGCGGCGCGAGCGTCACTCACGGCTCCGCGCTCACCGTGCGCATCGACCCGATCCTCCTGCGCGCCGCGAACATCCTCCCGCTCGAGGAAGTGGAAGTGGTCAATCACGCCACCGGCGAGCGGGTGATCACCTTCGCCGAGGAAGCGGCCGAGCGCAGCGGCGAAGTGCACGTCCCGGGCATGCGCGCCGGCGACGTGGTGAGCATCCTGTCGTGGGGCCTGCTGCACGACGGGCAGACCCTTGGCCACGAGACGTCGATCGTGACGGTCGATCGCTCGAATCACGCGCTGAGCGTGATCGCCTCGAAACCCTGAGCGAGCGTCAGCGCCGCCCGAAGTCGATGAACCCGCGGTCGACGTCCACGCCCAGCAGCTTCACCTTCACCCGGTCGCCGATGTCCAGCCCTTCGCGACCGCGCACGAGCTTTCCTTCGATGGGCGGGTTGAAGATGCGCACCCAGGTGCCCTTGTCGGCGGCGCCGGTGACGACCCCTTCGAAGTGATCGCCGACGCGGTCAGCCAGCATCAGCGCGCCGGCGGCTTTGCGGACCTGGCGCTCGACTTTGTTCGCGGCGTCTTCCTGGCTGGTGCAGTGCTCGGCGAGCTGCGCGAGCTCGTCGACGCTGTACGGCGGCTGCTCGCCGCGCAGGGCCGCTTTGAGGAGGCGATGGGCGATGAGGTCGGGGTAGCGGCGGTTGGGGGCGGTGGAGTGGGTGTAGTCCTTCACCGCTAGGCCGAAGTGGCCGGCAGGCGTATCGCCCGGCTCCTCGACGACGTACTCGCCGGCGCCCATCGCTTTCACGATGGTCAGCGAGAGATCGGGGAAGCGCATCGGATCGGCCTTCCTGCGGCGGCGGAGAAACTCCTCGAGCGCTCGTGCATCGGGCTCCGGCGGGAGTCGTTCGCCGACTTCCTCGGCGATGCGCTCGATGCGGTCCCAACGCTCCGGCGAGCGGACCACGCGGCGGATGCTCGGGAACTTGTTTTTGGCGAGGAACCGCGCCACGGTGCCGTTCGCGGCGATCATGAAGTCTTCGATCAGCAGTCGCGCGTTGTTGCGCCGGGCCTGGCGGAGCTCGACCACCTTGCCGTCGCGGATGACCGGGCGTGCTTCGATGGTCTCGAGGTCGAGCGCTCCCTGCTCGTGCCGCAGGTCGCGCATCTTGTCGGCGATGCGGTCCTGCAGGCGCAGCGTGGAGGCGAGGCCGCGGACGGCGCCGACGCGCTCCGGCTCGTCCTCCTCGCCGTCCAGCCACGCCGCGACGCGGTCGTAGGCGAGCTTGGCGTGGTTGTGCACGTGCGCGACGTACACGTCGCCCTGGCTGATCACGCCGTCGTCGTTGCCGACCAGCATCTCGATGACCACCGCCACGCGATCTTCATCCTCATTGAGCGAGGTGTAGTCGGTCGACAGCTCCTCGGGAAGCATCGAGAAGACCTTCGCGGCGGTGTAGACGGAGGTGGTGTTGTGGCGCGCGTGCTGATCGACCGGCGTGTCTTTTTTGACCAGCGCGTCGACGTCGGCCACGGCGATGTAGATGCGCGTCTGATTGTCGGGCGCTTCCTCGGCCCAGGTGAGCTGGTCGAGGTCGCGCGAGTCGTCGTTGTCGATCGAGCACCACGGCAGCGCGCGCATATCGCGGACGTCTTCGTCGGGTTTCGCGGGGCCGCGGATGCCGGCCACCTGCTGCTTCACTTCGGGCTCGAATTCCGGGATCAGACCCTTGTCGCGCATGGCGTCGTTTGCAAGCTCGACGAGCAAGTCGGCATCACGTCGTTTCATGCGCGCACGTTAGCATGGCCGCCGTGATCGACATCGCTCCCGCGGGCGACCGCGCCGTGCTGGTGAACCTCGGTGACGAGGTGACCGCGCGCCAGCTGCACGCGAGCGCGGCGAGCGTGCGGGCGGTGAGCGGGGTGGTGGCGTGTGTGCCGGGGCATTCTTCGCTGCTGGTGGTGGGGGAGGTTGCGGCCGATGCCATCCGTGAGGCGATCAGCAACAAGAGCGGCGGCGCTGCCGCCGCACTCCAGATTGTCCGGGTCACGTTCGACGGCGAGGATCTGAACGAATTTCTGGAGCGCGTGCGGTTGTCGCGCGAGGAGTTCCTGCAGCGCGTCGATGGTCTGCGTCTGACCGCGCGCTATCTCGGCTTTCGCGGTGGGTTCGCGTACCTGGACGGCTGGCCGGAGGAGTGGGCGATGCCGCGGCGCGCGACCTCGCGGCCGGTGAAGCGCGGGTCGTTCGCCATCGCCGGGAACGTGGCCGGTTTCTATCCGATCGATACGCCCGGCGGTTGGAACCTCCTCGGCACGACCGCCGAACCGGTCGAGCATCGCTTCGTGGCTGGCGATGAGATCGCGATCAAGGTGCGGCGGCGGATCGAAGGGGTGGACGTGATCGCGGCGCCGCTGGCGCTGGAGGTGGAGGGGGAGGATTGGTCGCGCACCTTGCGCGGTCTCGCGCCGGGCGGTCCGTTCGACGTCGTGGCGGCGGCGCTCGCGAACAAGGCGGTGGGGAATGCGCCCGACGCACCGCTCTTCGAATGCGCGATTGCGGGACCGCGGCTGCGCTTCGACCGGGAGCGTGTGGTGGCGTGGTGCGGCCCGGATGCGCGGGTGCAGCTGCAGCGCACGAGAGAGGTCTCGATCGGCAGGATCGAACGCGGGCTGCGCGGCTATCTGGCCATCGGCGATCGCGAAGGTCCGGTCGCAACGGTCCAGCGCACGGAGAAGAACATCATTCGCGCGATGCGCGGCCCGCACGACATCGGCATCCGCTCGATCGAATGCGAGGTCACGCCGCGGCTCGATCGCGTCGGCATCCGGCTCCGGCCACTGCAGGACATCGGCAGGCCGCCGGCGGACCTGAAGTCGTGCGGGATGCAGTGCGGGACGGTGCAGTTCCACCCCGATGGCAGCCTGGTGGTGATGGGGCCGGAGCATCCGGTCACGGGCGGCTACCTGCAGCCGCTGACGGTGCTCACGACGGAGCGGTGGAAGCTCGCCCAACTGGTGCCGGGCGAGCGCATCACCATCGTGACGGATGAAGCAGAACGCACGCACTTGACCCACAGATGAGGGAACGACGGGGGGCCTCCGGCGGCCGGGCCACGGGCCCGGACCCATTGATTGGCCTAGCCTCCGCGGCACAGCCTTGTTATCTCGCGACAGAGTGT
>DASWOB010000113.1:0-5661 GCA_036398925.1 Thermoanaerobaculia bacterium
CGCGATCAGCTCGATCGCCTCCAACCTCTGTCCCGCCATCGTCTTCACCCGTAAAGCCATGCCGACATCTGCGTTCCAAGGGTGACGACCTGTCAAGAATGTCCCTAGAACTGCGTGTCAACTATGTCTCCGGGTTGAACCTTCCAGCCCCCCCGTTCCCTGATGACGATGCGCAAGGAAGCCGCGATTTCCGTGTTACCGCGACTGCTCCACAATCACGGGTCGCAGGTTGTCCGACCAGTTGCGATCGATGAGGAGCAGTTGCGGATCTACACCGGCGCGCGTCGGTGTCCCGTTCACCACCACGGAGATTCTCTGCCGGCCGGAGCGGATGCGATGCTTCTGAAGGTAGAGCGGACCGGCGCCCTTCTTCGGCGCGCCGTACACGCCGATCTCGACGAAGTCGTTCATCGGGACCTCCGTCTCCCTCCCGCTTCCGTCGGCGCGGAATTTCTGCGCTTCGACGTCGAGCGTCACGCGCCACGCGCCGTTTCCTGCGGGCTCCGCTGCGATGGCAGTCGTACGAAGATTCCAGAGAGTGATCGTCTCCAGAAGGTCCTGCAGCAGATAGTGGTACTCCGGCGGCGTCGCGCCTTTCAGCTCGCGATGGAGATCGCGTGATGTGGCAAACGGCGGCCCGCCGGAACCATGGGTCGCGACGAGCCGGCGCAATGCGGCATTCAGCGGTCCCTCACCGACGTATTGCCGCAGCGCGTACATGACCAGAGGTCCCTTTCGATAAACCAGATTCGCGTGGCTCGTGACGTCGAGGAGCGGCACCTCAGGATGCTCCGCGCTGCTGCGCCGGTTCAGGTACTCGATGCGCGTGTTCCAGAGAAACCGGCGCACCATGTCCATCCCGTAAAGCTTCTCAATGACCATCAGCGCGCTGTACTGCGCCAGGACTTCACTGACCGCGGGCCCCCCTTCGACGGCGGCAGGCGTGACCTGAAATCCCCACCACTGGTGCGCGACCTCGTGCGCCACGGTCATCGTGGCGAGATCGAAATCGCGCGACTCGTCCACTCTCGTCACCCATCCCGTCGCCTCGGCATGTGAGATCGTGCCGGGATAAGCGTGGGCCAGATTGGCGTACCGCGGAAACTCGGCGATGCGGATCTGCCGGTGCGGATAAGGACCGAAAGTCTTCGTGTAGTAATCGAGCGAGGCCCGCACACCCCTAGCGAACCGCTCCACGTTGAAGGTGTGGGTCGGGTGGTGGAAAAGCTCGACGAGCACACCGTTCCACGTCTCGCGATGCACTGCGTACCTGGCAGAGAAGATGGCAAACGCGTTCTTTACAGGCCGCTCGGTGGCGTAATGGAAGTAGCGCCGCCCCTTCTCGTTCCAGCTCCGAAGCAACGTTCCCGGAGCGACGGCGGTCTGCTCGGGCGAGGTGCCGATCACCGCCTCGAACGTCATCGTTTCGCGCCCCGCGGCATCTTCCACGCCGGTTGCGTCGAGCACCGATCGTGCGAGCGAACGCGGAGGGAGGCCGTGCTCGCGTCGCACGTGCGCGAGTGACAACTCGCGACTGGTCTGGTAGCCGACGAGCGGAAGCCAGCGTCGATGATTCACGCTCCGCCCGCCGTTGTGATCGAAGTACGTGCCATTGCGGACGACGGAGGTGTTCGGATTCCTGTTCGGGAATCCGCGCGGCTCGAACCGCACGTCGAACGTCATCCGGAGCGACTGGCCGCGCTCCAGCGCGTGCGCCAGATCCACCGTCCGATGCCCGAGCGTATCGTCGGCGATGACGACACGGCTCTCCCGATCGAACGACAGACGCCGCGTCTCGACCTCAGGGTTGAGAAAGAGGTGAATCGTGCGGATCGGGGCCGCAGTATTGTTGACCAGCGTATACGTACCGCGGACGTCGACGACGCGTCGGTCGGGATAGATCTCCACATGCAACTTCGTGCCGGTCACCGTCGGCTGCGGCGCGTTCTCGAACTTCCCATACCGGCGCTCGTACTCGGCGCTCTGCCCGGCTGCCTCGAACGGTGTGCGATACCCGGCAAGCACGTTCGTGTTGTAGAAGATGAAACCTCCGGCGCCGATGACGATCAGCGCCGCCAGAGCGGTGGTGAGGGCGGCGCGGCGACCAAACCGCTGCCGCGCCAGTCTCAGTCGCGTTCTCACTCCCCGATCGCGTCCACGGATCCACAGAAGCCCGGCGATCACGGCGAAGAGCAATGCCCAGCCGCCCCAGTAGAGTTTGAACCAGAGCAGCGGGCGGAGGAACGGGCCGAACCGGCTGATGTCCGAGTACGTCCACCCCGAGTCGCGGCCGTAGACGAGCAGATTGTGATGCAGGCCGAAGCGGGCCGCGAACATCATGAAGGCGTACCAGATCACGACGATGATGTGCCCGAGGTATTTGTTGTCGACGACGACGTGCACCAGCATCGCCAGCGCCGCGAGGAGCAGGTAGTCCGTGAGCTTCAGACCAAAGAGGATGCGCAGGTAGAGACCGAGCTCGAAATCGAAATACCCTTCCGCAAGCTGTACGACGAGCCCCGAGGCCATCAGGATTGCTTGCAGCGTCACGAGCACCAGACCGAGCGCGGCAAACTTCCCTGCGTAAATGATCCAGTCGGGGACCGGGCTGGCGTCCGCTATCTCCGCGAGCCCCACACTGCGCTCGCGGTGCACGAGCTCACCGGCATAGAACGTCGTCAGCAGGGCCATTGTGAGCGAGGGAAGGAAGCTCACCAGGAATCCCGCAACGAACTGCGTGAGCGGCCAGAACGGCGTGCGGTAGTCGTCGCTGATCGTCTCCGTTCCGAGCAACAGGACCATCATCACCAGAAGGAAGGCGATGACCGCGAAGTCGCGGCTGAACACGAGGTCGCGCGCCGACTCACCAGCGATTGCGAAGAATTGCCGGATCGGAGTCCGCCCGTCGAAGGAGGCCCGGAAGGATCGCGGCGAGGTTTGCGACGACGATTGCGGCGAAAAACGAACGCGCGAATTCTCCTCCCGGTTTTCTTCGCGACGCCCTTTTTTCCGGCGCTCCGAGGCGACGGTCATCCGAAATCGCCATCGCGTGAACAGCAGGATCGCGGCCGCCGCACCCGACCAGAACAGGCGGTTCCAAAGGAGCGGCGCATCGACCTCGATCGGTCGCGTGTTTTTCTCGTGTGTCGTCCAGAAGTCCGACTGCTCGTTGAGGGCGACGAATCCGCACGGCTCGATGAGCGCGGCAAGGCGGTCGAGATCGCGGTGTCCCTCGATGTACTCCTCGACCAGCAGCGCGCCGAGAAACACCAGTGCCGCGGCTGCGAAAACGGCGAGCGTGCGTCGGGTCAGAACGGCGACCGCGAACAGGAGTGCGCCGGTGAAGAGCACGTTCGGCAGCAGGATCACGATCGCGGGCTGCAGATACGCGGCCGCTCGGAACGGACCGAGCAGCTCCGCCTTCACGAACGGCGGCCGCATGATGAGCATCAGCGTGATCGGGACGCTGCTCACGAACAGAAGGTTGACGAGCAGCGTCCCGGCGAAGCGTCCGGCAAGATATTGGGTCTTGGTGAGTGGCGAGGTCGCGAACAGCGCGAACATCCGGGTGTCGTGGTCCCGCAGGCCGGCCTCGCTGAAGAGCGCGGCGCTGATCACGAGCCCGATCATGCTGATCAGAACCGTGGCCATGCCCAGTAGCGAAGGAGCGTTCGCGTGCAGGTCGCCTGCGCGCTCCGCCTCACCGACGAGCAGCCCCATGGCCATCAGACAGGCCACGGCGACGTACACCGCAAAGAGGACCCAGGTGTATGGACGGCGCAACCGGTAGTCGATCTCGAAACGGACGATCTCGAGAAAGTTCATGACTGCACCGTTGCGCCCGCCCCGGAGTGGCCAGCGTAGTGGCCTGACATGGCGCTGAAATAGACATCCTCGAGATCGGGTGCGACCGACTCGAATCCCTGACCCGGCGAGCCGTCCCGGAAGACATGGGCCATCGTCCGCCCGGCCAGGAGTTTGGTGGAGATCACCACGTGCTCGCGCTCGAGCGCCGCCAGTTCATCCCTGCTGACGACTCGCCTCCAGATCCTTCCCTGCAGATCGCCTACCGCGCGATGCGGCTCGCTCTCCAGAAGAATTCGCCCTCTGTCGATGATCGCCATTCGCGTGCAGAGCTCGGAGACGTCTTCGACGATGTGCGTCGACAGGATGACGACGCTCTTCTCACCGAGCTCCGCGAGGAGGTTCAGGAAGCGGACGCGCTCTGCTGGATCGAGACCGGCCGTGGGCTCGTCGACGATGAGGAGCCCTGGATTGCCGATCATCGCGATGGCGACACCGAATCGTTGACGCATTCCACCAGAGAAGCCACCGAGCTTCTGCTTCCGCACGTCCCAGAGATTCGTCTGGCGGAGAAGCGACTCGACCACATCCTGCCGCTCCCCTCGCCGCGTAATCCCGCGGAGGACGGCAAAGTGATTCAGCAGCCGCTCGGCCGAGGTTTTCGGATAGACGCCGAACTCCTGCGGCAGGTAGCCCAGGGTCTTGCGCACCTCGTCTTTCTGCCGCAGGACATCGAGCGAGCCGAGATGAATCTCCCCCTCGTCGGGCTCCTGGAGGGTGGCGATCGTGCGCATGAGCGTCGACTTGCCGGCGCCATTCGGGCCGAGCAGTCCGTACATGCCGGGTGGAATGGTCAGATTAACGCGCTGCAGCGCATGGACGCCATTCGGATAGGTTTTCGACAGATCGCGGATACGGAGGTCTGGCAATGTTTCTTCTCCCGACCGTAGTTACGTCCGTCGGGCCAGGAGGTATACAGCGGCGGCAGCGGAACTCATTCATCAACGTCGCCTGCGCATCCGTGCGCGCGCGTTCACGTGACCGATCGCGGATGGAAGTCCGATGCTGAAGTAGAAGGCGGGCGGCGCGCTCAGGGGTTCAGCAGTCGCTCGCAGACGACTTCGAAGCGCCGCGCCCTCCCAGCAGTCCACCAGCAAGCTTGCCATTCTTCGAGTATCGACGTCGGCTGGAATGGCGCGACATTCGCGTGCGACCTCCAGGCACGCGTCACACCTCGGGTCAGACTCTGTCCTCAATGCCGCACTCGCTGTCTACGCTTCGCAGCTCGGATTACTCCGATGACACCACGCAAGACTCGCTACCCGCTGACGGCCACTCCTGGCGGGGCGGGACTTGAACCCGCTGGGCTGCAATCGAAGATTTCACTCCGCAATGTCACTTCACATCACGTTGACCCTCCCTCGCCAAGCTTTGCCTGGCGCACCAACCGCCGTGACGCCGCCCATCTGGCGATGATGTAGGCGCTTCAGCGCCGGACCGAAGCCGGGCCGTGCCAGCTTCTGGCACGCCAAAGTTAGCCGGCCGTTCGTTGCAGTTGCCCAAGAAGGCTTCGCAATTGAGCCGTGATTCCGTCGGTCGTCATCGTGCTAGGAAACGGGACTGATGCTTCGACATGGCCGTCCATGCCGATCGTGAAGAGCAGTCCTCTCCGATCATAGGAGGGTAGCGGAAACCCTAAACCGGATTGGCACAAATCGCTGGCTGTGCGCCACTCCTCTTGCGCAACTTCAACCCGAGCGGAGTCGCATGGTGGAGCCACAAATACCGTTCTATCGACGGCATCCAGTTCGCGCAACATCGTGTATTCGATTGTTACTCCACTTGTGACACCAGGAA
>DASWOB010000114.1:0-41452 GCA_036398925.1 Thermoanaerobaculia bacterium
CTGTCGCGAGATACGAGGCTGTGTCGCGGAGGCTAGGCCAACCAACGGGTCCGGGCCCGCGGCCCGGCCGCCGGAGGCCTCCGGTCGTTCCCTGCTCTGTTGGTGAAGTGAGAGCATTCTGCTTAGTACGCCAGCAGCTCGCGCGCCGCGGCCAGCACCTTCGCCTTGTCCGGCAGCACGAAGGCCTCCAGCGGCGGGGAGTACGGCGTCGGGACGTCGAGCGCGGCCACCCGTTTGATCGGCGCGTCGAGGTAGTCGAACGCTTTCTCCGCGATCCGGGCCGCGAACTCGGCTCCGGCGCCGCCGGTGAGCGGCGCTTCGTGGAGGATGATCACCCGGTTGGTTTTGGCCACCGACTCGAGGATGGCCTCTTCGTCGAACGGCAGGATGGAGCGGAGGTCGATCACTTCCACCGACACGCCCTCCTTGGCCAGCTCGTTCGCCGCGTCGTCGGCGACGTAGATCATCGCCCCCCAGGTGAGGATGGTCAGATCCTTCCCCTTGCGCCGCACCTTCGCCTTGCCGATCGGGACGATGTAGTCGTCTTCCGGCAGCTCTTCCCTGATGCGGCGGTAGAGGTATTTGTGCTCGATGTAGAGCACCGGGTTATCGTCGCGGATGGCCGCCTTGAGCAGCCCTTTCGCGTCGTACGCCGTGCCGGGTGCCACGATCTTGAGGCCCGGCCGGTTCATGAACATCGCCTCCGGATTGAGCGAGTGATACGGCCCGCCGTGCGTGCCGCCGCCGGCCGGGCCGCGCACGACGATCGGGCAGGCACGGCCGAAGAGGTAGCTGTTCATCGCCGCGAAGTTGACCAGCATGTCGTACCCGCAGGTGATGAAGTCGATGAACTGCATCTCGGCGATCGGGCGCATTCCCATCAGCGCCGCACCGGACGCCGCGCCGATGATGGCGATCTCGGAGATCGGCGTGTCGACCACCCGCTCCGGACCGAAGCGGTCGATGAGCCCTGCGCTGGTCTTGAACGCACCGCCGTACACGCCGACGTCTTCCCCGATCAGGAAGACGCGCTCGTCGCGCTCCATCTCTTCGTGCATGGCCTGAGTGATGGCCTCGAGGTACGTCGTCTCAGCCATTCCGATTCCCACCTTCCCGATCCCCACCTTCCCGATTCCCACCTTCCCAATACCCATCCTCAATATAAAGTCCGTGCGCCGCGTCAGCGGGGTTGGGCATCGGCGAGCGATCGGCTTCGTCGGTGGCCGCGTCGACCTCCTGCCGCACGCGCTGCTGGATGCGCTCAAAGTCTTCGGCCGTGGCGACGCCGAGCTCCATCAGCACCCGCTCGTAGCGCGGCAGGGCGTCCTTGGCTTTCCACTCCTCGATGATCTCGGGCGGGACGTAAGCCTGGTTGTCGTGCTCGGCGTGCCCTTTCAGGCGGAACGTCTTCACTTCGATGAGGGTCACGCCGTCGCCGCCGCGCGCGCGCTCGATGGCCTGCTTCGTCGCGCCGTAGACCGCGAGCACGTCGTTGCCGTCCACCGTCACGCCGGCGCAGCCGACGGCTACCGCCTTGTCGGCCAGCGTCCGCGCGGCGGTCTGCTTGTACGTCGGCGTGGAGTAGGCGTAGCCGTTGTCCTCGACGACGATCACCATCGGCAGCTTCTGCACCGCCGCGAAGTTGAAGCCTTCCCAGAACGCGCCGGTCGACGAGCCGCCGTCGCCGATGAAGGCGAGCGTGACCAGAGTCTTCTTCTGCATCCGTCCGGCCAGGGCGATGCCGGCCATGACCGGGATCATGTCGCCGAGCATCGAGATCTGGCCGATGAAGCCGTCGCGCGCCGGATGGCCGAAGTGGATGTTCAGCTCGCGCCCGCGGGTCGGGCCGTCGCCCTTGGCCATGTACTGCTTGATGATGTCGCTCGGCTTCGCGCCGGCCACGAGGATCGAGCCGATGTTGCGGATCAGCGGCTGCACGACATCGCCCTGCGCAAAATCGAGCGCGTACGCCGCGGCCACCGACTCCCCCTCCTGTCCGAGCGAGCGATAGAGCCCGCCGATCACCTTCGCCTGCCGGAAGAGCGCAACCAGGCGCTCCTCCAGCGTGCGGGTGAGGCGGAGGTAGTAATCGATCTCCAGCAGTTGTTCGTGCGAGAGACCGTGCGTGTTGGTGCTGGTTACGATCGTTTCACTCATGCCGCGTTAAAAATGAATGGCGTGTCCCTGCACGTCTTCGGCGGCTTCCATCAGCGCCTCGGAGAGCGTGGGGTGCGCGTGGATGGTTTTGGCGATCGATTCGCTGGTCGCTTCGAGCTCGAGCGCGGCGCAGGCCTCGGCGATCAGCTCCGTCGCTTTCGGTCCGACGATGTGCACGCCGAGGATTTCGTCGTACTTGGCGTCGACGACGTACTTCACCAGGCCGTTCGCGTCGCCGATGATCTTCCCCTTCGAGTTTGCGGTGAAGGGGAACTTGCCGATCTTCACGTCGTGGCCGAGCTCTTTGGCTTTCTTTTCCGTGAGACCGACCGAGGCGACTTCGGGGTCGGTGTACGTGGCGTTCGGGACGTGGTTGTAGTTGATGGGGCGGACGTCGTTGCCGGCCATGTGCTCGACCGCGAGGATTCCCTCGGCCGAGGCGCAGTGGGCGAGGGCAGGCGTCGGGACGATATCGCCGATCGCGTAGATGCCCGGCTCCGCGGTGCGCATGTAGCCGTCGACTTCGACCATGCTGCGCTGACTGATCACGACCTTGGTGTTCTCGAGGCCGCAGTTCTCGAGGACGGCGCGGCGGCCGGTGGCGGAGAGGACGACCTCCGTCTCGATCGTCTGCTGCTTGCCTTTGACTTCGATGGTCGACGTGACGCCGTTCTCACCGACTTCGCACGACAGGACTTTCGCGTCGGTGAAGACGTCGATGCCCTTCTTCTTGAAGATGCGGGTGAACTCTTTCGCGATCTCGTCGTCCTCGATCGGGAGGAGCTGCGGCATCACCTCGACGATGGTGGTCTTCGTGCCGAGGCGGGAGAAGATCGAGGCGAACTCGGAGCCGACCGCGCCGGCGCCGATGACCAGCATCGACTTCGGGATGCGGTCGATGCGCAGGATGTGATCGGAGTTGATGATGTGCGTGCCGTCGCTCTTGATGTGCGGGAGGTCGCGCGGGACGGAGCCCATCGCCAGGATGATGTTCTTCGTCTCCAGCCGCTTCGTCGCGCCGCCTTCCGCGGTCACTTCGACGACGCCCGGCTTCACGACACGGCCGAAGCCGGTCACGCGCTCGACCTTGTTCTTCTTGAAGAGGAACTCGATCCCCTTCGCGTTCTGATCGACGACGTTCTGCTTGCGGGTCTGCGCGACCGACCAGTCGATGGTCACGTCGCCGACGGTGATGCCGAATTCCTTCGCCTTCTGGACCTTCTGCCAGATGTCGGCGTTCTCGAGGAGCGACTTCGTCGGGATGCAGCCGCGGTGCAGGCAGGTGCCGCCGAGAAACGGGTCCTTCTCGACGACGGCGACTTTGAGTCCGAGCTGCCCGGCGCGAATGCCGGCGACGTAGCCGCCCGGTCCGCTGCCGATGATGACGAGGTCGTATTGCTGTTCTGCCAAAGTGGGTCCTCCGGTTGAATTGCGGCGCATCATATACGCATGCGCGCGTACCTGATCGCGGTCGCTTTTGCGGCTCTGCCGCTCGTCGCGCACCCCCCTGTTTCGGTGGTCGTGGACGCCCGCGGCAACGTCTATTACAGCGATCTGGAGCAGGTGTGGCGCTTCGCGCCGGATGGAGCACGGACGGTGGTCGTGCCGAACGTGCACACACACGAGCTGTACATGGATGCGGCCGGGAATCTGTTCGGCGAGCAGAGCACGTACGAGCGGCAGAAGTGGGCGCATTCGGTCTGGAAGCGCTCACCCGACGGCCGCATCACGCAGGTGATCCCGCGTCGCGACGGCTTTCTCACGAACTACAGCTTCGTCCGCGACGCCAGCGGGACGATGTACTTTGCGAACCTGGAGCGCACCGAGGTGCGCAAGCGCGCTCCCGATGGGCGGATCAGCACGATCGCCCGCGGCTTCCGCGATATCCGCTGGATGCACGCCACGCCGCGCGGAACCTTGTTCTTCGTCGACAACGGTGCCGTGCACCGCATCGCCGGCGGGAAGGTTTCGACGCTCGCCCGCAACCTCGGCGCCAGGCGACATGCACTGATGGGACTCTGGACCGACAGCGCCGAGAACCTCTACGTCGCCGATCACGCCAACCGCGTGGTGAAACGCATCACCCCACGCGGCGAAGTGACGATCGTCGCGCGATCGGTGTTTCCCTGGTCTGTGGCGGGCGGAGGGTTCGGGCGGCGGGGGGAGCTGATCCTGCTCGAGGTATCGGACACGAATCAGGTACGGGTGCGGCGGCCGTGACTCTGATCTGGACTGCGGTGGCCATCGCCACCGCTCTCAAATAGCCGAGGCAACGCCTCGGCCACTGCTCCGCGGTTGTTAGAGCGGCAGCGTTGCTGCCGCAGTCCAGATCAGAGCTGCGCGGCGTGTACTGCTTCCAGAAACGCGAGAGCCTGTTCGCGGCTGACGCTGGGATAGTTGTCCAGGAAGACGTGGATCTCGGGGTCAGAGTGAATGATGGACTTTAGCTCGGTCATTGGTCACTTTGGGTTTACTGCGCCGGCA
This sequence comes from Thermoanaerobaculia bacterium, assembly GCA_036398925.1. Taxonomy (GTDB): domain Bacteria; phylum Acidobacteriota; class Thermoanaerobaculia; order Gp7-AA8; family Gp7-AA8; genus DASWOB01. Next base: position 4,642 of record DASWOB010000114.1, read on the forward strand.
CGTACGTCGGATCCTGCGTGATCATGTCGATGGCCGAGCCGTACGCCGTGACTTTGCCCGCGCCACCGACCACCTTCACCGAAACGCGCGCGTTGTACAGCGCGTCGCCGATCGGGAAGGCGCTCAGCGGGACCTGGCGGAACTCGTGGGCGGCGAGGTTGTACGTCAGGATGGGCGTTGACTTCGTGTCGGGCTGCGTTAGTGACACTTCGATGGTCACCGGCTGGCCGGTGGTCTCGGCGAAGCCGATGTTGGTGCGGATGCGGGAGGATTGCTCCAGCTGGAGGATCTGCAGGGCGCGGTCGCCGGTGCCGATCGACTGGGCGGCGGTGACGCCGGGGATGAACTGGCCGTAGGTGCCGCTGGTGGTCTGGTTGTAGGTGCGGGCGCTGGCGACGATCGGGGCGTTGTTCGGGGTGGTGACGACGAGTGACCCGCCGGCGCCGTTCGGCTGCGCGAAGAGGCCGCCGAGGATGTCGTCGATCACTTCCACTTCTCCGGCGTCGAGGGTGATCTCTTTGGAGATCGGCGCGCCGGGATTGCCCTGCGGGTAGTAGGTGAGCGTCGCGGCGGTCGCGGCTCCGGCGTTGAAGATGCGGACGTCGCTGCGCCAGAGGGCGGTACCGGTGTTGATCGTGGCCATGCCGGGCAGCGTGAAGCGGTTCGAGGTGGTGGCCCCTTTCACCACCGGCCAGACCATCAGCGGATCGTTGGTGCGGTTGTCCACGGTCGACGCGTACGCCGTGACCTTGCCGGTCGACGAGGTCACCTCGATCTCGACGCGGCCGTCGGCGAGGTCGTTGATGCCGTTCGCGGCGAGCATGGCGTTGATCTGTTTGTGCTCGCCGGCCTGCAGCGAGACCGGGATCGTGGCGAGCAGCCGATTGGCGGTGTCATAGACGCGCATGCTCAGCGTGGCCGGCTGCCCCGAGGCTTCGGCGAAACCGAAGTTCGTCCGGAAGCTGGCCGACTGCGCGATCTGCTGCAGCGAGAGGATGGTCGGCGTGCTGGTGGTCGACTTGCCGACGAACGACGAATACGGCAGCGCCGGGATGTACTGCCCGAAGGTGCCGTTCGGGGTGAGGTTGTAGGTGCGGCTGGAGGCGATGGTCGAGAGCTGCGAGACTTTGGTGCCGCTGCTCGTCGACGACGAGGTTTGACTGGAGGTCGGACGGATCTCCAGCATGCCGATCACCGACGTCGAGCCGCTGCCGAAGAGCGTCGCCAGGATGTCGTCGAGCGCGAGGGTCTGGTTCGGCGCGATCTCGATCGTCGACGAGGAGCCCTTCTGCGTGCCGTCGGTACCGGACGGCGTGAAGTTGACGGAGTACTTCATCGTCTGCGCGCTGAGGTTCGTCACGCGGATGTCGGACTCGAAGAACGACTCGTTCGCCCCTTCCGCGTGCGCAACGGCCGGGATGATCAGCGCGTCGGGCGGCGGCGTCCCTTTACCCGCGGGGGTGACCGGCGTGACGATGCTGATCGAGATCGGCACGGTGCTGACGGTGTTCGCGTGCGAGGTGGTCTTGCCCGCGCCGCTGTAGGCGACTTTGACGGTGCCGGTGTTCGTGCCGAGAGCGAGGACGGTCGGATCGGCAGTCACGGTGAGGGTGATGCCGGTGGTCGGCAGCGTGCCGCTGGACGGCGTGACGGTCAGCCACGGCTTGTCGACCGTGGCGATGAACTGCAGCGGCGTGTCCGCACCGGGGAGGAAGATGGTCTGCACGACGTTCCCTTCAGTCCCGACTTCGGCGCTGCCGTTGCGCGACTGCGGTGGGATGACGAAGACGCCGACCACGTCGGAGTACGGCCCGCGCTCGTCGTTGCAGTTGCTGATGCCGCGCACGCGGTAGAGGAACTGCGTCGAGGCCGTCACCTCGTGCACGAACGTCGCGGAGGCCGCTTCGACCGTACGAGTGGTGGCATTCGCAAAGTCGAGCGTCGTCGACTCCTGGACCTCGTACAGCGCGACCTGCGGGAGCTTGGTCCAGCGCACTTTGTACGGCGTACCGGAGAGCGCCTGGCCGACCACCTGCGCTTCCGGCTTGACCGGCGAGACGCAGTCGATCGGCTGTCCGGTGACGCGGAACGCCGCGTGCGCCGATTCGACCGGCGGGCAGTTCTCGAACAGCGCCTCCACGAACCAGCGGTAGTTGCCGGCCGGGAGATTCACGTCCGCTTCCGTGGCACGGGTGGTGGCGATGATGGACGGCTCGCTGCCCCCCTTCGCACCCCAGACCTGGTAGCCCTTCGCGCGGGCAACGCTGCTCCACTCGAAATGCACCGGCGCGGCGACCAGGCCATCGCGCTCCGTCGGGGAGAAGAGGATCGGCGCGCGATTGGTGTCGCAGGCGTCGGGGCTGGTGAGGGTGAAGGTGAGGCGATCGGATTCGACCGGATCGCAGCCGGGGAAGAAGGCGATGACGCTCCACGTGTAGCGCCCCGCGGGGAGCTTGCGATCGAGCGACGGCAGGTCGGTCTCGCCGACCGGCGTGCGCGCTCCTTCGCCCGCCTGCACGACCACGACGTAACGGACGGCACCAGCCAGCGGCTGCCAGGCGAAGGCGACGTTGCCTGGCGCGGCGGTCGAGCCGTTCGCGGGGCCGAGCAGCTGCGGCTTCGCGGTCGAGCAGTTCTGTGCGCGGGCGATGGTGAAGCGGCTGCGCGCGGAGAAGGTCGAGGGGCAGTCATTGAACACCGCTTCGACGGCGATCTCGATGCTGCCCGGTGCCAGCGCGCGGGTGAGCGTCGTCTCTTCGGTGGTGCCGATGTGAATCGGCTCGCCGCCGTCGAGCGAGGCATAGACGCGATACTTTTCGGCCCCCTCCACCGCGGTCCAGTTGATGGTCACGGGCGAGGTGGCGGCGGTGTTGTCGGCCGGCGTCAGGATGGTCGGAGCGGTGGTCGAGCAGCGTGGCGTGGTGCGCTCGAGGCGGAAGTGCCCCTGCGCTGATGCCACCGGCGGACAGTTTTCGTAGAGCGCTTCGACCAGCCAGCGGTACGTGCCGGGCTCGAAGGCGCGGGCGACGTGCGTCTCGCGGGTGATGCCGAGGTCTTCGAAGGCGTCGGTTCCCTCGGCGATGAAGACGCGATAGCCGATGGCGCCGCTGACCGCGTTCCAGCGGAGGTCGACCGGATTGGTGACGTTGACCGGTGAGCCGGGAGCGCCGATCGGACCGGCCAGCGTCGGAGCCTGGCGCGTCGTGCAATCGGCTCCTGCGCCGACGACGAACGTGCGCGTCTCGGAAAGGACGGGATCGCACTGCCCGCGCAGCGCCTCGACGTACCAGCGCATCGTGCCGGAGGGGAGGTTCACCGTCGCAGACGTCGCGGCGGTGCGGATGACGTTCACCGGCGCGTCGCCGTCGATCGAGATCCAGACGCGATACGCGGCGGCATTCGGCACCGCGCTCCACGACAGCGCCACAGGGGAGCTGACCTGCGCGCCGTCGGCCGGCGATTGCAGGGCGAGGCTGGCGCTCGTGCACTCCGGACCGGCTGTGCGGAACTGACCTGTGGCGCTGCGCACCTCCGGACAGTTCGGCGCGGCCGCGACGACCAGCCAGCGCACGAGGACATTGGCCGGAACGAACGTCTCCAGTTGTGTCTCCTCGGTCGTGCCGATGGCGGTGAATTCGTTGTCATCGATCGCCGCCAGCACGATGTAGCGCTGCGCGCCGGTGACCGGCGCCCACTTCAGCTTCACCGGCGAGGCGACGTCCGTGGCGTTGTTGGCCGGCTCGAGGAGCTGCGGGCCGGTCGTACTGCACGCCGCGCCGGCGAGGTTGAAGCGGGCCGGCTCGGAGCGCACATCACTACAGTTGTTGTCGAACGCCGCCGCCACCGCCCACAGCACCGAGCTGCCGTTGAGCGTGGCCTGGTGCGTCGTGCCGGTGGTCGTCGCGAGCAGCGCGACCGGACCGCCGTCGACCGAGACGAACAGGTGGTACCGCGCCGCGCCGGCGACTTCCCTCCACTGGAACTGCACCGGGCTGGCGACGTTGCTCGCGCCGTTGGCGGGGGCGAGCAGCAGCGGCGGAGTGGTCGAGCAGCTGTTGGCGGTGACGCTCAGCGTGCGGTGATCGGAGCCGGTCGGATTGCAGCCGCCCGCAAAGTTCGTGTGTACTTCCCATTCATACGTGCCGGGAGGCAGATTCTCGGTGGTGCGCGTGCGCGTGGTCGACGTCAGCACTCGCCAGCCGCCGCCGTCGTTGATGGCGAGGTCATACGACAACGCGTTCGGCACCTCGCTCCAGCTGAAGAGGACCGGCGTTCCCTCGGTGAAGTTGGCGCCGCTCGCGGGTGACGTGAGGGCGGCGGCGCCGGTGGGGCAGGCGCTCTCGTTCGTGGAGAAGCGGAAGCTCGACGAGGCTTGGCCGTTCACGCAGTCCGAGCCGTGCGCGACGATGTACCACTCCACGTCGATGCCGGGCCCGATCGCGAAGGTCTTGCTGGTGATGTTGGTGAAGGCGTGCGAGGAGGGTTCGGCGCCGTCGAGGCCGACGAAGACCTCGTAGAAGCTGGCGTTTGTAACGGAGGACCATTGCAGCGTCACGCTGCCGCTGGCGATGCTGCTGTTGTTTGCCGGAGCGATCAGCGTCGGCGCGGCGGTGGGGCAGGGGCGCGTGCTGAAGCTCGCGCAGGAGGACGTGGGCGGGGTCGTGCACCCCGGAACGCTGTTCGCCACGACGCGCCACTGGTAGCTCGACGCCGGCGCGACGTCTTCATCAGGCGGCTGAAAGCTCGTGCCGTTCACGGTGGCCACCGGCGCACCGGTGCATGCGCCCGCGGGCCCGAAGTAGACGTCGTACGACGCCGCGCCGGAGACGGGGCTCCACTTCAGCGTCACCGTTCCCTCGACCACGGCCACGTTCGAGCCGGTCGGCGCGATGATGCCGGGACCGGCGGGGCAGACGGCGAGCGCGGGCAGCGCGAACGCGAGACACAGCACGACCAGCGCGACGAGGTTCTTCATAGTTTCACTCCCGGATTGGACCCACTTTACGCGCGATATGCCTTTCCGGCCGTGTCGGACGTCACGCCCAGGCGATTACTGCATCCCAGGCGAGCCTCGAGGCGCGTAGACTCCTTTGCGATGACTCGCCGGCTTGCACTCTGCGCGTTACTGCTCGTCGTTGCCGTGCCGCTGTTCGCCGGGAGACGCCGTGCCGTACAGCCGGGGGCGCCGTCGCGCTGCGCGTTCTCCTCCACGCCGCTGGCCGTGGATGCGGACGTGAACATGATGGTGCGCGACGCGACCCACCTCTATTGGGTGGATGCCTTCGGCCCCACGCTCCGGCGGGTTCCGCTCGACGGCGGTGCGGTCGAGGAGCTCGCGGATCTCAGCCGCTGGGTGCCGTTCGACCTCACCATTGACGACACGCACCTTTATCTCACCACGCTCACGGCCGACGCGACCGAGGAGGTCTTCGAAGGAGACATCGTGTCGGTGCCGAAGGGCGGCGGTACGCCGCTCGTGCTGCGCAGCCGTGTGCAAGCGGCGTTCGACCTCGAGGTTGACGCCACGCACATCTACTGGCTGAGCGCCGGAACGCTCGACTTCAACGCGGAGACCCAGCCGGCGGACGGAGAGGTCGCACGGATGCGCAAGGACGGCACCGGTGCGGAGACGCTGGCGGCGGACCTGGCGTTTCCGCTCGATCTGGCGCTGGATGGCGACCAGGTCTACTTCGGCCAGACCGGCAATCCGCTGTCGGGGCAGAAGTTCGGGCTCTTCCGCGTGGCGAAAAGCGGCGGGGCGGTGGTCACGCTGAACGAACGCATCATCGTCGGCCAGCTCACGGTGCTCCCCGATTCGCTCCTCTTCTGGGGTGCGGGCGACGTCACGCCGAACGGCCTCTTTCGCATCGCCAAGGACGGGACGAACCTGCGCACGCTGCTCGTGGACGAGTACGTTGCGTCGGGCGCGTCGGTGGTCGGCGGGCAGGCGTACACGCTCTACACCGACGAGGAGCGGAACACGTATGGCATCCGCCGCATCGACCTCGCCAATCCGAGTGCCGCCACGATCGTAGCGGAGGGGCTGTACATCGTCGATTTCGAGGTCGACGAGTGCAGCGTCATCTTCAGCGATGGAGCGCGCGGGACGATCGTCCGGCAGGCACGTTAACGGTACTTGTTCGCGCCGGTGTTGAAGACGACCACGAGATCCTCCGCGCCGATCGCGCCGCTCCTGGTCAGCTCCTCGAGCGCGAGCCACGCAGCACCCGCTTCCGGTCCGGCGTCGATCCCTTCGCTCGTCCGGAGGTCGGCCGCCGCGCTTTCAATGCGCGCGTCGTCGACGGCGATCGCACCGCCGCGCGAGTCGCGAATCGCTTTCAGCATCAGCCGGTCGCCGATCGCGCGCGGCACCCGCAGCCCCCACGCTTCGGTCTTCGGCGACTCCCACTCCGGCGCGTTCTCGAGCTGCTGTTCGAACGCGCGAACGATCGGCGCGCAGCCGCTCGACTGCACGCTGATCATGCGCGGCCGCTCGCTGCCGATCCAGCCGAGCTGCTCCATCTCCTCGAACGCCTTCCACATCCCGATCAGCCCCGTGCCGCCGCCGGTGGGGTAGAGGATCACGTCGGGCAAGCGGCCGTCGAGGTCCTCGAGCAGCTCGTAGCCCATGATCTTTTTCCCCTCGACGCGATACGGCTCTTTCAGCGTGGAGAGATCGAAGCCGCCGTTCTCTTTGATGAACTGCTGGACGCGCTTCGCGGCATCGGTGATCACGCCCGCCACCAGCTCGACCTGCGCGCCGTACTGGCGGCACTCATCGACGATCGACCCCGGCGTGTCGCGCGGCATGGCCACGAAGACCGGCAGTCCCGCGCGCGCGCCGTACGCCGAGAGCGCCGCGCCGGCATTGCCCGCGGTCGGCGCCGCGAGGCTTTGCGCGCCGAGCTTCTTCGCCATCGACACCGCCGCCGCCATCCCGCGCGACTTGAACGAGCGGGTCGGGTTCTTCGACTCGTCCTTCAAATAGACGTTCGCGTGCGTGCGGGAGGGGAGCAGCGGCGTGATCCCCTCGCCGAGGGTGACGATGTCTTCCTCGTTCGCGACCGGCAGCACTTCGCGATAGCGCCACATGTCGGGACGGCGGGTACGGATCTCCGCGCGCAGGGCCGGATTCGGCGCGAGGTCGTAGCGCACGAGCAGCGGGGCGCTACACGCGGTGCAGAGGTTGTGAAGCGCGTTCGCGTCATGGGTGAGGGAGCAGTGGGAGCATTCGAGATTCTTCATCAGCTGTTCAGCCCTTCAGCGGCCCAGCTGTTCAGGGGGAGCACCTCGCCGCCTGAACAGCTGAAGAGCTGAACGGCTCCTCCAGAAAGGAAAAAGCCCGCGCACTTTACGTGCAGCGGGCTTCCGGGACAATCACGAACGCTGGGTGTTACTGCTGCTTCGCCTCTTCGACCTTCTGGGTCATCTCGTCGAGGCCCTTCTGCACGTCGCCTTCCTTCTCTTCGTACTTGGAGAGCTCGTGGGCGTAGGCCTTGAGGGCGTTCTCGTACCTGGACAGCAGCTGGCGGTTGGCGGCCGTGGCGTCGTCGATGCTCGACTGCGCCTGCTCGGCCATCTCCTGCCTGGTCTTGTCGTAGCCGGCGATCATCTCGGCGTAGAACTTTTTGGTCTGCTCGTCTTTGGCCTCGTCATACGCCTTCTTCGCCTCGGCGTAGGCTTTGTCGAAGTTGGCGGTCATGGCGGTGTTGAACTGCTCGGCCATCGCAGCCGTCGACGCGGCGAGGATCTGCCCCTTCACCCACAGGTACTCCTGCGAGTTGTATCCGAGGTCTTTCGCGGCGCGGATGTCGGCGGTCATGAAGTCGGCGGCCGAGCCGAGAGCCTTGAAGCCCTCCATCATGCCGGCGATCGACTTGTCGCCCTTCTGCTCCGCCTTCTCGGCGTGCTGCTTCATCTCTTCTTTCGCCACCTGGGCGATCTTCTTCTCGTGCTCGCGCACCTTCAGGTACATCTGGATCTGACCGTCGGTCAGCTTGCCATCTTCCGGCGCGGTGTATTCATCATTCGCGACCTCTTTCATGAGGTCGGTCGTCCCGCGCTTCTGAAGATCGGCGGAGATCTCCTCTTTCGAAGACTCTTTGCCACCACATCCGATGAGGGCGAGCGAAAGGCAGAGAACGGCTGTGAGAGAACGGCGCATTGGTTGGTTTCCTCCGTGAGTTCACGCCCTGGCGGCGTGATGTTCGATTCGATTTGAACAGCGCGAATGGTAAGGACGAAAGACGGCGCGGTCGGTGACCGGCATTACAAATCGAGTTGTTCGTTCACGCGGGCGCGCAGCTCATCCAGCTCGCGCAGGATCGTCTCCAGCGCGCTGCGCTTGACGGCCAGCTTCGCCTCGAGCGCGCGCACCTGCGCTTCGAGCTCGGAGACGCGGTTGTCGGCGTAGCTGTTGTCGGGGTAGACCAGCGGAACCGGCTCATCCAGCACCGCAACGGCCACGTCATCCGGCGTCGCGAGAAGCTCTTCGGCGCCGAGCTCTTCGACTTCCTCGACGGCCGGGACGGCCACGTTGCCGGAGAAGGTTCCGGGGCGCTCGCGTCCGGCAAGCAGCTGATCGAGCGAGACCTCTTCGGCGTTCTCGTAGTCGGCCGGCGCCGCGGCGACGTCGCCGAACGGCATCGAGTCGGCGAACGGCGAGGTGGCCTCCGCGACCGGGGTCGACTCGGCGAACGGATTCGAGACTTCCGGCTCCGGCTCCGGTTCCGGCTCGGGAGCGGTCTTCACCGCCACTCGCGGAGCGGTGGCCATGGCCGACTTCTTCGTCAGCGGTTCGTTCTTGCCGCCCTTGAGGCGGTTGAAGAGGTGCTTGGCGGTGATCTTCGAGACGAGCTTGAACGTCTCCATGACGCCGTCGCCCTTGAGCGCCGAGGCCTCGGTGTACGGATAACCCTCGAAGCCGAGGGCTTCCTGGAGCTGCTCGACCGGCAGGACGCCGGGGATGTCGCGCTTGTTGAACTGGATGACGATCGGGGTGTCGTTCGGGTCGATCTGGTTCTCCTCGAGGTTCTCGAGAAGGTTCGCAAAGCTCTCCCGGTTCGCGTCGACCATGGCCGGCTGCGAATCGGCCACGAAGACGACCGAGTCGGCGCCCTTGAGCACCAGCTTCCGCGTTTCGTTGTAGAAGACCTGACCGGGGACCGTGTAGAGCTGGATCTTCAGGTTGAACGGGCCGACCTTACCGATATCGACCGGCAGGAGGTCGAAAAAGAGCGTACGGTCGGTCTTGGTCGCCAGAGACAACATCTTCCCCTTCGACTTTGGGTCGAGCTTGTCGAAGATGACCATCAGGTTGGTTGTCTTCCCGCAAAGGCCTGGACCGTAGTACACGATCTTGGCCGTCATCTCGCGGGTGGCGTGATTGAACAGGACCATGGGAACCTCGCTCCTAGAGTGGCGCGCAGTATCGCACAGCGAGCGCGGTCGCGCGACGGGAGCCCGTCTGCAGCGTCAGCGGGTACGCGGAGACGAAGTCGCGAGAGCGGGTGAGGGGCGGCGCCACTCGACGGCGGCGGCTGAAATGCCGGTTTCCGTGAGGAAGTCGTCGACCGCCTCCGGGTCATCTGATGCGGTGTGGACCGACAGCCGGCCGGTCACTTCGCCGTAGATCACGACCACATGCCGTCCGCTCGCGAGCTCGATGGTGGCGCCGCGCGAGGGCTCCGGCTCGGCGAAGGCATCGAGTGGCCGGAGCATGACCGGAATGGCTTTCGCCAGCTCGTCCTGCGTGAGGCGCACGACGGCCGCGACGTCAATTGCCGAACGAATGGCGGTCTTATCGGCGGTTCGCATCAGTCGTTCCTCTTGATGATAGTAACTGGAATCGCGACCAGCTCGTTCCTTTCGAGCACCTCCACTCCCGGTTGCCCTTCGGACCAGTAGGCGAGTCCCGGCGGACATCCGTCGTCGGGCGGCACTTCTGTGGTGAACTCGATTCCGCTGCGATCGTCGGCGAGACGGCCGAGGAACGCCTTCACCTTCGGGAACATGCTGACGGCGATGTTGCGCGGCGCTCGTCCGGCAAGTTTGCCGGTCGACGCGACGAGCTCGTTGTCCGCGGCGCTCTGGTAACGGTGGTAAATCTTCGCCGTCATCGAGAGCGTCAGTGTACTCATCCGCCGCTCACTGCATACAATCCCCCTCCGTGGATGACCCCCACGACGAGCCGGTCGAGATCCCGATCACCGATACGCTCGATCTGCATCCCTTTCTGCCGAAGGAGATCCGCGACGTTGCCCGCGAGTACCTGACCGAGGCGCGGGCGAGGGGCTTTCGGCAGGTGAGGCTCATTCATGGACGGGGGATCGGGGTGCAGCGGGAGAACATCCGTAAGCTGCTGGCCTCGCTCGACTTTGTCGAAGACTTTCATGATGCCGATCCGACCGGCGGCGGGTGGGGATCGACGGTGGTCCTGCTGGCGCCGAAGTCTGCAGCGTCATAGGCTGGCGCCGAATTCGCTATTTAACGAGGTGACATGTCAACGCTTTACGAAGAGCTCAGCCGGGTGATGACGTACGACTACACGGAGGAGGAAGTCCGTGGGTTCGAGGTGCTGCACGAGGAGATCCGGGCGCTCAAGAAAGAGCGCAACGCGGTCATCGTGGCTCACAACTATTACCGTCCCGAGATCCTGAAGGTCGCGGACTTTGTCGGTGACTCACTCGAGCTCGCCCTGATGGCGGCCGAGGTGCGCGACGCGGACATCATCGAGTTCGCGGGCGTGAACTTCATGGCCGAAACGGCGAAGATCGTCAATCCGAGCAAGACCGTCCTGCTGCCGAACCCGATGGCCGGCTGCCAGCTGGCCGACAGCGCTCCGGCCGAGGATCTTGCCGCGCGCATCGAGGAGCTCAAGCAGCAGTTCCCCGACCTGGCGGTAGTCAGCTACGTCAACACCACCGCGGCCGTCAAAGGGCTGTCCGACATCATCGTCACGTCGGCCAACGCCTCGAAGGTCGTGCGCACCCTCGACAGCAAGAACATCCTCTTCGTTCCCGACCGCAACCTGGCCCGGCACGTGGCCGAGCAGGTGCCGGAGAAGAACATCATCCCGTGGGACGGTTACTGCTACGTACACCAGCAGATCACGCCGGAGGAGATCAGCAAGATCCGGGAGAACGACCCGGAGCTCGAGATCCTGGTCCATCCGGAGTGCCGCGGCGACGTGGCCGCCCTCGCCGATGCGGTGCTGTCGACCAGCGGCATGGTGCGCTACGCGAAGGAGCGGCCGGCGCGGCGCTTCCTGGTGGTCACCGAATGCGGCCTGTCGGACCGGCTGGCGATGGAAGTGCCCGACAAGCAGTTCATCAAAGGCTGCAAGCTCTGCGCGTTCATGAAGGTCTCGACCCTCGAGGACGTGCGCGACTCTCTGAAGTACATCCGTTACGAGATCGACGTGCCGGAGGAGGTGCGCGTTCCTGCCGAGCGCGCGCTGCGCCGGATGTTCGAAGCGACGAAGTGAGGCAGCATCGGCGCAGGGGAGTGCTCTTTCTCAATCCGCGGGCCGGTTCGATCGGCCCGACGGAGGAGAGCGCGTTGCGTACGCTGGCCGCGGAGAACGGCCTGCGGACCGTCGACATCAAACCGGGCGTCGACATCCGCACCATCGTGCGGGAGACGCTCGCCGCCGGGTTGCACGACTTCATCGTGGCGGGTGGTGACGGCAGCGTCCATCACGTCGCGCAGGCCCTGGTGAACACCGAGGGGATCCTCGGCGTCGTGCCGGTGGGGAGCGTGAACCATCTGGCCCGCGACCTGGAGATCCCGCTCGAATGGCGCGAGGCCTTCGAGATCGCCCTGAACGGCGAGGTGCGGCAGATCGACGTCGGCCGCGTGAACGGAACGTACTTTTTGAACTCCGTGATGCTCGGCCTTTATCCGACCATCAGCGTCTATCGCGAGCATTTCCGCTCGTTGCACAGCAAGTGGCGCGCATACATCAAAGCGGCGCGGCTGGCGCTGCGGCAGTTCCCGCACGTCACGCTGGTGATCGAGCGCGATGGCCGCGTGGAGACGCTGCGCACGCAGATGTTCGTCGTGGCGGTGAACTCGTACGACCTCACCCTGACCGGTCTGGTGGCGCCGAAGAAGTCGCTCACCGACGGCCGCCTCTCGATCTACTCCTTGTCGTTCATGAGCCGCTGGCAGTTCATTCGCGCGGCGGCGAAGTACTTTCGGGGGCGCATTCACGACGTGCCGGGATTCCGCGGCGTGCGCACGTCGCAACTGCGGGTCGACACGGGCAGGCAGCGGCTGCGTGTCTCCGTGGACGGCGAGCTGCTCGAGATGGAGCCGCCGCTGCAGATCGCGGCCGTGCCATCCAGTTTGCTGGTGCGGTCATAGATCGTACGTAGGCCAGATTTCATATGCGCTCTTAGTCCGCGATATCGTTCGCCCGGATGCACGACATCATCTTCTCCGGCAGTCCTCTCGATCGCGCAGCAGACCGGCGTACCGACGACGCATGGATCGCAGCGCAACTCCGCGATCGCGCCACGATCGTGATCGGCCTCAGTCCCGACGGGCAGGCGCTCCTGCGCGATGGTGGGCTGGCGCGGCTCGACATCGGCCTCGCACGCAAAACCGAGAAGCGTCTCTTTCTCGGCCTGTGGGATGACGCGGCGGTGTTCGCCGTCGAGACCGAGTCCAGCGGCAACGCGGAGCTGACCGACGCGCGCTCGGCGGCACTGGCACTGCCGCGTGAGGAAGCGGCGATCTTCGGCAACGCAAAGAGTCTCTTCGAGTGGCATCGCCGTCACGGCTTCTGCTCGGTCTGCGGGATGCGCACGCAGCTGGCGGCGGGGGGATGGAAGCGCGATTGCGCGTCGTGCAGCACGGAGCATTTCCCACGCGTCGACCCCGTCGTGATCATGCTGCCGGTCTCGAAGGACCGCTGTCTCCTCGGGCGCAACGCGGCGTGGCCCGCCGGCCGCATGGCCGCGCTGGCCGGCTTCGTCGAGCCGGGCGAATCGATCGAGGAAGCGTGCGCACGCGAGCTGATGGAAGAAGCCGGCCTCGTCTCGACCGGCAACATCACCTACCTCGGCAGTCAGCCGTGGCCCTTCCCCTCCTCACTGATCTTCGGCATGCTCGCGGAAGTCGAGGACGAGACGGACGCGGTCGCCGACGGCGTCGAGCTCGAGGAAGTGCGCTGGTTCAACCGCAACGAAGCGCGCGCGGTGATCGAAGGAAAGCACCCCGACGTGCAGTCGATGTCAGTGCTGGGGATCGCGCACCATCTCGTCGTCGCCTGGTTGGCGACGACGGATTGAGGATTGGAGGATTGAGGAAGACGCTTACGCGTCGGCCCTACCTTCCTCGATCCCTCGATCTTCGTGATGGCTTGGTGGGGGTTATGAGGATTGAGGAAGGTACGGCCGACGCGGAGCGTCTTCCTCAATCCTCAATCCTCCAATCCTCAATCCCTCACCGGCACCCCATCTGCGTGGTGTACACGCCAATGACGTCATCCCGCACGTCGTCGAGATCCGCTTTGATCTTTGCGACGAGCTGCTGGAACTCGGGATCGCTCTGCAGCGCCACGAACCACGGGTGTTTCACCAGCGCGTACCAGCTGTGGTGGCCCATGTCGACCGAGCGCTTGAGCCAGGCCACTGCCTGATCGCGGTCGCCGAGCCGCGCGTAGATCAATGACGCGCGGATCGCGGCCCAGTGGTTGCGGTTGGCGTCGTTCTCGAACGACCGCACACCAGCTTCGGCAGCCGCGCGATCGCCGCGCCCGGCGGCGGTCATCGCTTTGAGGCTCTTGCCGAGGTAGTGACGCGGGTTGAGCTTGAGCGCGGCGTCGGCTTCGGTCTCGGCGGCGCCGTAGTTGCCCTGCAGGATGTACGCGATGCCGCGCATGTCGTGACCGGCCAGGGCGGTGTCGCGCGAGGCCAGCGCGTGCTCGGCGTGCTTGAGCGCCCCCTCGGGGTCGACGGCGTTGATGTACCAGTAGCCGCGCGTCCGCGCCTCATTCGAGAACGGGTCGACCTGCACGAGGCGGTCGCCAACGCACTGCGCTTTCTGCAGCTCACCGGTCGAGACAAAGTAGGTGGTCATCGAGTGCAGCGCCTGCGTGTCGGTCGCTTTCAGCCGCAGCGCCGCCAGCACCTCGCGGACGGACTCACGGAAACGATCGGGATGGCGCACGAAGACGCGGCCGAGGGCGAGATGCGCCTCCGCGAGATTCGGGTCGAGGCGCACCGCCTGCCGCGCATACCACTCCGCCTTCTGGATCGCGTCGGGTTCAGTGGTCAGGCTGCGCGCGCTGCCGAGGGAGATCGTCGACGCCAGATCGGCATAGGCGGCGGCGAAATTCGGATCGAGCTCGATCGCCCTGCGCAGCGCCGCGACCTGCGCGTTGAAGTCCTGCGGCACGAAGCTGCCGTTCAGCGCGCGCGCCTTCAGGTACTCCTCGTACGCCTTCGGATTGCTCGACCGCGCACGCGAGCCGGCCAGGATCGGCTGCACGCCCAGCTTCTGATTGAGGCCGGTCACGGTGCGCGTGGAGACCTCGTCGATCAGCTTGAGGAGGTCGCTGCGCTTGCCGTCGACGGAATCGGCCCAGACGCTGTAGCCGGTGCGCGAGTCGGTGAGCTGCAGCGTGATGCGCACCAGATCGCCGGCGGCGAGGAAATGCCCTTCCAGGATGCCGTCGACTTTCAGCCGTTCGCTGGCGGTCTTCGCATCGACTTTCTGTCCCTGGAACTCGAGCACCGCGGAGGTCGGCCGCACCTGCAGCGAGGGGATGGTCTGCAGCTTCGTTACGAGCGCATCGGCGACGCCGACGGAGAGGAACTCGTCGCTGGTGTTGTTGGCGATGTTCCGCAGCGGCAGGACGGCCAGCGAGCGAATGGGTGGGGGAGGAGCGGCGGTCGGTTCGGCGGAAGTCGTCCCGACGCCGCGCTGCACGAGATAGATCGAGCTGGCGACGAGGAGCGCTGCCGCCGTGGTGATGAACACGCGCAGACGGCGCGAGCCGCGGCGGATCGTGCGGCCGAGGGTCGTGCGCGACGTCTGCGTCTGCATGCGCATCGTCGGCGTGTCGATGGTCTCGAGATCGTCGAGCAGCTCGCGCGCGGTCTGATAGCGATCGTTCGGATCCTTCTGCAGGAGCTTGGAGATCACCTTCGACGCCGTCGGGGGGAAGGACGGATCGAGCGGCACGAACGGCTCCGGCTCGCCGTCGCGGATCTGGTCGAGCACCATCAGAGGCGACTCGGCGTTGAACGGAAGATGGCCGGCGGCCATGTGATAGAGCACGATACCGACCGAGAAGAGGTCGCTGCGCGCGTCGGCGTTCTGCCCGCGCGCCTGCTCGGGCGAGATGAAGTGCAGCGTGCCGAGGAAATGGCCGGTGGTCGACTCGAAGGTCGGCCGGTCGGGGGTGAGGGCCATCTCCCGCGGCAGCGCCTTGGCCAGGCCGAAGTCGAGGATCTTCACGAGCCCGGTCGGCTCGATCATGATGTTCGCGCTCTTGATGTCGCGGTGGACGATCCCCTTCTCGTGCGCTGCGGCGAGGCCGGCCGCGACCTGGCGGGCGATGGTCAGGAACTCGGCGGAGTCGATCGGGCGGCGGCGCATCCGCTGCGAGAGCGTCTCTCCCTCGCAGTACTCCATGACCAGGAAGGGCTGTCCGTCCGCGGTTTCGTCGACCTCATAGATGGTGGCGACGTTCTGATGGCGGACCGCGGCGGCGGAACGGGCCTCGCGCATGAAGCGGGCGCGGCGGTCCTCGTACGCGAGATCGCTGTTGTTCAGGATCTTGAGGGCCACCTGGCGGCCGAGGCTGAGATCGCGGGCGAGGTAAACCGTCCCCATGCCCCCTCTGCCGAGGACACGAAGGATTTCAAACCCGTGAAACGACTGCGGGATATCCGTCATGAGGCGAACCGACTCGGCCGCATTCTACACGACCGCCGAGGCTTGCGGCCCGCGCCGCATCCAGCGGACCGAAGTGGTGGTCACCTTTTTGACCCTCTTCTGAAACAGCATGGGTTATATTCGTACCCGTAGGAACCGATAGGAGACCATGCCCACTGAAACTGTGGTGTCCGAAGTCCCGCTGCCGCCGCGGTACCAGATCCGTTCGATCCTCAAAAAGACGCCGGAGACCTGTGTTTACCGCGTGTTCGACGTTCCCGACAACCGCGACGAGGCGATCAAGATCCTCTGTCACGAGATCGGCGACGCCGCGCAACTTCTCCGTTTCAGAACCGAGTTCGCCACCCTGGCGGGTCTGGAGCACTCCAGCATCATCAAGGTGTTCGACTTCGGCGTGCTCCAGGAACGCTTCCCGTACTTCACCATGGAGTTCTTCTCCGGGAAGCGGATCTCGGAGTGGTTCGACGGACGGAGCTGGCCCGAGCTGTACGACGTCATCATCCAGATCGCGTCGGGGCTCCATCACATCCATCACTACGGCATCATCCACCTCGACCTCAAGCCGTCGAATGTCCTCGTCGGTGACGACGGCAAGGCCAAGATCATGGATTTCGGCCTGGCCATCGAGAGCCGTCAGGTGCTCGATCGCCAGATCCGAGGCACGCTGCAGTACATGGCGCCGGAGGTCCTGCGTCAGGACCGCATCGATCCGCGCGCCGATCTCTACGCCCTCGGCATGACGCTCTACGAGACCGTCACCGGTGCGCTGCCCGGCTACGGCCGGGCGCCGATCGAAGTGATCCGGATGCACCTCGACGAAGAGATCCGCCCCGTCTCCTCGATCAACCCCAGCGTCCCGGAGCCGCTCGCGCAGATCATCATGAAGCTGCTCGAAAAAGATCCGCGGCATCGCTTCCCGACCGCGGCCGCGCTGCTGCAGGCGGTGGCCGAAGCAGCCGGGAAGAAGGCGCCCGCCGCGGAACTGGTCGGCCGCGGTGAGCTGTACGCGGCGCCTCTGATCGGCCGCAAGCAGGAGGTCAGCGCGTTGATCGGCTTGATCCACGAGGCGCGCGAGGGGCACGGCAACGGCGCCATCCTCGCCGGCGCGGAAGGACTCGGCAAGAGCCGCATCGTCCGCGACGTGACGCTCCGCGCGCAGCTCGACGGCGCGAAAGTCTTCTCCGGCCGCTGCCCGATCAACCGCAAGACCATCTACGCGCCGTTCTTCGAGATCTTCACGCAGATGGTCACCGCGGTGAATCCGACCGCCGACGTCTCGGAGGAGATCCGCCGGATTCTCAAGCCGATCATCAGCGCCTCCGGGCCCGAAACGAACCCGCCGCAGCACGGCCAGAAGTTCCGCCTCTACAACCGTATGGTGCAGTCGATGCAGGACATCTACGGCTTCCTCTCCGCCGGAAGCGAGACCGGCGGCTCGCCGCTCATCCTGATCATCGAAGACCTGCAGTGGGCCGATCCGTCGACGGCCGAGCTCTTCTCGTTCCTGGTCGGCGAGGCGAAGCAGAACAAGCTCCTGGTGATCGGCACGCTCACTCTCGAAACGGGCGGCGAGGCGGCCCTCGAGTCGTCCTCGCCGAATCTCTCGTTCTGGGAGCAGCGGGCGAAAGAAGGGAACTTTCCGCTGCTGCGCGTCGAGTCGCTCTCCGAGCCGCTGGTGCGCGAGCACGTGCAGTCGCTCCTCGGCGCACCGAACGTTCCGGACGAGCTGACCCGCTGGATGCTGTGGGAGTCGGGCGGCTCACCGCTCAACATCCGGCGCATCCTCGATTACCTCATCGCGCACGACTATCTGCAGTGGCAGCCGACCGGCTGGGTGGCGGACATGGATCGCATCCGCAACCTGCGCATCCCCGGCGGCTCCGCGTCGCTGGTGATGGAGAAGGTCGAAGCGCTCGCCGCGCCTCCGCGCGCGGTGCTCGAAGCGGCCGCGGTCTTTGGGGAGACGGTGGACCTCGACCTGCTCACGCGAGTCTGCGGCGAGGTCGAAGAGACGTACGCGCAGACGCGCGCGCTGATCGCGCAAAGCCTCCTCGACGAATCGAGCGACGGCCGTACGGTTTACTTCCCGCAGATCCATCTTCGCGATGCGGTCTACAACGCCATGCCGGAGCGGCGCCGCGTGGAGCTCCACCTGCGCGCCGGCGAGGTGCTGGAGCCGGAAGCGGCCAGCGGCTCGACCCAGGTGATCGGTCAGGTTGCCTACCACTTCTCCCGCGCCAACGACATCGAGCGCGGCACGCAGTATTCGATCGAGGCGGGCGATCTCGCCTCGCGCACGCTGGCCCACGAGGAAGCGACGGAGTTCTATCGCGTGGCCCTCGAGCTGATGGACCTCGGCGGCATCGAGGAAGCGCGCAAGGCGGAAGTGCGCGAGAAGCTGGCCGACGCCTACTACCGCCGCGACGATTACCGCGGCGCCATTCACGCCTATCAGTTCCTCCTCAAGAGCATCCAGGCGCGGCATCCGAACGGCGACGCGAACGGCGACGTCGCGCGGGTGATGAAGAAGATCGGCAAGGTGCTGGCGCGGCGCGGCGACCAGGACTCCGCGATGACGTACTTTCAGAACGCGCTGTCGATCTACGAACAGCTCGGGGCGACGGTCGACGTCGCGGAGATGCTCAACCGCGTGGCGTGGCTCTATCGCCTCAAGGACGATCTCAACACCGCCAAGCTGACCGCCGAACGCGCGAAGACGATGCTCGAGAGCATCGAGCCGACCGTGGTCTACGGCTACGTGAAGAACATTCTCGGCCTCATCGAATACGCGCGCGGCGACTGGGAGCGCTCGCGGCAGATCCTCGAGGAGGCGGTGGGCATCGGCGAGCGGCTCGGTTCCGACCAGCTCTGCAAAGTGGCCTCGACGAACCTCGGCAACACGCTCTGGAAGCTCGGCGACTGGGAATCGGCGCTGCAGCACTTCCGCCGCAACCTGGAGATGTCGGAAGCGGAAGGTGACCTGTGGGATCTCGTCACCGCGTACAACAACGTGGGCGTCGTCGAGTACGGCCGCGGCAACTTCCACAAGGCCGCCGAGTACTTCGAGAAGTCGATGAAGATCGACGAGAAGATCGGCGCCGCCGAGCACGAGGCGCTGGCCCGCGAGAACCTCGGCGACGCGCTGGAGATGATCGGCAGGTTCGATGAAGCGCTGCAGCAGTACCGCAACTGCCTCTCCATCGAAGGCTTCGACGAGACGCGCTCCTCACGGCTGTCGGTCTACGTTCCGCTGGCGCGCCTGACGCGCAAGCGTGGCGACATTGCCAAGGCGCTCGAGTACGCGCAGAAGGCGCTCGCGGCAGGGGAGCGGGCGCGCGACGAAGACCTGATCGCCGAGGCGTCGTACATCCTCGCGTCGATCGAAGATGAGCGCGACAACATCGAGGAGTCGGAGCGGCACCTCGATCGCGCCATGGCCATCTATCAGGCCAACAAGACGCTGCCCGGTCTGGCGCGGGGGCACACCGCCGCGGCCTGCCTCTTCCTCCGCAAAAGCGAGCTCGAAGACGCGATCAGGCACGCCGAGATCGGCGAGAAATTCGCGCGGCAGCTCGGCGACCGCTTCAGCATTGCCAAGAGTGATTGGGCGTGGGCGCGCATCTGCACGTACAAAGGCGATCGCGATGGCGCGACGGTGCGCTTCGAGTCGGCCCGCGCCACGCTCGAAGAGCTCGACACGCCGTACGACCTGGCCCGTCTGCTGTTCGACATGGGCGTGGCGCGCGACGATCCGGACGAGGCCACGCAGACCATTCGCGGCGCGATCCGTCTCTTCGAGCGGCTCGATGCGTCGCTCGATCTCGAACGCGCCCGCGGCGCGCTCTTCCGCATCCGCCCCGCCGGGAAGATGCAGGACCAGGGCGTGGTCGGGCTGTACGAGATCGTCAAGATCATCAACTCCACGCTCGACCTCAACGAGGTGCTGAACCGCGTGCTCGACGTCTGCATCCGCCGGTTGCGCGCCGAACGCGGCATGATCCTGCTGCTCGATCCGCTCACCGGCGCGCTGCGCACACGCGTGGGCCGCAACATCAAAGAAGGGGCGGAAGGGGAGTCGAAGCGCTCGCCGCAGTCGATCGTCAAGGACGTCATCCAGACCGGGCAGTCGGTGATGTCAGCCGATGCACGCGCCGACCAGCGCTTCATCGAGTCGGAGTCGGTGGTCGCGGAGAACATCCTCTCGATCCTCTGCGTGCCGCTGATCATCAAAGAGCGGATCTCCGGCGCGATCTACGTCGATCACCGCCAGGCGCGGCATCTCTTCTCGCCGCGCGATCTCAGCTTCCTGGAGGCGTTTGCCGATCAGGCCGCGATCGCCATCGAGAACGCCCGCCTTTATGAGGAGCTGGAAGAAGCGCGCACGCGGCTGTCGCTCGAGAACGAGACGCTGCGGCGCGAGGTGCTGGTCGAGAAGCATCTCGACTCGATCGTCGGCCAGTCGGACGTGGTCGGGAAGATTCAGTTCCAGATCCGCAAGGCGGCGTCGGGTTTTTCGACCGTCCTGTTGCGCGGCGAATCAGGCACCGGCAAGGGCCTCATGGCGCGGATCATCCACAACATGGGGCCGCGCCGCCACGGGCCGTTCATCAAGTTCAACTGCGCGGCGCTGCCGGAGAACCTGGCGGAGTCGGAGCTGTTCGGTCACGAGAAGGGCGCCTTCACCGGCGCCGACCGCCGCAAACTGGGGCGCTTCGAGCTGGCCAACAACGGCACGATCTTCCTCGACGAGATCGGCAAGATGACCCTGGCCATGCAGGCCAAGCTGCTGCGCGTCGTCGAGGACAAGGAGTTCGAGCGCGTCGGCGGCACGCAGACCATCAAGACCGACGTCAAGATCATCGCCGCCACGAATCTCGAGATCGAGAAGGCCATCGAGGACGGCTCCTTCCGCGAGGATCTCTTCTATCGCCTCAACATCATCCCGATCATGCTGCCGCCGCTGCGCGAGCGGAAGGACGACATCCCCCTCCTGGCCGAGCATTTCATCCGCAAGATCTGCAAAGACCTCGGCATCGAGAACAAGCGCCTCGAGCCGGGCGTGCTCGACCTCTTCTTCCGCTACGACTGGCCGGGCAACGTGCGCGAGCTCGAAGCGACCCTGCACCGCGCCATCGTCATGTCGAACGGCGACACCGTCACCAAGAGTGAGTTCTACAGCCTCTACTCACCCGACACCGCCCCCACGGTCGTCAACGCCAGCGGCAACCCCACCCCGAACTCCCTCGTCAGCCCACTGATCGGCCGCCTCGAGATCACCAGCGACGTCTACGACGAAGTCATGTCGACCGTCGACAAACAACTGATCCTCCGCGCCCTCGAAACGAGCAACGGCCGCATCCGCGAAGCCGCCCGGCGGCTGGGACTCGCGCGCAACACCCTCAAGGCAAAGATCCAAAAGTACAACATCGCGGTGCGGGAGTGAGCGCGAGATGAATTGATCTGGACTGCGCGTCGAGGCCGCACGTGTTGCTGGGGACTGACCTCCCTCGGCCACGCTCGGTCGATTTCCCCCCCGATCGTCCGCGTGTTGACCGCCCCTTCACGAGCCGCCATCTCAGAGCATCGCGGCGATGAAGGTCGCGATCTTGCCGGCTACGCCGATGATCGAAGGCGCGATGTCCGCGACCGCTTGTGCCGCCTCCTTCAACCCCTCCGCAGAGATCCGCAGCATTCCTTTGCTCGGCTTCTCCTTGGCCACTTCCGCCGCGACCATCTCCGCCGCGCGCGTCACCTGCGCGGCGTCTTCGGAACGCGCCTCCGGTGCCTTCGCCAGCGCCTCCTGCAACTCGCGTATCAGGGCCGCGAGCTCCGTGCGCTTGTCGGCCGCGAGCGACGACGCGTTCGTAATCGTGTTGGTGACGTGCTCGAGGCGCGACTTGAAGTTCACCACACCGCCAACGTTCGAGATATTGACGTTGTCCTGCGACATATCGATGGTTCCTCCACGTTGGTTCATGATGTTGTTGATCACTCGCGCGCGCGACTCGCGCGTGTCTCTCGGAGTCATCACCGCCGTACGGTAGCGCAGCACATCGGTCTGATCCTTCAGCTCGAGATAGTCTTCCTCGAAGATGTCGACTTCCGTCTCAAGCACGCTGCAGACCGCGTCCCCGTCGCCGCTCTCGACGATCTTCGGCTGATATTCATTCGGCACGCGCTCGTTGAACGGATACTCGAGATTGCGCGTCAGCACGATCAGCGGCATCACCACAGCGCGGGTCGCGCCGAGGATGTAGAACTCGAGCGGTGAGAGCCCTTCCGCGAAGGACACACACAGCATCGACTTGCCAACCAGAGCCTCGGGCGGATGGTCATACGACAGGCAGTCAGCGCCTTGCGGAGCCGGGATGACGTCGTACTGCCGCCGGCCCAGATAGTCGTGAACGCAGGCGAACTGCTCCTCGTCAAGCGCGGAACGGCCGATGAGCAGGCAGGTCCGGCGGTCGACGCTTGGCTCGTAGGGAGGCGCGGGCTCGGGGCCGAGGTACGACTTGAGGAGACGCAGCGCATGGCGGTGCTCTCGAGCCTGGCGGAGCAAGCCGCGCCGCGAGAAGCGACGCTGCAGCACGCCACGCGGGAGCAGATTGCTCGGGAGCACGTCTTCCACAAAGACGAGCACCGGCTTGCGCGCCCGAATGGCAATCTCGATCTCGAACAGGATGTAGGGCGAAGGCGACGGCGGAGGGTCGCGAAACGGCACGACGGCCACCATGCCGTCGCAACTGCGCAGATGCCGCTCCGGCTTCGCCGCGTTGAGCCGGTCCGACTGCGGGTCGACGCTCGGCGTCATATCCTCGCTGACCATCAGCTCGCGGAAGAACGTGTTCAGGTCCTTATCTGGTTCGCGATAGCTGTGCGCGTTGTAGATCAGATACATGACGGAGTGACGGACATGGTACTCCGCACTCCGTTCGTCTCCGTTTCCGGCGCGCGCTCCCGATCCGTCCACGCGCGGTTCGTGACTACTTCGGCTTCAGCACGATGAATGATCTGGACTGCGGCGGCAAACGCCGCCGCTCTGCCCACACGACGGACTCGCGCCGCTCCGCGGCTTAGGGAAGGGCGCGAAAGACGGGGCGAGCTTTCTTTTCCGCACTCCAAACTTCGCTAGCGCAACGCGTGCCGGGCAGAGCGGACAGGTGAATGTGCCGGCTCGTGCACGAGTGACGGACGAAATGCCCCTTGTCACTAGAAGCTCGGGGTTCCGAGGAACTGGCGCATGCGATTGTCACGACGACGGTTGCCCGCAACCGCGGAAATGAATAGAGAGGAGAGAAATTCGATGGCCGACCGAACTTGCGACAACTGTGGCAAATCGAAAGACACCGCTGGCCGGCGGAGGAGAGGCAGCGAGATCGACGATCGTGTTCCTCGTCCGTCGTCACGATGCCGTCGGCGAGCACCATGTCGCAGGCATACGCGAACGCCGTCTCCCGCAATGCCGGCGGAAGTACCGCCGCGGCCAGCGCGACCGCCTGCTCGCCCAGTTGATCAGTGGTGTTGTCGGCGAAGCGCAGGACCGCATTGGCCTTCTCCGTCGAGTTGGTAGCGAAGAGAGGATTCAAAACACAAAGAGAGCGGATCCGACGATTTCGTCGTCGGAAACATGACCATCAGCCTTGACGGGTGGTCGGACCGCGCTGCGCCAGCTGGACTGCTGTCGTTGACAAATTCAGCTGTTCCGGGTGACGATCCCGACAGGTCCAAATAAGTCCCTCGGTCCAGAGAGAGAGAACCTGCTGATGATCGTCCACCGGAACATCCGTGTTCTGTCCGCCTTGCTGTTGCTTCTGCTGCCGCTGTCCGTTCTGCACGGTGCGCTCGTCGAGCGCTTTCCGCTGGCGCGCACGATGGCCGAGTCGCCGGGGCGCATTGCGGTCACCCCCACGCATGTGTGGGTCTCGATCGTGGGGCGCATGGCCGTCGCCAAGGTCGGTCTCGACGGGACGATCCTCGACGTCTACGGCACCCGTATGATCGAGCCGTCCGCGATCACCGCCGATCCACGGGACGGGAGCGTCTGGTACGCCAGCTCCCTCGGCATCGGACGTGTGACTCCCGCCGGCGAGCAGCTCTTTTACTACCTTCCGCAGCTCGGTTGGGGCGTCTACGACATCACGGTCGGCTCGGACGACAACCTCTGGGTGGCCACCTACTACAAGATCTTCCGCATCACGCGAATGGGCGAGCTCCGCGAGTTCCCCATGCAGCCGCTGGAGCTCGATCCGTACCGGATCGTGGTCGGTCCCGACCATAACCTCTGGATCTCATTCCATTACGCGAACAAGATCGGCCGCATGACGCCGGCGGGCGAGCTGGCGCCGTTCAGCTTCACGACGCCGTGGCCCGACTCGGTCAACGACATCACCCGCGGCTCCGACGGAGCGCTCTGGTTCGCCACACACTATGGCGATCTCTACAAGTCAACGCCGGCCGGCGCCATGACCCGCTTCACGCTGTCGAGCGACGTTGCGCCCGGGGAGATGACCCACGGCAACGACGGCTCGATCTACTGGGGCGGGCGCTTCGGCGCGCAGCGGATCGTGAAGTTCAATCCGAGGACACACCAGACCGGGCCGACGTACCCGCTGAACCTGCCGGGCGGCGTCACTACGCTCGAAGCAGGATCGAGCGGCGTCTGGTACGCCGGCAATGAGGCCAGGGCGTTCGGCCGGCTCGGGTACGACGCGTCGCTGCAGCAGTGGCCGTTCCTCACGCGGGGCGGTGCGCTGAACGCGATCGCGCCGGGACCGGACCAGAGCCTCTGGATCGTGCAGACCGAGGCAGGACGCATCGTTCGCCGTGCAAAGACGGGCGAGCAGACCGCGTGGACGCTTCCGGCGATCGGCTCGCGGCCGCTCGAGATCGTGCAGGGACCGGACAGCGCGATGTACTTCACCGAGGAGGGCGGCGACGCGATCGGGAAAATCGCCAATGGCGTGCTGACCGAGATCCCGGTGCCGACGCAGTACAAGAAGCCGTCCGGCATCACGGTCGGTCCGGACAACAACCTCTGGTTCACGCTCGCCACGGGCGACAAGATCGTGCGCATGACCACCGCCGGCGCGTTCACGGAGTTCCCGGTCTCGCCGGGCGTCAACGCGGGTTCACCGAGCAGGCGACGGAACGGATCGGCCGCATGACGCCGGCGGGCGTCGTGACGCATTTCCGGGCGGTTTACGGGAAGCCGCACGCGATCGTCTCGTTCGACGGCGCGCTCTGGTACCTCACGGATACGAGACTGGTCCGGATGGCGACGGACGGCACGGTCACGCGATTCATCGACTCCCTCGGCGATTCACGGGCCGATCTGACGGTCGGCCCCGATCAGGCGCTGTGGGTCTCGCAGAGTTGCTGCTACTCCGTGGTGCGCGTCGATGCCGACGGCAGCCAGTCGCCGATCGATCTCGGACCGACGGTCCACCTGACGAGCATCACCACAGGCGGAGACGGCAGCGTCTGGGTCGCGGAGCAAACGTCGCAGTCGCTGCTGCGGGTCAATCTGGCGGAGATGCCGCTGGTGCAGGGACGCGCACTCTGCGCGTCGTCGAACAACTTCACGGGCGTCGTGGCCTCTTTCGGAAACGCGCAGACGCCCGGGACGGCCTCGGATTACACCGCTTTCATCGATTGGGGTGACGGCATGCCGGAGTCGGACACCGGCACTGCAGTGGCGCGCGCCGGCGGCGGGTTCGACATCACGGCGAGCCACAGCTGGTCGCCGCTCCGGCCGCTGCCGGTCCGCGTCCGCATCTACTCGGTCGTCCTCCCCGGACCGTATTACACCTACGTCGGCGAGGCGGCCAGCCGCTTCATCCCGGTGCCGGGCACGCTCGCCGCTCCCGTGCAGGTCTGTGCGACCCGCAGCGCTGTCGCCACCGTCAGCGGCCTGTACGACGAGTCGACCATCGTCTGGAGCGCGAACAACGCCACGATCAGCGGCAGCGGCGCGACGATCTCGTTCCGCCCCATCAGTCGCGATCAGGCGGTGACGCTCACGGCCACGATCAGCACCCAGGGCGCCTGCTCGCGCGTGCTCACCAAGGTCATCCCGGTCAGCAACTGCCCCTCGTCCGGTGATCTGGATGGCGACGGCCGCGCCGAAATCGTCTGGCGGCACGAGGCTGCCGGCGGCAATGCCTACTGGAGGCTCAACGGTACGCAGATCACCGACTCCGGCTACCTGCCGGAGCTGCCTGCTCCCTGGAAGCTGGCCGCGCTGCACGACGTGAGCGACGACGGGCGCGCCGACATGATCTGGTACCACCCCGACCAGCGCGAGGTCCGCGCCTGGGCGATGAACGGCTCCGTCGTCACCCGCTCGGCGCTGCTCGCGACGGTGAACTCCGGCCAGACCCTCGAGGCGGCGGCCGATTTCGATGGCGACAGCGACGTCGACCTCCTCCTGCGCAACCGCAGCACCAACGAAACTTTCGTGCAGCTCCTCGGCGCCGGCAGCATGCCGCCGGTTATGATCGCCATGCCGCCACCCGCGTGGAAGCTGCAGGGCGCGGGCGACTTCAATGGCGACGGCAAGACCGACCTGCTGTGGCACAACTCGCAGACCTTCAGCGCCGCGGTCTGGCTGATGAACGGAACCGCGATTCTCGCCGCCGGCAACGTCGCCTCGCCGCATTCGATCTGGAGCATCCGCGGTATGGGTGACATCGACGGCGACGGCCGCTCCGACATCATCTGGCGCAACACGGAGACGAATCAGGTCGTCGCCTGGCTGATGAACGGCATGGCCATTCTCCGCACCGGGTATCTCGCCACCCCGTCCGCTCAGTGGGACCTCCGCGCCATCGGCGATTTCGATGGCGACGGCCGCGCCGACGCGATGTGGCGCCACGGCACGACCGGCGATAACGCGATCTGGCTGCTCAACGGTACCGCACTGAAAGCGGCCGCCTACGTGACGCAGATCCCCGATCTGAACTGGATGGTGGCCGGACCGCGGTGACGTGTGGTGTGGGCTTCGTGCCCACTCCCTTGTCTTGACGTTGTGGGTGTGGGCTGGAAGCCCACACCACACGGGGGACGATGCCTTACTTCGGCCGAGACACCCTCGGTTCCTCGGCAGGACACACATGCGATCGAATTGCCGGGCGCACCACCCTCCTACGCGTTCGTCCAGCCGTTGTTCTTCCACTTGAGCTGCACTACGCGTGTGCCGCCGGTGGGGATCTTCGACTGGTTGCTGAAGAACTTGCCGAGCGCGATCTTCGCGTCCTTGCCGTAGGTAACCTTCATGATCTCTTTGATGGCCTTCGAGAAGTCGACGCCCGTTTCGTGGGCGTGGGCGGCCTGGTCGCCGTAGAAGCGGTTCGTGTCGTTTCCGACCTTTGCATCCTGCGTGTAGTACGTGGCCATGACTCTTTCTCCTTTCGATTTCACACACTGATTCGCATCACCAATGCGAACGTCTGCGGCGCGAGCGAGACGTCGTACGCGCGCACCGCGACTTCCGCCGTGCCGGCGGGGGGCGCCGGCCAGATCACTTCCTCGACGTTGTTGACGCGGTCGAGCTCCTTCGAATCCGGAGGCATGTTTCCGTGGCGTTCCTGGCCGCCGGCCCGAACGATCAGGTCGAGATCGTGGACCAGCCGTTCGCCGGGGAGGTCGGTCCAGACCAGCGTCACGGCGATCGATTTCGCGCCCGCCGGGATGGCGAGCGTGAACCGCTGCTCGTCGCCGGCGCCGTCGAGCGCTTCCGCTTCGTCGTGCAGCGCGAGCGTGTCGCCGTCGACGAGGCCGAGCGTGCGCGCCAGGTGCACGCGGCCGAAGCCCTGCCCGAACGACGGCCGCGGGCCGCACTCGGACGGCGTGTATTGCCCCTGCAGCGGCACCGCGCCGTTGATGAGCATCGCTTTCACCAGCGCCGCCGATGGCGTGGCCAGGCCGCCCTCGGCAATGAGGTACTGCCGCACGATGGCGGCGCAGCCGCTGACCAGAGGCGTGGCCATGCTCGTGCCGCCGCGATAGCAGTAGAGCGGATCGTCCGACGCGCCCCAGAAGCGATCGGGATCGGTCACCGCGCGCGAGGCGGCCGAGAGGATCGACGTGCCGGGCGCGACGACGTCCGGTTTGATACGCCCGTCTTTCGTCGGTCCCCGCGAGCTGAACGCCGCCATTCCCTCGGCACTGTTCGCCCACGAGTCGCCGGCGATCGGCGGCACCGCGAAGCGCGTGGGAAAGCCCTCCGCCCATGTCTTTGCCTGCGTCGGCCGCTCGCTTTCACACGCGCCGACGGTGATGCAGTTCTTCGCCGTGCCCGGCGCCTGCACCGAGCCCTCATCGACCACGCCGCGGAAACTCGAGTCGCGGCCGGTGTTGCCGGCCGCGGCGCAGACGACGAAGTCGCGATGGTCCCAGACGAACTGGTCGAGCTCTCGCGCCGCGGCGACGTATTCGCCTTTGGTGTCCTTGAGCGTCCACGAGTCGTTGTGCACGCGCGCGCCGTCCGATTCGTACGGCGTCGCGAACAGCTCGCCGAGGTGCACGGGGAAGCCGCTCAGCTCGCGGACGTTGTCGAGCAGCGATTGCACGACCAGCCGCGCCGCGGGAGCCGAGCCGCGGACCGCGCCGCCGTTCACGGCACTGCCGGCAATCGATCCGGCCACGTGCGTGCCGTGACCATCGGGATCGCTCGCGCTGTCGGGACGTCCGAGCGGGTAGAGGCGCGCGATGCGGGTCGCGAACGCCGGATGCAGATCGGTGGTCGAGCCGAGGTCGAAACCGGTATCGGCGATGGCCACGACCTGCCCCGAGCCGTCGAGCGGACGGCCTGACCGGTCGAGCTGCGCATGCACGACGTCGGCGGCGATGATGCGCGTCGCGACGTCGTTGCTGAGCGTCGCCTTCGGCACCGGCTCGACGTGCCGCACGTCGTGCAGGCGCGTGATCTGCGCGATCTGCATCTCCGTCGCCCGCAGCCGCACTTTGCCACCGGCAATCTGCAGCTGGTCGACGGCCATGCCTGCAGCTGCCGCGATCGCGGAGATCGCGTCCTGCGTGGCCGTCTTGTGCAGCAGCACGTCGACTTCGTGGAGCGTCTCGTCCGCGGCGTGCGCAGCAAGCGCCACGCCGCGCCGCGTGATCGTCTCGGCGAGATTCGCGTGGATTTTGAACTCCTTCGCGTACGGCACGGCCCACTCGACGAAGGGGAGCGCCTGCACCGCCGGCAACTTCCCGTCATCGCAGTGGACGAGCAGGACGTGCGGCGCGATGCGTTCGAGCATTTCCACGCCGAGGGTGGTGAGCTGCTCGCGTTGTTCGCGCGTGAGCGGCGCGGTGACGTGCACCAGGAAGTGCCGCTGCCCGTCGTTCGCCGCGTGCTGCGCGTTCGCGGTTGCCCGCAGGCCGCGCGCGCGAGGCGGGGCGGCAGACGCGCTGGCGATGCTCTCGTGATCGAGCGTGATGCCGTTGATCGTGATTTTCATGGGAGTCCTACGCGAGCTGCGGCAGGCGCTCGCCGATGTCGATGCCTTCGTTGATCCCGCGGATGACGGTGTTCGCGATCGTCCAGTCGGGGAAGACGAAAAAGTAGACGACCACCTCGCCGACGGCCTCCGTCCAGTCGTCGGTAACGAGCGCCTCGAGTGGCGCGCCAAACTGCTGGCCCGACTGAGGTCCCGGTGTGACGGTGCCCGGATTGATCGACCCGCCCGGAACCGGACCGACGGAGTTGAGGGCCCATATCAACTGCAGCGCGGGCGGTCGCTCGTCACTCGTATACGTGCGGCCGCCCTGCGTGTACGAGCGGATGCTGCGCGCGCGGAACGTGACCTTCTGATAGCGCAACGTTTCGGCGCCGGGGATGCCGAGGGCCGCGGTGCCGCGGATCTGGATCGACGCGGGGCGCGTGGAGTAGCGCTGGATCGAGGCCGTGGCGAAGCGGTTCGGAGTGTCGCCGAAGCAGATGTTCAGGTCGCCGTTGACGATCGGCTCACCGGCGTCGGGCCCGGCGTAATACTGAAATCCGGTGGCGCCCCAGGCCGTGAGGTTGAAGCCGACCACGCTGCCGTCGACGCAGACGCAGACGTTGTCGAACATGGCGTCCGTCGCGCGCGTGCTCGTCGACGGCCTGACCTTCGACAGCATCAGCAGGCTCGTCGCGCCGGCGGCCTGGTTCGCGGCGGTCGTATCCGGATCGTTGTTGTTCAGCCAGACACTGACTGAGAGATTGCGGTCGGAGAACTTGTTCGTGCGGACGCCGATCAGATCGGGAGCTTTCGGCGCCCGCACGTTGGTCACGAAGAGCACGTCGTTGCGCACGACGCCAGTCAGCGGGACGACTCCTTCCGCCCCCGGCTGGACGATCGCATCCTCGGGATTGCTGTTGTCGCTTTGCAGCGCGACGAAGCGCCAGGCGATGCCGTCGCTGTCCGGCGCAAGGAAGCCGATGCTGGTCAGGTACGACCGCGCGTCGAGCAGGTTCCACTCGGAAGCCAGTTGCGTCTGCACGCTCTCGCCGGCGCCGGCGCCTTTGTAGCAATTGAGGAGAATCGGAGGCATGGAAGTCGTTTCCTTTCGATGGGTCAGCGATCAGGCGAACGGATTGACGAGGACCTGCAGGCTCGAGTTGTAAGCGCGCATGTCGATGTACGGCTGGAGCTCCGCGGAGCGCGGTGCGGAGGCAAATTTATCGAGCAGGTTGATGGCCGTCCCGAGGATCTGGCGCCCCTCGTCGTCACTCGCGAGCAGCACCAGCGTCGGCCGGAACTTCGACACATCGGCCATGCCCC
Organism: Thermoanaerobaculia bacterium; assembly: GCA_036398925.1. Taxonomy (GTDB): domain Bacteria; phylum Acidobacteriota; class Thermoanaerobaculia; order Gp7-AA8; family Gp7-AA8; genus DASWOB01. Next base: position 35,319 of record DASWOB010000114.1, read on the forward strand.
ACTGGATCGCCGCGTTGAGCGACTTGGCCCACTCCGGATAGTCCTTCTCCAGGCCCGGGCTGCCGCCGATCAGCTCCATGGTGATGTTCTGGAACTTGGTCGAGGTGGTCGTCGTCTTGTCGCTGCCCGACGCTTCGCCGTACGCGCCGCCGCCGCCGATGCCTTCGAATTCGGCTTTGAACGAGGCGTTGAATTCCTGCTTGTGCGTCTCCGCTTCGCTGAGGTCGGAGATGTCGGTCTGGTCGGTGCCGAGAATCGCGCCGCCGAGGGTGAACTCGACCGGGATGTAATAGCCGTAGTCGTTCAGCACCGAGACGAGGTTGTGGTAGCCGTCGAGCGTGCTCTCGTTTCCTTTGAGCGCCGTCCTGACCGCGGCCACGAAATCGGGAGTGACGACGAGGCTCTGCGGATCGACCTGCAGATCGGCCTTGCGCACGATGTACTTGGTCGACAGGTACTCGGTGACTTTGCTCGTGCTGGTGGTCTTGCTCTGTTCCGTCTTGTACTCCGCGTCGGCGCTGCCGTAGGGGCTGGAGACGTTCACCGAAGCGGATTGCGAGCTGTAGTTCTTCAACTCGCTCGTGGCTTTGTTGAACGCGTAATTCGACACGAGCTCCGTGATGACGCGCGGCGTATTGGCCGCGGGCGTGTAGCCGGGCGCCCAGGTGTAGACGTCTTTGAACGACTTGCCGAAAGTGTTCGCGCCGAAGGTCAGGCCGCGGAAGATCTGCACGTTCTCGAAAATCGCGCGCTTCTGATCGTCGTTGAGGAGGTTGTAGCGGGCCACCCCGTCGGCGGGGTCGATGGCCGAGCCGTTCGCCGGCGCGCCGATCATCAGCACTTTGTCTTTGATGACGTCGCCGAGGGTGATCTGCGCTTCCTGATCCCGGTCCACGGCCGTACCGCCGTCGAAGAGGAAGGAGTCGTTGATGCTCATCAGCTTTTTGCCGGTGAGGAACGTGCGTACTGTATCGAGCGTGTCAGTCGTGTCGAGCAGGTACGCCTGGCTTTTGCCGTTGGTCTTTTTGACGTTGACGAGGATCGAGTTTTCGCTCGCGGTTGCGGTCGCCATGGGAACACCTCCACCTTTCGTTGATCAGTTCCAGAGATTGGGATCGGGCGCGTTGTAGCCGTTGATGACGCGGTTGGCCTGTTCCCAGGAGTTGAAGACGAAGAAATAGACGACCACCTCGCCGAGGGCCTGGTTCCAGTCGTCCGTCTGGAGGTTGGAGATCGGCGCGCCCCAGTTCTGCTGCGAAGGAGGTCCTTCGACCGGGCCACCGGGCTTGATGGAATCGCCGGGAATGGTCTCGAGCTGCCCTGCCGTGGCCAGCCCGCGCTGATTGTTGAAATCAGAGGCCGCATCGGCGATCTGCGCGCGGAAACCTCCCAGGCCGGCCGGACCGGTGCGCGCCGGCGGCATGGCGCTGCTCGCGTACGTCTTGCCGTTCTGGTCGTAAGAAGTGATGCGCCGCGTGCGGAAGGTGACCTTCTGGAAGCGCAGCGTCTCACCGCCGGTCACACCGACGGAATCGGCGCCGACGATCTGGATCGTCTGCGGCTTTTCGGCCCAGCGGCGCATATCCGTCGAGGCGTACCGGTTCGGCGTGTCGAAGTTGCAGACATTGAGCGAGCCGTCGCAGATCGGATCGCCCTGGTCCTGGCCGATGTAGAACTGGTAGCCGGACGCGCCCCAGGAGCTGAGGCTGAACGTGACCACGCTGTTCTCCACGCAGACGCAGACGTTGTCGTAGATACCGACCACGTTCTTGCTCGTCGGTTTGACGTTGGTCAGCATGACGGGCGCGAAGGCTTTGATGCTCGCGTTCGTAGTCTTTGCGTCGGTGTCGCTGTTGTTGAGCGAGATCTTCACGCCGAGGTAACGGTTGAAGAACCAGTCGGTGCCGAGGCCGATCAGATCGGGCTTCCGCGTGGCCAGATAGTTGGTGCAGATGAGCTGATTGGCGCCGCCGAGAACGCCCTGAAGCGGGACGAGGTTCTCCACGCTTTTGTTGACCAGCGCATCCTCGGCCGCGGTGGAGTCGGACTGCGCGGCCACGAAGCGCCACGCCGTGTCGTCGCCGTTGTCGGCGGTGAGGAACCCGCTGTTCGTCAGCGTGTCGCGCACGTTCGACAGCTTCAGCATGGGATCGAGCTGGTACACCTTGCGGTCGCTGTCGGATGCGCTGCCCTTGTAGCAGGTGACGTTGATGTTCATGTTGATCGGTCCTTTCGTCGATGCTCATTCGAGCCGCTACTCTTGAAGACTGTTGTGGCAGGACCCTTTTCCAAAAAGGCGCAGAAGAAATTTGTCGTTCTGGGCGGCATTCACACTCCCAACGGCCGCCGCTCTGACCGTCGGAGCGGCACCTCGAGCGCGCCATGAACATCTATCAGCCCAACAAGACGCTGCCCGGTCTCGCGCGCGGGCACACCGCGGCGGCCTGCCTCTTCCTCCGCAAGAGCGAGCTAGAAGACGCGATCGAGCACGCCGAGATCGGCGAGAAATACGCGCGGCAGCTCGGCGACTGCTTCAGCCTTGCTAAGAGCGACTGGGCGTGGGCGCGCATCAGTACCATCGTCCTGTCCAACGGCGACACCGTCGCCAAGAGCGAACGAGCTGTTGTTCGGATCGTCGAACTTGATCCGGAAGCTGACGTACCAGTTCTGCAGCACGTCGTCCGGATCGCTGGGCACGTCGAACTCGTGCTGGTTAGCCGCAACCGTGGCTCCAGCCGTTCGTGCCGGAACAAGCCAGGGTAATCGCCGTCAGCGCGCCGGTGGTGTCGTCGTCCCAGCAGGCCTCGTTAGAGGGGAGGGCTGCGTTCTACCGGTGGAGATGCGGTAAACGAGGCCGCCTTCCCGCGCGGCCTCGTTTACAGACTCGATGGATGTGCTCAGGGGCAGCCCTGTGCGGTCACCGTTCCGGGATAACCGATGTATCGGAAGGCCAGGAGTACGGCGTTCTGCTCGGCGAGGGCCGGTGTGGACGGGCAGCGTCGATACTTGTTTCGAGCAGCGAGCACCATTGAGTCCGCGATGTTGTTCCAGGTCGTGCTCTGACCGAGGTACCAGTTGGTGATCGCGTGCCACCAGATTTTGGAAGTCTTTTCGAAGCCGATTCCGGTGATCGGCGGATTGTTGACCGTGGTGCCGTTGGGCCCAGCCTCCTGAGCGGGGCATCCCTGGAATGACGCTGACGGGCGTAGACAGATCGGATTCTTGCCGCCCGCGCTCATCAGTCGCATCGCCATGACCAGCATGTTGCCGGGCGTGTGTCCCTCATTCGCCAGGCTAACGTCTGGATCCTGGCGGTGAATCATGTCCCGGAACGTTCTCGAGGTCCCGACCCGGGCAACCCAGGTGTGACCCGTCGAGCCATCATCCTCGGCTCCGCGCGCGTAGCCACCTTGTGCAGCATCTTCATGCATGACCCAATCCGCCGACTGCTCGATAATTGACCAGGAAGGATTGGCGGTGGAGCTGGATGGCTGTTCCGTCTTTTCGACGATCGTTGCAATGACGTCCGACAATCCCTCGGACATCGTTCGCCCCATGAATGTGGTGAGGTCGAACTGGCCCTCCGTGACGCCGTGTCCCCATTCGTGCGCGATCCAGTCGAGCGACGAGGCCGCGTTCCAGTAATTGGCTGGAGGCGCGATGTTGACCGAAGCGCCGGGCGGCATACCCAAAGGGGTCTGGCCAGGGACGTTGTAACCGGGATGAAACCATGCCGTGTCCCTGTAATCGCCGGCGGACGGCGAATTGACGATGACGGTTGCGTTCCCGTAGTTGCCGTCAAAGCTGTTGCGTCCGAGCCGCCAGAAAGCGTCCATGGTCAGGAACGTGTTGTAAATCGCGTCGCCGGCGGCGCGTCCCTCAAACAACGTGTCGTCGGTGTAAACGGGATAGCCATTTCCGCCCATCGCAAGGGGGATCAGGCCGTATTGCTTACCCGACTGATCGGCGCAGCGGAAGGCGTCGTACCTCGAGTCGTCGTCCGGCATCCACTGATGGACGGCAAAGAGCGGCGCGCCCCCCACGGACCAGAAAGCCTCGTGAGAGTAGCCATGGCGGCTCGACGGAGTCGCGCCGACCCAGCGCACTGCAGTCGACGGCAGACCATTCCCGGCGCGAACGGGAACCCCGTGGGCATCGGTGGAGGTGAGGGAGTCCGGGAAACACGCATTCAAACGCATCGTGTCCTGGGTCGCCAGAACGGCCCCGGATTGTGCGTCGACGAGCACATCTGCGACGAGACCAACATCGCGAATCGGCAGGCGCCAGACGAAGCGCTGTACTGCCGACCGCTCGTCGGTTCGTACCTCGAGCACGGCCAGTTGCGGCGCGTGAAGGCGATCGATGTCTTCGATGGCCAGCGACTTCGCACGTGCATAGTCACGCAAGCCGTTGAGCGCGTGGGTTGTCGCCTTGTCGCGTTCGAGCGAGGGGTGGTTGACGACGTGCACAGACTCGAACTGCGCGCCGTGCACGGCCGTCAAGGCGCCGTCCGCGTCATAATGCAGGCCGATTTCGGCGCCGACGAGCTCAGCCTGAACTTCCGAGCCGCCCAGATACTGGCGATAAAGAACATGCACGGCACCCTCGGGATCCGTCCCGCGCTTGTATTCACGCCAGACTATGGCGCGTCCGCGTGAGTCCTGCGCGCCTCTCGTGGCGAGCCCGCCCGGAAGGGCGATGCCGCTGCCGACGAGCTGACGCTGTGCATTGGAGGGAATGTCGGCGACGATCGTGATGTCCGTCCGACGCGCCGCGGCGATGGGAAGAGCTGCAACCAGCAGGGAGAACACGACGATCACTTCGACTAAATACTTCAATTGACCTCCGCGTATCGGCATCAAAGTAGAGCATCCATGCGCCACGACGTTGCGGCGTTCCGTGTTAGAGCGTTGCGTTAGAAGTTGTCACTCGCAAGCTGACTGGTTCGAGAGAATGGAAGGGTATCGTCATCTCCTTTGGATGGGCGTGAATTTTCTAGATTTACTGACCGTCAGCCCTTAGCCCGAACTCGTCCGGAATGCTCGAGGCCTGCGGTCACCACCAATATGGGGAGAGCGGCGTCGTCAGATGTGGCCCTTGTGGGGATCTTGTGGATGGAAGCCGTGCATCGGCGCACGGACCTGCAGTCGCTGCCAGCTGACGTCCGCCGACTGTTAGGACTCACTCACCATTGTTGGACAATCGAGTGGCAACTCAGCGGACCCTTCTTCCTCCACGGCGGGGACAGGAAGATTCAACCTCGCGTGTTGCGGTGGAAAATGGACCGGGCGCGCTTCGGCACGCCCGGTCCCCACTGCTTCACTTCAACGGCAACTCACTGCCCGCGTCAGGCGGCCGGCGGCTGCAGCTCCGGATCCGGCTTACTCGGCCGGCGGCCGAACTTCGGCAGACGCTTCATCCGTTCGACGTGCGGGAGGAGGTACGCGTATTCCTCCTGCTTCACGAGCTGCGTGCTGACGTTGTACGCCTGCAGCGCGGCGCGCGCGATGCGCTCGCGGCGAACGAGATTGCCGGCGGCGACGCCGCTGAGCATTGCACTCAACTCGCTTTCGACGATCGTCCAGCGGGCCATTTCATCCTCGGCCTGATGCAGTTCCTCGGCTGAATTGCCGATGACCTCCTGCACGAGGTCCGACGCGCCGACGGCGCCGAACGCTTCTCTCGCGAAGGCGACGTTCAGGCGTGCCCGTTTGCGCATCACGCCGGTCTCCCGCGTCTTCGGCAACTGCACGAACTCGGGGATGCGCTGCCGCAACGCGCGCAACTGCTCGAGAACCTCGTCGGGTGTGACCATCGGCGCGGTGGTTGCGGCGGTGGTCTCGGTGTTCTTGTTGTTGGAGCTCTTGATGATAGACATGGCGATACCTCTTTCGTTTTCTCGGACGGTTGGGGAACGGGCGTGCGCTGGCCTGCGACCGCCGATCCGATCAGTAGATCCCCGAGATCCGGAGTCCCGGGAGCGAACCGGTCGGACGCGTCCATCACGCGAGCGCCGGTACACGGGTCGGGCAGGTGCCGGAGGAGCTCAGCTCAAAACTCCGCATGGGTCGCGATGGGCATTACACAACCGCTGTCGCGCCTCGCCTGTCTCGGGACGTACCAGACCGCCGGAC
>DASWOB010000115.1:0-4291 GCA_036398925.1 Thermoanaerobaculia bacterium
CGTCGATGATGGTCAGGAAACCGTTGTTCGAATGAAGGTCCACCGCTGCATACGTCTGCATCGCAAACTCCTCTCACCGCCGATGGTGCGCCCCGATCGGCGACAGGTCCACGCCTGCTAGATGCGTATACACACCTTCGAACTTTTGGTACCCGCCGGAAAGTCCTCGGAATGGAAGATGTCTCGACCGTGGGTAAGCTCCGTTCATGGGAAGAGCAGAACGAAGGTGTGACCCGGCGGCTCCGGCCCGCGTCCCACGCGTGGAACGAGACCGTCATATCGAATGTGATCGAGCGGCATCTTCGAAGTGATGCCTCGTCATCTCGCACGTGGCGCTTCCTCACGCACGATGTGGTCTCACCGCGCGAAGGACGTGATCGATTCGCTCCCGCTCGCGTGGCGATGTCACGTGAGTCGTGTCGCATCGCACGGACGACGTGACGAGTCGTCACTGGCCACAGGACGGAGCTTCACGCGCGACGTGGAGCGCGATCACGTTCGATATGGCGAGTCATCATCTTTGAAATGAAGAGGCGTCACCTGCAACGTGGAAATCCACCACATGCGACGTGGAGATGCACCACGTGCGACGTCGAGATGCACCACAGGCGACGTGGAGATGCACCACGTGCAGGTTGAAGAGACGTCACTTTCGAAATGGCGGCTCGTCACTCTCGAGATGAAGCGTACCCTCGTGTGGTGTGGGCTTCCAGCCCACCCCCCTTCCCGAAAGACGGGCGGTAGGCTGGAAGCCCACACCACACGGGTCAAATGCCGGTCACGCGCACCACTTCTTCAAAGGTGGTCGTTTTCCGCGAGCTTCCGCAGGGCACTCTGCTTGCGATTCCTCGAAGGAGCCATTCACTACGAGCCCGCGCTACGACACCGCCAGGGATATCTTCGAAGACGCGGCGCGCATCGCCCGCAGTCAACGCGACGAGCGGATGCTGGCCCGCCCCGCCAACAACCTCGGCCACTGCGAACAGCAGCTCGGCCGGCACGACGAAGCGGTGCATTCTCATCATCCCGCGGATGCAGGTGCGGTCCGCGAACGGTATCCAAACTTGCGCCGGTGATGACGAGTTCCACCGTATCCCGCGAGTACTGCCAACAAGTCGCGAGCCTGTTATTCTGCCGATCATCCAAAAAGCGGAGGGATTCATGAATTTTCGTCGTGTGCTCACCATCCTCGTCCTGGCCGTCGTCTGCGCCCTGGCCACGCCCACCCCTCAGTCCGAAGCCAATGCCGGCTGCTGGTATCCGTTCGTCCGCATCAAGCAGCATTACTGGCACAACTCCTGTGGCCCGTCGGCCCCGTCCGGCTCCATCTGCAACAACGTCATCACGCTGGTCGGGGAGGAAGGAGTCGACTGCGACGGGAACGACATCTCGTGGGGCTACTTCACCAATTACATGGTGACCTACCGCCGAATCCAGTGCGAGCCGATCTGCGAATGATCCGTTCCGGCGGGAGGAGGACAAGAGCCATGGGGGGGCACACCTTCGAACTTTTCGTACCCGCCGGAAATCCTCGGAATGGAAGATGTCTCGATAGTGGGTAGAGTTCGATCATGGGAAGAGCAGAACGAAGGTGTGACCTCGCGGCCTCGGCCTTGTTCGGCGGTGGCCGTTGATCTGTGAGGTCTGTTGACGGGCAGAGCGCCGCAAAGATGGATATCGAAGACGACCTGTTGAACGCGTGGAGCACAGAAACCGCACCGCCACGAGATCAAATTGCCTCGCATCAATGTGAGGAGTGCTTCGAGATAACCGCCTTCTTCGGTGGCCGCCCATGGACTGACTTCACGGACGTGCAGACGCTTCGCTACCACGAGTGTGCGCTGGCACTGTTTACGCCCGTAGCGTTCCACTACTACTTGCCCGCGTTCATGCACGCAACCCTCGCCGATCCGATCGGTGCTGACGTCATCGCTGATAGCGTCGTGTCAAGTATTCGACAAGAGTTTGGGCCGGCAGACCGCGACCGACTGCGGTTGTTTACGCCTGCGCAACGCGCAGTTGTGTCACGCTTCCTTCTCGCTTTACCCACCGTGCGCCAGTGTGATGCAGAAGAGCTCGAAGAGCTGGAGACGCTCGCCGAATTACTGGGCAAAGCGTAAGGTCAACCGCCGATACCGGCGCGGCGCTGATGATCCGAACCTTCTCGAGCTGCGGTCGGCCAGGCCAGGGTTGTCACGCGCCACGCCGCCTCATTTCACCGTGCGGCGGGGCTTTGGCCAGGCAGCCGAGCTGCCTATGTCATCGCAAGCGTGACGGTCACGGCGGTTGCAGTTCAGCAGGCGTTGCATGCAACTTCTCGCCGAGCCGTCACCTTGGTGGGGTCACACCTTCTTTCTTCTCTTGCGATGATCAGCTCTACCGCCTGTAGCGACAGCTTCCATCGCGACGAGTTTCCAGCGCGCACGAAAGATCGAAGTTGTGACCCTATCCCCGGTCACGGCGTCGGTTGAACGAGCTGGCACCACTCTGTAACGGGAGTTGTGAGCCGCGGCGCGTCGCGCGACCGTACTATTGGACCTCACGCGCCATTCATGAGGGACCTTCATATGACTCGGGCACTGCTCGTCCTGCTCTCGATCGACGCCACCTGCGCCGTTGCTGCTCATCGGCGGCGCGTCGTTGAACTCGGTTCTCGTACCTCTCGCGCTGCGAAGCTGCTCGTCCGCATCGCTCCGTGCCTCGCACTGCTCGCCCTCGCCTCGGCGGCGGCCGCGCAGGAGCCGGCTCCCGGCGAATGGGGGATGCGGGCCCCGGTGCTCGAAGCGCTCTCCGAGCTGGCGCTCGCGGAAGCGAACGGCAAGCTCTACCTCATGGGCGGCTATCCGCAGAATCGGGTGACCGTCCGTACGGTCCAGGTCTACGACATCGCCACCGACACCTGGAGCTACGGTCCACAGCTCCCGATGCGGAACAACCACGGGATGGCGGCCAGCGTGAACGGGAAGATCTACCTCATCGGCGGCCAGTTGAACGCCGATGACCCGCCGAACACGAACAGCTACGTGAACACCGTCTATGAGCTGGATCCCGCGGCCGGTGTCTGGGTCACGAAGGCGCCGATGCCGACGGCGCGCAGCTCCGGCGTTGCCGTCGTGCACGACGGCAAGATCTACGTCGCCGGTGGACGATTGCCGCGCGGGTCCGACTTCGCCGTCTACGACCCGGCGGCCAATACGTGGGAGGTGCTGCCGAACCTGCCGACGCAGCGCAACCACTTCACCGGCGCGGCGATCCAAGGCCGGATCCACTACGTCGGCGGGCGGCAAGGCAATGGATTGTCGCCCCTCATGACGACCGCGCACGAAGTTTTCGACCCTCACACGCGAACCTGGACATCCGCCGCCCCCCTGCTGCGCCCGAGCAGTGGCATGAACGGGGTCATGGCCCGCGGTCTGTTCCACGTCTGGGGCGGCGAGGGGCCGGCCGGCATGTTCCACGACCATGACTACTACAACCCTCAGACGAACACATGGACAGAGCTCCCCGACATGCCGATCCCGGTTCATGGCATCGTCGGCTCGGCCTTCGTGAACGGTCTGATCTGGGTGACCGGCGGCGGCACCCATATCGGGGGCAGTTCCGGCAGCACTCTCAACCAGGTGTACCGGCCAGCCGTCGGATTGGCGGATCCCGTACCTGGAACGCTGTCCTTTTCATTACCGGCGTTCAGCGTCTTAGAGAGCGCCGGCAGCGCCACCATCGAGGTGCAGCGAACCGACGGCTCCGACGGCGCGGTGAGCGTGGCGTATGCCGTCACGGGCGGCACCGCTGTAGACGGGACCGACTATCAGAGTGTGAGCGGTGTCTTGAGCTGGATTGATGGTGATGCCGCCAGCAAGACGTTTACGGTTCCGGTCTTCAACAACGCAGTCATCGGCGACTCGAAGACGGTGATCATCACGCTGGCGAGTCCGACCGGCGGCTCCGTCCTCGGCACCCACATCCTGACCGCGTTGACGATCTATGACGACGACCGGCCGCGTCGTCGGGCGGTGAGAAAATAGCGGGTGCCTCCGCTGCCCACCTTTCTCCGCGCGTGACGCTCGCGACTCTCGCAGTGCTCGTTGAGCTCGGGGGAAGGAGACGACGAGGGGCCTCCGGCGGCCGGGCCGCGGGCCCGGACCCGCTGGTTGGCCTAAGCAGAACGCACGCACTTGAGCCACGGATGAGGAGACGACGGGGGGCCTCCGGCGGCCGGGGCCATAGCCCCGGACCCCGTTGGTTGGCCCAGCCTCCGCGACACTCTGTCGCAAGATACGAGTCTGAAGTG
>DASWOB010000116.1:0-107947 GCA_036398925.1 Thermoanaerobaculia bacterium
CAAATTCGTAGCGGGACGAACCCTTCTTCTTAGTATCGCGCCGCCTGAACTCGTTTCTCCCGATCGGCACCTCTCGGGTATTTCTCTGAGGGCTGAGGGAGAAGCGAAGAAACGGCAGGGAAAGCTATAGGCGGCCGGGCCACGGGCCCGGACCCGTTGGTTGGCGTAGCCTCCGCGACACTCTGTCGCGAGATACGAGACTGCGCCCGCGGAGGCTAGGCCAACCAATGGGGTCCGGGGCCGATGGCCCCGGCCGCCGGAGGCCCCCCCGTCGTTCCCTCATCGGTTGGCGAAAGAGCGTTCTGCTCAAGTAGCAACGACCCGTTCAATCAGATCGCTGAGCCACAGCAGCGCCGGGTCGAGCTGGCCGCGCTCCTGGCGGATCAGCACGCACGGCGACGCCGGAAGCGCGATTGGCGGCTCGAGGATGCGCAGGCGATGATGTTCCGCCTCCGCCCGTGCCAGCCGCTCCGGAATCACGCCGAGAAAGCCGGTCGCCGCGACGATGTGCGGTACGACGGAGACGTGGGCCACGATCGCGCCGATCCGCCGCTCCAGGCCGCGCGCGTTCAGGGCCATGTCGATCATCCCGCCCCCCTCCAGGGTCGGCGCGTAGAGCAGCCGCACCTGAGGGATGCTGAGAAAGGTGCGGAGATCGAGCTTCCCCCGCAGCAGTTTCTGCGTCTTCTTCACCACCGCCACCCAGCGCTCGTCGAACAGCTTGAGCGCCGTCAGCTGCGGCGTGACCTGGCCGTAGAAGCCGATGGCCAGATCGGCCCGGCCGCTCTGGAGCAGCGACAAGGGTGGGTCAAAGAGCGCTCCGGCCGCGAGGACGCGCAGCGTCACGCGGGGCGCCACGCGAGCCACTTCCGCGACGACCTGCGGGATCACCAGCAGCTCGACGTAGTCGGTGGCCACGATGCGGAACTCGCGGGCCGACTCTTCCGGCTGGAAGGGCTGCGTTTCGAGCGCCTCGCGGATCCGCGCCAGCGCGTCGCCGATCGGGCGGATGAGCTGCCGCGCACGGCGGGTCGGCTGCATCCGGCCGCTGCTGCGCTCGAAGAGCGGATCGTCGAGCATGCGGCGCAGGCGGGAGAGAGCGCTGCTCATGGCCGGCTGCGACAGGCCGACCCGCTCCGCGGCGCGGGTGACGTTCTGCTCGGCCACGAGGGCCTCGAAGACCAGCAGCAGGTTGAGATCGAGCGACTCGAGCTTCATTGATCGGCTGAATAGCGAGTATAGAGAGAATCGATTGGCTGAATGGCCGGCCTGCCGCTATTTTTGCCGTATGAAACATTTCGTACTTGTGCTGGCCGTGGCGGTCTCGATGCAGGCGGAGTTGCCGAAGCTGATCCCTCGCGAGCTGCTCCTCGGCATGCCGCCGAAGGCGCTGGCGAAGCTCGCACCGGACGGAAAGCGGCTGGCGTATGTGGCCAACGACAGCAACGGCGTGCCGAACGTCTGGGTACAACCGGCCATGGGGGGGGAGGCGACGCTGATCACGCACGAGCGCCGGCCGGTGTGGGACTACAACTGGAGCGGCGACGGCTCGCAGATCCTCTTCACCCAGGATGACGGCGACGAGAACGCGCACGTCTTCGCGGCCGATCTCGCCACCGGCAACATCCGCGACCTGACGCCGTTCCGCGGCGTCCGCACGCAGAACGTTCACGTCGACGCCGACCATCCGGACGAACTGCTCGTCGAGATGAACCTGCGCGATCGCAAGCTCTTCGACGTGCACCGGGTGAACCTGGAGAGCGGCGCGGTGACGCTCGAAGCGAAGAACCCGGGCGACGTGAATTCGTGGACCACCGACAAAGACTTCGTCATCCGCGCGGCGACCGCCTTCGTACCCGACGGACGAGCGATCGTGCGCGTCCGCGACAGTGCGACCGCGCCGTGGCGCGACCTCGTGGTGATGCCGTTCGAGAAAACGCCGATCATGGGGCAGCTCGCCGGCGCGTCGCTGATTGCCGGCTTTGCACCCGACGGCAAGAGCCTCTACATCGCCTCTGCGCTCCACTCCGACACCGCGCGCATCGAACGGATCGACGCGAAGAGCGGCGCGCTCCTGGAGGTGGTGGCCGAGCATCCGAAGTCGGACGCCGGCGATACCAAGCCGGAGGTGCTGTTCGCCCCCGGCGGCGGCCCCATTCAGGCGGTCGGCTTTCACTACCTCACGCCGGAGTGGCGGTTCCTCGACCCGAAGATGAAGGAAGACATGGAGCGGATCGCGAAAGAGACCGGCCGCTTCATCTGGATCACCAGCCGCAGTGCCGATGATCAGCGCTGGGTGGTCGAGGCCGAATCGCCCTCCGCGCCGACCGCGACCTACAGCTACGACCGCGCCACGAAGAAGCTGACGCTCCTCTTCGACGAAGGCGAGCCGCTGCGCGGCTATACCCTGGCAGAGGTCAAGCCGATCGTCATCAAGGCCCGCGACGGCTTCGAGATGGTCAGCTACCTCACCATCCCGCCCGGCACTTCCGGGAAGAACCTGCCGCTGGTGCTGAACATTCATGGCGGCCCGTGGGCGCGCGACTTCCACATGTACAACTGGGAGGTGCAGTTCCTCGCCAACCGCGGCTACGCGGTGCTGCAGGTCAATCACCGCGGCTCGACCGGTCTCGGTCTCGCCTACTACAACGCCGGCAACAATCAGGCCGGCCGCGGCATGGTCGACGATCTCTTCGATGCCGTGCAGTGGGCAGTGAAGGAAGGGATCGCCGATCCGAAGCGGCTCGTTGCCTACGGTGGCTCGATGGGGGGGTACCACACCCTCCGCGCCGTCAGCCGCCAGCCCGAGACCTTCTCGTGCGCGGTGAACCTCGTCGGGATTGCCGAACTGCGCACCGCCATCGACGCCTTCCCTCCGTTCTGGGTCGCCGCGCGCGAGCGGTGGCGCCGCCGGATCGGCCCGGTCATGACCGACGACGCGCTGAACCGCGAGCTCTCCCCGCTCTACGCCGTCGACCGGATCAAGACGCCGATGCTCGTCGCGGCGGGAGCGCACGACGTCCGGGCCCGCCTCGAGCACATCGACCGCTTCGTGAAGGCGATGCGGGACGCCAAGCGCGACGTGACTTACGTCGTCTATCCGGACGAGGGGCACGGCTTCTCCCGGCCCGAGAACAACATCGATTTTTACGGCCGGGTGGAGGACTTCCTGGCCCGCTGTGCCGGGGGACGCGCCGAGCCGTGGAAGAAGGTCGAGGGGGCGACCGCCGAGCTGCGGTGAGGCCGGAACTGCGGTGAGGCCGGTTCCTCGGAGTTCCTCGGGGGGCTTTTCCTGCCGAGGAACCGAGGAACTCCGAGGAACCCGGCAACCTCACCCTATCGCGATGCAAGCGGGGAGTCGTATTATGGGCCTTACCCCCGTTTACGATTTCATGCGACCGGGGAGCGCTAGGAAGTCGCGAAGAGAAGGGGTTAGGGGAGCCGAAGCCGTTCGGCGTCAGCGAGGAAGATGGCGGTTCAACGCGATAAGGTCATCGCCAGCGCCGAAAAGCTGGTTGCGAAGGGGAAGATCGAGCCAGCGATCAAGGAGTACGAACGGCTCCTCGACGATAACCCCAACGACGTCAACACGCTGAACCGCATCGGCGATCTCTGGGTTCGCATCAACCGGAACGACGAAGCGGTCAAGGTGTTCGTCAAGATCGCCGACCACTATTCGAAGGATGGCTTTTTCCTCAAGGCCATCGCCATCTACAAGAAGATCAACAAGCTCGATCCGTCGAAGCTGGAGATCTACGCGAAGCTGGCCGACCTCTACGCGAAGCAGGGGCTGGCGATGGAGGCGAAGAGCCAGTACCAGGTCCTCGCCGACTACTACCTCAAGCACGGCGACCCCGGAAACGCGGTCGGCATCTACCGCAAGATCTCCGAGCTCGATCCGAACTCGATCAACGTCCACGTCAAGCTGGCTGACCTCTATTCGCAGACCAACCGCTCCGCGGACGCGCTCAAGGAGTACGACCGCGTCGGCCGCATGCTGCTCAAGCGCGGCATGCTCGACGAGGCGGTGCAGGTCTTCCGCAAGGCGCTGAAGGTCGACCCGACCAACACGGAGCTGGTCGACTCGCTGGTCACGGCCCTCCTCGAAGCGAAAGACTTCGATAACGCTACGCAGATCGTCGAAGCCGGCCTCGAAGGAAACCGCGAGAATCCGCGCCTCCTCGGCTCCCTCGGCCGCATTCAGCTCGCGCGCGGCGATGCCAGGACGGCCCGGGCTACGCTCGAACGCGCCCTCGCCTCCGATCCGAACGAAGCGAGCGTGCGCGAGGCGCTGGCCGACCTTTATCTCAAGCAGAGTGAGCCCGATCGCGCGCTGGAGATGGTCAATCCGCTCGTCGAGAAGGCCCTCGGGCGTGGCGAGCGTGCCGCCGCCGTAGAGATGCTGAACCGCGTGCTCCGCGTCGAGAGCGGCCACACGCCGACCCTCGAACGGATGGTCGCGGTCTACACGCGGCTCAATGAAGAAACGAACATCCTCTCGTCGATGGCCACCCTGGCCGAGGCGCACGTCTCGCGGATGAACTTCGACGAAGCGGCAAAGGTGCTGGAGAGGCTGATCCAGCGCGAGCCGCAGAACGCGCAGCATCGCAATAAGCTGCAGTTCGTCAAATCGCAGATGGGCGGCATCGACACGATGCCGGTCCGCGCAAAGACCGGCGAGACGCCGCGGCCCCCGCTGCCGGCGATGGAGATCGAGGAGCCGGCGCCGTCGTTCAGCGACGCCGTCAGCGACATGGGCGGGATGGACGATTCCATCACGCTCGATCTCGATGCCTCCGAGCCGCTGGAGCTCGACCTGTCGATGGATATCCCGTCGACGCCCGCTCCCGCACCGGTCGCTCCGCCGCCGACGCATATCGTCTCCGCGGTCGAGCAGGCCGCGGCGGACCTGGCCGACGACGGGCAGGATCTCGACTTCATCACCGAGCATCTGACGGAGGCGGAGGTCTTCGCGAAATACGGTCTCGCGGAGAAGGCGGCCGAGCATCTGCGCGCCGTCCTCAATCGGGCGCCGAAGAATCTCACCGCGCACGAGCGCCTCTTCCGCATCCTGCTCGAAGAAGGGGACGCCAACGGGGCGCGCACGGCCGCGCAGGCGTATGTCGGAGTGCTGCAGGAAAAGGGCGACACGGCGACGATCGACGCGGTGCGCAACGAATTCGTCGCGCGCGGTCAGTCGTTCGAGCCGGTGGCCGCACCTGCGAAGCGGCCGCCGACTATGGAGCGGCCAATCGCGGTCGCGGCGCCCGCGCCGGAGCCGGTCATCACCCTCGACGACTTTGTCCCGGGCGGTGCCGACGACGAGATCACGATGGATCTCGACAGCACCGCCGAGGAGATCGAGTTCGACCTCGAACAGCCGGAGCCGGTGCAAGAGCCGGAGCCGGTCGAAGAGCTGACGCTCGAGCCCGAACCGGAGCCGGTCGCCGAACCTGAGGCCGAGCCTGAACCGGTGCTCGATCTCGTCCAGAAGCTTCCGGAGCCACTGCCCGAAATGATCGACGAGCCTCTGCTCGACCTCGAGCAGCTCACCGAGCCGGTCATCGAGACCGGGCCTGACCCGCTGCTCGAAGAGCCGCAGCCGGAGCCCGCCGCCGAGCCGGAGACGATCTCGTTCTCCGACCTGGAGCTGGAACCGGTCGAAGAGCTTTCGTTCGGCGAAGTGGCGCTGGAACCGGAGCCTGTCGTTGAGCCTGAGCCCGAGCCGGTCGCTGCATCGGCCGATCCGTTCTTCGGTGCCGGCGACTTTGCGCCCGAAGAAGAAGACCTGCCGCTCGACGAGGTCGGCGAGCTCGATTTCTACATCCAGCAGGAGCTGTTCGAGGAAGCACGAGCGAAGGTCGACACGCTGCTGATGCGCTTCCCCGGCAACGGTGACCTGATCGCGCGCCGGATGCGGATCGAAGCGGCCACCGCCGCTCCTCCTCCGGCAGCTGAGCCGCCAGCACCCGCACCGGCAGCGCCCACGCCGTTCCTGCCGCCCGCGCTCTCGCGCGACGACATCGACAGCGAGCTGCTCTCCGCCATCCCGGACGACGATGACGAGCTGCCGATCATCCCGGCGCCCGCGCCGCCTCCTTCGGCCGCGGCAACCGGAGCGCCGGATTTCTCCGCGTCGGCCATCCAGGAGGAGAACCTTTTCGCGGACGAAGAAGACTTCTTCGATCTCGCCGCCGAGCTGGAGTCCGAGCTGGCGGAGGATGAAGAAGCGATCTCCCTCTCGGAGGAAGAGCAGTCGCTCGAGGAAATCTTCAAAGAGTTCAAGAAGGGCGTCGAACAGCAGCTCGACTCCGAGGACTACGATACCCACTACAACCTCGGCATCGCCTACAAAGAGATGGGGCTGATCGACGAGGCCATCGGCGAGTTTCAGCTGGCCTCGAAGGATCCGAAACGCGCCGTCGAGTGCGCGTCGATGCTCGGCCTCTGCTTCCTGGAAAAGGGAATGCCGCAGCTGGCGATCAAGTGGTATCGCAAGGGTCTGGAGATGCCGGAGATCACCGAGGAAGAGCACGTCGGCCTCCTCTACGACCTCGGCGCCGCGTATCAGGAAGTCGGCGATACGGAGCAGGCCCAGAAGGCCTTCATGGAGGTCTACGGCATGAACTCCAACTATCGCGACACGGTCACGCGGATCAAGGCGCTGGAAGGGGCCTGAGTAAGGTGGAGCTCCGCTCGCCCGGAACGCGAGCTCCGCTCGCCCGGAACCTTTTCCAGCGTCGCGCGTTCATCCATCACGAGAGGCGCTGATGGAGCCGGAAAACGATTCACGATTGATGCAGCGGGTCCGTGAGGGCGACGACGACGCCTTCGGCGAGATCGTCGATCGCTACAAGGATTCGCTGGTCAACTATTTGACTCACCTCGCCCGCTCCCGGGAGCGTGCCGAGGACCTCGCGCAGGACGCCTTCGTCCGTCTGTACCGCAGCGCGGCGCAGTATCGCGATCAGGAAAAGCTCGGGCCGTATCTCTTCCGCATCGCCACGAACCTCGTCATCACCGAGGCGCGGCGGCAGAAGCGATGGGGTCTGCTTCTTCCGCGGCTGCACGCGAGCACGACGCAGACGGCGCCGGCCCCCGACGCGAACGTCATGTCCGATGAAATCCAGCGGCAGGTCAACGCCGCGCTGGAGCGGTTGCCGGTGAAGTTCCGCGCGCCGCTCGTGCTCTTCGAAATCGAGGAGTGGTCTTACGAAGCAATTGCCGAGGCACTCGATTGCCGCATCGGCACCGTCAAATCGCGCATCTCGCGAGCCCGCGACCTGATGCGCCGCCATCTCGCACCCTGGTGGACCGGAGGAAATCATGAACGACACACAGCTCGCCGAATCGATGCGCCGCCTGCCGCGCACGAACGCGTCGCCCAGCTTCACCTCTGACGTCCTGCGCGCGGTGCGCCTGGACGTGGCGGAGAAACGGCCGGCCCGCCTCTCGTGGCGAGCGGCGGCAGCGTTCGCGATGGCCGCCTGCCTCGTGATCGTCGTACACGCCGCCGTCCTGCATCACGCCAGACAACAGCGCATCGCCGAATTGCGTGCCGAGCGGCAGAGCATCGCCGCGGAGCTCGAAACGGTGAAGCAATCCGCCACGACCTCCGAGCCGGTGGTCGTCCTCGAGAGCGACGATGGAACGCGCGTCATCGTCGACCTCTCCGACGACGGCGCCGCCGCTCAACCCTCAAAAGTCATCTACTGATCCCTATCGGAGAAAAAGCCATGAAACGACTGCTGACCTTCACCCTCCTCGCCGCCCTCGCGTTTCCGGCGCTCGCGCAGACCGCGCCACGCACGCCGCGGACACCGCGCCCCGACGGCGACGAGCGCACCCGCACCATCGTCGTCCGCGACGGACGCGTCGTCGACCTCCACCCCGGCGATCTGCTCGTCGCCGGCAAGCGCGTCTTCCTCGGCGTCAGCCCGATCGAAATGACCAGCGAGCTGCGCGAGCACTACGGCTCGACGAAAGACACCGGCGTCCTGATCGGCGAAGTCGAAGCGAACAGCCCGGCCGGCAAAGCGGGCGTGCGCGTCGGCGACATCCTGATCGCCATTGACGGGGCCGACGTTCACTCCTACGGCGACATCCGCAAAGCGCTGCGCGACAAGAAGGCCGGCGACACGGTCCGCGTCGACGTGCTGCGTAACAAGAACCGCCAGACCGTGGTGGTCACGCTGGCCGAGCGGGAGTTCCCCGGCATGCTCCGCACCGGCGATCTCGAGCAGCTCGAGAAGCGCCTGAACACGACCTTCAACAGCCCGGAGTGGAAGGCGAGCGTCGAGCGTCTCGGCCGCCTCGGCGGTGACTGCGGCGAGCTGCAGTCGCGCATCAAAGAGCTCGAAACGCGGCTGAAGGACCTCGAGAAAAAGTTGCAGAAGTAGAACAACGCGCGGCGCGTGCCGGACAGTGCGCGCCGCGTGTTACTCTTTTGGTGTGAATCGCTCGCTGGAATCGATTCTCCGATTCGTCAACCTGACCGCCTCGGGTCTGCTGGCCGGCTCGCTCGGCTTCGGCGAGGCCGCGCTCGTCCCGGGCTGGAAAGAAGAGCTGCCGCGCGAGAAGATGCGGCCCCTCGACAAGCTCAAGACCGCCAACTACTTCAACGCCATCGGTCCGGTGGCGCTCGGTACGGCCGTCACGCTGGCCGTAGCATCCACGAACGACGCGCGCTTCAAGCGGACCCTCGACTCCGTGGCGGCCATCGGTCTCGCGGGTGTACTGGCCGCCACGGTCATGGTCACGGTGCCGATCAACAAAGAGCTCGACGAGCAGCCGGCCACCGATTACCCGAGCGACCGTTCGCAATCGCTGGTAAAGAACTGGGGCCGCGCCCACGCGGTTCGCACCACCCTTGGCATCGGCGCGTTCGTCTGCGCCGTCGCCGCGGCGAACCTGGCGACAGCAACAAAACGGTAAACCGGGGTTGCGCATGGACGCTTGCCGACGGACATTCCACGGTAAGCCATCATGCGAACAACAACATTCGTCGCTCTGAGCGTCGTCGTGGCCGCGTTGCCGGTGGTAAGTTCGCACGCGGCCGACTGCACCTTCAATCCCGCCCAGCACAGGAATGAACGGCAGATCCGCGCCGAGGTTTCACGACTCTCCGAGATCGTGGCGCCGTCGGCGGCGACCGGGAAGCGAAGATCGGTGCCGCCGCCGAAGACCTCTTGGCCCACCGCCAAGAACTTCATCGACGTGGCGATCTTCGAGCGTCAGCAGCGCGACGGTGTGGCGCCGGCGTCGATCAGCTCCGACACGGAGTTCCTCCGCCGCGTCACGATCGACCTCGCGGGGCGGCTCCCGAACGGCGATGAGATCGTCGCCTTCATGGCAGACACCAGCTCAGACAAGCGCGATCGGGCCATCGACCGGCTGCTGCAGACCGAAGAGTTCAACGATCGATGGGCGCTCTGGTTCGGCGATCTCGTCCAGAACACGCAGTTCGCCAGCGGGATGGGCTCCGGCGTCGGCGCGGGCCGCACGCCGTACTACCGCTGGATGCGCGCGGCCATCGCGGAGCGCAAGCCGTACGACGCAATGGTGCGCGAGCTGATCGCCGGCAGCGGCAACAGCGCGACGAACGGACCTCCCAATTACGCCGTCCGCCAGCGGCAGGGCAACGGCCCGCTGCAGGACACGTTCGACAACCTGGCCACCGCGTCGGGCGCGCAGTTCCTGGCGATGCCGCTCAACTGCGTTTCGTGCCACGACGGCATCGGTCATCTCGAGCCGGTGAACCTCGGTCTCTCGCGCGTGAAGCGCACGCAGCTCTGGGGGATGTCAGCGTTCTTCGCGCGGACGCTGTTCCGCAACGACGGCACCGCGGTCACCGTCAACGACCAGGGCACCGGCGCGTACCGGCTCAACACGGTTTCCGGCAACAAGACGCCCCGTAAGGCGCCGGAAGGCTTCGGCGACACCGCGCCGCCCGTCTACCTCACCGGCGGGACGCCGAATGAGGGCGAAGTGCTGCGCGTCGCGTACGGACGTCTCCTGACGGCCGATCGCCAGTTCGCCCGCGCGGCCGTGAACTACATCTGGAAAGAGATGTTCGGCCTCGGCATCGTCGAGCCGGTCGATGGCTTCGACCTGGCGCGCCTGTCGCCGCCCGCCGGGATCGATCCGCAGCCGACGCATCCGGCGCTGCTCGAAGATCTGACCGATCACTTCATCACCAGCGGCTACGACCTGCGGGGACTGCTCCGCACCATGGCGCAGTCGAGCACCTATCAGCTTTCGTCGCGCTACGACGCCGGCACGTGGAGCGAGGCGTGGACGGCGTACTTCGCGCGCCACTATCCGCGGCGCATGCTGGCCGAGGTGGTCCTCGACGCCATTCATCAGGCCACCGGCCGCACGATCGATATCACCGGTCAGGATTTCGGCCGCATCACCAAAGTCATCCAGGCGCCTGATCCGTTCGCGATCCAGCAGGCGCGCGGCGGCTTCCCGTATTCGCTCTTCCTCGCCGATTTCGGACAGGGGAACCGCGATACGGTGATGCGCTCCAACGCGCCGTCGCTCATCCAGACGCTGACGATGATGAACGACCCGATGGTGCTGCGCGGCACCAAACGATCGCAGCCAACGCACGTGCAGCTCATCCTGCGCGACACACGCGATCCGGCCGCGATCACGAATCGTCTGTATCTCGCGACGCTGGGGCGTTACCCGACCGAAGAGGAGCGTGGGATCGCGACGGCGTTCCTCACCGGCGGCGGAACGCTCGACGATCGCACCGAAGATCTGCAGTACGCGTTGCTGAACAAACTGGAGTTTCTCTTCAACTGAGGCGGCGATGCGGAAAACGAAAGACTGCAACTTCTGCAACACTCCACCGGCCTTCCCGCTGAACGGCGCATCGTTCTCGCGGCGCGGCTTCCTCCGCCTCGGAGCAACGGGTCTCGTGGCGTCGTACTTCAGCGACGTCTTCACGCCGTCATTGCTCCACGCCTCGACCACGTCGAACGCGGCGAACGTCAAAGGCACCGCGAAGAACTGCATCATGATCTTCCTCGAGGGGGCGCCGAGCCACGTCGACATGTGGGACCTCAAGGAAGGTTCGTGGACGCCGCCCGCCCTGCAGCCGACGTCGTACGGGGCGATTCGCTGGCCGCAGGGCCTGCTGCCGAAGAGCGCCGCGCATCTCGACAAGATGGCCATCGTCCGCTCGTCGCTCTCCTGGGTGGCGGTGCATCAACTCGGCGTCCTGTGGGCGCAGATCGGCCGTAATCCGGCCGGAGTACTCGGCAACGTCGCGCCGCACATCGGCGCGGTGGTCGCGCTCGAGTCGTACAAGACCCGCAAGGTCAGCGACATCCTGCCGGCCTTCATCGCGCTCGAACAGCCGCCCGTCACCTCCGGCTACTTCTCCGCGATCTACGGGCCGCTCGTGCTGCGCGCACGCGGTGGCATGTCGACGCTGTCGCACGGCGATGGCGATGCCCGCCTCGAGCAGCGTCTCAGCCTGATCGGCCAGCTCGACAAGGATCGCGGTGGTGCGCTCGGCAAAGATGCGAAGGACTTCGGCGACTTTTACGCGAGCGCACGCAATCTCACGACCTCGCCCGAGATCGGTGCACTCTTCGACGTACCGGCCGCCGATCGCCCCCGTTACGGCTCCACCGGCTTCGGCGACGCGCTGATCCTCGCCAAACAGCTAATCGCATCACACCGCGGCACACGGTTCGTGCAGGCGACGTCATTCGGCTGGGATCATCACAGCGACCTCTACGCCGGCCTCGCGCAGCGCTGCCGCGAATTCGACAGCGCCTTCGCCGCGCTCGTCGATGACCTCAAAGCGACGCCGGGTGAAGAGGCGGGCCAGACCCTTCTCGACGAGACCCTGATCGTCATCTACTCGGAGTTCGGCCGCACCACCGGGCCGCTCAACGGCCAGGCCGGCCGCGATCACTTCCCCCGCATGTCGGTGGTCTTCGCCGGCGGCGGCGTGCGCGGCAACAACATCATCGGAGCGACGGACAACGTCGGCAACAAAGCCGCGGAGTATGGATGGCGCGGCAACCGTGACGTACGCCCCGAGGACATCACCTGTACGCTCTACTCCGCGCTGGGGATCGACTACACGTCCATCCGCCGCGATGATCCGCTGAACCGCGGATTCGAGTACGTACCGTTCGCCGCCGACGGACTGTACGAGCCGGTGATGGAGGTCTTCGCTTAGCGCGCGAGGTGGTCCCATCCCGCCGCGTCGAGCCGCTTCGGCTGGCCGTCTTCGAGCAGGACGACGCCGCGGTCGCGCGTCATCCGGCCGATCGCGTAGACCGGCCGGCCGACTTTCGCGCTGAGCTGCGACTCGGGTAGCGATGAGGTGAAGAGGAGGGCGTACTCCTCGCCGCCGTGCAGCACGGCGTCCTGTGCCCGGGTGCCGAGGCGATGGCCGTAGTTCAGCAGCTCCTGAAAGATCGGGATCCGCTCGCGCTCGATCTGCGCGCCGGTCTCGCTCGCGTCGCAGAGGTGATGGAGATCGGTGGACAGGCCGTCGGAGACGTCGATGCACGACGTGACCTCGGCGATCGCCGCGAGCTTTTGTCCGAGGGCGAGCTCAGGCTCCGGATCGAGATGGCGGCGGATCGCGGAGAGGCCGAATTCTTTCTCCGCGTAGCCGAGATGCTGCGGCGCGGTGTCGACGCTCCAGCCGTGCTGCAGGAGATGCAACCCGGTCGCTGACGCGCCGACAGGGCGCGAGAGATAGATGCGATCGCCCGGCTTCGCGCCACTCCGCAGGAGCGGCCGCGTGATGATGCGGCCGATCGCGGTGACGGAGATCGTCAGCTTCTCGCCGCGCGAGACGTCGCCGCCGACGATCTCGATGGCGTGCTGCCTGGCCATCTCCGCGATTGCGACGAGGAAGTCATCGAGCGGCAACCACTCCGGAATCGCCATCGCCAGGAGCGCGTGCGACGGCGCGGCGCCCATTGCGGCGATGTCGGAGAGGTTCACGGCCAGGCTCTTGCGGGCGATGAAGCGGACCGGCGTTTCTCGGGTGAAATCGACATCCTCGACGAGCATGTCGGTGGTCAGCACTTCGTTCCCGACGACCGCCGCGTCGTCGCCGATGCGCGGCGAGAAGAGCTCGCGCACGCGGGCGACGAGTTGCGCTTCGTTCATCGCCGCGCCGGCTCCACCGGCACGATCGGCACGAGCGGCCGGTCGAACGGCTCGTCGCCGTAGAGGATCGCCTCGAGGAAGAGGCCGGACGGCGGCGCGGTCGGCTGGAACGGCGTGGCGTCGGGACGAAGCATCGCCGCGAACTGCTCCGGCTTGATGTTGCGCCGCCCCACTTCGGCGAGGGTCGCGGAGAGCTTGCGTACCATTTTCCAGAGAAAGTGCGAGGCCTCGATCCGGAAGAGAATCAGATCGCCGGCGCGGGCGAGCTCGCACGACTCCACCACCACGATGCGCGACTCGTCTTCCTTCAGCCGCTTGTCGGTGAACGCGCTGAAGTCGTGACGGCCGACTGCATGAGCCGCGGCGCGCTGCATCGCCTCGAAATCGAGCCGGTCCTTGATCCACCAGACGAATGGCTTCGCGAACGCGCTGCGCCGCGTCGAGGTCTGGTAGAGGTAGACGCGCGAGGTCGCATCGTGCCGCGCGTGGAAGCGATCGTTTGCGCGCACGGCATCGAGCACGTGGATGTCCTGCGGCAGGAGGTCGTTGATCTTGCGTACGAGCTGCAGCGGATCGTGGGTCTTGTGGCAGCGCAGATGCGCGACCTGCCCGGATGCGTGCACGCCTGCGTCGGTGCGTCCCGCGCCACCGATATCGACCTCCCCGAGGACCTGCGAGGCGGCGCGGAGGAGGTGCCCCTGCACCGTCTTCTGCGTGTTACTCTGCGCCTGCCAACCGGAATAGCGAGTGCCTTCGTACTCGATCGTCAACTTATAAGTCGGCATGCGTCCCAAATCCTGGCAAGTACTCGGAGATCTTCTCGTCGTCGTCTGGCCGGACGGCCACGAATCATACTATCCGCTCGAAGAGCTCCGCCGCGCCTGCCCCTGCGCCGTCTGCTCGGGCGAGCCCGACCTCTTCGGCCGGATGGCCGGCGGCGCCCCGCAGCGCTACCGCCCGGAGTCGTTCCAACTGCAATCCGCCGACCCGATCGGCAACTATGCGTTGCAGCCGAATTGGGCCGACGGGCACACGTACGGAATCTGGACCTACGAGCGGCTGCGGGAGTTTTGCCCCGACTGCAGGACGCCGCCGGCAACGGATTAGGCGGCGAAAAAAAGTCCTCGGCAAATTCGGGAACACCGAGGTAGCCTCGGTTGCCAGTGAAACGCAAGCTGCAGTGGGACGCGGCGAAGGCCATCGCGAATGTCCGGAAGCATGCCGTCACGTTCGATGAGGCCTTGGCCGCGTTGCAGAAGGATCTGCACGTACACATCATCCCCGACCAATCCCACTCCGTCGAAGAAGACCGCTATCAGGCGATTGCTCGCACGCTCCGCGGCGAATATCTCCTGATCGTATACACGATTCGCAACGACAACGAATGGCTGATCAGTGCCAGACCCCGCGACTATGAATGAAAAGAGACGCTACCTGAAAGGAGATCGGATTCGTGAAGCCGCGGCAGCCGGTATCGATGACGGCCGGTCCTTGCCGAAGCCTGGCGAGCGCATCATCGCCGCGATCGACCTCGACGACGACGTTGCCCGCTTCTACTCGCTCAACCACACCGTGGAGGACGCGCTCCGCGCGCTGATCGCGGAAGGGCGTGCGCCCGAGCCCGGGCCGGTCATCGTTCCGCCGAGATCGGCAATGGATCTCGACGACTGGGGCCCAGAGGAGGTCGATTTCGAGGGGAAGCCGTCCCTCCCGAATCCCTTCTACCGCCCCGGAAACCCGGTCGTCGTCTACATCGACGGTCAGCTGATGCGCTGGTTCGATGGCGAGGAAGCGGTCAACGACGCCCTCCGCACGCTCATCGCCGAAGGACGCGTTCCTCCGAAGCGTAACGAGTAACTATTGCGCCGCGATCACGGTCCCGTCTTTCCCTTCGAGCGCCTCCCGCAGGACTTCGACGTCCGTGATCAGGACCTCTTTTCCGCTCTTTTTTACGAACTGCACGGAGGCTTCGATTTTCGGACCCATCGAGCCGGCGGGGAACTGGCCGTCGGCGAGATGCTTCTCCGCTTCGGCAATGGTCATGCGCGAGAGGTACTGCTGCGTCGGCTTGTTGAAGTCGATCGCCACTTTCGGGACGCCGGTCAGCACGATGAAAAGGTCGGCGTTGAGCTCTCCGGCGAGCAACGATGAGGCAAAGTCTTTGTCGATGACCGCTTCGATGCCCCGCCACTGTCCGTCGCGCCCTTTGACCACCGGAATCCCGCCGCCGCCCGCGGCGATGACCACCGACGCGGTGTCGAGCATGTGGGCGATGGTCTGCATGTTCAGGATCTTCAGCGGTCGCGGAGACGGCACCACGTGGCGCCAGCCGCGGCCGGAGTCCTCGCGCATCGTCCACCCGAGGTCTCGCTCGAGCGCTTCAGCGCGATAGCGGGTGAAGAACGGCCCGATCGGTTTGGTGGGGCGTTTGAACGCGATGTCGGTCGGGTCGACCTCCACTTCCGTCAGTACCGTCACGACCTCACCGCCGACGCCGATTGCCTCGAGCCGGTTGCGGATGGCCTGCTGGAGCATGAAGCCGATCGAGCCCTCGGTCTGCGCGACGCAGACGTCGAGCGACTGCGGCGGGATCTTGGTCGACGCTTCTTCGGCCTGCACGAGGATGTTGCCGACCTGTGGCCCGTTGCCGTGCACGACGATCAGTTTGTAGCCGTGGCGCACCACTTCCGCGAGCCACCGCGCGGCCTGTTTGGCGCGGGCGATCTGTTCTTCCTGCGTACCGCGGTCCTCGGGACGGAGTAGCGCGTTGCCGCCGAAGGCGACCACTGCCAGTTTCGGTTTCGTTTCAGCCAAGCAGGTTAAAGCTCCTCGCGCACGAGCGGCATGGTCATGCAGCGCGGACCGCCGCGTGCGCGCGCCAGCTCATTGCCGGCGATCTGCAGCGCGTACTTTTTGTCGGTCCACGTCTCGAGCTCCGTTCTGCCGAGGAGCAGGTCATCCTCGTAGACGATGTGATAGCCGTGGCGTTGCAGCTCCTCGGCGGTGCGCACGTTGCGCTCGTACAGCAGGATGATCCCGGGTGCGAGCGCGAACGCATTCGCGCCGTCAGTCCACTGCTCGCGCTGCTGGTCGACCGCGCGCTTCCCGCCGCAGTAGATCGGCTCGAGCTCGAAGCCGCACTTCTTCAGCGCTCCGAGCAGCGACTTCTGCTCGGAGTACCCGACCGACCTTTTCTTCGTCAGATCGACGCTGGTGATCTTCGCGGCCTGGCTGCCGCTCGGCAGGATGACCGGCGGATAGATCAGGCACTCGTGCCGGTTGATGAACGTGAAGATCGTGTCGAGGTGCATGAAGGAGCGCTGGCGCGGGATGTCGACGATGATCACCGTCTCGACGCCCGCCTTCTCCGCTTTCAGCGATCGAATGAGCGCCTCGACGCCGGTCTTGTTCGTCCGCTCGGTGATGCCCACCAGCAGCAGATCGCGCCTCGGCACGAGCACGTCGCCGCCCTCCAGGGTCGGCATCCGCCGCGACATTGGCCGCTCCGGCTCCGTGGCCATGAAGTCGACCCAGAATGGCGGCACCTCTTTGAAGCGCGGGTGATTCTCGAAGACGTACTTCGAGATCAGCGACTCGCGGCGGCGGGCCTGCGTAGCCATCGACGAGATCACCACTCGATCGCCGATCACTACCTGCGGATCACGCATGAAGAAGAGGTTCGGGATCGGGAAGAGCTCGAACTCCGGCAGCTCGCCGGAGCCGGTTTCTTTCGCGATGCCGCCGATCAGTACTTCGGCGAGGGCGGCGGGCCCCAGCTCCCGAAGGCGGCCGATCAGGTTGCGGCTCAGGCCATTGCGCTTGCCGAGGTCGCGGACCAGCGCATCCTTCAGCTCCGGATTCTCGAAGACCTCTTCGAGCAGGTCCTGGATGTCGACGACGTCGTCGGCAACGAAGCGGATCAGTTGCTGGAATCGGCGATGTTCCTCGCGCGCCACCTGGCCGTAAAGGATGTCGTCGAAGAGGAGTTGGGCCATCATGGGCGGGACCATCTCCTCGATCTCACGCCCGGGGAGGTGGACCAGGACAGACTTCAGACGCCCGATCTCACTCGTTACGTTCAATCGCATGCGGGCGGGATTCTACCTACCCGGCGGAACTGGCGTAAGATCGGCGCCGGGCTCATGCGAAGGATTCGGGGGCTATTGTTGCCGCTTCTTGTCGCGCCGCTCGCGTTTGCGGTGCAACCCCGCATCTCTTACGAGCGTTCCGTTGCCGCGCCGTACGACCTCGGCCAAGCCGAGTCGGTCGCCATCCTCTCCGCCCTCGGCGACAGCAACCAGATCGAGCCGTTCCTCTTGGCCTTCGAGGAGAGGGTCAACGAATCGCGCCTGCTGCGGGTGCGGAACGCGACGCGGAAAGGCTTCATCATCCTCAAGGACACGGTCGACAGCACGACCGCGGAGAAGCTTCGCCGCGCCGAGCCGGCCGACGCGTACCTCGGCATCCGGAATTTCACCTGCACATCGGAGCGGAAGAGCGGCGAGGTCAGCGTCTTCGACACCGATCGCAATCGTGTGAAGCGGCAGCAGTCATGGTTCGACGCACGCTGCTCGGCGAAGATCGACATCATCGAGGCGAAGAGCGTCCGCCGCGTCGCCACCTTCACGATCAAGGGGGAAGGCACCTCGCCGCGCGTCTCCGAGCCGAGCGACGACGAGCGCCTCATCGCGCTCGAACACGCCACGCGTCTGGCCGCGCGCGAAGCGGCCGAGCGGATCACGCTGCGGCGCGTGCGCGAGTCGATTGGTCTCGAAGCGAGCGCGCCGGCGTTCGAAGAGGGGATGGTGATGATCGCCGCGTCGCGGTTCGCCGAGGCGAGGGCGGTGTGGGAGAAAGCGCTGCGGAGGGATCCGCGGTCGGCGCCGCTGCGCTTCAACCTCGCGGCGGTCTGCGAAGCGCTCGGCGACCGCAAAGCCGCGGAGCAACATTACACCGCCGCCCGCGAGCTGGCGCCCGGCGAGCGGCGGTATGCGGATCAACTGCACCTCTTCATGAGGCGCAGGTAACCCGCGTCATGAAGCTCCGTAGTTACGCCTCGATCTGCTTGTTCGTGTTGACGTTGATCTGGATCTGCTTCGGACGCGCTTCCTCTTTCTTCGGGATCTCGATCTCGAGGATGCCGTCGCGATAGTTCGCCTGGATCTGGCTCGCGTCGACGCTGCGCGGCAGCGAGAACGTCCGGGTGAAGCTGCCGTACGCCCGCTCGATGCGGTGGTAATTGCGGTCTTCCTTCCGCTCGAACTGCCGCTCGCCGCTGACGGTGAGCAGGCCATCCTCGAAGGAGACGCGCAGGTCCTTCTCATTCACGCCCGGCGCTTCCAGGCGGACGAAGATCTTCTCGGTATCCTCGGCGACATCGACGGCAGGATTCCAGCCGGCCGGCATCGTCTCTTCAAGGTAGGGGAAGCGGAAGAACGGCTCGAACGCGCGCTCCATCCGGCGCAACTGATTGAAAGGATTGGTAGAACGAGTCACGAACGTCATTTTGTCCTCCTTCTGTCTTCTTTGCTGCTATGAGCGTTTCACGCTCAGGTAATCTAAGAAACGATCGGCAGATTGTCAAGTATTCCTGCGTGCGGTTCGCTCATATCAAGTGACGGGATGATGTGAGCAGGCCTTGCTGTTCTCGCCCGCGCCATGACAGCCGTTCCCGAGACTACTGACGAGCTGAGCCGCGAAGTCGCGCGGCGACGGACCTTTGCGATCATTTCGCACCCCGACGCCGGCAAGACCACTCTCACCGAAAAGCTCCTCCTTTACGGCGGCGCGATCGAAGAGGCCGGCTCCGTCCGCGCGCGCAAGCAGCAGCGCCACACCACCTCGGACTGGATGGCGATGGAGCAGAGCCGCGGCATCTCCATCACTTCGACCGTGCTGCAGTTCGAGTTCGAAGGGGCGGTGCTCAACCTCCTCGATACCCCCGGCCACCAGGACTTTTCCGAAGATACGTACCGGACGCTGGCGGCGACCGACAGCGCGGTGATGGTGCTCGACGGGGCGAAGGGCATCGAGCCGCAGACGCGGAAGCTCTTCGAGGTCTGCCGGATGCGGCACATCCCGATCCTCTGCTTCGTCAACAAGCTCGACCAGCCGGCCAAGGATCCATTCGAGCTGCTGAGCGAGATCGAACGCGAGCTCAAAGTCTCGGTCGTTCCGATGAACTGGCCGATCGGCGACGGCCCCAGCTTTCAGGGCGTTTACGACCTGCGCAACCAGCAGGTGCTCCGTTTCGAGCGCACGAAGCACGGGGCGTCGATCGCGCCGGTGACGGTCAGCGGTCTCGATGATCCGACGCTCGAAGATGCGATCGGACCGACCGCATGGCAGGACCTCCGCGACGCCGCGGAGCTGCTCGATGGCGCCGGGGCATCGTTCGACCGCAAGCAGTTCGAGTACGGCCGGGTCATCCCGGTCTTCTACGGCAGCGCCGTGAACAACTTCGGCGTCGAGCCGTTCCTTCGCGCCGTGATCGAGCTCGCCCCGCCGCCGTCGCCGCGTCATGCGAAGCAGAAAGGGGAGGATTTCGAGCTCGAGCCGACCTCCGACAACTTCACCGGCTTCGTCTTCAAGATCCAGGCGAACATGGACAAGCGGCACCGCGACCGGCTCGCCTTCATGCGCATCACCTCCGGCGTCTTCGAGAAGGACATGCCGGTGCAGCACGCCCGGCTCAAGCGCGAAGTGCGCATGACCCGCCCGCATCGCCTCTTTGCGCGCGAGCGCGAGACCATCGAGCGCGCCTATCCGGGCGACGTGATCGGCTTCGTCAACCCGGGACTCTTCCAGATCGGCGACGCCGTCTCCTCCGCGGAGCCGATCGAGTTCGATCGCATCCCCCGCTTCGCGCCGGAGCACTTCGCGACCCTGCGCGCGAAGCAGGTCACGCGGCAGAAGCAGTTCCAGAAGGGGCTCGAGCAGCTCGAAGAAGAAGGGGCGATGCAGGTCTTCACGCTGCACGAGGGACTGCGCAGCGAACCGATTCTCGCCGTCGTCGGCGAGCTGCAGTTCGAAGTGCTGCAGTCGCGGCTCGAGACCGAATACAACGTCGAGACGACGCTGATGCAGCTTCCCTACAAGCTGGCCCGCTGGGTCGATCGCGACATCGACGAGGTGGCGCGCATGACGCTGCCGTCGAAGAGCCGCGTCGCCACCGACAGCGCCGGCAAGGCGGTCGTCCTCTTCACATCCTCGTGGGAGCTCGAATACGCCGAGAAAGAGAATCCCGGCGTCACCTTCGCGGTCGCGTCGTAGCTCCGCGCGTCAGCGCATCGCTTCCGGATCGACGCCGCGCGCCTCGCACCACTCGCGATACGCAAACGGCGAGATCTCGCTCGGCTTGATCTCGCTGCGGCCGCCCCAGAAGACGTTCGTGTACGCCACCGGAATCCCGACCGATTCCAGATGCTCGTCGATGGCGCGCTTGTGCGCGAGGACGAGCTCCTTCTCGGTGCCGTGTGCGACCGCCATGATGTTGACGTCGCGGAACTCCGGACCGCCTTCGCGCCAGTAGCAGTGCGTGAGGATGTGGAAGCGCCCCACCTCGCGTCCCGCTTCGAGCTCGCGGCCGGGCGGCACGGCCCAGTGGAAGAGCGCGTTGAAGCGCGTGACCCGCTCGCCGCTCTGCAGCGGCTTCACATGTTCGAGGAACGTCGAAAACCGCCCCACCACGCCGCGCTTGTTGAGATCTTCGGCGACGCTGCAGAACTCCTCGTGCGAGACACCCGCTTCCTTGGCGCGCCGCTGCCAGAGATCGCGCGTCACTTCGTCCGGCGTCAGCTCGCGCTTGAGCGCGGTCAGTACGCGCCAGTCGAGGTCCGACAGCTCCACCTTCGACGTGTCCTTGACCTGCGCCAGCTCATCCGACTTCGAGCCCGGCTCCATCCCCTTACGGCGCACGTGGCCGACGCCGAGCGCGAAGATCCGCTTGGCCGGCATCACCCGGAAGTGCTCCGCGCCAGTCAGCCGCGCGAGAAAGGCGCAATGCTTCTCGATCGAGTACCCCTGCGGCACTTTCACCGTGGTCCAGAGGCGGTAGTTCGAGCCCGGCGTGGCCGCGTCGGTCGAGCGGATGACTACGTGACCGGAGAACGGATCCTGCTGGAACATGAAGTCGAAGGCTGCATCGACTTTGTCGGCCGGGAACTGCCAAGCCACCAGCGCCCCCTCGGCCAGGTTTGTCGCCATCAGCGTCTGCCGCACGCGCCGGATCGTTCCGGCCCGCAGCATCGCCGCGATCCGCTCCATCACCAGCTCAACGTCCAGCCCCGACAACTTTGCGATCTCGCCGAACGGATCGCGCACGAAGCCCTGGATGCGATCCTCGGAGACCGCGAGGATCTGCGCGTTGACCGGTTCGGTATGAGCGATGGGCGTTTCGGCGGGTGTCGTGGTCATGACCTGCATGATATAGTTCGCGGCACCTGGGTTGATTTGGGGCCGCTTGCGACCAGGTTAAAAAACGCTAAAGAGCCGGAAGTCGAGACGTAGATCTCACGACCCGAGGCCCCGCATTTGTGCGGGGCTTTTGCTTTTGGAGAAAAAGATGCCGCAGCCGAATCGCACTGAAGAGCTTCGCAACCTTCTCACCCGGCGCATCCTCGTGCTCGATGGAGCGATGGGGACGATGATCCAGCGCTACTCGCTCGAGGAGAGCGCGTTCCGCGGGGAGCGTTTCGCGAATCATCCGCGCGATCTGAAGGGCGCCAGCGACGTGCTCGCGATCACCCGGCCGTCGGTGCTCGACGAGGTCCATCGCCAGTATCTAGAGGCGGGCGCCGACATCATCGAGACCAACACCTTCAACGCGCAGGCGATCTCGTTCGCCGATTACGACCTCCAGCCGTACGTCTACGAGATCAACAAAGCGGCGGCGGAGATCTGCCGCAAAGCCGCGGACGAGTTCTCGACGCCGGAGAAGCCGCGCTTCGTGGCCGGCGCGATGGGCCCCACCAACCGCACCGCCTCGCTCTCGCCCGACGTCAACAATCCCGGCTTCCGCGGCGTGACGTTCGACGAGCTGGTCGAGGCGTATTACGAACAGGTGCGCGGCCTGGTCGACGGTGGCGTCGACATCCTCCTGCCCGAGACGACCTTCGACACGCTCAACCTCAAGGCGGCGCTGTTCGCGATCGAGAAGTTTTTCGCCGACACCGGCATCGTGCTGCCGGTCATCGCCTCACTGACCATCACCGACGCCTCCGGCCGCACGCTCAGCGGGCAGACCGTCGAAGCGGCGTGGAACTCCATCTCCCACGCGCCGCTGCTCGCGGTTGGCCTCAACTGCGCGCTCGGTGCGCAGGAGATGCGGGCGCACGTCGAAGAGCTGGCCGCCATCGCGCCGGTCTTCATCTCCTGCTATCCGAACGCCGGCCTGCCGAACGCCCTCGGCGGCTACGACGAGACCGCCGACGAGATGGCAGCGATCCTGCGCGACTTTGCGGAGAACGGCTGGCTCAACATCGTCGGCGGCTGTTGCGGCACCGGCTTCGATCACACCCGCCGCATCAGCGAGATCGTGGCGACGCTCCCCCCGCGCGTGCCGCCGACCGTCGATCCGCTGCTGCGCCTTTCCGGGCTCGAGCCGCTCACCGTTCGGGAAGATTCGAACTTCATCATGGTCGGCGAGCGCACCAACGTCACCGGCTCGCCGAAGTTCGCGCAGCTCATCAAAGCGGGCGATCTCGAAGCGGCGCTGACGGTCGCGCGCCAGCAGATCGAAGGCGGCGCGAACATCCTCGACGTCAACATGGACGAAGGTCTCCTCGACTCCGAGGCGATGATGACCGACTTTCTGAACCTGATCGCCTCGGAGCCCGACATCTCCAAGGTCCCGATCATGGTCGACAGCTCGAAGTGGTCGGTCATCGAGGCCGGCCTCAAGACGCTGCAGGGGAAATCAGTCGTCAACTCGATCTCGCTCAAAGAAGGCGAAGAGGTCTTCCGTCACCACGCGCGGCTCTGCAAGCGCTACGGCGCGGCGGTAATCGTGATGGCCTTCGACGAGCAGGGGCAGGCCGACAGCGTCGAGCGCAAGGTCGAGATCTGTTCGCGTGCGTACCACATCCTCGTCGACGAGGTCGGCTTCTCGCCGGCCGACATCATCTTCGACGTCAACGTGCTCACCGTCGCCACCGGCCTCGAAGAGCACAACCCGTACGGCGTCAACTTCATCGAAGCGGTGCGGCAGTTGCGCGAGAAGTTTCCGCTCTCGCACGCCTCGGGCGGCATCAGCAACGTGTCGTTCTCGTTCCGCGGCAACAACGTCGTTCGCGAGGCGATGCACGCCGCGTTTCTCTACCACGCCATTCGCGCCGGGCTGACCATGGGCATCGTCAACGCCGGGCAGCTCGGTATTTACGAAGAGATCCCGAAGGATCTGCTCGAGCTGGTCGAGGACGTCCTGCTCAATCGCCGTCCCGACGCGACCGAGCGGCTGGTCAACTTCGCCGAGACGGTCAAAGGGAAGGGGAAGGCCACCGAGAAGGAAGCGGAAGAGTGGCGCAGCGACAGCGTCGAAGAGCGCCTCTCGCACGCGCTCATCAAAGGCATCGTCGACTACATCGACGCCGACGTCGAGGAAGCGCGGCAAAAGTATCCGACCGGCCTCTCCATCATCGAAGGGCCGCTCATGGCCGGCATGAACGTGGTCGGCAATCTCTTCGGCGCCGGGAAGATGTTCCTCCCGCAGGTCGTGAAAAGCGCGCGCGTCATGAAGAAGGCGGTCGCGTACCTCCTCCCGTTCATGGAAGAGGAAAAGAAAAAGTCGGGCGACACGTCGCTGCGCGGCAAGGTGTTGATGGCCACCGTGAAAGGCGACGTCCACGACATCGGCAAGAACATCGTCGGCGTGGTTCTCGGCTGCAACAACTACGAGGTGATCGACCTCGGCGTGATGGTCTCGGCCGACAAGATCCTCGACGCGGCCGAAGAGCTGAAGGTCGACGTGATCGGCCTCTCCGGCCTGATCACGCCATCGCTCGACGAGATGGTGCACGTCGCGCGCGAGATGGAGCGCCGCAAGTTCCGCGTGCCGCTGCTCATCGGCGGCGCGACCACCTCGAAGCTGCACACCGCGGTGAAGATCGCGCCGCGTTACTCCGGTCCGGTCGTGCACGTGATCGACGCCTCGCGCGCCGTGACTGTGGTCAGCTCGCTGCTCTCCGAGAAGAAAGACGAATACGCGCGCGGCATCGCCGCCGAGTACGTGAAGCTGCGCGAAGAGCAGGAGGCGCGCGCCGGCGATCGCAACATCCTCTCGCTCGAGGAAGCGCGCCGCCGCAAGCCGTCCATCTCCTTTGTGACGCCGGAGGTGCCGTCGTTCCTCGGCGTGCGCCAGTACGACGACGTGCCGCTCGCGTCGATCGAGCCGTTCATCGACTGGACGCCGTTCTTCCAGACCTGGGAACTGCGCGGCCGCTATCCGCAGATCGTCGAAGAGCCGCGCGCCAAAGAGCTGTACGACGACGCGCGGCGCCTGCTGCAGGAGATCATCGACGGCCGCCTGTTGAAGGCGCGCGCGGTCTACGCCTTCTGGCCGGCGAACCGGAAAGGTGACGACATCGAGCTGTACGCCGACGACAAACGGACGGAAGTCATCGCGCGGATTCACACGCTCCGTCAGCAGCAGGAGACGACCACGCGGCAGAACTTCGCGCTGGCCGATTTCGTCGCGCAGCACGGCACGCCCGACTACATCGGCGGCTTTGCGGTGACGGCGGGCATCGGCGTCGAGGAGCTGGTGGCGCGCTTCCAGAAGGATCACGACGACTACAACTCGATCATGGTCAAAGCGCTGGCCGACCGGCTGGCGGAGGCGCTCGCGGAGAAGCTGCACAAAGAAGCGCGCGAGCATTGGTACGCGCAGAGCGAGACGCTCACGACCGAAGAGCTGATCGGCGAAAAGTACCGCGGCATCCGTCCGGCTCCCGGTTATCCGGCCTGCCCCGATCACACGGAAAAGCGGACGCTCTTCTCGCTGCTCAGCGCGGAGTCGCTCGGCATGGAGCTCACCGAGTCGTGCGCGATGATGCCGGCGGCCTCGGTGAGCGGCTTCTACTTCGGCCACCCGCAGGCGCGCTACTTTTCGCTCGGCAAGATCGGCCCCGACCAGGTGGCGGATTACGCCTCGCGCAAAGAGATGCCGCTGGCCGAGGTGGAGCGCTGGCTCGCGCCGGTGCTCGCGTATGAGCCGGAAGTGGTGTTGGTGTGAGGGGGAGCTACTCAGCTGTTCAGGAGGCGCAGGTTCTCCTCACTCGCTGAGCAGCTGAATAGCTGAGCGCCCGCTAGTCGCCGCGCGACGTCACGGCCGCGTGTGCCTGACGGATCACCGTCTCCTGGAACACGCCCGCGGTCGAATCGAAGCGCAGGGTGAGGCGCAGCGTGGCGGGGCTGTTGGCGCCCGAGAGCGTGCTGCCGGTCAGTTGCGACGGCGCCCACATCTCCACGTCGCGGAACTCGTTCGACGGGATCTTCACGTCGTACGGTTTCGTGGTCAGCTGGATGACGTACGGCCCGACGTCGGAGACGGTCTGCAGCTGGATCTGCTGGAGGGTGATCGTGTCGCCGGTGCGATTGCCGACCCGCACGTTGTACTGGATCGGCGCGCCGCCGGAGACGTGGCGCGCCGCGGCCGGGACCGTGCTCAGCTGCACGAGCTCGATCTCGACGCGTCCGCCTTCCGTACCCGGCACCTTCGAGGCGCAGGCGGCGAGGAAAAGGACGGCCACGAGAATGGCCGCCCTTGCGGGAAAGCTACTTGACGTAATTGAGCATCTCCTTCGCCATGGCGGCGTTGGGGCCGTTCGGGTCGAGCTCGAGGTACTTCTGGAGGTTCTGACGAGCATCCGCGTTTTTCTGCGCCCGGGCGTAGATCATGCCGAGCTCATAGTACGCGTTTGCGAAGCTGGCGTCTGCGGCAATGGCCTGCTTGAGCAGCTTTTCGCCCTCGGCGTCGTTGCCGCCGTTGATCGCCTTGGCCGCGTCGTTGAAGAGGCCGGTCGCGTTCGCCGGCAGCTTCTTGAGCGCCTCGGCCGCCTTGGCCTTGTCACCCGTGGCGGTGTACGCGGTGTGGAGGACCGCCCACATGTCGGTGTCCTCTTCGTCCATCTCCAGGTACTTCTGCGCCGCCGTGATCGCGGCCGGATAGTTCTTCTGCTTGAGCTGCACCTTCGCCAGCGCCATCCAGGCCGCGCCAAAGTCCGGCTTGGCGGCCACGGCCGCTTCGAACTTCTTGATCGCACCGGCAGCGTTGCCCGCGTTCGCCAGGCTCGCGCCGTCGTTGTACGCGACGATGGCCGGATCGGCGCTCGAGGTCGTCTCGACCTGCTTGGTCGCGGTTGCAGCGGCCGGGGCAGAGCCCTTGGCCAGCTCGATGTCCTTCTTGTTCGGCTCGCCGAGCTTCAGCTTGACGACCTCTTCGTATGGCTGGTAGCCGGGCGCCGAGAAGGTGAAGCGGTAGCGGATGGTGCCGTCGAGGATGAACACCGCGTAGTTGCCGTCGGCCTTCGCCTGCAACTCCTTCTTCACGGTTTTCGCCTCGATCGCCTCGTACTTGATCGTGGCGTTCGGGATCGGTTGTTTGGTCTGCGCGTCAACGATCTTCCCGCTGATGCGCGCTTCGCCGGCAGCAAATGCGCTGCTCGCGGCAAGCACAGCCGTCATCGTCCAGAGCGCGAGTGTTTTCCGCATCGAGTTCTCTCCTGTTTGGCGTCGGTATCCAGTGTTAACGAACCGTGGCAGGGGGGCATTTCCGGCTGGGGCTCTTGGCTGTCAGCTTCGTTCTTCAGCAACTTTGCTAAAAACGGACGATATTTTTCCTCCATCGGAGGATATTTTTCCTCGTTTGTAAGCAAGTTTGCTGAAAAACGGAGCTTTTCAATCGTCCATCGGACGAAAAATACCCTCCGTTGGACCCTTTTTTTCCTCGTTCTTCAGCAAGTTTGCTGACAGTGGAGGCTTTTTATCGTCCGTCGGAAGCGTTTCGACTCCGCTTTTCAGCAAGTTTGCTGACGTGCGCTGCCCGCAACGCACCGCCCTCGCCCGGTACTCCTAAGAGCTAAGAGCCAACAGCTAAGAGCCTTCGAACGTCAGGTACGTCTGATCCTTCAGCCCCCGCTCGTAGTCCTGCAGCAGGCGCATCCCTTCGCCCGGCTTGACGCGGTCCTGCTTGATGGCCACGTCGATCTGCTGCTTCATCCGCTTCTCGAGGTCGCGCCAGTCCCACTGCGTCATGGCCAGCACCTCGCCGATCGGCTGGCCGGGGATCTCTTCCTCGATGTAGAAACCGGCTTCTTCATCGGGATCGAGAAAGACGTGCACCTCGTTGACCCGGCCGAAGAGGTTGTGGATGTCGCCCATGATGTCCTGGTAGGCGCCGGTCAGGAAGACGCCGAGGTAATAGGACTCGCCGTTGCGGATCTCGTGGAGCGGCAGCGTGTCGCGCACGTCGTTGAGGTCGATGAACTTCGACACCTTGCCGTCGGAGTCGCAGGTGATGTCGACGATGGTCGACTCGAGCTGCGGCCGCTCGTGCAGACGGTGAATGGGGACGATCGGGAAGAGCTGCCCGAGCGCCCAGTGATCGAGCAGCGACTGGAAGACCGAGAAGTTGCAGATGTGCTGATCGGCGAGCTCGATCGGCAGGTTGCGGAGGTCCTCCGGCACTTCGTCCGGATCCATCGACCGGACGATGCCCTGCATCCGCTCGGCGACCTCCCAGAAGAGCGACTCGACGCGCGCTTTCGCTTCCAGCTCCAGCTGGCCGACTTCGAAGAGCACCTGCGCCTGCTCTTTGATCTGCTGCAGGTCGTGCCACGCCTCCACGGCGGTAGAAGGGCCGAGACGGCGATCGATGTCGAGCAGCTCCCGGACCAGCTTGTGATCGGCGGCGCGGACCTCGCGCGGCTCGATGGGGGTCTTCTCGATCGCGCTGAAGGCCTGCACGACGAGGACGGAGTGATGGGCGACCGTGGCGCGGCCCGACTCCGACACGATGTGCGGATGCGGCACCTTCTCGTCGTCGCAGACGTCGGCGATGTTCGAGACGACGTCGCGCGCGTACTCCTCGACGGTGTAGTTCATCGACGAGTGGAAGCGCGAGCGCGAGCCGTCGTAGTCGATGGCCAGCCCGCCGCCGACGTCGAGGTACTCGAGCCGGTGGCCGCTCTTGTACAGCTTCGCGTAGTACATGGCCGCCTCGCGGACGGCGCGTTTGATGGTCAGGATGTCGGGGATCTGCGAGCCGATGTGGAAGTGGAGCAGCTTGAAGCTCGACTCCATCTTCGCCTCGCGCAGCACGTCCACCGCTTCGAGGATCTCCGCCGTCGAGAGGCCGAACTTCGCATGCTCGCCGCCGGACGTGGCCCACTTCCCCTCGCCTTTCGACAAGAGGCGCACGCGCATGCCGATCCACGGCTCGACGTTCATCTCCTGGGCGATCCTGGTGATCATCGCCACCTCGGAGATCTTCTCCGCGACGAGGATGACCTTCTTGCCGAGCTTCCGGCCGATCAGTGCCTGGCGGATGTAGCTCGCGTCCTTGTAGCCGTTGCAGATGATCAGCGCGTCCGGATCGTTGTGCACGGCCAGACCGGCGAAGATCTCCGGCTTCGAGCCGACTTCGATCCCGAAGTGGTACTTGGCGCCGGCGTCGAGGATCTCCTCGACCACCTCGCGCAGCTGGTTCACCTTGATCGGAAAGACGCCGCGGTACATGCCGCGATAGCTGGTATCGCGGATGGTCCGGTTGAAGGCGTTGTTGATCAGCTCCACGCGGTGACGGAGCAGATCCTGGAAGCGGATCAGGAGCGGTGAGTCGAGCTTCTGCGACTGCGCCTCGCGCAGCACGTCGATGATCGGAACGGCGATCCCCTTCTGTTGAAGAGGCGAGACCGTCATGTCACCGTTCGGCGCGACGCCGAAGTAGCCGGCGCCCCAGCGATCGATCATGTAGAGCGACGAGGCGTCCTCGACGCTCCATTCCTGTTCCTGCGGCATGGCGACGATCTCTTCAGGGTGCGTAGTCAACTCTCCGAAGCCCCTCCTGTACAGCGGCGAAGCATAGAACAACGCGAGGGCGGAGGTATTCGCGATTTTTGCGGCGGGCGCAACACCGCCTCAGCTTCGGTCGAAATCTGTTTCGTCGATGGCCGCGAGCTCTTCCACCGACAGCTGGACATCGATCGACTTCGCGCTGTCGACCGCGTGCTCGATGGAGCGCGCCGCGGGAATGGGGACGACCGTCGAACCTTTCGAGCGCACCCAGGCCAGCACGATCGCATGCACCGAGGCGCCGTGCTTCCGCGCGAGCTC
Organism: Thermoanaerobaculia bacterium; assembly: GCA_036398925.1. Taxonomy (GTDB): domain Bacteria; phylum Acidobacteriota; class Thermoanaerobaculia; order Gp7-AA8; family Gp7-AA8; genus DASWOB01. Next base: position 29,482 of record DASWOB010000116.1, read on the forward strand.
GATCAGAAGGTCGAACTGCGGCAGCTTCTTCGCGAGCCGCCCGCCACCGACCGGGCTGTAGGCGAGGAAGGTGATGCCGCGCCGTCCGCACTCCGCGGCCACTTTGACGTTCTCCCGAAAGTACGGATTGAGGCGGTTCTGCACCGACATCACCGGCAGGATGCGTTCCGCGGCGTCGATCTGCGCGATCGAGACGTTGCTGAGGCCGAAGTAGCGGAACTTCTTCTGCCGGTGCAGTTCCGCGAACGCTTCGATGCTCGCTTCGAACGGCACCCGCGCATCGGGAGCGTGGAACTGGTAGAGAAAAATCTCATCGACGCCCAGCGCGCGCCGACTCCGCTCGCACGCCTCTTTGATGTGCGCCGGTGAGCCGTCGTTCGTCCATGCCCCGCGCGGCCGGCGCAGCCCCGCCTTCGTGGCGATCTTCACGTCGCTACGGCCGCCGACCGCCGAGGCGATCAGCCGCTCGTTGTGCCCGATATCGCGATCGTCGAGGCAGTAGACGTCCGCCGTATCGATGAACGTCATCCCCGCATCGACCGCAGCGTGGATCACCCGCCGTCCGGTCTCTTCGTCCGGACGCCCCTGAATGGAGAGCGGCATCCCGCCGAAGCCGATGGCGCTGATTCGTTCATCGCTGCTGCCGAGAGGGACGGTTTTCATGAGTTCCTCGGAACCGCTACTTCGTGATCACCCGCCCCGGCGGTGTCACTTGCGTGAACGTCTCGAGCGCGGCGCGGACGATCTTCTTGTGGTGCTCGCGATCGCCGGCGGCGCCGACGATGCGGCCGATGGCGACGCCGTCCCAAGTGATGGCGCGCGGCGGGCGCACGGATTCCGTGGCGGTCGGCGAGGCGGAGATGATCACGGTCGGGATACCACGTGCTTCGATCTCGCGGGCCAGCGTGGCGATGGTGCGATGGCACGTCTCCGGGCAGCCGGCGGTCAGCACGGCCAGCTTGGTCTTCGAGCGCTCGACCTTGTCGGCGAGCTCGGGAAAGGTGGTCTCGTACAGCTCTTTGAGGCGGGTGGTGAAGCCGTAGCTGTAGTGCTTGTCGTTGATGCCGGCGATGAAGCCTTCGCTGGCCAGCTCGCGCAGGGTGTCGAGCGGGAAGACGATGTTCGGATCATTGTCCGCTTCGCTGTGATCGTAGTGATGGTGCGCGATCTTCAGTGTCGACGTCTCGGTTTCCGCGGGGATGATGCGGTAGCTGACGTCGCCCGGATCCTCCGGCGGAAATGGCTCCTGATCCGGCAGGTAGGCGCCGGTCGCGGAGACGAGCGTCACGATGGCACCGGAGAGCTCTTTATCGAACGGGGTGAACGGCACACAGCGGCGGGAGATGTTCAGCACTTCGGACTCCTGAGGAAGGGATGCGGCGGACGCGTGGACCGCCCGCCGCTCGTGTGACTAGAGATCGCGAAGGACTTCGAGCAACTGCTGGTTGTCGGGCGCTTCCGAGATGTCGTGCACGTCGATGTAGCGGATCTTCCCCTCTTTATCGACGATCACGATGGCGCGCTCGCAGATGCCTTTGTCCTCTTTGAAGACGCCGTACTGTTGCGAGACCTTGCCCTTGGGATGGAAATCGGCGAGGAGCGGGTAACGCTCGATGCCGCCGATCGATTTGGCGAATGCTACGTGGCTGGGAACACTGTCGACCGAAATGCCCACGACCTGGGCATCATACCGTTCGAAGTCGGCCATTTCGGCCTCGTACGACGGCATTTGAACGGTTCAAACGGGTGTCCAGTCGAGTGGATAAAAGACGATCACGACATTCTTTTTGCCGCGAAGGTCACTGAGCTTGAACGTCTCGCCACCGCGATGACCGGGTAGCTCGAAGTCGGGCGCCTGATCGCCGACCTTGAGCGTCTTGGTCTCGCTGGCGACGGACGCGGTACCGAAGTTGACCATATTCGGATACGTCTCCTTTCGCTTTCACGCTGCGCCCGCGAGTCCACGCCGCGGGCCGCGTCATTCGGTGCGGATTATTACCGCGTCGTGGTGGTCGGGGGAGGGGGATCGTCTTTTTTCACCTCGGCCTGCGCCTCGCGTCCTTCGCGCGAGAGCGTGTCGCCGGCAGCCTCGGCCGCTTCGCCGGCGCCCTGCTTGACGCCCTGGCCGATCTTCGCGGCCCCTTCGGCGACCCGCTGCCCGGCATCGGAGTCACGCACCTGCTGCGCGGCGGCCGTGGCCTGATCGCTCACGGCCTGCGCCCCGTCCTTCACATCCTGCGTGGCATCACGCGTTTCGGCGGTTGGTTCGACGTTCCCCTGGGAATCAGTCTGACAGGCGGTCAGCAAGGCGGCCGCGAGCACGAGTGCGAACTTTTTCATAGAACCTCCACTTCCGCATCGTTCTCAAGCAAGCGGCGAGCCTCAACCGAAAGAATCGGCGCGGCTGGCGCGTTCTCTGGCACTCCATGCAGACTCCCGACAGAATCATTCAGGGGATGGCCTCGAGCGGCGACTTCCGCGTTCTGGCCGCCCAGACCACCACGGCCGTAGAGACCGCCCGCGAGATCCTCGACCTCGCGCCGGTCGCCGCCGACGCCCTCGGCCGCGCCATGACCGGCTCGCTGCTGCTGGCGCGCCTCCTGGCCAAGGACTTCCGCAATCAGTACGTCACCCTCCGCTTCGAAGGGAGCGGCCCGCTCGGCACCGTCATCGCCGACGCCAACCTGCTCGGCCACGTGCGCGGCTACGTCGCCAACCCGGTGCCAGACGATCCGATCCTCGACGTCGGCGCCGCCATCGGCAGCGGCCGGCTCACGGTCGTGCGCGGCACCCCTCCGCTCGGCAAGCCGTACACCTCGCAGCTGCTCCTCGAGGGCACCGGGATCGCGCACGACCTCACCCGCTATCTCATGAGCTCGGAGCAGATTGCCTCGGCGGTGCTGCTCGGTGTGATGAACAAGCGCGACGGCGTTGCGGCGGCGGGCGGTATCGTCATCCAGGCCTTCCCGCACGCCAGCGAGGAGTCGATCTCCGCCGTGGAGCAGGCCATCCGCAACGCGCCGCCGCTCTCCACACTCGTCGAGAAGATGCCGATCGAAGACGTCGTGGCGACGCTCCTCGGCGGGGTCGGCTACCAGCAGATCGACACCGGCACGCCGATGCCCGTCAGCTACACCTGCACCTGCACGCGCGAGCGTGCCCTCGCGCCGCTCGCCCTCTTCGAACGGGAAGAGATCGAGGAGATGATCGAAGAAGGGGGAACGCAGGTGGCCTGTCAGTTCTGCGGACGCAAGTACGACTTCACGGTCGACGAGCTGTTCACGCTGACGGCGCGCCACGAGGCTTGAGGTAAGCTCCGCGCTCGCATGCGCACCCTCATCACCGGCACCGGCATCGGCATCCCGAAGAACGTCGTCAAGAACGACGCCCTCTCGAAGCTCATGGACACTAACGACGAGTGGATCCGGGCGCGGAGCGGCGTCGAGCAGCGCTACTACGCCGATCCCGGCCAGGGCTCGTCCGACCTCGGTGTGATGGCGGCCGAGGAAGCGTTGAACGCCGCCGGCCGGACGAACGACGACGTCGACGCGATCATCTTCGCCACGATGACGCCCGACCACTTCTTCCCCGGCAACGGGCCGGTGCTGCAGACGAAGATGGGCTTCCGCGAGAGCATCCCCACCTTCGACATCCGTCAGCAGTGCAGCGGCTTTCTATACGGGCTCGATCTGGCCGATTCGCTGATCCAGAGCGGCAAGTACCGGCGCGTGCTGCTGGTCGGCGCCGACGTCCACACGCCGTTCATGCCGTGGCATAAGGGATGGGACACCACCATCGGCCTGTCGGACCGCGAGATCACGCCGGAAGAGTTCGCGTACAACACCCGCTTCCGCGACCGGGTGGTCCTCTTCGGCGACGGCGCGGGAGCGGTAGTCGTCGAAGGCTCATCGACCGATGACGCACGCGGCTTCCTCGGCTCGAAGCTCTACACGAACGGCGCGAACATCGAAGCGCTCTACGTGCCGGGGGTCGGCTTCCGTCATCGTCCCTACGTCACGCACGAGCAGGTCGAAAACGCCCAGATGATCCCGGTCATGGAAGGACGTGCGGTCTTCAAGGAGGCGGTCTCGAAGATGCCTGCCGCGGTGCGCGAGGTCTGCGCCGCCGCCGGTGTGAACGTGAGCGACATCGACCTCCTGCTCATCCATCAGGCCAACCTGCGCATCATCGAAGCGGTGACGAACCAGCTGCAGCTCCCGTCCGAAAAAGTGCCGCACAACATCGAGCGTTACGGCAACACCACCGCCGGCACGCTGCCGATCCTCCTCCACGAATGCATCGCCACCGGCAAGCTGCAGCAGGGGATGCTGCTCTGCTTCACGGCCCTGGGGTCGGGACTGCACTGGGGCGCGGCGCTGTACCGGACGTGAGGCTGAGCGATGAACGATGAGCGATGAGCGATGAGCGTCCGTGAGGCGCAACGTTCATCGCTCATCTCTCATCGTTCATCGTTTACTCCCTCAGATACCGCTCCATCAGCTCCGCGTTCTCGTTCATCGCGCGGATCTGCACGACGTACGCGCGGACGTACATCAGGATCGACGCGGCGGCGAGGGCGTTGTGCAGCCAGAGCGGGGTGCGGCGCGTTCCGACGCCGCCGCCCATGATGAAGGTGACCATCAGCACGGCCATGGCGTACATCGCGGTGGGGAAGACCTTCGCCTTGAACGTTTTGGTGCGCTCGACGACGCCCGGATCCTGATCCGACTTTTCCTTCAGCTCTTTGCCGGTGCCGATGAAGAAGAACATGGTCATCGACTGGGAGAAGAGCCCGAGGACGACCGTCACCAGGGCAGTGACGATGTGGTTGGCGACGTGCGCCGGCGACGACTGAAATCCGACCACCATCGTGGCGATCAGACCGGCGATGGTGAGGAGGGTTGTGATGAGCAGAGCCTGCGCCACGGACGCGCATTGTACGTCTGCTAAACTCGCGCGCCGTGACCGAGAAGACGAGTTATCGCGACTCCGGCGTCGATATCGACGCGCAGGATGAAGCGCTCCGCGAAGTGCGCCGCATCGTGCGCCAGACCTACACGCCCGGCGTGCTCTCCGACATCGGCTCGTTCGGCGGCCTCTTTCGCGGAACGTTCGAAGGCATCGACGCGCCGATCCTCGTCTCCTCCACCGACGGTGTCGGCACGAAGCTGCGCGTCGCGCAGGCGATGAAGATCCACGACACGGTCGGCTACGACCTGGTCTGCCACTGCATCAACGACATCCTCGTGCAGGGGGCGAGGCCGCTCTTCTTCCTCGACTACTACGCCACCGGCAAGCTCCGCCCGCCGGTCATGACCGACGTCATTCGCGGCATGGCCCGCGCGTGTACGGAGAACGGCTGCGCGCTCATCGGCGGCGAGACCGCGGAGATGCCGGGCTTCTACGGTGACGATGACTACGACGTGGCCGGCTTCATCCTCGGTGTCGTCGACGCGAAGAAGCTGATCGACGGCAAAGCGGTGCGCGAGGGCGATGTGCTGCTCGGCCTCCCCTCCGTCGGCCTGCACACCAACGGCTACGCGCTGGCGCGGAAGATCCTCTTCGAGAAGCTCGGTCACGACCACCAGACGATCACGCCGGAGTTCGGGAAAGTCGGCGAGGCCCTGCTCGCCCCGCACATCTCGTATCTCAAGCCGCTCCTGCCGCTGGTCGACGACCAGCTCATTCACGCCATGGCGCACATCACCGGCGGCGGCCTCACCGACAACGTGCCGCGCGTGCTTCCGCAGACGCTCGATGCGCGGATCAAGCTCGGCTCCTGGCCGGTGCTGCCGATCTTCCAGTACCTCTACAAGCACGGCAACGTCGATCGCGAGGAGATGCTGCGCGTCTTCAACATGGGGCTGGGGATGGTGCTGATGGTCGCGCCGGCCGACGTGGAGCGCATCGCCAGGCACTTCGCGCAAATCGGGCAGACCTACTACTTCATCGGCAACGTCGTGAAGGGGAGCGGCAAGGTGCAGTACGACACCCCGCCGGCCGGCTTCGCGAGCTGGATCGAGTAGCGATGCGCCTCGCGGTGCTGCTGTCCGGCCGCGGCTCGAACTTTCTTTCGATCCACGCCGCGATCGCCGCCGGACAGCTCGACGCGGAGATCGTCTGCGTCGTCTCCAACCGACCCGACGCGCCCGGAATCGTACGGGCACGCGAGCTCGGATACGAGGCGCGGGTCCTCGATCACAAGACCTTCCCGCATCGCGCCGCGCATGAAGCGGAAGTGACGCGCCTGCTCGAGGCCGCGCGGCCCGACCTGATCGTCCTGGCCGGCTACATGCGGCTTCTCAGCGCGAGCTTCGTGGAGCGCTTCCGCCACCGCATCCTCAACATCCATCCGTCACTCCTCCCGGCGTTTCCGGGCGTCGACGCGCAGAAGCAGGCCTTCGATTACGGGGTGAAAGTGGCCGGCTGCACGGTGCATTTCGTCGATGAGCATCTCGACGCCGGGCCGATCGTCGTGCAGCGCGCGGTGCCGGTGCTCGACGACGATTCGGCGGAGACGCTCGCCGCGCGGATCCTCACGCAGGAGCACGAGGCGTATGTGGAGGCGCTCCGGAAACTGACGACGCGCCGCTTCGCAATCGAAGGCCGGCGCGTCGTCTTTACGTAGCGTTTCGTTTGTTTAGAACGGCAGCAGCGCTTTCCACCACGGCTGTTTCGCGACGTCGTTCGCCGCGACGGCCGGGATCTTGGCGATGGTCTCATTGCCGCTCTGCACGAGAATCGTGCCGACCTGCTGGCCGCGCTTGACCGGCGCCGTGACCGGCGTGCCGTTGAACGACACCTTCACGTTGCGCTCCTGGCCGCGTTTCACGAGTGCCGTCGCATCCGCGCCGGCGATGACCGGAACGCTCGCCGCCGCGCCCTTCTCCACCGGGGCCTGGCCGACCACCGCGCCCTTCTTGGCCGGCATGACCATCCGGTAATTGACGAACGCCTCGTTCATCAGCTTGGCCGCGTTGGCGAACGAGCCGTTCGGACCGCCGCCCGTTTTCGCGCCCATGATCACCGCGATCACTTCCATGTTGTTGCGCTTGGCCGACGCGGTGACGCAGTAGCCCGCCTTGGCGGTGTAGCCGGTCTTGATGCCGGTCGCGTCTTCCATGTAGTTGGCCTTGCGCGGGTTCACCAGGTGATTCGGGTTGTAGATCCGCTCGAGCGTACCGTTGCGGAACGGCATCTCCGCGACCACGCCGAGCTGCCGCATGAACGGGTACTTCATCAGCTCGAGGCCGAGGATGGCCAGATCGTGGGGGCACATCTGGTCGACCATCTCCGGGTTGTCGGGATTCGGCAGGCCGTGCGGATCGAAGAACTTCGAATGCGTCAGCCCGAGCTCCTGCGCGCGCTGATTCATCATGTCGGCGAAGTTCTCGGACGAGCCGGCGATCTTCTCGGCCAGCGCCTGCGCCGCATCGTTGGCCGACTGCACCTTCGTGGCGATGACCAGGTTCTTGACCGGCCAGATCGAGCCTGCGCGAAGGTAGATCTGCGAGCCGCCCATCTTGCTGGCGCGGGCCGAGATCGTGACGGGCGAGTCGTACTTCAGGCGGCCGTCGCGGATCTCCTCCATCACCAGGAGGAGCGTCATCATCTTGGCCATCGACGCCGTGGGGAGCGACATGTGCTCGTTCGCGGCGAACAGGACGCGCCTGGTCGACGCCTCGATCACATACGCCGCCGTGTAGCCCCTGCCGGTCGTGTCGACCGCGGCCCCCTGCGCCTGGCCGGGACCTTCTTCGTTCTGCGCTGCTGCAGGAATCGCGATCAACATCGCGATCAACGCAATCTTCACAAGCTTCATCGAAACTCTCCGTTTTTCAAACTGGCGAGCCGAAGTGCATTCCGCATACCCGCGCGTCATTCGACGGCGGCGCGGCGCTTCTTGCCCGTTCGCGATGTGCGCGGAATCGAGCTGATGACGGTCCAGTCGTGTTTGTGCACGACGACCGGTTCCTTTGCTTTCGGCCAGAGGTCGATCGGGATGTAGTAGTACCCGTCGCCGAGGACGCGCGACTTGATCGCCAGGTCGCGCATGCTCTTGCACAACCCCTTCTTCCCGCGTATTGCGCTTCGCTCCACGACGATTCCGGTCGATTCGCCGACACCGTCATAGATGCTGATCTCCGCGCAGAGAGAGTTCACCAACGTCATTTCACCACTCCCATAGTCTGGACACAGTGATCCGCGACGGGGGAATAGCAAGAGACGATCCAACGTGCGTTGAAGGCAGTTCCTCGGCAGCCGGCTTGACGACCCCGAGGAGCTCCGAGGAACCGCCTTTACGCCTTCAGCTCGACGTTCCAGTACGCCTCGTCCAGAAAGTTCTTCCAGATTTCGGGGTACGAACGTCCCTGCAGGCGATGCAGCGGGTGCCACTTCGGGCGTACCGGCTGGCGAATGAGGCGCATGTCGGATTCGTGCAGCAGCTTGTTGCCCTTCCGCACGTTGCACGGCAGGCAGGCGCAGACGACGTTCTCCCACGTCGACTTGCCGCCGCGCGAGATCGGCAGCACGTGGTCGAGCGAGAGCTCCGACGAGGGGAACTTCTTTCCGCAGTACTGGCAGCGGTTGTTGTCGCGCAGATAGATGTTGCCGCGCGAGAACTTCACTTCCTGCCGCGGGAGGCGGTCGAACGCCAGCAGTTGCACCACGTGCGGGATGGCGATGTTGCGGCTCGGCGTGCGGACGAAGTTGTCGGCCGGCTGCGCCGGGATGTCCATCCAGTTCTCGAAGTCGTAGGTCCGATACTCCGAGTCGACGGCGCGAACCTGCCCCTTGTAGAGCAGCGTGAGCGCCCTCCGTACGGAAGTGATCTGTACGGCCTGAAACACGCGATTCAGCACCAATACATGTCCGTCGAGCATATCCGGTTACCCATGATACACCGCTGTTTCCATTGCGAGCCGCTGGCCAATATTGCCAAAAGGGCCTGAACTGCGACACACTTAGAGGCCGACGAACTCGAACCAGCTCTTTCGAGCGGACAATGCCGCTAGTCGAGCGGACAAGGAGTCCGCGTATCGTGAGACGCTGCGGGCGCGCGACGCCGGGCGTTTACGGGTGTGTTTTGGGAGGCTATATGCGCGTTTTTTCACGGATCGCTCTGGTCGTCGTCCTGTCCATGATGTCCATCCCGGTGCTCGCCACGCACCAGGTTTCGGACTGCCCCCTGTCTCTGGTCGACACGACGCCGCCGGCGACGTCGTTCGATCTCTCGCCGCACGGCGTGTTCCGCAACGGGAACCTGGTGCATGTCCTTCGCGGTCAGGTCCTCACGACCTACACCGTCAACGACATCGGCCAGCTCACCATCGCCCGCGAGGATTTCATCCCCTCGCTCGGCGCGCGTGAGACCGAAGGCGGCACGGCCTTCTCGAACGGCACTCTCTTCGTCAGCAGCGAGGCCGGTCTCGAGGTCTACGACCTCCGCAACGTCCGCGCGGGCGGCAGCGCACCGGTGCTCCTTTCGCGGACCCGTGACCTGCACTACCGCCGGCTCGCGGTGAGCGGCAACATGCTGGCGGGTCTCAACCCGACCGAAACGCTGCTCTGCGTGCCGACCGGCTCTTCGCTCTGCCGCAATCAGATCGATCTGATCAACATCGCCAACCTCGCCGCACCAGTGAGGATGTCGAGCATCTTCAGCGACGAAAGCCGTTTCTACATCGGCTTCAACGACATCGCCTGGAACCGCGGCTACCTCGTGGTGCTGGCCGAGGGCGGGCTGAACGTGCTGAACGTCAACAACCCCGCCCTGCCGTCGCGTGTCTTCCTCTCCTCGCTTGCCGGCGAGTTCCTCGTAAGCAATGGCAGCGATCTGCTCGGCGTCGGGAACGACCTGACCATCGACATCCTGACGATGGACATCAACGGTCAGCTCAACCGGATCCTCCAGGCCACCGTGCCGGGCGCGCTCTGGCTCGACCGCCAGAACGAGATCTACTTTCATCCGCAGGCGTGGTTCGACGAGTCGAACGGCCGCCTGATCACGCTGATCAACGAGCGCAATCCGCTGACCCTCGAGCCGGCGCGCACCATCGCCTTCGACGTCTTCGACTTCAGCGTGCCGTTCTTCGAGGGACGCGACGAGCGCGCGTACGAAGACGTGACGCTGCTGACCGACGATGAAGTGAAGTGGAACCCGGTCGCGGTCGGACCGTTCGTCTACACCGTCGGCGAGATGAGCGGCGTGCAGAGCTGGGGCGCCTGCGGACAGGTCACCGGCCGCATCGAGCTCGAAAGCGTCCTGCACCTCTCCTGCACCGGCGCGGAGATCCACGGCTGGGTCACCGGCGCGCAGAAGGTCGTGAACGTGGAGCTCTTCCTCGACAACGCCGCCCTCGGCGCCGCGACGCTCGACCAGCGCTCGCGCCCCGACGTCTCCTCGAAGACGCCCGTGCAGACGTGGCGCATCTCCGTCAACCTCGATCAGACCGCGCGCGGCGAACGCACTCTCCGCGCGATCGGCACCGACGTCTTCGGCAACCGCCGCCAGTTCGCCAGCAAGCGGATCTTCTTCCCCGGTCCGGGCAACGGCAACTGCACGGTGCGCCGGCGCTCGGCGCGATAAACAGAATCAGCCCACTGACGAAGGCCGCCGCAAGGCGGCCTTTTTCGCGTCAGGTCATCTCGTCGACGATCGCCATTGCCGCGGCGCGGCGGTCGCGCGCGCCGGTGATCGGTCTCCCGACCACCAGATAGTCCGCCCCCGCCCGGATCGCTTCCTTCGGCGTGAGCGTCCGCCGCTGATCGCCCGCATCGCTGCCGCTCGGGCGAATGCCGGGGGTGAGGATCACGAATCCTTCGCCGCACGCCTCGCGAATGGCGGCGATCTCCAGCGGCGAGGCGACCACGCCGCCCAATCCCGACGACTTGGCGAGCCGCGCCAGCCGCACGGCGTTCTCCATCGGCGAGCCAGGCAGGCCGATCGCGCGCAGCTCGGCCTCGTCGAGGCTCGTCAGCACGGTCACGCCCAGGACCAGCAGCGAATCGTGCGCGGACGCGGCGAGCATGGCCGGACCGCCGCCGGTGTGGACGGTGACGATCGACGCGCCGAGCTTCGCCGCCTCCTCGACGGCGTGCTTCGCGGTGTTCGGGATGTCGTGGATCTTGAGGTCGAGAAAAACCTTCTCGCCGCGGGCCACGATCTCCTGCACGATCGACGGTCCGTTCGCGATGAAGGCCTGCAGGCCGATCTTGATCACCCCCGCCACGCCGTGGAGCTCATCGGTCAGGCGGAGGATCTCGTCGCGCGTCGACAGATCGGCCGCAATCACAAGTCGTTCTGAAGCTTGCATGCGGCGCGCATGATAATTCGCGCGATGGACAAGTTCACCGTAGCCCGCATGCTCGACGAGATCTCCCGCTATCTCGATCTGAGCGATCCGAAACCGTTCCGCGCCCGCGCCTTCGAACGCGCCGCCCGCGCCGTCGAATCGATCGACGACGACATCGTCGACATTGTGAAGCGCGGCGAAGTGACCAGCATCGAAGGGGTGGGCAAGGGGACGGGCGACATCATCGACGAGATCGTCCGCACCGGCTCGTCGCCCTACCTCGAGGAGTTCCGCAAGCAATACCCACCCGGCATCTTCGACCTCCTGCGCGTGCCGAAGCTCGGCCTCAAGAAGATCGGCGTGCTCTACACGGAGCTCGGCATCGGGTCGCTCGACGCGCTCGAAGAAGCGGCGAAATCGGGCGCTATCTCGAAGCTGAAAGGCTTCGGCCCGAAGACGGCCGAGACCATCCTCAAGAACATCGAGTTCGCCCGCCTGCGCGAGTCGCAGTTCCTCCTCCCGGTCGGCATCGAGGTGGGCGAGATGATCCGCGAGCGCCTCACCGACATCGACGAGATCGACGACGCAGAGATCACCGGCAGCGTGCGCCGCCGCCTGGAAGTGATCCGCAACGTGAACATCGTCATCTCCACGAAGAAGCCGGAGAAGGTGCTGGAGCGCCTGCCCAAGCTCGTCGATCAGTTCGAGCTCGTCGACGACACCACCGCCAAGGGCGTGGCGCGCGGCGAGATGGACGTCTTCTTTCACCTCACCACCGCCGCGGAGTTCGGGACGACCGTCCTCCGTACCACCGGCAGCAGCGAGTTCGTCGAAGCGCTCGGCAAGCTGCCGAAGGCCAAGACGGAAGCGGACGCATTCGAGAAGCTCGAGATTCCCTACGTCGAGCCGGAACGCCGGGAGGACGCCTCGGAGCTCAAGCGCAAACGCCGGGCGAAGCTCGTCGAGCTGGCCGACCTCCGCGGCACGTTCCACGTCCACACCACCTTCTCCGACGGCCGCAACACCATGCGCGAGATGCTCACCGCCGCGCACGGGCGCGGCTTCGATTACGTCGGCATCTCCGATCACTCCAAGGCCGCCTATTACGCCGGCGGGTTGACCGAGGAGCGGCTGCGCGAGCAGCACGCCGAGATCGACGCCATCGAAGGCGACGTCGCGCCGATGCGCGTCTTTCGCGGCACCGAGGCCGACATCCTCCCCGACGGGACGATGGACTATGGCGCGAAGGTGCTCGACCGCTTCGACTTCGTCATCGCCTCCGTCCACTCACAGTTCCAGATGGACGAGGAGCAGATGACCGAGCGCATCCTCCGCGCGATGGACGACCCGCACGTGACCATCCTCGGCCACCTGACCGGCCGCCTGCTGCTCTCACGCAGCGGCTACAAGGTCGATTACGACCGGATCTTCGACAAAGCGGCGGAGAAGGGGGTGATCGTGGAGATCAACGGTAATCCGCGGCGCCTGGACGTCGACTGGCGTCACGTAAAGCGGGCCATCGATCGCGGCGTCGTCTTCAGCATCAATCCCGACGCGCATTCGATCTCGGAGCTCAACGCGCTGATCACCGGCACGTGGGTGGCGCGGAAGGCAGGATTGACCGCGAAGCAGATCTTCAACACGCGCAGCGTGGAGGAGGTCGCGGAGCACTTCGAGAGCCGCCGGGCTCCAGCCCGTGGCGCGGCGCACCGGTGAGCGGTGGCGCGCCGCGCCCGCTTTGAAGTGTGGAGGTAGGAGAGTTAGCGCTTCGCGGTCACGACGATCATCAGTGCGCGAGCGTTCGGCTGCCGGGTAGCACCGATGATGACCGTCTGGCCGAGTTTGAGATTGAGGGTGGTTTTGAGCATCGGGGTCAGCGTGTCGTCGGCCGCACGGAGCAGGTTGAAGTCGCTGACCTTGATCGAGTCGCTGGCCTGGTCGTACTCGCCGAAGCGGAAGTCGGCGCGGTAGCTGCCGAGAGTCACCAGACCGGTCTCGCCTTCTTTACCGAGCACTTCGGCCTGGCCGGCGTTCTCGAGCTGCGTGTAGCGGAGGAGCTGGAGCTTCGGCGCGATGTCGCGCAGCTCGGCGGGAACGCGCGGCGCTTCGTTCGCCGCACCGCGGCCGGCCGACACGAGGCGGATCGAGAGACGGAAGGCCTGCGCGGGCTGGTCGAACTCCGCCAGCGCGGCGGCGATCTTCTTCAGGTTCTCCGGCGAGTCGGTGATCACCAGCGCGTTCGGCGTGGCCTGCATCGCGAGCGAGCCGTCGGCGCTGAGCAGCGACTTGATCGCCGCGGCAGCCTTCTCCGCCGGCTTGTGCTTGAACTGGAAGGTCTGTACGGAAAGCTTCTTCCCCGCGTCCGCGGCATCCGCGAAGGCGGGAGCCGCAACGAGGAAGAGCGCCAACATCACCACGAGCATTCGCTGCATTCGCTTCATAAGTCCGCCGGGAGGGATTCGTCGAAGATCATGACCATCTTTACGTCGTCTGAAGATTCAGTCGGCACTTCGACGATCGTTGCATTTTGCGATTCATACGTCTCGATGATCGGTTTCGTCGTCAGATTCATCGGACGGGTCGCCGCGATGACGACCGGCTGCTGCATCTTCACCGGCGCCGTGGAATCGAGACGGTAGACCATCAGCGCTCCGGTCAGGCCGGCAGCGACGGTCGCCGCGACGGCCAGGCGGCGCGGCCAGCTCACGGTGCGGTGCGGCGTGGCGACGCTTTCGACCTCGCGGACGCGCACCTGCTGCATGACCCCTTCGACGAAGGCATCCACGCCGCCGGGCGGGATCATCTCGCTGCCGCCGAGGGCGCGGAACATCACGTCGGGATCGACGTTCGCCGCAAAGTCGAGGCAGGGGTCGCAGGAGCGAAGGTGGCCGAGGATCTCGGCATCTTCGGTCTCGGGAGCGAAAGAGCGGCGGAAACGATCGCAATTCATCAGGCGCGCTCCTTCCAGAGCTGGGCGTATTCGGGGTACCGCTTCTGAAGCTGCGCCTGCATCAGCTTGCGGGCGTTGAAGAGGTGGTTGCGGACCGTCGACTCGCGGCACCCGAGGATGCGGGCGATCTCGGCGGACGGCAGGTCCTCCATCTGGTTCATGATGAAGATGGTCTTCTGCTTGGGAGAGAGGTTGGCCGAGACTTCGTTGAAGACGGTCTCGATCTCCTTCCGCTGCACGATGACGTTCTGCTCCGCGTCGGCCGAGGTGCGCACCAGGCGCAGGTTCGAGTTCACCGCGTTCTCGCGCGACTGCTTGTTGCGCATGAAATCGATGGCCACGTTGGTGACCATCCGGTACAGCCAGGTATCGAAGGTGTAGGAGGCATCGTACTTTTCGAGGTTCTCCCACAGCTTGATGAAAACCAGCTGGGAGATGTCCTTGGCGTCTTCGGCGTTGCCGATCACCCGGTAGCAGAGGGCGTAGACCTTGGAGGTCTTCCGGCGTACGAGCTGCTCGAAGGCGTTCGCGTCCCCCGCCCGGATCGTCTGCACCAGCTCGCGATCATCAGGCTCCACGGTCGGTTTCGTCGGGATCATCAGGCGTAGTTCCGCGGCCATCGTGACGGAATGTACGGTAGCTGCTGGCGAAACGTCTAGGGAGTGCGGGACGTTCCCGGCTTGAAACCGGCTGTTAGCTGTTGGCTCTTAGCTCTTAGGGTATGTGCCGGGGGTCGCGCCTGGACCGCGGCGGCTCGGGTACCCACCTTCGGCTGCCACGGGTCGTGCCGGACCTCCCGTTCTCCTAAGAGCTAAGAGCCAACAGCTAATAGCTTTACAATGGTTCCATGCGAGTTCTCGTCGTCGGTCAGGGTGCGCGTGAGCACGCCATCTGCTGGAAGCTGAAGCAATCGCCGCTGGTGCGGGAGATTTACGCCGCGCCCGGCAACGCCGGGATGGCTCAGGTCGCCGATGTGGTGCAGATCGGGGTAGCGGACATCATCGAGCTCGCCGATTTCGCCGAAAAGCTGAAAATCGACCTGACCATCGTCGGCCCGGAGCTCCCCCTGACCCTCGGCATCGTCGACGAGTTCCAGAAACGAGGGCTTTCCATCTTCGGCCCGACCCGGCTCGCTGCCGAGCTCGAGGGCTCGAAGGTCTTCTCCAAAGAGTTCATGCGCAAGTACGGCATCCCCACCGCGGAGGCCATCACCTGCAACTCGATCGACGAGGCGCGCGATGCCCTCAAGAAGGTCGGCTACCCGTCGGTGATCAAGGTCGACGGTCTGGCCGCCGGCAAGGGGGTGGTCGTCGTCGAGTCCAAGTCCGACGCCGACGAGTACCTCCGGCTCGTCTTCGAGGAGAAACGCTTCGGCAACGCCGCGACCCGCATCCTGGTCGAGGAGTTCCTGACCGGCGACGAGGTCTCGTTCATGGTCATCACCGACGGGACGAAGGCGCTGCCGCTCGCTCCCGCCAAGGATTACAAGAAGGCCTTCGACGGCGACACCGGCCCGAACACCGGCGGCATGGGCGCGCACTCGCCCGCGGTCGTCCTGTCGGGCGAGATGGCCTCGGAGCTGATGAAGACCATCATCTATCCCACCCTTCAGGGGATGGAGGCGGAGGGGCGTCTCTACACGGGCGTCCTCTACGCCGGAGTCATGCTCACGCCGAAGGGGCCGCGCGTCCTCGAGTACAACTGCCGCTTTGGCGACCCCGAAACGCAGGTGCAGATGCTGCGGATGGATGACGATCTCGCCGACATTGCCCTGCGTGTGGCCCGCGGCAGCCTCGGCGACGCGAAGCTCGGCTGGAAAAAGGAAGCGGCGGCCTGCGTCGTCCTGGCGGTCGACGGCTACCCCGAGGAGTTCCCGAAGGGGCAGGAAGTGGCCTTCGATCCGATCGAGGACGACTCGGTGGTGGTTTTCCACGCCGGCGTGGTCAAGCGCGACGGCCGCTTCATCAACCAGGCGGGACGGGTCGTGAGCGTCTGCGCTCGCGCGGCCACGCTGTCCGAGGCGCTGGCCAGGGTGTACGAAGCCGCGCCCAAAGTGCGCTTCCAGGGAGCGTGGTACCGGAAGGACATCGGTTATCGCGCACTCGAGTTGCGGGGCGGCAACGCCAGCGGCAAGTGGCCGACGGTGGGCTGACAGCTAAGCAGAACGCACGCACTGCGCCCACGGATGAGGGGAACGACGGGAGGCCTCGCCAACCAATGGGGGTCCGGGGCCCCTGGCCCCGGCCGCCGGAGGCCCCCCGTCGTTCCCTCATCTGTTGGTGAAGTGAGAGCATTCTGCTTAGTCGGCTGTTCAGGAGCTGATGAGCCCCGACCGCGGCGCTCGCCGCCTGAACAGCTGAATAGCTGAGCGGCGGAGCGGCTGAAATCCGGTAGCATTCGCCGCGCATGGCGAATACGAATTCTTCAACGACCCCCTGGGTCCTCATCATCATGGGCTCCGATTCCGACGCGGAGGTGATGTCGCAGGCCGCGGCAGCTCTCGACGAAGTCGGGATCCCGTACGAGTTCACCGTTGCATCGGCGCACCGCAGCCCGGAGCGCGCGAAGCAGATCATCACCGAGTCGGAAGCCAACGGCGCGGCGGTCTTCATCGCGGGCGCGGGGATGGCCGCGCACCTGCCGGGCGTCGTGGCCTCGTTCACGACCAGGCCGGTGATCGGTGTGCCGCTGGCCAGCGGCGCGATGCAGGGGCTCGATGCCCTTTATGCAATCGTGCAGATGCCTCCAGGCATCCCGGTGGCCTCCGTGGCGATCGGCGGCGCGCGCAACGCCGGCATCCTCGCCGCGCAGATCATCGGCACGAGCGACGCAACGGTGGCGAACAAGCTTCGCGAGCAGCGCCGCTCGATGGCCGAAGCGGTCGCGGCAAAGTCGAAAAAAGTGGAGAAGTCGACCCGATGAGGTGAGGCCGCTGGCTCACGATCACCACCACCCGCACGCGCACAGCCTCGCGCACTCCCGCACCGTCTCGCGCAAGCTGACGGTGGCGACGGCGGCGAACATCCTCGTCGTCGTCGCGGAGCTGACGGTCGGCCTCTGGGCGGGCTCGCTCGCCCTCGTCGGCGACGCGCTGCACAACCTGACCGATGCGGTGGCGCTGATCCTCGCGCTCGTGGCGGTGCGGCTCGCGCGCAAGCCGCCGACCAGCGCGAAATCGTTCGGCTACCACCGCGCCGGCATCCTGGTGGCGTTCATCAACTCCGGCGCGCTGGTGGCCTTCACCGTGATCATCTTCCGCGAGGCCTTCGAGCGTCTCGGCGAGAGCCACGAGGTCCACACCACCGCCATGCTGATCACCGCCGCGGTCGCGCTGGTGGTCAACAGCGCCACGGCCATCTCGCTGCACCACGACAGCCGCGACGACGTGAACATCCGCGCCGCGGTCATCCACATGATCAGCGACGCGGTCTCGAGCGCCGGCATCATCGTCGCCGCGCTGCTCATCCGCGCCACCGGCAACCCGATCTGGGACGCGCTCATCTCCATGGCCATCGGCGTGCTGATTCTCTGGAGCAGCTACGGCGTCCTGAAGGAGTCGGTCAACCTCCTCCTCGAAGGCACCCCCGCCGGAATCGATCCCGAAGCGGTGACGAAGGCCATCGGTGCCATCGACGGCGTCTTCGGCGTCCATCACCTGCACATCTGGGCCCTGGGGCCGTCCCACCCCGCGCTCTCCTGTCACCTCATGGTCGGCGACGTGCCGGTCCGCACGACCTCACGCCTCATCGACGAGGTGAACGAGCTCCTGCAGCACGAATTCGGCATCGCCCACACCACCATCCAGTTCGAGTTCGCCAACTGCGCGACCGACGACCCGTACTGCGTGCCGTACTCGGGTGACGGCCCGGGGTGACAGCTATTCAGCTGCTCAGCTATTCAGCTATTCAGGGGTGAGGCGCAACAGTACCCGCCTGAACAGCTGAGAAGCTGAGCAGCTGAGCAGCTGAACGCTACGGCTTATACCCCGAAGGATACGTAAAGCTCACCGTCGCCCGCGTGACCCCGTTCTGCAGCGGCACCGCCAGATTCGGCGAGAGCGTGTAGAACGGCCGCAGGTCGATGAGGTTCGTCAGCAGCAGGCTGCCGCTCGAGGCGCAGAGATCGCCCATGCGCGAGACGTTCTCCAGCGGCTTTTTCACGCGCATGGTGGGGTAGAGGCGTTCGAGGTCGCCGCGCAGCGCGCCGTGCGCTTTCTGCTGGTAGGTCTTCTCGAGCGCGGTCACGTTCAGCTCTTCCTTCGAGACGCGGCCCGCCTCGTCGTAGGTCCAGCCGACGGTCGCCGCCCAATTCGTCTTCGGAGCCCCTTCCGCGGCGAAGCCGTCGTACGCGCCGGTGACGTTCGCGCCGACCAGCAGGTCGTTCTGGTACGCGTAGTCGGCCTTCATCGAGATGAGGTGATTGCAGGCCGCGGTGTTCTGGTAGTCGACGGTCTGCCGTGCGATGCGGCCGGCGCCGTCGTACTCGTAGCGGCTGACGTATTTCTGCGCGTCGATCACCAGGTCCTCGCGGTCGATCAGCCAGACCCCTTCGCCGGCCGCGTGCGCGGCATACGTCAGGATCTCGCCGCCTGCCGGTGCGATCACTTTTTCGAGGTAATCGGGCCCCTGCACGTACTTGAGCGTGTTCCCCTGCGCCAAAAGATAGCCGTTCACGTATGTCCAGCCTTCGGCCTTACGGGCGTCCTGGATGGCGCGCTGGCGCGAGGGGGAGTAGCGCAGCGTCTCGCGCAACGATCCGCTCTGGGTGAGGCACGGCAGGATGTCGTTCTTGTTGAAACGCTCGTCCGCAAAGTACGTCGCGCGCGTGGCCGAGGCGCCTTCGACGCACGGACGCGAGCTCCAGACCGGCTGCTTCACCAGGTACGGCCCGCGCCAGCAGCGATTGCACCACGTGGCGTTGGCCGGTAGCATGTGCCCGCAGAACGAGCAGACGATCTTCGTCTTCATCTGCTCCAGCTCGCGCTCGAGCTGATAGATCCGCTGGTCGACCGCGGCGCGCTCGTCGCCGTTTCCTTCGAGGTCGGCCCAGCGACGGTAACGCTCGATGGCTTTCGCAAAGTCGCCCTGCTTTTCATGGACCACGGCCTGGTTGAAGACCGCGGCCGGATCGTTCGGCCGGAGCTCCTCCGCGCGCTGGAACTGCGTCAGTGCCTCGGCCAGTTGACCCTGTCCGTAGAGGAACTTCCCGCGATTGAAGAGGTCCGCGTAGTTCTGGTCGAGCTGCCGCTTTTTCTGCAGCTCGCGCTGGAACTGCAACTCCAGCAGCAGCTTCGCCACCAGCGGCTTCTCCGCGCCGGCCGGAAAGAGCTGGTTGTAGCGATCGGCCTTCACCTGCGCCTCCGCGTAGCGCCCCGCCTTGGCCAGGATCGCGGCCATGTTGTAGAGCACCGCCGGCTGATCGGGCTTCAGCGTGTCGGCCTTGGCGAACTGCTCGTATGCAGAGCTGTACTCGCCGAGGTCGGCGAACTTCTTGCCGAAGAACGCGGCCTGCGTGAACTCGTCGTCGCTCGGCGGCGCCTCTGGAGCCAGCGAGGCAGGCGGCGCCTCCTGCGACACGACGGGTAACGCAATCAGGAGCAGCAGAAGAAGAAGTCGTTTCACTGGAGGAATCCCTCGATCACGGTGGTCAGCCAGAGCCGCTGTTCCTCGGTCGGCTCGGACTGCGCGAGCAACGTGTAGAGCGCATGCTTCTTGTCGCGCGCCGAAAAACGGCCGCTGTTGTCGCGCAGCGCCTGCTCCGGCTGTTCGGCGATCTCGCCGGCCACGTTGAACACCACGTCCGCCGCGTCGCTCGGCGCCCAGTGCCGCCGGATATCGTCGCCGAAGAGCCGCGCCACGACCGCCAGCCGCTCCTCCTCGCTCTGCGCGTCGCGCGCGGCAGTCGCAAGCCTGCTGCGCGTCCCCGCCCCCTCGATCAGCAGACGCAGGTTCGAGAGCAGGTTGAGGCGCTGCATGCAGGCCTCGAGCACTTTTGCTTTCAGAATTTCGTCCGCGATGACCGCGCTTGCCGCGATCACATTGGTCACGCGCTTCGTCTCGTGCTCGATGAAGTTGGCCGCCGCTTCCTGCGCGGAAAGCGTCTCGTCCTCGGTGCGCGCTTCGACCACCTGCTCCGGCTCCGGCTCGACCACCGCCGGCTGTGGCTCCGCGATGACGACGTCCGGCTCCGCGATCGGCTCGGCCGCGATCGGTGTTGCCGGCGCCGTTGGCGTCACCGCAGGCGTCGCCGCCGCCGGCGGCGCACCATCGACCGGCGCGGGTGTCGCCGCTACCTCGACCGGTGCCGGTGCAGGAGGAGGCGGCGCGGTGAGGTCGAGGATCGGCAGGTCGAGCGCGGCCACGACCGGCTTGGCGGTGTCGATCGTGCGGGTCGGCTTCAGGTCCTCCGGCGTGGTCAGTACGGCGATCTTCGTGGCGGCGGGCAGCGGGACGAACTTGGGCGCGCCGATCTGCGGCGTCACCGGCTCGTCGGCGTAAAGGCCGCGAATCAGCTCGTGGTCGGTGGTCAGCTTCTCGTCGAGCAGGCGCTCTTTCACCCGCAGGCGCACCTCTTCCGCCGTGCGCAGTTGCATCGTCCGCTGCGCGTCGGCCAGGTAGTGCGGGCTGGCCTTGTCGCCGGTCAGGTCGCAATGACACGGGCCGAAGCGATCGCTCTCGTAGCGCGCCTCGCCCCTGGTGACGCGAAAAAAGTCGGAGACCCCGGCGCTTCGCTTCTGCTGTGCCTCGCGGGCCCGGTTGCACGCCGCCTCCGATGCGTACGCGGTCGTGGCGAAGATCTCGACGAACTGACGCGAATCGGGACGGTACATCTGCACGTGATAGTGGAATGCCTCGCACTGCGCGGGCGCACTGCCGGCGCAAACGAGCGCCTGCTGCGCGAGCGTGACGTGCGCGGCGAGCAGGACCGCGGCCAGAGTCAGGGTTGGTGGGAGTCGCATATCCGATGTGTCGAAGCTGTGGCGGGATTATACGGTGGCGCGTAAACAGGCCGTTCAACGCCCGCGTCTCACGTTCGTAGTCTGGACAAGGAGACAACGAATCATGAAGAAACGGATTGGCATCATCACCTTCATCGTTGCGGTTGCGCTGCTCGTCGTCGCCCTCCCGCTCCTCGCCGGCCCCGGCATGCGTGGACATGGCTTCGGCTTCGGCGGGCATGGCGGCGGCCACGGTCTGCAGATCCTGCGGCACCTCGATCACGTCAGGGAGAAGCTCGACCTGACCGACGCCCAGGTCGATCAGCTGAAGGCCATCGCCCGCCAGACGCACGAGGAGAACGGCACCTATCACCAGCAGCTGAAAGGCGGCCTGCACGACATCGTCACCACACTGCTGGCCGACCCGAACAACACCGCGCAGGCGCAGGCCATCCTCGACCGCCAGGCCGCGGCGGAGAACGCCATGAAGAAAAACATCCTCGCCGCCACCTCGGAAGCGCTGAACGTGCTCACCGCCGAGCAGCGGACGAAGCTCGCGCAGCTCATCGGCGAGCATCGCGCCCGTCACGATCGCCGGTAAGGTCTCGATGTGGCAGAGGATGATCCGTACGAAGCGCGCGCGGTCGAGCGCGTGAAGGGAGGAGACGCGGCGGCGTACGAATACCTCGTCGCGTTGCACCTGAAGCAGGTCGTCTCGATTGCCTGGGGCGTCGTGCGGAATGCGCAGGACGCCGAGGATCTGGCGCAGGAGGCCTTCGTGCGGGGGTTTGCGAACATCGGAAGGTTCGAGAGCGGACAGCCCTTCGGGCCGTGGATCTACCGCATCGTGACGAACCTGGCCCTCGACGTGGCCCGGCGCCGCAAGCGCTTTCCGGACGAAGAGCTGTCGCCCGAAGCGCCGGCCGCGCGGCGCGACGGCGCGGAGCTGCGGGCGGAGAGCAACGAGATCGCCAACCGGATCGACCGCGCCATCGAATCGCTGCCGGAAATGCAGCGGCTGGTGGCGCGGCTTCACCTCATCGAAGAGCTCGACCACGCCACCATCGCCACGGTGACCGGCCTGGCCGACGGCACGGTGCGCTCGCATCTGTCGCTCGCGAGGAAGAAACTGAAAGAGCAACTGGCAGACTTGTACGGGGACGACGAATGAGCGACGACCGATTTTTCGACCGCCTGCGGGCCGACGCCGCGCCGCTGCGCTACGAGCCCGACCCGGTGGCGATGACCCGCATGGCCGCGCGCATCCGCGCCGCAACGACCGCGGAACCGACCGTCGCGCAGCTGCTCGCAAGCTGGTTCCGCCCGCTCGCCGCCGCGGTCGTCGCCGTCGCGGTCATCGCCGGCATCAGCCTCGCGGCCATCGGTGCCGATGAAAGTGCGCCGTACGAAGCGCCGCTGGAGATCACCGTGGCCGGAGACGTCTATCGTGTCGACTGAGTCGCTGCCGCCGCTCCCCCCGTCCGCACCGCGCCGCTCGCGCCTGACCACCACCATGCTGGCCGTGGTCGCGCTGCTCGTGACCTTCCTCGCCGGAGCGGTCGTCGGCGCCGCCGCCGATCGCATCCTCCTCATTCACCGCGGCGGCGCGGCCATGCCCCCCCACGCCGCCACCATGATGCTCAACCGCCTCGACCGCCGCCTCGACCTCACCGACACCCAGCGCGCCCAGGTCGGCGAGATCCTCAACCGCCGCCACGCCCGCATGAACGCCCTCTGGACCGCCGTCCGCCCCCGCGTCCAACAAGAGATCGCCGCCGCCAACGACGAGATCACCCGCCTGCTCACGCCCGAGCAGCGGAAAAAGTTCGAGGAGCTGAAGCTGCGCATGCACGGGCCGCGGCATGGGAAACATCGGCGGAGGTTGTGAGCGGGGCGGCGGCGAGAGCGGCCGCTCCGCCTCGGTCGACACCGTCGCCACGTTACGATCGAGCCCTGCTACTCGCTCCTTCAAGAAGCCTCACGCGCCAACGGCAGGGCGGCACACTGGTCGCTCGTAGCGAACTGGGCCGCCCCGGGAAGTGCTGATGCGATCAGCTACGCCGCGCAGGTTTCACCTAAGTAGGGCTTCACCCCTGGACACACGAACGACGGCTTGTCAGCTGCTGTGAAAATTAGGCAGCGGTATCAGGCAACTGGTCGGCCTGTTCAGCGCGACGTTCTGCGGCATCTAGTGATGAATCCACCGCCACGACGAAGGGCTCTCCGTAGATACTCTCGTACGCGGCAGCAAACTGGCGGGTGCCGCGGAAGTCTCGAAAGAGAGGCCAGTCGAGGTACGCAGACTGTTCCACGAGTTCGCCGTTGTCGCCGATTCGCAGCATTACCTCGGCCGCGAGATCAAACTGCTCCCGAAGCACTGCATTGGCCAGCTTGAACTCCGGGAGTGATGCCGACCAGTCAAACGAGTCTAACAAGGTCACTGCTGCCTGATTCGAGCCGCCGAACTTGAGTGCGATGGCTTGGTTTACTACCGCTATGCGGCGTGCTTGTTCCTCACTCCACTTCTTCTGACCGAGCGCAAATTCACCGATGATAGAAGCCCAGCTCCATTCACCAAACTGCAAGGCTTCCAGTGCCACCCGATTTAGATGCTGGTCTGCTAGGCCCAGCTCACTAGGAAGCGTCTTGCGCCATAACGTTTGGCCTAACTTCAGTGCTATTTCAGCGATCAATCGAGTCGCATTCTCCATATATGCACGATCTAGCGGCAGGCGTTTACCAACCCTTGCGTCTGGAGGCATTGGTGCATCGTACTTACGACAGATGGCGACGTACTGATCACTAATGAGGCCGTTGCAGTGCGCGTACAAGTTACGTCGCTGTGAGAGTTCAACGAAGGCTGGCCAGCGGTTAAACGCTGTCAAAGTAACGTCGAACAGCTTTTCGAGCGCATCGAACTGATCAACATAGCTCTTCCGCCGCAAACTCTCTACCTCGTCCGCCAATATTTCTCGCCTGAGATCATCGATGCTGCGCGCTTCCAAGACCTCGGAGATCGGCACCTGCCCGTTGAGCTTTTTGAACAGCTCTGGCTTTCTCTCGAAAAGAGCCGACACTAAATCGCCAATGAAAGCGTCGAAGGCGCTAAAGAGTCCGAGAAGTAGGCTCGTCCGCAGTGTCGCGCCGCGCCTGGTACCCGCGATACGGTCACTCCGCCGAATGACGTCGAACAACCGTTGAACGCGCGCTCCGCCTGGCAGCGTGTCCGGCAGAGCTGCGCGCGCCTCATCGCGGAGTTGCTTCAATTCTGCAATCACTCCCTCGAGAGCATGATGCTTATGTTGGTCGGCCGCATTGACGAATTCAGCGTCACACTCGTCGATGTCTCGGGCGCTCCGCACTGCCGTATTAACGGCGCGTGCGATCGGATGCGGTTTTCTCGTGGTATCTTTTGCGTCTTCGTCGGCCAAAGAGTCTGGGTCCTGTTCGGTCACCATCGCCCCATTCTCTCACGCTAGGTCGTGCGGCGAGGCCCTGCACGGAAGTGTAGGCGGCGAGGTCAGAGCTTCGTTCTCCGTACGCACAGCAGGTCTCTACCGCACCTCGGCTGAGGGACAGATGCTCTACGAGACCGCAACGGAGTTCAAGGCGCCGATCTCCGCGAAAGTGCTGACGGGCGAGAGCAACGCCATGCCCCGTTCAAGCCACGGTAAGTGGCCCACCCCGTGATGACGGAGCCGCGCGCCGCCGGCGGTGTTGGGACGGTCTGCAACGCTGTCGTTCTTCGATACGCGACGACGGATTGTTCGACTCCCGGCGCGTAACCTTCGAAACGCTGCGTCGATCACGTCATCGGCACGAACGTCACGACGAGCCAGTGCTGGGCAGCCTCGCACCAGTAGGTCACCTGCCACTCCACCTCGGGATCGTCGGCGTCGGGCAGTGAGATGTGCTCGAGGCGCAACGCGGATCGCCAATCCTGCGGCATCGTCTCCTTGACCATCAGCGCGTACTCCTTTTCGGAATGCGGGCGGCAGCGCTCGAACAGCGCGTCGACATCGCTCAGCAGCGCTTCGAGCTCAGCGAGTCCTTCCGGCGTCGCATCGCCATTCTCGAATTGGAAGGAGACACCGATCGCGCTCTCGAAGCCCTCCGGCTGCACTGTCAGTCGCCATTCACCTGCCCGCCAGGATGCGTGCGTTTACCGGTAAAGCGCAGTTCCCGGAGCCGCGGGTGCGAAATGCTGCGATGGTCTTCACACCAGCCGCGGCCGTGTTTCAGCAGCCACCAGAGCTCCGTCGCGGTGTTCGCCATTCGGTAGTCGTTCTCCAACGCTGAAGTGGCGTCAAACCTTCGGCCTTTCGTCACGCCACCTGTCACCGCGCGTCAGGACATTCCGAAGATCACTACCGGGTATCTCTCGAACAACGCGTCGACCGTCAGGACCTGCAAATTGTGCTGCAATGCCTGGCAGATCAACATTCTGTCGAATGGATCGCGGTGATGGAGTGGCAGCCGAAGGAGATGCGCCAACGAGGGCTCATCGGAGGGAAGACTCGCGATGCCGTGCTGCTCTCGCTTTGACTTGAGGTACTCATCCGCGGGTGGTGGGAGCGGCAACTTCCCGAGTTGATGCTTCGCAAGCGCTTCCCACACCGACATGACACTCAGGTAGATCTCGTTGGCTTCATCCTGAATCGCCTCTGCGGATGCGGCGGGAAGACGTGGGTCGTCCGTGATGTACCAAAGAAAGACGTGCGTATCGAGGAGTAACCTCATTCACCTTCGAACAGCTCGAGGACGTCTTCTGGCAGTGGGTCATCAAAGCCGTCAGGAACGACGAAGTCACCCTTGGCGAGGCCGATCGGGCGCTTGCCGGCACGTCTCGTGAGAGGCCGCATTTCGGCGACCGGGCGATCCTTCTCGAAGACAACCACAGTCTCGCCCTCCAGCACGCGATGGAGATACGTATGCGGGTCCTTTTCGACTTCCTCCACCGAGACGTTCATAGCTTGATGGTAACAGACGACGGAGGGCGCGGATTCTCGCGTCACTGGACGATGAGGCGGCCCTGAAAGTACCCAAGCGGCAGCTCTGCTGCGGTGGCAGAGCCACCGCTTTGGTCTGAAGAGCGAGGCGACGAGCACATCGTCGATCAGCTCAGTGGACGCAGAGCAGAAGAACAGCGGTCCGTAAAAAACACGGAAACACGCCGAGGCTTAGCCGTCTCTTGTTTCGAACCCAAAAAAACTGCTGCGATGGAGATTGGCGCACGTCGCGGCGGTTCGAACGCGCCACCTGATTCGGAGGAACAACAAATGGCGATGGAGACTTCACCCAAAGCAGCAAATGCAACGGCCGGTGCGTGGGTTACGTGCAAGACCCTGGCGACCGGTCCGATCGAGGGCGGAACGACGTACGTGTATCTCAAAGGCGGCGGCGTCGACGGCTGGTTCTGGACGAACAAGATCGCCGGGGCGGTGCTCGAAGCGTCGCTGGTCGCGCTTCAGCAGAAGTACGACGTGCAGGTCGAACTGACCAGCACGACCGCCAACAGCGAGATTCTCCGCTTTCACCCGTGGAACTCGTGAGGTAAGGCACGTCGGTCGCGCCCGCGGAGCTGTCCGCGGGCGTGATTCCTGTGGCTCTCACTTCCGTGCTCTGTAATGGCCCGACCTTTGTGGCCCGCGCGGGCCGCCTTCGGATTGCGCGGTGCCGCGTTCGCGCCGTTGCAGGACGCGAACTTACTCTGTGACCAGCGGATCAAAAGATCGGAGTATCCCCGCGGAAACCGCGGAGGTGGCAAGCGGCCCGGCAGCCACCATTCGATCCCGCCGTGCTCCATGTTCGGATAGATCACGCCGGTGAAGTCACGATTGCCGCCTGAGGTCAGGGCCTGGCGGAGCTGGGTCTGGCTTGCGCGGACGTCGCTGTTGAGGTCACGGCCACCGGAGATCGCGAGAACCGGAATGTGCACCTGCCGCCAGTAGCGGGTGGAGTCAAAGTCCATGACTCGCCGCCACCATGCGTACTCTTCCAGCGTGTATAGCTGGTCGGGCAACTCGGCGACTGCGAACCACGGCTCTTTCGACGCGGCGGCGAGATCGCGGCGCAGACGCGGATCGGCGACGCCGGATCGCTGGTAATCGAGCACGCGCCGCTGAAGGTCGAGAGCCCGTCGTACCGTCTCTTCGGAGAAGCCGGCCGCGCGGGTCCGGGCGCCGGTTTCGAACAGCACCTGTTCGGCCGGCGTCAGCGGGGTCGTCGAGGTGACGATCACGAATGAGAGATCGCGGACGAGCTCTCCGGCAACGAGCGAGGCGATCCAGCCGCCTTCGCTGTGTCCCATGATGCCGATGCAGGCGTCGCGGATGTCGTTGCGGGAGCGGAGGTAGCGGATCGCCGCGGCCGCATCCGCGGCATATCCGCGGTAGTCGGCGTCGTATGTGCTGCCGCCCGACTGGCCCGAGCCACGTTTGTCATAGGCGAATGCCACGATGCCGTGGCGTGCGAACAGTTTTGCCTGGTACTCGAACGCCTGGCGTTCTTCCCGTCCTGCGCCGTGGAGGAACACCACCGCCGGATGGACGCCAGCCGCGCGAGGCAGGAACAACGTGCCGGCCAGCTGAGCATCGCCACTCGGGAAGCGAACGTCCTCTTCGCGGTAGAGGCCGAGGAGCAGCACGGCAGCGACGAGGGTGACCGCTGCTCCGGCAAGCGCGGCCAGCTTCCAGGCAGGCCGGGAGGTCTCGCGCTCGCGGCGCCGGAGACGCCAGTACGACAGGAGCAGAGCAGCGATCCCCGCACCGAGGCCGGCGCGCCGGGCGTCGACGACCGAGGCCATCGGCGTGAACTCGAACCAGGCGGAGGCCGCTCCGATGAGCAGGAGGACCACCACGAGTGCCCCATACGCGAGCGACCGCAGCCTAGGCAAACGCTCACCTCCGCGTCTGTCTTACGACTCGGGCGGAGCGTGGTTTCAGGCGGGCTACCGGCAGTCCCGGATCGTGCCCGCCAAAATGCATTCCGCACGTCAGCCATGCCGGAATTTACGGGGGGTCGAGTCGAGTCATCGATGACTCGCGCGACCTCATCGATGACTCGCGCGACTGCATCGATGACTCGCGCGACTGCATCGATCACTCGCGCGACTGCATCGATCACTCGATCCGGGTCAACGTTGACCCAGATTTCTTCATCGATGCAGTCAGTCCACCTCATCGATGACCCGGATTTCTTCATCGATGCAGTCGATCCACCTCAACGTTGATCCGAATTTCTTCATCGATGCAGTCGATCCACCTCAACGTTGACCCGGATTTCTTCATCGATGCAGTCGATCCACCTCAACGTTGACCCGGATTTCTTCATCGATGCAGTCCATCACCTCAACGTTGACCCGGATTTCTTCATCGATGCAGTCCATCACCTCAACGTTGACCCGGATTTCTTCATCGATGCAGTCCATCACCTCAACGTCCATCCAGGTGGGTGGTCGATCCAGTCAGTCCACCTCAACGTCGATCCAGGGGAGGGAAGGGGACAGGCCTTCAGATGTCACTGCCAGCCCACACTACAACGGGCAAGGCAGCTTCCTTTCGAGCGGTGATCTGGACTGCGGTGGCCGTCGCCACCGCTCTTTCCACGCCGCGGAGCGGCGCGCGACTTCGTCGCGTGTGACAGAGCGGCGGCGTTGCCGCCGCAGTCCAGATCAGAAACGTTACGGCGCCGGGGCGGCCGCGGCGGCGGCCTGCTGTTCGGCGAGCATCTGCGGGGTGGTGGCGGGCTTGTTCACCAGATCGGTGTATTCGAAGAGAGCCGTGGAGAGATAGCGTTCGCCGGTGCTGGCGAGGACGGCCACGACTCGCTTGCCGGGGCCGAGCTCTTTGGCGAGCTCGATGGCCGCCCAGGTGACGGCGCCGGAGGAGATGCCGACGAAGATGCCTTCTTCTTTGGCAAGGCGGCGGGCGTAGTGGACGGAGTCGTCGAAGGTGGCGTCCATGACCCGGTCGACGACGTTGGCGTCGTAGATCGACGGGACCATGCCGGCGCCGATGCCCTGGATCTTGTGCGGGCTGTGGGTGCCGCCCTTCAGGACCTGCGATTCGATCGGCTCGACGGCGGCGATGATCACACCGCTGCCCAGCTCCTGCCGGAGAACCGTGCCGACCCCGGTGACGGTGCCGCCGGTGCCGACGCCGGCCACGAAGGCGTCGAGCTGGCGGTTGGTGTCGGTGAGGATCTCGCGCGCGGTGGTCTCGCGGTGCACTTTCAGATTCGCGGGGTTGTCGAACTGCTTCGAGAGCCAGGCGCCGGGCGTCTTTGCGGCGTATTCGGTGGCCTGTTTCTGCGCTTCTTTGATGCCCATCGGCGCGGGCGTCAGCACGAGCTCGGCGCCAAGGGCCTGCAGGAGCTTACGGCGCTCGACGGACATCGAGTCGGGCATGAAGAGGGTGCAGCGGTAGCCTTTGGCGGCGGCGACGAAGGCGAGGCCGATGCCGGTGTTGCCGGAGGTCGCTTCGACGAGGGTGGAGCCGGGCTGCAACTCGCCGCGCTGCTCGGCGTCCTCGACCATCGAGATGGCGATGCGGTCTTTGACCGAGGAGAGGGGATTGAAGGATTCGAGCTTGACGACGACTTCGGCGGCGCCGTCGGGGACGATCCGGTTGAGGCGGACGAGGGGGGTGTTGCCGATGAGGTCCGTGATGCTGTCGTAGATCCGGCCGTGCTGCGTCATGTCATCTCCTTTTGACGGTAAAAACAAAGGACCCGGCTTTTCAGCGCGGGTCCCGGTTCGAAATGCGAATGGTTCTGGCTTACGTCAGCAACACACCCCGAACGGGCCCGGTGCGGGGCAACAACAGATGCACGCCGGAATCGCGTTGCGAGTGGCCACTGCCGAAAATTGTAACCCAGTCAGTGCGCGAGTGCCGCGCCGCTGGCCTGCCCGAGGTAGCGGTAGCCGATCTTCGCCACCGCGACGATCACGGCCGCGTCGGTGCCGACCGCCTTCTGCAGCTTGCGGCGGAGACGGGTGACGTGCGTGTCGACCGTACGGCTGTTGAGGTTCAGGTCGACGCGGTAGTTCCAGACGCGCGAGAGCAGCTCGTCGCGCGGCACGACCCGCTCTTTGTTCTTGAAGAGGTACATCAGGAGGTCGAACTCTTTCGGCGAGAGCTTGAGCTTCTGGCTGTTGGCCGTGGCCTCGCGCGTGGCGGGATCGAGGCGGATCAGCGCGTCCTCGCAGATGGTCTTCGAGGAGGTGGTGACCACTTCGCTGCGGCGCATGACCGCGTCGATGCGGGCGAAGAGCTCCTGCACGCCGAACGGTTTGGTGACGTAATCGTCGGCGCCGCCGCGCAGGCCGCGGACTTTGTCGGTTTCCTGACCGCGGGCGGTGAGGAGGACCACCGGGACCTTCGACACCTTGCGGATGTGATCGAGGACCTCGAAGCCGCTCTTCTTCGGCAGCATGAGGTCGAGCAGGATCAGGTCGGGCGATTCCGCGTGAAAGAGGCGGATGGCCTCTTCGCCGTCCGCGGCGGTGACGGTGTCGTAGTTCTCGTGACGGAGGTTGATCTCGAGGCCCTGCCGCAGTCCGGCTTCATCCTCGACGATGAGAATCTTGGTCATACATGTATCTCCTCTGGCCCGTGGACGCGCCCGCTGTCTATTACGGGCAAAAGCTGTAACAAGTTTCTCAGAAAGCCTCCCCGGTGTGCGCGAGCGAGGGCATTCCGGCTGAATCGTGCGCGAGATCGCGCGGGAAAAGCATCCGGAAGACCGAGCCCTGCCCCGGCTCGGACTCCACTTCGATCTTGCCGCCGTGCGAGCTGGCGATCTGCTGCACCAGCGTCAGCCCCAGCCCCGCTCCCCGGCGTGTGATCGTGTCGGAGAACTGGGCGCGGAAGTAGGGATCGAAGATTTTGGCGAGGTCTTTCTGCGAGATGCCGATGCCGCGGTCGCGGACTTCGAGCACGACGTGCTCGGGATTCTGGTAGAGGACGACGTCGATGCGGCGGTCGTCCTCGCGGGAGTATTTGATGGCGTTGTCGATCAGGTTGAGCAGGGCGCGGGAGACGGCGTCGCGGTCCCAGTACTGCTCGCCGACCGCCTCGTCGACCTCGATCTCGACCGTGAAGCCTTTGCTGCGGATCCACGATTCGTAAGTGGTGATGAGGTTGCGGATCAGGTCGCGCGGATGGACCGGGGTGAAGGCCATGGCCCGGGCGTTCTGGTTCTGGATGCGGGCCACGTCGAGGACGTTTTCGACCAGATGCGAGAGCAGCAGCACTTCGCGGAGGATCTGGTCCTGGATCTCGAGGCGTTCTTTCTCTTTGAGCTTGCCGCGCATCAGCGTCTCGGCGCCGAGGCGGATCATGGAGAGCGGCGTGCGCAGCTCGTGCGAGACGTTGGCGATCAGGGCGCCGCGCAGCTTGGTGGTCTCCGCTTCCTTCGCCACGCCGCGCATGGCCAGGTAGGTACCGACGGAGGTGAGCAGGAGCGCCACGATGCTCACGAAGAGGTTCATCACGCGCTGGTTGCGCCAGCCGCTGCCGAAGTAGCCGCTGCGCACGACCGCGCGGACGCCGTAGTTCTGGAGCGGCGCGCCGAGCGGCTCGACGAAGGAGAAGCCGTCCTCGAGGCGGGTCAGGCCGCCCGCGCGGACGTCGCGCACGAGGCTGACGTCGGCGCGCTGCTGGAGGATGTCCTCCTCTTTCGAGGTGACGAGCGGCTGCTGCCGGACCGCGCCGTGAACGAGGGCGAGCAGGCGGTCGGGGTTGTACGCGTAGCGGACGGTTCCGGTCGGGCTGTAGAACTCGCCGCGTACGGTCGGCCGGGGGTTGTTCTTCTCCGCGAGCTCGGTGACGTAGATGGAGCTGGCGGGATCGAAGTCGGGGACGTAGATGGCGGAGACGATCCAGTCGTGGCGTCCCAGCCAGTCGCGGACGGTGGAGAAGGTCGGCTCGCCGATGCGCCGCTCGGTCTGCTGCCACTCCTCGGAGACGGCATTGAGGCGCGAGACGACCGCGGCGTCGACGCGGCGGGCGGTGATCTCGGCAGCGTAGCCGGAGTACTGCACGGCCAGCGTCTTCGCGCCGATCTCCATCTGCAGGGAGAGCTGGTAGGAGCGCCAGGCGAGGGCGCCCAGGCCGACGGAGATGATCAGGAAGGGGAGCAGGATGCGCGCGCGATCGGGACGACTGCCTCGCCGTGAGGCCGCGGTCAACCGCGCGAAGAGCTCACGAAGCATTCAAGATCAGTGTCCGCCGCCCGCTGTCGAGGTGTGGCTCTCGGCGAGATGCGTGTTGATGATCTTGTCGATCTGTTCCTTCGTATACGGCTCGAGGCGCGCTTCGATTTTGGCGTACGCGCCGCGGCGCCAGATGATCATCCAGAGCCGTCCGGTCTCGCGGGAGCTGCCGAGGATCTGCTTGAACTCGAGCGAGGTGGCCTGGGTGAGCGACTTGCCGTTGACCGCGATGAGGCGGTCGCCGGCGCGCAGACCGGCTCGGGCCGCCGGGCTGTCGGGGGCGACGTCCTTGATCACGAGGCCGGGGTTCTTCTCCTCGATGAAAACGCCAAGGAACCGTCGTCCGGTCAGCATCTGCCGGATCTGCTGCTCGCACTCGCGCGCCGAGAAGTTGCACTGCTTCTCCTGACCGGCAAACGCGACGGCGCTGACGAGCAGCGCGGCGAGGATGAATTTGGGATATGTACGATGCATCGAAAGGGTACGGTTCCTGTGACCGACGTTCACGATACGTCCGATCTTCCGGAACGCCGTTTACAAATCGGAAAAACCCGTTTGAATTCCAGTCTTTGAGAGGGGTTGTCCGTTTCGCTACCGCCGTACCGAGCGCCTCTTCGGCGGGGGCGGAGGAGGCGGCGGGGGCGGTGGCGCGGCCGTATCGGGGCCGTAGATCCGCAGCGAGTAACGGTCGGCAATGACCAGTTTTTCGGTCGTCGCGTCAGCACCGGAGCCGGTGATCTGCATCGGCGAGGTGACGCGGAGATGCGTCTCGAGCGGAACGGTCGGGCTGGCCAGGTCGATCCGCCAGAGGAAGCCGTTCTTCTCGAACCAGGCACTTTTGGCGGTCGTGCCCATCAGGCCGGGCGTCCGGACGTCGATGTGGAAGATCTCCGTCGGGTCGAAGCGGTCGGCCAGCGAGTAGATCCCGAAGCCCTGCGGCTCGCGGAGGACCAGCAGATCGGGATTGGGGGAGGCAGGCGGGGCGAGCTCGACCTGCGTCACACCGAGGATCTGCGACTTGCGGTCGACGACCTTGTTGCGGTCGGTGAGGTCGAGCGTCAGCAACTCATTCTGGAGGAGGGCGTAGACCGCGTCGTCGGAGGCGGCCAGGTCGAGGTAGTGCCAGATCCTCCCGGCGATCTGGACCGGATTGGCGGGATTGCTGTAGTCGACGATGTGCAGCCCGCTGGCGTAGTTGGCCTCGACGAACGTATCGCGGAGGAGCGCGGCGGCGCTTGGCGGCGTGCCGGTGGAGTGATAGGTGCCGAGGTATTTCGGGGCGTAGAGGTTCGAAACGTCGACGAGGTTGACCTCGCCGCGGCCGTAGATGATGGCCAGGCCGTTCTTCACCCGCACCGAATCCTGGATTTGCGGCACCTCCACTCGGGAGAGCTCGCGCGGCGCGGCGGTCTTCGAGATGTCGATGATCCGGAGGAACGGCGGGTCGACGACCCAGGCGACGCTCCCGTCCGTGGCGACGCCGCTGAGCGGACCGGCGAAATCGTGGAGCTCGCCGGCCACGGTGAGATTGGCGAGGTTCTGCGCGTCGTACACCCGCACGGCCACCCCGGTCTGGCGGGTCAGGCCATAGACGTCGATGATCTGTCCGCTGATGAAGGCGCGCGTGCCGCTGGCGGCGATGACGTGAGCCGGCTCGCTGCGCGTGGCGACGAGCCGCGGCTCGGTGGGCGAGCTGACGTCGAAGGTGTAGAGCTTGTCGGGCGGCTGGATGGCGAAGGCGCGCGTCCCGCTGACGGCGATGTCCGTCATGTTCACTTCGCCGCCGCCGGCATTGCCGATGATGCGCGGGTGCGCGGGGTCGCTGGTGTCGATGGCGAAGATGCCGTTCGCGCCGGCGGCGGCCCAGAGCATGCTGCCCGAGCCGGAGAAGCCCTGCGCCGCGAGGATCAGTGTGTCGACCTCCGTCCCCGTGAGCGAGTCGATGACCGCGATGCCGCGGCGCTCGATCGAGGCGTAGAGGTAGCGCCCGACGAAGGTGAGGGCGAGCACCGGGAAGTCGAGCTTCTGCTGCCATGCACGCTCGAGCTCGAGTCCGTTGCGGCGGTACATGGTCAGCGTCTTCGTGGCGCCCGCGGCGACGTGCGTGGCATTCGCGGCCACGCGGGTGCTTCCGCCTTCCTCGGTGATCGTGCCGAGGCGGGTCAGCGAGCCGTTGGCGTTCGAGAAGCGCTCCAGCCCGTCGAAGCTCGCCACCACCACCAGGTCGTGGCCGGAGAGCGCCACGTCGCGCGTCTCGCCGTCGCTCAGCTCGATGTCGACGCGGCGGATGCTGGCCGCGTTGGTGGTGTCGTAGACGGCGACGCCGCGGCCGTCGGCCACGAAGAGCAGCGCCTCCCGCGCCACGAAACGGCGGGCGATGCCGCGCGAGCCCCACATGCCCGACTGTGCGTGCGCGGTGAGCGAGAGGAGGAGAGCCAGGAAGAGGAGAGGACGCCGGGTCATCGGTTCAGCCCGGCCCTGCAAGCCGGTTGCCTTTCTAACTTCACCCACGGATGAGGAGACGACGGGGGGCCTCCGGTCGTTCCTGCTCAGCCGAACCTGAGCGTGCCGAACACCGCCGGCACGTGAAAGTCGGCCGGCTGTTTCATGGTCGGTTGCCAGGCGCTGAACTCATCGCCCAGCGGATGACGGTCGATCCGGAAGAAGTTCGCCCGCCAGATCTCCCCCGGCAGCGGTGCGCGCCCGACCGAGGCGAAGGGAAAGCGGACCAGCACGTCGAAGGTGATGGCACCGCTCGACTCGACCACCGTCCGGACGGCGGCCACCAAGCCTTCGCACGTCCATCCGAGGTCGGTGCGCATCGAGGAACGCTCCCCGGCGGGCGATTCGATCCGGGCGTCGAAGGTGGTTCCTTTCGGATTCACTTCGAGCTCGTAGTACTCGGTGATCCGCTCCGGTGCGAGGAAGACTTCGACCACGTCTTCTTCCCAGAGTGGCTGGTCGTGCTCGAGGTAGGTGGCGACGATGCGGTCATCCGCGCCGGAGAAAAGAATGCTCAGGCACTCGCCGTCGTGCCACACTGCGACGCTCGTCGCGAGCCGCGGCACCTCGCCGTTCGTGGCGGAGCGGAGGCGTACCGGCTCGCAGTCCGCCGGCGCGGTCCATGGATCTTCCACGGAAAACCGGGCGCGTGGAACGGCGAGCGTCTCGAACGACATCGCCGCATCATAAAGCCGCGCGCGGCATACGGAATGCAACGAGGCGAACTCTGGAAAGAGAGCAGCGATGGTAGACCATGAGCTCGACGAACTGCGGCGCGAGTTTCTCGACGAAGCGCGCGAGAAAGTGCAGGAAATGCAATCGGTCATCGAGGCCGAACGCTCCAACGAAACCCTCGACCGGCTGGCCTACCTCGCCCACCAGCTGAAAGGCTCCGGTGGCAGTTACGGCTACGAGCGGATCTCCACCGACGCGGCCGAGATCGAAAAAGCGGCCGAGCTGCTGGCGTCCGACGGCAGCAACCCGGCCGTCGACGCACG
This sequence comes from Thermoanaerobaculia bacterium, assembly GCA_036398925.1. GTDB lineage: Bacteria > Acidobacteriota > Thermoanaerobaculia > Gp7-AA8 > Gp7-AA8 > DASWOB01. Next base: position 65,381 of record DASWOB010000116.1, read on the forward strand.
CGTGCAACAGCACGTGCTGAACCTGCGCGCGGAGATCGACCGCGCGGCGCGGGAGCTGGCCGTCAGCGCGTAAGCGCGAGCCTCGTGTGTGGTGTGGGCTTTGAGCCCACACTGGTTTTCCTGGAGACAAGGGGCGGGCAGGAAGCCCACACCACACACCGTTACCCTGCTGCTTCCACGCGAACGTCGGTACGCGGCGTGCGGCCCGGGTCGCGGCGTTTTTCGGCCTGGACCTGATTGCGGCCGCTCTTTTTGGCGCGGTAGAGCGCCCGGTCGGCGGCGACGATCAGCTCTTTGGAGGTGTGGATGCGCGAGTGGGGGACGCTGGCGACGCCGATGCTCACGTTCGCGGTGATCGGGCCGGCCTGCGTTTCGATGGGGCTCGTTTCAATGCGGGTGCGGACTTTCTCGGCGAACGCGATCGCGTCGTTGAGGGTCGTCTCCGGCATCATGATCCCGAACTCCTCGCCGCCGTAGCGGGCCACGAGATCGGTGCTGCGGGTCGAGGCTTTGTAGAGCTTCGCGACCGCTTTCAGCACCTCGTCGCCGACGGCGTGGCCGTAGCTGTCGTTGATCTTCTTGAAGAAATCGATGTCGATCATCGCCAGCGACAGCGGGCGCTGGTAGCGCTGCGATTCCTCGAAGGCGCGGGCCAGCTCGTCCTGGAAGTAGCGATGGTTGTGGAGCTTGGTCAGGCCGTCGGTGATCGAGAGGAGCTCGAGCCGCTTGTTCGTTTCGAGCAGCTCTTTCTGCAGGTCGACGATCCGCTTGCCGGCCCGGACGCGCGCCAGGAGCTCGGGGTACTGGAACGGCTTGGTGATGTAGTCGTCGGCGCCGAGCTCGAGGCCTTCCACCTTGTCCTGCTGCTCGTCCTCGCCGGTCAGCATGATCACGTAACGGGTGCGGAAGTCGGGGTTGCCCTTCAGCTCGGCGCAGAGCACCACGCCGTCGATGTCGGGAAGGCGCCGGTCGAGGATGGCCAGGTCCCACGGCTCGTGCCACAGCATCTGCCGCGCTTCCGCGCCGGTCGTGCACTCGACCGTGTCGAAGGTGGCGCGCCGGAGAAAAAGACGGACCAGCCGCCGGATGGCAGCGTCGTCGTCAACGATGGCGATGGTGAAGTCGGACATTACGCCGCGTCCGCCGCAATGGTTGTGCCACGGAAGCGCCTGCGGCGGATTGAGGATTGAGGATTGGAGGATTGAGGAAACGCTGACGCGTCCGCCTTCCTCAATCCTCCAATCCTTCAATCCTCAATCCGCTGCGCTGATGCGCAGCGAGATGTCCAGCGCCTTGACCGAGTGCGTCAGGGCGCCGATCGAGATCCGGTCGACCCCGGTTTCGGCTACGGCCCGGATGGTCTCGAGGGTGATCCCCCCCGAGGCTTCGAGAGGGACCCGTCCGGCGGTCTTTTCGACCGCGGCGCGCATCTCGCCGGGGCTCATGTTGTCGAGGAGGATGAAGTCGGGCTGAAGCGAGAGCGCCTCGTCCAGCTCGCTGTCGTTCCGCACTTCGATCATCACTTTCCGGCTCATGCCGCGGGAGCGGATCCGCTCGATCGCCCTGGTCATCGAGCCGGCCCGGTCGATGTGGTTGTTCTTGACGAGAAACATGTCGTGGAGGCCGATGCGGTGGTTCTCGCCGCCTCCCGCGGTCACGGCGTACTTGTCGAGGGCGCGCAGCCCCGGCGCGGTCTTGCGCGTGTCGTGGATCTTCGCCCGCGTGCCGGCCACGGCGTCGACGTAGCGCCGCGTGGCGGTGGCGATGCCGGAGGCGCGCTGCATGAGGTTGAGCGCGGTGCGCTCGCCGGAAAGCAGCGCGATCACGGAGGCCTTCACCTCCGCGACGCGGTCGCCCGGCCCGACGCGGTCGCCGTCCTTCGCTTTCGCAACGAACTCGGCCGCGGGATCGAGCTTTCGGAACACCCGCTCGGCGACAGCGAGCCCGGCCAGGACGCCCTCGCCTTTGATCAGAAAGTAAGCGGAGCCGCGATCCGTGCTCTCGAAGATCGCTTCGCTGGTGATGTCCGGCAGGTCCTCGGCGAAAGCAGCGTCAATGATGCGGTCGATCTCTCTCTCGTTCATCGAGCGGATTGTGTAGCAAGGATCGTGAATAAAGAGGGCGGGCGGGGCGTTACATCAGACAGTTCGTTGACAAATTGGGGGCGCACCGGCTTCGACGGGGACTGTCGGGGTCATGGTTGCATGCCGAGCTCGACTCGCTCGTAAATCCAGTCGAAAAACTTAAACGCGAATAACGATTTCGCTCTCGCGGCCTAAAAACCCACGAGCGCTCTTCCGCTGCTTGCTCACGGCAACGGTCTGAGCGTCATGAAGTGAGCTGGCGAGCACGTGTAACGCCTACGCACGTGCCGTAAGAACAAGAGGCTGGTCCATGTTCGGTTCCCGCTCTCCGGACAGTACATGGACGAGATCAATCGGAGAGACAAGCATGTAGTAGCCAGGCTGCCACTGTTTTCGGACGCGGGTTCAACTCCCGCCGCCTCCACCACGAACTTTTTTCCTTCCCTTCCCCCCTCTGATGGCCGTGCTCATCAGCCGTCCTGCAAGGATGGTCATCAGCTATGATGGTTCCCTCGTGAATCGCCCCCTCGTCTCGGTGATCCTGCCCGTGCGGGACCGCGCCTGGTGCGTCGCCCGCGCCATCCGCAGCGTGCTCGCGCAGACGTACCAGGAGCTCGAGCTGATCGTCGTCGACGATGGCTCGACCGACGGCACGCGCGAGATCGTGGAGTCGTTCGGATCTGCCGTCAAACTCCTCACCCAATCCCACAAAGGCGTCTATGCCGCCCGCAACGTGGCGCTGCGTCACGCCCGCGGAGAGCTGATCGCGTTCATCGATTCGGATGACGCGTGGTATCCGGAAAAGCTCGCCCTGCAGGTGCCGCTCTTCGAGCGCGCCGAGGTGGGGCTGGTGTACGGAGACACCGTGCATGTCACGCGCGATCTGCAACCGCTCGGGCGCAGGTCGTTTCAGCTCGCGCCGCCGCTGCGCGGATGGGCTGCCCGGGGATTCGCCGCATCCGTCTTCATTCCGATGATCACCGCCGTCGTCCGGCGCAGCGCTCTCGAAGAGATCGGCGGCTTTCCGGAGTCGCATCAGCTGTCGACCGACATGCTGGTCTGGTTCCGGGTCGCGCTGCGCCACCAGGTCGATTACGTCGACGTCGCGGTTGCCGATTACACCGTGCACTCGGGCGGAATCAGCGCGGAGCTCGGCCGCGCGCTCGCCGCGCGCATCGAGCTGTTCCAGGCCGAGCTGGCGCAGACGAGCGATCGCGCCACGCGCAAGCTGCTGCGTCGTATTCTGTTCACCCTCGCACTGCGCCTCGCCTTCGCCGCGTTCCGCGGCGCGGCACGCAACAGGAGCGAAGCGTTCGCCATCGCGCGCCGCACGCTCGCCACGGTGGCCGGCATCGAAGCCGGCTACTGGAGCATGGCGCTGATCGCCCACGAGGTCAAAATCCGGAGCCTCCGCGCCCTCGCATGAAAAACCCTTCTGTTTCCGTCGTCCTCGAGACCGTCACCGCCCGCGAAGACACGTCCAGCGGTGCGCTCGCGGATGATCTCGAGCCGACGTTCGCCGCCGTTGCGGCCCAGAGCTATCCCGCCGAGGCGATCGAGACGATCGTCGTCCTCGATCCCGACGTCCCGGCCGGCACGGCCGAAACGATCGCGCGGCGTCACCCCGCGGTGAAGATCGTGACGGCGCGCGCGCAGAACTACTTCGTCGCGAAGAACGCCGGCGCTGCAGCCGCCACCGGGGAGATCGTCGCGCTCCTGGACGGCGATTGCGTTCCGGCGCCGGACTGGATCGAGACGCTCGTCGCGCGGATGACCCCGGACGTCGGCGTCGTGGCGGGCTGCACGCGCTACACCGGCTCGTCGCTCGCGGCGCGGACGTTCTCCGTTCCCGACTTCGCGTACGTGCTGTCGGAGGAGGGGAGCGCCTCCGGGATCCTCATCAACAACGTCGCCTTCCGCCGTGAGGTGCTGCTCGCGCATCCGTTCGAAGAGCGCATCCGCCGCAACGGCGGCTGTTTCCTCCAGTTCCACCAGCTCCGCCGCGCCGGCGTGAAGGTGATCTATGAATCGCGCGCCGTCGTCGCGCACGGCCTCGACATCGCCGGGGCCGGCTTCATCAAGAAACATTTCGGCCGCGGCTTTGACGGTGTGGCGGTCTATCGCGCCGATGATTCCGAGGTCCTGCGCGGCACGCGCCTGTTCCGGCGCGCCGGCGCGCTCGTCCTTCCGCCCATCTACGCGCGCCGGATCGTGATCGACTGGGTGCGCATCTTCCGGCATCGCGCCGCCATCGGCGTGCCGCTGGTCGCTCTGCCGTATTTCGCAGCAGTCGCGGTCATGTTGCGCCTCATCGAGTTCCTCGGCGCGCTGACGGCGACCGTGGTGCCGGCGTCGCGCGGACGGGAGCGCGAAGTTGCTCCGTGACGCAACCATCATCTGTTTTTCCGGCGTCGACTGGACGTTCAACCGGCAGATTCCGCAGGAGACCGCGCACGGTTTCGCGCAGTTCGGGAACCGGGTGCTGTACGTCGAGAACACCGGCGCCCGCACGGTCGCCTGGCGCGATCTGCCGCGCCTTCTGCAGCGGCTGCGCAACTGGTGGAGAGCGCGCGGCGGTACCGCGCCGGTAGCGGGCGTCGACGTCTTCTCGCCGCTGCTGATCCCGCTGCCGTACGCCCCCGCGGCCATCTCGATCAACACCGCGGCGATGCTGAAGGTGATCCGGCGCTGGCTCGCGAAACAGCGCAGCGGGCCGCTGGTGGTGATCAACTTCCTTCCGACGCCGGCCGTGCGACAGGTGATCGACGCGCTCGAGCCGGACGCGGTCGTCTACTACCGCACCGACCGGATGAGCGAGAGCACGCCCGCCGCGCGCATGCTGGCGGCGTTCGAGCAGCAGTCGATCGCGGAGGCGGACGTCGTCTGGGCCACCGCACCGCAACTCTACGAAGAGATCGTGCACCTCAACGGCCGCGTGGAGATGCTCGAAGCGGGCGTCCGGTCGGATGAGTTCGCGGAAGCGTGGCGGCGGCGGGATGAACGGCACGCGACGTTCGACGGCATCGCCGGGCCGATCGCAGGCTTCGCGGGGAGCCTCCGCGACGCCACGGACCTCGCGCTGATCGAGGAGGCGGCCACGCTGGCGCCGGACATCACCTTCGTCCTCGCCGGTCCGCGGTTCGCGGACCTCAGCGGATTACAGGCGCGGCCGAACGTGCGGCTGGTCGGGACGATTTCGTCGGCCGAGGTGCCACGGTACTTCGCGCGGTTCGACGTCGGGATTCTGCCGTACGTGCTCGACTCGTTCACGGCCGGCATCATGCCGATGAAGCTGAAGGAGTACCTCGCGGCCGGCCTGCCGATCGTCTCCACCGGATTGCCCGCGGTGAAATCGTTCGCGGCCCGTCATCCCGGGTTGATCACGTTCGCCGGCGACGCGCGGTCCTTCGTGGACGGTTTGCGATCCGCCATCGAGAATGACTCGGCGGAGGCGGTTGCACGGCGTCTCGAGCTCGCGAAGACCTTCGACTGGAGCCGTCAGGTCGCGCGGATGGGCGAGCTGGTGGAAGACGTGCTCCTGCGCCGCTCCCGCGCCGCGTCATGAGATTCGTGCGGCGCCTGGCCGGCAGTGGCTATCGGTGGATCATGGCGTTCGCCGGCCGTCGCGCGCTGGAGCGCATGCTCAGTCGAGGCCTTCCGCCGCGGCTCGCGCCCGCGCTGCGCTTTCTCTTCACCGGTCATGCGACGCCCGAAGCGCGCCGGGCCGCCGCACGGGTCGAAGAGCTGCGCGCGAAGATCGCCCGCCAGCCCGACACCTACCGTTTCGTCCAGCACGAAAATCCCCTCGGCGCCGTGCGCTGGCTGGAGCGGGTGACGGAACGGGCGGACGACGACGTGACCTCCCGCCACCTCGCTCGATCGGTCAGCGTCGATCGCCGGTGGGGGATGTTTCTGCACCTCTGCGCGGACGGCTTCGAGGCGCGGACGATCCTGGAGATGGGCGCGTGCGTCGGCATCTCCGGCGCGTATCTCGCGTCGGCGCGCTCGCATCCGCGGCTCGTCACGATCGACGCGTCGGAGGCGCTGGCCGCGGTCGCTCGCGAGACGCTCGCCGCCGTTACCGATCGCGCCACCATGGTCGTCGAACCGTTCGCGACCGGCCTGCCGCGTGCCCTCGCATCGATCGCTGCCCCGATCGACCTCGCCTACATCGACGGCCATCACGACGAGCAAGCGACGCAGCACTACGTGCGCACGGTCGTTCCGCACCTCGCTCCGGGCGCCGTGGTCGTGCTCGACGACATTCATCTGTACGCCGAGATGTGGCGCGCCTGGCAGGCCGTCGCCTCGATCCGCGGCTTCGCGGCCGCGGTCAATGTCGGGCGATTCGGGCTCCTCGTCTGGAGCGGGGGCGACGTGACCCCGGTGCAGTACGACCTGGCGCGCTTCACCGGCTGGTGGCCGGTGGGGCGATCGCGCAAACGATCGCTGGAGCGGTGACCTTTGGTGTAGATGTGGACCGCGGTGGCAATCGCCATCGCTCTCACAGCGGCGCCGGGGTTGCCGTAACGAGCGGGCGAGACGCCCGGCGAGACGCCCGCTCGCCATGGACTCTTACTTTTTCGGGTCGTCGCGGAACTTGTCGTGCTGCGAGTCGGGGGTCTGAAAGTTCGGGCGGACCGGGTCGGCGTCGTTGCCGCGCGACCGCTCCACGCTGCCGGGCTGGAGCGGCTGCTGGTCGGCCTGCGGCGACTTTGGACTGCTCGGGGTCGGCTGATTGATCGTTCCCATAGATTTGCCTCCGGGTGATCCGTTCTCAAGAACCGTTCCCGAAGTTTGCATGGCGGAGGAGGTATGCGACGAGCTCTCCTGGCACTTTTCCTCGTTTTCGGCGGTTCCGTGGCGGCTCAGCGTGTCGAGCTGCAGCAGGTCGTGACCGGTCTGAACCGGCCGGTGGCGATTACTCACGCCGGCGACAACCGGCTGTTCATCGTGCTGCAGGGTGGGCAGATCGTCGTTTTCGACGGGACGGCCCTCGTGCCGGCGCCGTTCCTCGACATTGCCGCGCTGATCGGCGATTCGTCGAACGAGAAGGGGCTGCTCGGCCTCGCCTTTCACCCGCGCTACAGCCAGAACGGCTTCTTTTTCGTCAATTACACCGATACGCAGGGCGACACGGTGGTCGCGCGCTACAGCGTCTCTTCGACGAACGCCAACCGTGCCGATCCGAGCAGCGTGCGCACGATACTGCGCATCGATCAGCCGTTTCCGAACCACAATGGCGGCCAGCTGGCCTTCGGTCCCGACGGCTATCTCTATATCGGGATGGGAGATGGCGGCTCGGGAGGCGATCCGGGCAATCGCGCGCAGAACATGAACGAGCTTCTGGGCAAGATGTTGCGCATCGACGTCGACGCGGGGACGCCGTACGCGATCCCGCCGTCGAATCCATTCGTGAACCGGAGTGGCATCCGCGGAGAGATCTGGGCCTCGGGGCTGCGCAACCCGTGGCGCTATTCGTTCGACCGCATGACCGGCGATCTTTACATCGCGGACGTGGGACAGGGGGACCGGGAGGAGATCAACTTCGCCCCCGCCACCTCCATTGGCGGCGAGAACTACGGCTGGCGCCGCATGGAGGGCAACCGCTGCTACAACCCCTCCACCGGTTGCAATCCCGACGGCTCGCTCATCCTGCCGATCATCGAGTACGACCACAACCTCGGCTGCTCCGTCACCGGCGGCTACGTCTATCGCGGCGCGCGGCATCCTCGCCTGCAGGGGCTCTACATCTACGGCGATTACTGCACCGGGGTGATCTGGGGAGCCTCACGCAATGCGGCGAGCGGCAGCTGGAGCTCGCGCGTCCTGATCGACACCACGCTTCAGATCAGCACGTTCGGCGAGGACGCGGCGGGCGAGGTGTACGTGGCGCGCCACCACACCACCGGCGGCACGATCTACAGGATCGTCGATGCGTTGCCGGTGCCGCCGAAGCGGAGATCGGCCCGGCACTGAGTGAATGGTTCGCCGCCGGCGTCGATCTGTCCGGCGCCGAATTCGATTGGTCCGGCGATGCCCCATCCGGCAGCCAAATCGAAAACGGTCCCCGATCGGGTCACAAACCCATCGGAAACGTCAGGTTGTAGACATAGCGTCCACGCTGCACCGACAGCACCAGCGACGAGCGGTCGGACGCGCGGGCGATCTGCGTGTTCAGCTCCTGGGTCGAGCGCACCTCGACGCCGTTGACCGCCACGACGATGTCGCCCGGTGCGAGGCCGATCTCGTCGGCTCGCGTGTTGCGCGCGACCTGATCGACCACCACCACGCCCTGTTCGTTCGCCACGCGCAGGCCGGCCACCTGCTCGAGGATGCGCAGACCGAGGTTCGCGGGCGGCTCGCTGGCTTTGAGGGTGAGGTTGCGCGTGGCACCGGCCCGCACGACGGTGATCTGCACCGGCTGCCCCGGCGCGACCGTGGCCATCGCTGTGGAGAATGCCTCGCGCGAATCGATCGCTTTGCCAGCGACGCTGGTGATCACGTCGCCGGTGGCCAGTCCCGCCGCGGTTGCGGGCGACTCCGCGAAGACGCGCACGACCAGCGCACCGCGCGGCGTGGCGTGTCCGAGCCGCTTCGCTTCTTCGGGCGTGACCGTGGCCGTCACCGCGCCCGTCCAGGCGGCGTGGACTTCGCCGAAACGGAGGAGATCCTGGATGACCTTCCTGGCGCGGTCGGCCGGAATCGCGAAGCCGATCCCCTGCCCCTGCGCGTAGATCGCCACGTTGATGCCGATGACCTTCCCTTCGATATTCAGCAGCGGCCCGCCGGAGTTGCCGGGGTTGATCGAGGCGTCGGTCTGGATGAAATCGGTGTAGGTGCGGCTGTTGTCCTGCGACGGCACCGAGCGCCCGACCGCCGAGACGACACCGGTCGTGACCGTGCCGGAGAGGCCGAACGGATTGCCGACCGCGACGACCGTCTCGCCGATCATCAGGTCGGAGGACGTACCGATCGGCGCGGCGGGGAGCTTCTTCTGGTCGACGCGCAACACCGCCAGGTCGCTGTCGGGATCGACGCCGATCAGCTTCGCCGGGAGCTGCGTGCCGTCGTTGAAATTGACGGTGATGCTCGATGCCCCTTCGATGACGTGGGCATTGGTGACGATGATGCCGTCGCTCGACCAGACGAATCCGGAGCCGAGCGATTGGGAGGTGTAGTTGCGTTCGCGGCCGCCGAAGAATCCGAACGGGTCGAACGGGTCGGCCCGCCGCTGCCGGATGGTGGCCTCGGTCTGAATGTTCACGACCGACGGCAGAACGTTGTGCGCCACGACGACGATCGGCGTACGTCGCGCCGCGCCGACCGTCGGCGGAATCGGCGGCGCCGCCGTCTTCGGCTGCTGCGCATCGACCGGCGACGACGGCTTGCAACTGATGCTGAGCGCGAGGACGAGTGCGAGGGTTCGAAGCTTCATCGGGGAAGATTGTATAAAACGGTTCCTCGGCGTGCGGCTTCTGCCGAGGAACCCCGAGGAACTCCGAGGAACCCGAGGAACCGCTTTACGAGGAACCGTCTCCCGGTACACTTGGCGCCCGGTTCATGCACCTCAAAGTCATCTACAACCCTTGCGCGGGTCGCGGCCGCGCGCGGCGCCACGTGCGCGAGGTCGAGGAGTATCTTCGCTCGCGCGGTGCGCGCGTCGACTGCGAGCCGAGCACCAGTCCTGACGATCTGGTGCGCATCAGCGCCGAAAGCTCGCGCTCGGGCTACGACCGGGTGGTGATCTGCGGCGGCGACGGGACGCTCAACCTGGCCGTGCGCGAGTTCGACCTCGAGCGCGGCACGCTGGCCCTGATCCCCACCGGCTCCGGCGACGATTTCGCGAAGGTGACGGGCATCTCGCGCAACGTAAAGCTGGCCTGCGACAACGTGATCGACGGCGTGGTGCGAGAGGTCGACGTGGCCACCGCGAACGGCATCCGCTACCTCGGCGTGGCGGGACTCGGCTTCGACTCGGAGGTGGCGGCGCATGCGAATCGCGACGTCCGCTTCCTGCGCGGCTCCGCGGTTTATCTCTACGCGATCTTCCGCGTGCTGCCGCGCTTCGTGCCGCATCGCGTGCAGATCACGACCGAGAGCGGCACGCGCAGCGACACGATCATGTTCGCGGCGGTCGGCAACTCACGGCAGTACGGCGGCGGCATCCGCATCACGCCGTCGGCGCTGATCGATGACCGGCTGCTCGACCTCACCATCGTGCACGAGACCACGCGCGTGCAGCTGCTCAAGACGCTGCCGCGCGCGTACACCGGGGCGCATGTGCGCAGTCCGTTCGTCGAGACCGGACGCGGCACGCGCTACCGCTTCGAGAGCGAGCGGGCCCTCGAGGTGTACGCCGACGGAGAGCCGCTGACGCGGACGCCGGTCGACTTTGCTCTCGCCGCCGGGCGGCTGCGGTTCGTCTCACCTCCCGCCTCAACACCCTGAGCGGAGCGCAGCGGAGTCGAAGGGTCAATCAAGGCGCGGCGCGTCAGCCGGTGGCGTGCAGGGTCGTGGCGCCTTGGCTGACCCTTCGACTCGCTGCGCTCGCCCAGGGTTAATTGAGCAGCACGATCCCGCCGGTTTCCTGACGGGTGGGGGTGGTCGGGGCGGTGAGGCCGACGATGCGGGAGAGGAAGAGATCCGTATCGGTCTTCCCCTCGGCGGTGAAGCCGATCACCAGGTAGCGCTCCGGCTCGGGGAGGTACTTGTACGAGTTGCCCCACGGATCGGTGAGCATCCGCGGCGCGATGTAAGCGGGTGCGAGGTCGGCCAGGCGCGCGGGCAATCGTCCGTGCGCGGCGTTGTACTTTTCGATGGCCTGGGCGATCGCTTCGACGCGCTGCATGGAGATCGCTTTGCGCGTCTCGGTGATCGGGGAGAGCTCGCCGCCGCGAAGCGGACGCAGCGCGTTGAGCGGGTTCTTGAAGGAAGTGACGAGTGAGGCGATGGCCAGGATCACGAGGAACAGCACGAGCGGCAGCGGCACCGGCGTCTCGGCGACTTCGACCTCGTCGACCGGGCTGGCCTGCTGCACGACCGCGGCGGCGCTCGGGCCGCGCACTTCTTCGATGAGGTCGCGCGTCAGCAGCTCGTAGAGCGCTTTGTTGGTGTCGAACTCGGCGAGGCGGGAGACCTCGACGATGTCGCCGACCGTCATCGTGCCGTCGACGAGGTCATAGATCGATTTCTCTTCCTGCGAGATGCGGATCTTGTCGCTGGCGACGGCGGCCTTCTTGCGGCGCGGCGGCGCGTCGCCGTCGAAGTCGATGTCGTCCGCTTCGTCCGCGCCGACCACGACGATCTCCTGGTCGGTCAGCTTCTTGCGGAAGACCATGTCGTAGGAGCGGACCCGCTTCTCGATGATCGGCCATTCGTCGATCATCCGCGCGCCTTCCATCAGGATCGACTCGGCGGTGATCGGCACGACGTTGTCGCGGTCGTACTCGATGGTCGTTTCCTGCGAGAAGTGGTAATCGCCGTCCTTCCAGCGGAAGAGGCGATAGACGATCTGCATGATCTGCAGCTGGATCGCGCCGCGCAGCGATTCCTGCGAAATGATCCCGTAGTGAGTGAGGATGAAGCCGAGGCGCTGGAGCGTCTCTTTCTGGATCTCGAGCGCGCGGTTGAGCTGATCCTGCGTCAGGACGCCGGTCTTGATCAGCACCGTGCCGAGGCGGTTCTCCAGACGGCGGTTGAGCGAATCGGCGCCGACCACTTTGCCGTCGAGGAACGTCACCGTCACGGTGTCGTCCTTGCCGCGCAGCGTGAGCACGCCGGTCTTCCTCTGCAGCCCGATGAGCTGGAAGATGTCGGCGAGGCTGAAGTCGCGCAGCGTTCCTTCCAGAGCCATTAGCTGGCGGCCCTCCGGCGGTAGACGGGGAGCGAGAGGAAGAACCAGGTCACGATGGCGAGCACGATCGCCGCGACGCGCACCAGCAGTTGCGCGACCTCCGCCGACGGCCCCAGCGCCGGCGCGAGACGGCCGACGAAGATGGCGGTGCAGACGAAGAGGGCGAAGACGAACATGCCGATGATGCCGGCCGCCGTACGCCCTTCGAGCATCTGGGCGGCACCCGGCAGAAAGGTCGCGAAGGCGCGATTGCGCCGGATCGTCGACTGGTGGTGCTCGGTCACTTCCTCGAGCTTCTTCCGCTTCGTGTCGAGCGACACGCCGTCGCGCTTGAGGTAGATGTGAATACATTGCGTGCAATACGTCGACGACTCGCGCGACGACTTGCAGCGGTGGCAGAAGGTGCGGCCGCATTTGATGCAGGCGCCGGCGTAACCGGTGCGGCGGCGGCGCAGCCAGAAAAGGATGCCGAGCAGCAGCGAAGCGATCGCGCCGATGGTGATCGGGTTCAGCGCGGTGTGCATTGGATCGAAGGTGCTGTAGTTGCCGAAGACCGCCCGCGCCGCCGGCACGCGATGCAGCTCATCGGTCACGCGCCACGCCTCCGGAACCGGCGGGCTGTACATGACCACCTTCTGCGGCGGCGGGTTGCGGGTCAGGCGCTCCACGTAGCTGGCGTCGGCCTTACGGGCCTTCTCCAGCATCTGTCCCTGGACCTGGAACTCGTATTTGTCGCCCGCGGCGACGGAGTGATTGTAGAAGGCGATGGCCAGCGACGGGTCGGCCTTCTCGGCGCTCTCGTACTGCGTCATCGCCGCCTGCGTCTCGTTGTCGAGGTAGTGCAGGTTGCCGAGGTTGACGTACGCGCCGGCATACGTGCGATTGAGCTCGATGGCGCGGCGGTAGTGGATCGCGGCCTGTTCGTCGTTGCCTTCGAACGCCTGCAGATTGCCGAGCAGCAGATGCAGGATGGGGCGGTCGGGAGCGACGGCCACCAGCTCCTGCAGGCGGCGCAGCGCCTCCGGGTGGTAGCTCTGCTCGGCGCTGGAGATGGCCGCCATCACCACCGGGCTGTCGACGCCGGCTACCCAGTGCGACGACGCGTCGAGCGCGATCGGCAGCAGCGCCACGAGGAGCAGCATGACCACGATCAGGATGCGCTCCGCGACGTCGGCGTAGCCGAAGAAGATCGCGAACCAGTAGAAGACGAGCCACATCGGCCCGAGCCAGAGGAAGATCGGGAGGAAGAGCAGCGCGAAGGCGAGCACCGTCACCGAGCCGCCGGAGAGGCGCGCTCCCAGCCATTCGCGGAAGTCGTGCGCCATCGAGCGGCCGTAGCGGATGAAGAGGGCGATCGAGAAGATCAGCGCGGTGATGGCCACGGCCAGCGCGGCGACGATGGTCAGATCGGCGCGGCTGAGCATGTTGGTGCGGTAGTTCGTGATGACCCGGCCGAAGCCGGTCAGCGCGAGCGGCAGCGCCTCTCCCCAGCGATTGAACGCCGCGGCGCGGTCGGCATTGCTGAAGGCGACCGCGGGCGACTTCGGATCGAGCTGGTCGGCCGTCTTCGCGGCCCACGAGGCGAGCTCTTTGTCGGCCGCTTTGCCGGCGTCCCATCCGAGGGCGGCGGCGGAGGCAGCGTAAACCGGATAGGTGCGGATGCCGTAGTTGCGGCCGGTGGTGACGAGCGCCGTCGTTTTCGCCGTCGCCGCCGGGATGTCGCCCTCGCGCGCGGCGGTGGTGGCCTGCGGCCAGAGGTCGCGCGGGGCGCTCTGCGCCGGCACGACTGCCGACGGCACTGCCAGAGCGGCCAGTACGAGCGCTGCTGTGGCGAGACGGCGGAACGCCGTGTGGCGTCGAAACGTCATCAGATGCTCTTGGTCCGCTGAACGAAGGCGAGCTTGAGCTCGCCCAGATGCATGGTCAGAAAGTCTTCTTCTTCCGGGGTGAGGTTGCCCCTGGTCTTCTCCTGCAGCATCGACAGGATGTCGATCATCTGCCGCGCCGCGGCCGTGTCGATCTTCGGCTGCGGCTGATACGGATTGCGCAGCATGCCGAGCGACATGTAGGCCTGCGCGATGAGCTGCTCGGCGAAAAGGGCGAACGCGGTGGCCGGATTCTCGGTCGGCTCCGCGTCGGGCCGTCGACGCTCTTCCGCGCGCGGCTTCTTCGGCTCCGGTGGAGGCGGTTCGCTGGGCTTCTGCGCCTCGGCCGCCTTCGGTGCGTCTGCTTTCGGCGCGTCCGCGGCTTTCGGTGTGTCGGCGGGTGGGGACAGCGGTGGCTCGGCAGGCTTTGCCACCTGTGGCTCGGCCGGCTTGAGGTCCTTGAATTCTTCGCGAATCTCGCCGTCGGCGGTGAAGATCCGCTTATCCGTGACCTTCAGCTCCTTCGGCGCCTGTTTGTCGTTCGGCATGTCGAGTCGTATCAAAGAGTTGGAATGTTAGCACTCGCGCCGCCGACCAAACTGGGCAGGCGCGTGCCGCAAACGATATCAGAAGGCCACTACCGGCGTAACCGGCGGACGAGGGCGCGGTGGACGTTCGGGTCGGCGGCGATGCCCTGATGACCGTCGCAGAAGAGGGCCGGCTCTCCCGCGCTGCGTGCGCTGGAGACCGGAATGGTGCCGTCGCCCGGCTCGAAGAGCAGCTTCGCGAGCGGCTTCTCGTGTGGACGGAGGTCGTCCGGATAGAAGGCGTACGTCCCGTCGCCGCGCTGCAGGATCTTCGTGGCGGTGGGGACGCAGTCGCCGGCCAGGACGGTGACGTTGGTGTTGGCCGGCGTGCTGCGCAGTTCTTCACGCAGCGTGCGCGCGTTCGTCAGCTGGTGGCGCACGTCGAACGGCCACGCGCCCGGATCCCACAGATCGCGCTCGAGGGGGCGGCCTTGTTCGTCGACGAAGACGCGGCCCTCTTCCGGCAGCAGCTCGAAGATGAACGGCCAGGTGGCCACCACTTCCGGTTTGAACTCGCGGCGGATCAGCTTCTCCGGCCGGACGAAGACGCGGAAGGCATCGACCACGCCGCCCGAGGCCGGGGCGATGAGGATCAGGTTCTCCACGTGCTCGCCGCCGCGCAGCTTCACGTACGCGAGCGCCACCAGCGCGCCGGCGGAGTGCGCGACGATGTCGACCTTGCCGTTGCCGCGGACTTTTTCCACGAGCTGCGCGAGCTGCACGCTGGTGTCGCGCGCGGAGAGGCGCCAGTCATAGAAGAAAGGATGGAGATCGGCTCCTTCCTGATAGCCGCCGTACTTTTGCAGCGCGATGGAAAGCTGCCAGCCGATGTTCACCGGCCCGCGCGAGCCGACCCAGCCGCGTGGAATCAGGCGGTCCTTTCCTTCGGCCGGCAGGTCGAGATCGTCGGGATACCGTGTGTGCCACATGGAGCGCGGCGTTCCCCAGACGTAGCGATCGGTTTCGGGGTCGATGAGGCGTGTCACGCCGAAGCCGGCCACGACGATCACCGGCCGTTCCGGCGGGCCGTCGAACATGCGCGCGTTCTCGCGCAGATAGCCGCGGCGCGTCCGGTCGGTCGTGCTGAACGGGGTGCTACAGTGCGCCAGCGCGGCAGCCGCCGCGATACTCACGATGAAGATCTTCCAGATTCTCGAGTTCAATCAGTTCAACACCGGCTCGGTGCACCAGATGTTCCAAACCGGTCGCGACGACGTTTCGCGACTCCGCCCGCGATTGCTCTACGGTTCTACGGTAAAGAACACGTCCTCGATTGCCGCCTCCCGCACGATCCCGCCGACGCGGCGCGTGTACGTGCTGCGGAAGAGGCGCACGTTTCCGTTCGCCTCGGGTTGTCCGTAGATCACGTAAACCAGCGAGATCGACGTCACGCCAAAGCGATGGATCGGCCCGGTCTCCGTCGGCTGCGACAGCCCGTCGGAATTGCGGTCGACCCAGATGCGCAGCCGGCCCCAGACCGCGTCATCGACGCTGATTTCTCCGTCGGCGTTGCCGCCTTCGGCGAGGCGATCGTAGACGCGCAGCGCTTCGAAGCCGTTGGGCGCCTTCGTGCCGTCGGGAAGCACGGTGCCGACGCCGAGGAGCTCGTGCCCACCATCGACGCGATGGTTTGTGTCGAGATCGATCCAGAGGAATCCTTCCTCAGTCGACGGATTCGTCCATCCGCCGGTGTCGCGGTCGCCGTCGCCGTCGTAGTCGAACAACACAGGATCGCTAAGGCCCACCGTGTGGATGCCGTCGCCGTTGAGATCGAGAATCAGCGGCGACTGGCAGTCGCCCAGCGGATCGCCGCTGCCGTTGTCGCCGGGGGAGTCGTTCGGACCGGTCCACTTGTAGTCGACCCAGTTGCACTCCTCCGCATTCACGCTCCGCGTGCCCGCCGTGCCGCTGCTGCCGTACATGATGTAGCCGGGGCAGGCGCTGTTGCCGAGTCCGAGCACGTGCCCCAGCTCGTGGGCGATCGTCTCGGCGCGGGTAGACGCGCAGCTCACGCCGTTAGCGCCGGCGAGCTCGTAAATGAAGATCGTGCCGCCGACCACCTGATTGTTCGAGTTGAGCTCATGCTGAAAGACGCCGCACATCGCATTCGAGTCCGGATTCCGACCGGGAACGTACTCCACCGAGATGTTGAACGTGCCGGTGCCGCCGCTCACCAGTGAGGGGAAGCCGCTGCCGAACGAACTGCATGTGCTCCACATACCGACGGCCGCGCTGATATCGGACCCGCCGACGCCGAAGCCGGGCAGAACGCCGATGGAATCGGCGCCGTTGTTGGAGTAGTAAGAGGTCACGCATTGCGGCAGCGCCGCAGGAGTGAAGGCGAAGAGAATAGCGAGGGCGAGCAGTGCGGAGCGCATCAGCGCACCTCGGGCTCACGCGACGGCGCTTTCACGCCAGGATGGGTGCGCACGAACTCCACGAGGTCGCGCCACTCCCGGCTGTTGCCCAGCTCGCGGCGGATGGCCTCAGGCGTGTGCTCGGCCGCGCGTCCGCGCAGAACCATCTGTCGCGCCGCTTCGATGCGGAAGATCGCCGCGCCCAGTCCGACCGGATGCGTGTAGGCGAAGATCATCACCCGGTCACCGTTCGACGGCGCGGGCGCTGCCGCCACGGGCACTGCACAGATCACCCCGTGCGGCGTGCGGATCCGCGCGTAGGGATGGAAGAGGAACACCGGCGCCTGCACGCCTCCCTTCACCCACTCCTCAACCTCCACGGCGACCAGAGTTCCGGGACTGCCGAAGAGGAAGCCTTCGCGTGCATCGAGAACGGTGCCGGAGAAAAGGCTGCGGGCGTTGGTGATGAGATCGCTCGCCGACCTCGTCGACGCGGCCTGATCGGCGACGCGACCGAGGGTCGTCGCGCATTCCGCGCGTCCCTCGTTCGACTTCAGATAGCGTGCGATCGAGCGACGCGTCGCTTCCGCGAACAGATCGCCGCGTAGCGTACCGTCATCCGCGAGCGCGACGCTCGCCGCCACCCACGCCGGCGTACTCGCGACCTCGGACTGGATGATGTCGGGAACTGTCGCGCGCCGTGCCTCCCCGGCATGAACGGCCGACGACAGCACCATGGCCACAAGGATAGAAATCAGGGCTTGCCGCTTCATCGCATCCTCCCGACCTCAAACAGGGTGGGTGTTCATGCAGTCACTACGCCACTCCGTCAACGGCTGGGGCGCTTCGCCGGTCGGTCGTGCTGAACGGGGTGCTACAGTGCGCCAGCGCGGCAGCCGCCGCGATGCTCACGATGAAGATCTTCCAGATTCTCGAGTTCAATCAGTTCAACACCGGCTCGGTGCACCAGATGTTCCAAGCGGCGAGCGGCCTTCGCGAGCGCGGCCATGACGTGACCGTCCTGACGCGCCCCGATCCGGCCATGGAAGCGCGGGCGAAAGAGAAGGACGTCCGCTATCACGGGCTCCCGTTCCGCCACCAGTTCGACATCGGCACGATCCGTTCGCTGCGCCGGCTGATCCACGAGCAGAAGCCGGACGTCATCCACGTGCACAAGGGAATCGCCCATGCGCTGGCGTACGCCGCGAGCTGGCGCGAGGCGGTCGGCGCGTTCGTCGTCAACCGCGGCGTTTCGTTTCCGCTCGACCGCTGGAATCGCGGCAAGTACCAGAGCGCGCGCGTCGATCGCGTGGTCACGGTCTGCCGGCAGATCAAGGATGTGATCGTCGAGAGCGGCAAGCTCCCGCCGGAGAAGGTGCAGGTGGTCTACGCCGGCACCGACGTCATCCAGTTCGATCCCGCGAAATGGGACGCTCGCGCCTTTCGCCGCGAGAAAGGGATCGCCGGCGATCGTTTCCTCGTCGCGCAGGTCGGCGTGCGCGACTGGAAGGGGTGGAAGGAGCTGATCGACTCCGTCTCCGACGTCGCCCCCAGGCATCCGCGCATCCACCTGGCCCTGATCGGCTGCCGCACGCAGTCCGAGAAAGACGAGGTTGCGGCGTACGCAAAAGAAGCCGGCATCGCCGCGCACGTCACCCCGGTCGAGTACCGCAGCGACATGCCGAACGTCTTCGCCTCCTGCGACGTGATCGTCGACGCCTCCTGGGCCGGCACCGGCATCACCGGCACCGTCCGCGAGGGGATGGCCATGGAGAAGCCGGTCATCGCCACGAACGCCGGCGGCAACGACGAGCTGGTCTCCTCCCCGAACGTCGGCTGGCTCATTCCGATGAAGAACCGCGCCGCGCTGACGAACGCACTGCTCGCCGTGATCGAAGATCCGGCGCGCAGCGCCGCGGTGGGCCAGGCGGCGAGGCAGCACGTCGTGAGCGGGTTCTCGAAGGAGTTGCGGATCGCGCGGCTGGAGTCGCTGTACGCCGACATCCTTCGCTCAAAGGAACGATGAACGCGGAAGGATGAACGATGAACGGGGCGCGGCAGGCCGGTTCATCGTTCATCCTTCATCGTTCATCGTTACTTCAACAGATCGATCTCGCCGCCCCTGGCCGGCGTGACCACCATCCGCTGGTAGTACCAGCGCCCGCGCGTCTTCGTTCCCTCGACGCGCAGATCCCCCTTCTGTTTCGGACCTTTGAGGTGGATGTCGAGCCTGGCCGTGCCGTCGTCGTCTATGTTGACGTCGATCTTGCCGTTGACCCAGATCCCCGGCTCGACGGGCGATCCGAGGGCGGCGATGACGCGCGGATCGCTCTGCGCTTTCTTCAGCGCGTCCTTGTAGGGGTCGGACGCGCGGAGTGCACCGAAGACGACCAGGGCCATGGCGGCGACGATCGCCGCGACGACGACGGCGAAGATCCCTAAGCCGATTGCGATCCAACCTGCGACGCCTGGTCCTTTGGACATGCGTCCATGCTAACCGTTCAGCGCGGTCACGTGTTCGGAGACGCTGGCCGCGAGCCCCTCCCGGTCGTAGCCGCCTTCCATCAATGAGAACAGACGCCCCTCGCACCAGCGGTCGGCGCACTCGACGATGCGGCGGGTCAGCTCGCCGTAGGCGTGCTCGGTAACGTTCATCCCGCCGATTGGATCGCGGCGGTGCGCGTCGAAGCCGGAAGAAAGCAGGATCGCGTGCGGCTGATAGTCGTCGATGGCGCGGACCACCTGGTCCTCGACGGCGCGCAGAAAGGCGGGATCGCCGAGCCCCGAGGCCAGAGGAATGTTGAGCGTGAACCCGCGGCCGGGGCCGGTCCCGATCTCGTGTGCGTCGCCGGTGCCGGGATAGAACGGGAAGCGGTGGATCGACGCGTAATAGATGTCGTCGCGCTCTTCGAACAGGTGCTGCGTCCCGTTGCCGTGGTGCACGTCGAAATCGAAGATGAAGATCCGCTCCATGCCGGGACGCTCGCGCAGCCACTCCGCCACGCAGGCGATGGTGTTGAAAAAACAGAAGCCCATGGCCGAGGCGCGCTCCGCGTGATGGCCGGGCGGCCGGGCGATGACGAAGGCGCGCTTCGAGTCGTTGCGCTCCCAGATGTCGGCCGCGGCAGCGAGCGACGTCGCCACCGCACCGCGTGCGGCCGCGAACGTGGAAAGCGACATCGGATTGTCGAGCGAGTGGAAGAAACGGAACCCGGCCCGTGCGGCGCGCTCGAGCTCCGACTCGTACTCGGCCGAGTGCACTTTCGCGATCAGGCGCTGCGTCTCGGGATACGCGGTCACGTCGCGGACGAGCGACTCGGTGAGGCCGGCGCGGCTCACCCCGTCGATGGCCGCGTCGAGGCGCGCCGCATTTTCGGGATGCCCGATGCCCGTGTCGTGGCGATAGAAAACGTTACCGGTGTAAAGCTTCAGCATGGACTTCGTTGAGTTCCTCGGGTTCCTCGGTTCCTCGGAGTTCCTCGCGGTGGTCAGGCGAGACCCCCCGAGGAACCCGAGGAACCGAGGAACCGAATGGATCGCCGTGATACAACTCCCGCGCCTTGAAACGCATTCTCCAGCTGACGGCAGTCATTGCGCTGACGATCTTCTTTCTCTGGCTGTTCCTGAAGAATGCGAACCTTCAGGAGGTGGGACGGATGCTGCGGACCACCAACGTCTGGTGGGTCGCAGTCGGTCTGGTGGTTAATTTCATGGCTCTGGTCTTCAGGACTGTACGGTGGCGTACCATCCTCGATCCCGACGACCCGCCGCCGTTCTACGCCACCTTCTTCGCCAATACGGTCGGTTACATGCTGTCGACCATCCTCCCGATCCGTGCCGCCGACGTGGCGCGGCCCGCTCTGCTGGCCCGGCGCACCTCGCACCGCTTCTCCGGCGCACTCGGCACCGTGCTCACCGAGCGGGTGCTCGACCTCTACAGCATCCTGGCGCTGTTCGTCTTTTTCGCTCTGCTGCGCTGGAACGAGTTCTCGCACGATCCGGACACGCTGCGCTGGTTCTACATCGTCCGGGCCGGCGCGATCGTCTCGATCGTCATCCTCGTCGTCCTGAGCTTCTTTCTCCTGGGGCTGTTCTTCTTCCGGAGCGTCATCCGCCGGCTGCACGAATGGCTCGGCCGCTTCATCCCGAAGCGCTTCCGCGACTCGTGGATGCACTTCTTCGACTCCTTCGCCGACACGCTCGAGCTGACCCGGCATCGCGCCGCGTTCGTCAAAGTCCTCTTGTGTACGGCCGGCGTCTGGGCCTGCCTGACCGGCCAGTTCTGGTTCGCGGCGCTCGCGCTGCATCGCCAGCTGCCGTTCGACTCGAGCTTCTTCGTGACCGGCGCCACGACCATCGGCCTCGCGCTGCCGACCCCCGGCGGGGTGGGTGGATTTCACAAGGTCTGTCAGTTCGTCCTGACACGCTTTTATGACTACGACGTCGACTCCTCGGTGGCGGTGGCCTTCCTCTTTCACCTCATCGGAACGCTGCCGGTGGTCGTGACGGGGCTGCTGCTCTTCGCGCGTGAGGGCCTTCATTGGCGCGACGTCACGCGCCCGTGATATACGGGCGCTCTTATGCGCTGCCCGTTCTGCGGGAATCTCGAGGATCGGGTCGTCGACTCGCGCGAGAGCCGCGAGGGCGACGTCATCCGGCGGCGCCGCGAGTGCACCCGCTGCGATCGCCGCTTCACCAGCTACGAAAAGATCGACGCGCCGACGTTTCAGGTCGTGAAACGCGACCAGCGGCGCGAGGACTATGACCGTCTGAAGTTGATGCGGGGCCTGCAGATCGCCTGCAGGAAACGCCCCGTGTCACAGGCCGAGCTCGAACGGATCGCCGATTCGATCGAGGCGGAGATGCAGGATGCCGGGGAGCGGGAGATCTCGAGCCAGGAGCTCGGGACGCTGGTGATGGATCGCCTGCGCGCAACCGACCCGGTGGCCTACGTCCGTTTCGCATCCGTTTACCGGCGTTTCGAAGATGTGGACGCCTTCGTCAAAGAGTTGCATCGCTTGAAATGAGCCGGGAACAGCCATTGCACTGAAGTTCAGGTCCAGGCCCCCCCGCTACACGGAATGAGGTTGAGATGACTGACGCGAACGAAACCGCGAAAGAAGAGGCAATCAAAATCCCCGACGTCCTGCCGGTCCTGCCGCTCAAGGACCTGGTGATCTTCCCGTTCATCATCGTGCCGCTGTCGGTGTCGCGCGAGAAGTCGATCAACGCCGTCGATCAGGCGCTGGCGGAGAACCGCGTCATCATGCTGACGGCGCAGAAGGATTTTCAGAACGAAGATCCGGGCGAAGAGGACCTGTACCGCACCGGGACGGTGGCCATCATCATGCGGATGCTGAAGCTGCCCGACGGGCGCATTCGCATCCTCGTGCAGGGTCTCTCCCGCGCGCGCATCGATTACTTCATCCAGACCGCGCCGTTCTTCAAGGCCAAGATCACCCGCATCGAAGAGCCGGTCACCAAGGATCGCGGCCTGGAAGTCGAAGCGCTGATCCGCGCCGTCAAACAGAACCTCGACCGCGCCGTCTCGCTCGGCAAGAACATCAGCCCCGAGGTGATGGTCATCGCCGCGAACCTCGACGACCCGGCCCGCCTCACCGATCTCGCCGCGTCGAACCTCGACCTCAAGCTCGAAGAAGCGCAGTCGATCCTCGAGACCATCGATCCGGTCGAGCGCCTCAAGAAAGTCAACGAGCTCCTGACGCGCGAGATCAACCTGCTCACCATGCAGCAGGAGATCTCCTCCGCCGCGCAGGGCGAGATGAACAAGTCGCAGCGCGAGTACTTTTTGCGGCAGCAGCTCAAAGCGATCCAGTCGGAGCTCGGTGAAGGCGAAGACGTCGCCGAAGAAGTCGAGAACTACCGCAAGAAGATCGAAGAGAAGATGATCCCGACGGAAGCGCGGGAGGAAGTCGAGAAGCAGATCAAGCGGCTCGAACGCTCCCATCCCGATTCCGCCGAGACGTCGATCATCCGCACCTACCTCGACTGGATGACCGGCCTGCCGTGGGGCGTCCAGTCGGCCGACAACCACGACCTCGCCCGCGCCCGGCAGATCCTCGACGAGGACCACTACGACCTCGAGAAGATCAAAGAGCGCATCCTCGAGTACCTCGCCGTCCGCAAACTGCGCGGTACGAAGATGAAGGGGCCGATCCTCTGCTTCGTCGGTCCTCCCGGCGTCGGCAAAACCTCGCTCGGCCGTTCCATCGCCCGGGCACTCGACCGCAAGTTCGTGCGCATCTCCCTCGGCGGTGTGCGCGATGAAGCGGAGATCCGCGGGCATCGCCGGACGTACGTCGGTGCGCTGCCCGGCCGCATCGTGCAGGGCATCAACCAGGCGCAGACCTCGAACCCGGTGTTCATGCTCGACGAGGTCGACAAGATCGGCGCCGACTACCGCGGCGATCCCTCTTCGGCGCTGCTCGAAGTGCTCGACCCGGAACAGAACTACTCCTTCCGCGATCACTACCTCGGCGTGTCGTACGACCTCTCCAACGTGATGTTCATCGTCACGGCGAACGTGCTCGACACCATCCAGCCGGCGTTCCTCGATCGCATGGAAGTCATCCGCCTCTCCGGCTACACGGACGAAGAGAAGCTGATGATCGCCAAGCAGCACATCATCCCGAAGCAGATGGAGGAGAACGGGATCAGCGAGACGCCCGTCGTCTGGACCGACTCCGGCATCCTGCGCGTCATCACCGGCTACACGAAGGAAGCGGGCCTGCGCAACCTCGAGCGCGAGGTCGGCACCATCTGCCGCAAGATCGCGGTGCAGGTCGCCGAAGGCAAAGTCCAGGAGCAGTACCGCATCACCGACGCGAACGTCGACAAGTACCTCGGCGCGATGAAGCACTACGCGGAGGAGCTGCTCGAGCGCGATCAGGTCGGCGTGGCCACCGGGCTCGCGTGGACGGCCGTCGGCGGCGACATCCTCTTCATCGAAGCGACCGCCGTGCGCGGCAAAGGCAAGCTCTCGCTCACCGGCCAGCTCGGCGAGGTGATGAAAGAGTCGGCCCAGGCCGCGCTGACGTATGCGCGTGCGCACGCCGACGAGCAGGGCATCCCCAGCGACTACTTCGAGACGCACGACATCCACATTCACGTTCCGGCGGGCGCGATCCCGAAAGACGGTCCGTCGGCCGGCATCACCATGACCACCGCGATCATCTCCGTGCTGACCGGCAAGCCGGTGCGCCGCAACGTGGCCATGACCGGCGAGGTCACGCTGCGCGGCGACGTGCTGCCGATCGGCGGCGTGAAGGAGAAGGTGCTGGCGGCCCGCGCGGCCAAGCTCAACACCGTCATCCTGCCGAAGCTCAACGAGCGCGATCTCGTCGACGTACCGGAGCCGATCAAGCGCGACATGACCTTCCACTTCGTCGAGCATGTCGAGGACGTTCTCGACATCGCGCTCCTGCCGCAGGGCGCAGCGGAGCAGAAGACCACCGACCGGGCCGGCCGCGAGTCGCATCCGCTGCCGAAGCCGGAGCCGGCCACACACGACCACGTCACCACAGCGCAGTAGCGCAACAGCAGAAAGGCCGGCGAAAGCCGGCCTTTTTCATTGCTGCCTGTTTGATTGGTTTATTCGGTGACGGTCGTCTTCGCGATGATCTTCTGCGCGTACGGCAGCAGCGCGGCGCCGATCGCGACCTTGACCACGTCCGCGAGAACGAACGGGGCGACGCCGCCCGCGAAGGCGGTGCGCGCGTCGGTCAGCAGCGCCAGCCAGGCGAAGCCGCCGGCGTAGATCACCGCCAGCGCGGCCAGCATGCCGCTGAGCGAGCGAACGACGTTCGAGCCCCAGCCGCGCTCCGAAACGAAACCGGCCAGCCAGGCGGCGAACGGGTATGAATAGAGGTAGCCGGCCGTGGCGCCGAGGAGCCACATCGCGCCGCCGTGTCCCTGCGAGAAGACCGGCAGGCCGGCAAATCCTTCGAGCAGGTAGAGCGCCGCCGCGGCAGCGCCGCGCGTGGAGCCGAGCGCCACGCCGATGAAGATCACGGCCAGCGGCTGCAGCGTGAGGGGAACCGGCGTGAACGGCAGCGGGATCGCCACCTGCGCCGCGATCGCGATCAGCGCGCTCGCGCCGATGACGAGCAGCATGTCCACGGCCGCGCGCCCGCGCACGAGCCGGTCGATCACCACACCGGGGATGGTCAGAGCCTTCGACTCAGTCATGGTTCGTAGCATACTCAATTTCCGGTGTCGAAACGCAAGGGACTGATGGTCGCGCTCGTCGCATTCACCGCATTGGCCTGCCAGAAAGCGGAGCCGCTGACCGCCGCGAAAGCGCAGGAGATCATCGGCGACTGGTCGCTCCGGCGCGTCCCGGTCTACGCCGAGGTGCCGCAGAAGGTCTGGTGGACGCCCGCGTCGCCAAAGGACGCGTACGACGAGCAGGCGGTGCGGACGCTACGCAACCTGGAGCGGGCGGGCCTGGTGACCGTCACCGAGTCGCTGACCTCCGATTCCGCGACCTACATCGCGAAGGTCACGGCGAACGGTTTCCGCATTCTCGGCACCGCCCCGAGCGTCCGCGGCCCGGTCTTTCGCGGAAAGATCTGCGAGCAGCGCTATGACGGCCTGCGCAACTTTCAGCGCCATCCCTCCCAGCCGGCCGTCGGCTCGGGCGACCTGGTGTGGCATTATGAGAACCCGACGCCGCTCTACCCGCTCTTCGAGACGAAGATCGACAAGCCGCTGAACACGCCGTTCGCCTCGCTCGTGTCGTTCTGGCACGAGGATGGGGAGTGGAAGTTCGCGATGACGGTGAAGAAGACCGCCGTTGCGCGATAGCCGCCCGAACCGGTTCCTCGGTTCCTCCGGTTCCTCGGAGGGGGGCCGGCTCGTGCCGAGGAGCCGCTTCTTTTTCATCAACGGTCGCGGCAAATTCATGAACGGTGATGAAAAATTCGCGAACGTTGATGGAGGTGGCCATCAAGTCGACGGAAAACTCGCGAATGTTGATGGCGCTCGCCATCAACGTTCACGGAAACACTCGCGAACGTTGAAGGAGGTCGCTATCAACGTTCACGAAAAACTGGCGAACGTTGATGGAGATCGCCATCAACGTCCACGGAAACACTCGCGAACGTTGAAGGAGGTCGCCATCAACGTTCACGGAACAACCCGCGAACGTTGAAGGAGGTGGCCATCAACGTTCACGGAACAACTCGCGAACGTTGAAGGAGGTCGCTATCAACGTTCACGAAAAACTGGCGAACGTTGATGGAGATCGCCATCAACGTCCACGGAAACACTCGCGAACGTTGATGGAGGCCGCTATCAACGTCCACGAAAACCTCGCGAACTTGATGGAGCTCGCCATCAACGTCCACGGAAAACTGCCGAACGTTGATGGAGCTCGCCATCAACGTTGACGGAAAACTGCCGAACGTTGATGACGATCGTCCTCTAATGTTGCAGACGGACGCGTCATCGCGATGAAGATGAGATTCAACGTCGCAGACGGAGGAGTCATTTCGATGAAGGCGGCCAGGAACGTCGATTGCCGGCTCGTCGTAGTCGATCGCTCTCTCCCGACCGGCCGCTACGGCCGCGCCATTCGCTTCAGCCCATTGCTGCCCGCGAGAATCGCCTCCGTCGCTTCGTGAGGAAAGAACCCTGTCTCCACGACGCCCGCGTGCTCGCGGATGCGCGCGACCACGTCGGCGATGTCGGCGCTGCCCGGCACGCGTACGTCGAGGATGCGATGACCTTCATCGGTCACGCGCGGCGCTCCGTCCGCCAGGCGCAGCACCGGATCGAGGCGCATCTCCGTAAAGCGGCGCGTCAGCACCTCGAGCGCGAACGGCGTCACCTCGACCGGCAGCACGCCGACGCCCAGCTTCTCCACGAGCTTCGTCTCATCGGCAATGACGATGAAGCGCTTCGCCTGCTGCTCGACGATCTTTTCCCGCAGCAGCGCGCCGCCGCGGCCCTTGATCAGCCGAAGTTGCGCGTCGATCTCATCCGCGCCGTCGACGGCCAGGTCGAGCGGCACGATCTCGCTCAACGAAAACGTCGGCACCCCCAGCGATCTGGCCAGCGCCTCGGTCTTCTCGGACGTGCAGGTGCAGCGAATGTCGCGCAGGTCACCTTTCTTCAGCGACTCCGCCAGCAGCTTCACGAACTCGTTTGCGGTCGTGCCGGTGCCGAGTCCGAGGGCCATGCCGCTTCGCACCTCGGCGAGCGCGGCGCGCGCCGCTTCGATCTTCAGGTTCTCGCTCACTAGTACCCTCCGGCCGCGCCGCCGCGTCGCGGATCGGCGACGGCGGTGATGCGCCCCTTGTCGATGAGAATCGCATGCACGTCGCCGATCGCCTCGCGCGCCGCGACGCCGTGCCCCATGCCGTTCAAGGTCTCGATCAGCGCCGGCTTCACGAGCGTCCGCTCGTACGCGGCGTCCTCCGGCAGGCCCTGGTGATGCCACCGCGGCGCGGCCACCGCTTCCTGCAGCGACTTCTTGTAGACCGCCACGTTGAGGAAGACCTGCAGGATCGTGTTCGGGATCGACGGGCCGCCCTTCGTCCCGAGCGCCAGGAACGGCTTGCCGTCGCGCAGGATGATGGTCGGCGCCATCGACGACGCGGCGCGCTTGCCCGGCTCGATGACGTTCGTGTTCCCCTGGAGCAGCGCGTCGCGCGTCGGCGTGGCGGGGGCGATGGTGAAGTCGTCCATCGCGCCGTTGAGGAAGAAGCCGAGCCCCGGCACGATCACGCCGCTGCCGAAATCGTCGCCGAGCGACGTCGTCACCGCGGCGATGTTCCCCTCCGCGTCGACGATGGTGAAGTGCGTGGTGTGCTCCCCCTCCGGCACGACCGAGCCCGGCTCGGTCAGCACCAGCGTCGGCGTCGCGCGCGTGGGATCGATCGACTTGCGCCAGAGCGCGGCGCGCTCCGCCGACAGCAGCTCGCGATACGGAATGCGCGTCCCGACCGGATCGCCGAGGTACTTGTTGCGATCGAGATACGCCCGGCGCTGCGCTTCGATCAACAGATGGACCGTCTTCGGCGTCTGGAAGCCGCTCTTGGCGAGGTCATAGCCGTGCAGGATGTTGAGCGTCGTCCCCATCACCAGCCCGCCGCCGGACGGCGGCGCGACGGTGTAGAGGTCGTAGTTGCCGAAGCGGAGCTGGATCGGCGCGCGCCAGACCGGCTTGTACTCGCGCAGGTCGCGAAAGCCGATCGTGCCGCCGAGGGTGCGCAGTCCTTCCACGAGCTTCGTGGCCAGCGCGCCGTCGTAGAAGTCGCGAGGGCCGGCTTCGGCGAGACGCTGGATTGTCAGCGCGAGCTCCGGTTGCGCGAGCGTGGCACCGGCCGCCGCGGCCTTGCCTTCAGTGAAGAACGGCGGCGGGTCGATCTTGCGCGTCATCTGCGCGGTGGTGAGATCGCCCGACAGCTCCGCATCCACGCGGATGCCGTCGCGCGCGAGCGAGATCGCCGGCGCGAGGAGCTCCTTCCACGGCCGGCTGCCGAACTTGCCGTGCATCGCTTCGAGTCCGGCGATCGTCCCCGGCACCGCCACCGCGCGTGCACCGGTGCGCGCTTCACCCTTCGCCTGCGCGAACATCTCCCGCGTCGCCGCGTACGGCGCCACCTCGCGGAAGTCGAGCGTCCAGACGCCCTTCGTCGGAGCGTCGTAGTAGGTCAGGAAGCCGCCGCCGCCGAGGTTGCCCGCCTGCGGATGCGCGACCGCGAGCACGAACGCCACCGCAACCGCGGCATCGATCGCGTTGCCGCCGTTCTTCAGCACCGACAAACCGGCCTTCGTGGCGTACGGCGATGCGGTCGAGAGCGCGGCTTTCGAGGCGGTGACCTGCCCGCCTGCGAAGGCGCTCGTCGTGAGCAGCAGCGTGAGGACCGCGATCGCGCGGCGGCTCACTTGCGACTCCTCCGCGGCCCGCGATTGCGGTCGTAGACGATCTTGAGCCCCTTGAGCGTCAGCTCGGGATCGGTCTCGTCGATGAATTCACTCTCGTCCTCGAAGAGCGGCGCGAGGCCGCCCGTCGCGACGACGCGCTTGATCCCCGGCACTTCTCGCCTGATGCGGGCGAGGATGCCGTCGACCAGGCCGAGGTACCCGAAGTAGATGCCGGACTGCATGTTGCCGACCGTGGTCGTCCCGATGACGCTCTCCGGCCGCCTGATGTCGACCCGCGGCAGCCGCGCCGCGCGCGCGAAGAGCGCTTCCGCCGAAACGGTCAGCCCCGGCGCGATGACGCCGCCGATGAACCGCGCATCCTCGGTCACCACATCGAACGTCGTGGCGGTGCCGAAGTCGACGATCACCGTCGGCCCGCCGAACGTGTGATGCGCGGCCGCGCAGTTGACGATGCGATCCGCGCCGACGTCGAGCGGATTGTCGACATGAATGGCGATCCCGGTCTTCACCCCCGGCTCGACGAAGAGCGGCTCCACCCCGAAATACTGATGAACCATCCGCGCCATCTCGCCGTTCAGCGGCGGCACCACCGAAGCGATGATCGCCCCCTCCAGCGACGCATGCAGCGCATCGCCCACCAGCTGCCGCGCGAGGATCCCGTACTCGTCCGCCGTGCGCTCCCGCGCGGTAGCCAGACGCCACGACCGTACCAGCTCTTCACCACGCCACACGCCAAGCACGACGTTGGTGTTGCCGAGATCGATCACCAGGAGATTGGACGAGGACATTCCGCGCGGAGAAGATAACAGAAGGGTCTTCCCCCTCCGCGCCTCTACGCGAGAACGATGTCGCCCGCGCTGACAGCCGTGGTCTCGTCGCCGCTGCGGATCAGCGCGCGGCCGTGCTCGTCGATGCCGTTCCAGGTGCCGTCGATGGTGCGGTCGCCGAGGATGCAGTGGATGCGGTCGCCCGGCTTGTGGATCGCGAGAGCCCGCCACTCGGAGAGCACGCGCTCGCGGTCGAGCGGCAGCGCGAGGCGCTGGTCGACGTGCTCGATGAAGGCGACGGTCGCGTCGGAGAGCGTGACGTGTCGATCGGTGAGCTCGGTGATCGAGATCGCGTTCGGCCGCGTGTCGTCGACCACCGGCTCGACGTTCACGCCGGTGCCGATCAGCATGTACGCGCGATCGTCCTGCAGGCGCGCTTCGATGAGGATGCCGGCGATCTTGCGCGGCTCGCCGTTTCTCGGTACGGCCAGGACGTCGTTCGGCCACTTGATGCGCGCATCGATCGCGAACGTCTCGCGAAGGAATGTCGCCACGATGACGGCCATGTCGAGCGGCACGAGCGGCAGTTCCTTCGCGGAGCGCGCGAGCAGCGTCGTCGCGTAGATGCCTTTGCCCGCGGGCGACGACCAGCGGCGGTCGTTGCGGCCGCGCCCCGCGAACTGCTCGCCCGCCAGGATGATCGCGCGCGGCAGCGAGAGCTCGTTCTCGATGCATTCACCGACGATCCGGCGCGCGATCAGGTTCGTCGACGCGACGCGCGGGATTACCGCCACCGACTCGAGGGTGGTCAGGCGTCGGACGATCGCGCGCGTATCGATGTCGATCATTGATTCTGCAGCAGTTTCTCGAGGCGCGCCCGCAATTCGGCCTGGCGTGCCTCTGCCCCCTGCACGATCTGCGGCGGGGCGTTGCGCGTGAATTGTTCGTTCGAGAGTTTGCCTTCGATCGAGGCGAGCTCGTTGCGGGTCTTCTCGATCTCGCGCCGGGTGCGCTCGATCTGCTCCGGCGAGATCTGCTTCTCCGGAAAGACGATGGCGATGTGGAAGCCCTCGATCACATCCTGGTGCGCGCCGGCGGGCGGCTCGCCCTCGACGATCACTTCGTTGAGACGCGCCAGCTCGAGCAGCAGATAGGCGCTGTCGCGGAAGAAATTGGACTCGCGCGCGTCGTTCCCCCTGATGTGCAGGATGAAGCGGTCCTTCGGCGTGAAGCCGCGCTCCGCGCGCGCGTTGCGCACCGCGGTGATGATCGACTGCACGGCGGTCAGCAGCCGCTCCGCTTCCGGATCTTCGAGCACTTCCTCGGCGATCGGATACGGCGCGACCATGATCGCCGGCTCGACGCCGCCGAGCTTCTGCCAGATCTCCTCGGTCACGAACGGCATGAACGGGTGGAGGAGGCGCAGCGAACGGTCGAGCACTTCCAGCAGCACGCGGCGCGCCGTGTCGCGATGGACGTCGGAGCCGTGCTTGCCGAGGAGCACCGGCTTGACCATCTCCAGATACCAGTCACAGAACTCGTGCCAGAAGAACTGATAGACGGCGCTCGCCGCCTCGTCGAAACGGAAGCTGCTCAGCGACTTGTTGACCGACGCGGTGGTGGCGTTGAGGCGGGAGAGGATCCAGCGCTCGACGGTGCGCAGCTCGTCGCGGTCGATCGACCTGGCGTCCTTCAGCTCCGTGTCGATGTGCATCATCGCGAAGCGCGACGCGTTCCAGATCTTGTTCACGAACGCGGAGTAGCCCTGGATGCGCGACTTGCCGAGCGGGATGTCGCGGCCGGAGGCGGTCACGGCGAGCGTGAAGCGGAGCGCGTCGGCGCCGACCTCGTTGACGACGTCGAGCGGATCGATGACGTTCCCCTTCGTCTTCGACATCTTCTGCCCCTGCTCGTCGCGCACGAGGCCATTGAGGAAGACCTGCGAGAACGGCACCCGGCCGGTAAAGCGCAGGCCCATCATGATCATCCGCGCCACCCAGAAGAAGAGGATGTCGAAGCCGGTGACCAGCGTGTCGGTCGGATAGAAGATGTCGTAGTCGACCGACTTTTTGTCGGGCCAGCCGAGCGTCGAGAACGGCCACAAGCCGGAGGAGAACCAGGTGTCGAGGACGTCGGTCTCCTGCTCGACTTTCGCGCCGCACTG
This sequence comes from Thermoanaerobaculia bacterium, assembly GCA_036398925.1. Classification (GTDB taxonomy): domain Bacteria; phylum Acidobacteriota; class Thermoanaerobaculia; order Gp7-AA8; family Gp7-AA8; genus DASWOB01. The sequence continues at coordinate 96,974 of DASWOB010000116.1, forward strand.
CGGGCAGGTCACGAGGTCGTCGTTGGAGACGCTGGTGTGGCCGTTCGGGCAGTGGAACGCCGGGATGCGATGCCCCCACCAGAGCTGGCGGGAGATCGTCCAGTCGTGGATGTTCTCCATCCAGTTGAAGTAGGTCGCTTCCCAGCTTTGTGGCGTGATGGTGATGCTGCCGTTGCGCACCGCTTCGATGGCCGGCTTCGCGAGCGGCTGGATCTTCACGAACCACTGCCGCGAGACCATCGGCTCGATGACCGTGCCGCACTTGCCATGGATGCCGACCGAGTGCGTGTAGCTCTCCGCCTTGATGAGGAGCCCCTGCTCCTCGAGCATGGCCACCACTTTCCTGCGCGCTTCGAACCGATCGAGCCCGTCGAATTCCGCGCCGGCCGCGGCGTTCATCCGCCCGTCTTCGGCGATGACCTGCATCTGCGGGAGGTTGTTGCGCAGTCCCGCCTCGTAGTCGTTCTTGTCGTGCGACGGCGTGACTTTGACGACGCCGGTGCCGAACTCCCGATCGACGAGGACCGGGTCGCCGACGATCGGAATGGCGCGATTGGCGATCGGCAGGAGGGCGCTCTTACCGATCAGCTCTTTGTAGCGTTCATCCTCCGGATGCACCGCCACGCCGGTGTCGCCGAGCATCGTCTCCGGCCGCGTGGTGGCGACGGTCAGACGGCGCTCGCTTTCGCCCTCGATGGGGTAGGCGACGTGGTAGAGCTTCGACGGGCGCTCGTCGTATTCGACCTCGACGTCGGAGATGGCGGTGCGGCACTGCGGGCACCAGTTCACCATCGCCAGGTCGCGGTAAATGAGGCCGTCGTCGTAGAGCTTCACGAAGACGTAACGCACCGCGCGCGAGAGGCCCTCGTCGAGCGTGAAACGCTCGCGCGACCAGTCGCAGGAGGCGCCGAGGCGCGTGAGCTGGTCCTTGATCTCGGTGGAGTGCTGCTCCTTCCACTGCCAGACACGCTCGACGAACTTGTCGCGCCCGAGCTCGAAGCGGGAGATCCCTTCTTTGGCGAGCTGTTTTTCGACCACCATCTGCGTGGCGATGCCGGCGTGATCGGTGCCGGGGAGCCAGAGCGTGTTGAAGCCGCTCATCCGCTTCCAGCGCGCGAGGATGTCCTGCAGCGTGTTCACCAGCGCGTGGCCGATGTGCAGGCGGCCGGTGACGTTGGGCGGCGGGATGACGATCGAGAACTTCGGGCGCTCCGGGTCGACCTCGGGGGTGAAGTACCCGCCTTCCTCCCAGAACGCGTAGATGCGCTCTTCGAAGGACTTCGGCTCGTAACGGGTGGCTAATTCTTCTTTCATGCGTGCCTTGAGGGACCCGCATTATACGAATGCGCTCAGGAAAGAATGTCCGGCGTCTCCACGCGCGTTCTCCACGACCATGATTCTCGGAATCGAAACCTCCTGCGATGAAACGTCGGTGGCGCTGCTCGAGCGCGACGGCAGCGTGCACGTGAACCTGATCGCCTCGCAGATCGACCGGCACCAGCCGTTCGGCGGCGTGGTGCCGGAGATCGCCTCGCGCGAGCACCTCGCGCACCTCTTCCCGCTGGTCGAGCAGGCGCTCGCCGATGCGGGGCGTTCATGGCCGGACGTCGATTCGATCGCGGTGACGTCGGGCCCCGGCCTGATCGGCGCGCTGCTGGTCGGCGTGGCGGGGGCGCAGGGCCTCGCGTACGGACGCGGCATCCCGCTCGTGTCGGTGAACCACCTCGAGGGGCACATCTTCTCTCCCTATCTGCAGAAGGAAGGGCCGTCGATTCCGCTGCCGGAGCGCTTCCTCAGCGTGGTGATCTCCGGCGGCCATTCGTCGATCTACGACGTGCGCGGCGGTGTGGTGCGGATGATCAACCGCACCCGCGACGACGCCATCGGGGAGACGTTCGACAAGGTGGCGAAGTTCATCGGGCTGCCCTATCCCGGCGGCCCGCAGATCGAAAAGCACGCGCGCCTCGGCAAGGCCGATCCGAAGCGCTTCCCGTTTCCGGTGCCGCAGTTCAAAGACGAGTCGCTCGACTTTTCGTACTCCGGGATCAAGGCGGGGGCGATCCGGCTGGCGCGCGAGCACGGCATTTCGGTCAGCGGCGATGCGAATCAGCTCGCTGATTTCTGCGCGACGTTCCAGGACGCCCTCTTCGCGCAGCTCTTCGACCGGCTGGAGGTCGTCTGGCCTCGCCTCGAGCAGCCCCAGCCGGCCGAAGTGGTGATCGCCGGCGGCGTCGCGGCGAATGGCGTGCTCCGCGAGCGGATTCAGGCGTGGGGCGAGCGGCGCGGTGTGACGGTGCGGCTGCCGGAGAAGCGGTACTGCACCGACAACGCGGCCATGATCGCGTTCGCCGGGCTGCAGAAAGGGGAGGGGGGAGACCCGCGGCGGGTGGTGGCCCGGTCACGAATCGGCTAACGAAAAGCGCCCCGGGAAAACCGGCGAAACTTTCTTTTCGGAGCCTCGTCTGAACAAACGAGGGCACAAAGCAGTACCGAAGCCGAAGTCGCAGTAAACCATCTCCTACTCTCCTATCTCCTCCTCCTGATCCCGAAGCCGCCGGTTCCCCCGACCGGCGGCATTTTTTTGCCCATACAATCCTCCGCATGCGAATCGTCGTAGCTGGCGGAACGGGATTCATCGGAGAGCCGCTGGTGCGGCGGCTCGTCGCGCGCGGGGATGACGTTACGGTTCTGTCGCGGAATCCCGCCAAGGTGAAAGCCGGCCGCGGCCTCGCCTGGGACGGCAAGACGCAGGGCTCCTGGTCCGATGCGGTTGCGAAGGCCGATGCGGTGATCAACCTGGCGGGCGAAGGCGTGGCCGACGCGCGCTGGACCGCCGAACGGAAGCAGCGTCTCGTCGCCAGCCGTCTCGACGCCACCCGCGCGCTGGTGGAAGCGATGCGCCGCGAGCCGTCGCGCCGCCGCGTCTTCCTCAGTGCCTCCGCGATCGGCCTCTACGGAAATCGCGCAGACGAAATGCTCGACGAAAACTCCACCCCCGGCGGCGGCTTTCTGGCCGATCTCGTGCGCCAGTGGGAGGAAGCTGCCCGCGCTGCCGAGCCGCTGGCGCGCCTGGTGGTCGTCCGCATCGGGATCGTGCTGGCGAAGGATGGCGGCGCGCTCGGCAAGATGCTGCTGCCGTTCCGGCTCGGCGCGGGCGGCCCGATCGGCTCCGGCCAGCAATGGATGTCGTGGATCGACCGTGACGACGTGCTGCGGATGATCGAGTGGGCGCTCGACAACGAGGCGGTGCGCGGGGTGTTCAACGCCACCGCGCCGGAGCCGGTCCGCAACCGCGATTTCGCCCGCGCCCTCGGCGCCGCGCTGCATCGGCCGGCCGTGATCCCGACGCCGCCGTTCGCCTTGCGCATCGCCTTCGGCGCGATGGCGGACGAGGCGCTTCTGGCCGGTCAGCGCGTGCTTCCGCAGCGCGCGGCCGCGGAAGGCTTCGTGTTCGAGTCGCGCACGATCGACGCGGCCCTGAAGCGCCATTTGTAGCGGCACCTGTAGCGGCGTGCAGCGCACGCCGACACCCGATGTAGGAGTGCGGGGGGCCACGGAAACCCGGCGGGAGCCGGTGTGCGCAGCACGCCGCTACGAGGCGCTTTGTGACTTACGGGGCGTTTGCTGGGTCAGCCCCGGCGGCTTCCGTCCACCGGGGCTGACGGGTTCTCAGTTGCGGGACGCGAGCATGTGCCAGTCGGGATCTTCCCGAACGTAGCTGGGGCGCTTGTCGCGGATGTGGCTCACTTCGGACGCGGTCTCCAGCATGAGCTGGAACTTGCCGATCATCGATTTCTGGACGGGCTTCGGCAACTCGCGCAGCTCGTCGAAGAGGCGCTGGGTGGCGCCTTCCTCTTCGTCGAGCTCCCACGGCGCGATCTGACGCTCCACCGACGAGCCGAAGAAATCGGCCTCGGTCAGACCGTAGACGGCCAGCAACCGCTTGAGCTGCGCCAGCTTGAGCGAGCCGATTCGCTGGCCCGTTTCGAATGAACTGATCGTTTTTTCTCCGACGCCCGAGAGGCGAGCGACGTCCTTCTGGCTCAGCCCGCGCAGTCGACGGATTTCCCGGAGCTTCAGTACGAGATCCATGGCTTCCTCACCTTCGATCGAACTTCTGACGGATTGCTAAAAACGCCGCATGAGACCAACCACTACGCCTTGCACCGCGACGTCTCGGGCCGCTGCGTAGATCGGGCTCATCATGGAGTTCGCGGGCTGCAGCCGGACGCGATCTCCCTCCTGATAGAGACGCTTGAGCGTGACTTCACCATTGACGTTGGCGACCACCATCTCGCCGTTGTCGGCGCGCTCGCGGCGGTTGATGATCACCAGGTCGCCGTCGAGGATCCCGTCCTCGACCATCGAGTCGCCCCGCACCTTCAGCACGTAGTTCTCACCACGTTTGGTCAGGTGCTCCGGAACCGAGATCATCTCGTTCGAGACGTCCACGTCGAGCGGCCGGCCGGCGGCGATGTAGCCGAAGAGCGGCAGCTCGAAGGCGTTTGCGGCCTCGCGTCCGGAAGCGGCCGGCGCTTTGGGCGCCTTCGCCGCATCTTCCGGCTGCTCGACCAACTCCACGCCACGTTTCTGGTTCCAGTCGCGCCGGATCAACCCCTTCTTCTCGAGCAGCGACAGGTGCTTGTAGACCGTGCCGTACGACGAGAAGCCGAATTGATCGCAGATTTCGCGATGGGTCGGTGCGACGCCACGCTCTTTCTGGAACTCTCGGATGAAGTTCAGGATGTCGCGCTGGCGTTCGGTCACATACTTCATTTCGTCCTCTTTCGCATAATGTAGGCGGTAACAGGGCGAAAGTCAAGCGTAAGTGGCGCGTAAGAGGCGAAAAGAGGCGTAAGACTATCGGCGGTAGAGAAGAGCCGGTACGCCGGCCTGACCGAAGCTGAGGGTCAGTTTTTGTGTCCTCGTTATATGACAAAAGGGTTCACCGCGAACCCACCGGAGGTCGCGGCGACGAATTTTTCAGCGCGGCGATGAATCGAATCGTCGCCGCGATGAGATTTCCTTCGCGGCGACGCCCGCCTTCGTCACCGCGACGAATTTTTCAGCGCCGCGACCGAGGGCTTCGTCACCGCGACCGATTTTTCCTTGTCGCGACGGCCGGTCTCTTCACGGCGACCTCCGGCTTCGTCACCGCAACGAAAGTTTCGTTACCGCGACGTCTGAACGCTGCACCCCGTCGAATTTGTCGGAAACGAAAAAGGCCGGCCCGAGGGCCGGCCTGTGGATCATTTTGCAGCGGAACGTTAGTCGAGCTTGATCGCCTTTTTGGTCTTGTCGCGGCGCGACTTTTCCTTGGCGGCGTAATCGGACTCGCAGCCGTCCTGGTCGACCATGACGCAGCCGAGGTATTCGGAGATCTCCATGACCACCGCGCGGATCGCTTTGCCGGTGGGGGTGTTCTCGTACTTGGACAGGTTGCCGCCGAAGCCGCCGCGGTAGATGCCGCCGCTGACGCCGTAGCTGCCGGCGCGCGCTTCCACGGTGCGGCTGTACGCGATCTCGCCGGTGGTGGTGTCGACGACGCGGAGGTCGACCGCGATGTACGCATCCTCTTTCTTGCCGCCGACGCTGATGCCGCGGAAGCTGACGCCGCCGCCGGTGCCGCGGCTCTGCGTATCGAAGGAGGTCACGGTGGCGAAGACGAGGTACTGGGCGCCGGTGAGCTTGCCGATCTTCGCGCCGGTCGACTTGTTGATGCGGCCGGAGTCGGCGAGGTTCTGCTCGTCGAGGACCGGGCCGAGCTTCGCGCGCTCCACCACTTTGAACTTCTCGAGGCCGGCCAGCTCGTTGGTGAGCATGCCGGCGAGGTCCTCGCCGACGTCGGACGACCACCAGCCGGCGGACGTTTCATTCTTGAACTCGGACACGCCGATGCTCGGCTTCGCCGCAAAGGCGGCAGTCGACATCAGCATCAGAAATAGAGAGATCGCAAGTTTTCGCATTGGCTCCTCGGTTGTTCAGCGATTGGATTCGGACGACGACGCACAAGGTAAGACGTGCAGCGTGAAAAATCGGTGATCCGGCTCACCGGGTGCCGCCGAATCGCGGTGACCCGGGTCACGACACTCAATGATCGATGCCGTCGTCCATCGTTTCGAGCACGGCCCAGCTCTCCACACGATTGCGTCCGCGATGCTTCGCGGAGTAGAGCGCGCGATCGGCGCGATCGATCAATGCGGCGGGACTGAGCACGGTCTGCTCTTCATCCATTCCGGCGATGCCGATCGACGCGGTGACGGTGATCTCAGTGTCGCCGCACGGCAACTGCGTCGACTCGAGCCGATGCCGGATCCGCTCCGCGACGATGCTCGTGCCTCCGAGGCGCGTCTCCGGCAGCACGATGCAGAACTCTTCGCCGCCGTAACGCCCCGGCACGTCGTAGACCCGGCAGCTCTCCCGCAGCAACTTGCCGACGGCCTGCAGCACCTGATCGCCCGCGCCATGGCCGAAGGTGTCGTTCACCCGCTTGAAGTGATCGATGTCGAGCATGAGCAGCGACATCGGCGAGCCATGCCGCACCGCGCGATTGATCTCGCTGTCGATCTTTTCGATCACGTACCAGCGGTTGTACAACCCGGTCAGGGAGTCACGCGACGAGACTTCCGACAAATTGCGGTTCCGCACCACCAGATCGAGGTTCTCGCGCTGCAGGCTGAGCATCCGCTGTTCGAGCTCGACATACCGCGCTTCACTCTCCTGGGCGAAGCGGACGACGTCGAACAGTTCGCGGATGAGCTGCCGCTGCGACTCGTCGAACGGCTGTCCGTCGCCCGCAACGATGGCGATGCGCGGCACGTCGAGCCGCACCGCAAACGCGTTCCGCGCCTCCGCTGAATTCGCGTCGACGATGGAAAGCGGTTTCCGGAGCAGCCCGGATAGCGGCGCCAGTATCCGAGCCGCCGCCGTCTCGAACGTCGTCATAGAACCCCCGTGATTTGCGTGCGGCGCAGTATAGCCACCGCGCCGCGGCCGGCCAACGCGCAAAAAGGGAACGATGGGGGGACGACGGGGGGCCTCCGGCGGCCGGGGCCATCGGCCCCGGACCCCATTGGTTGGCCTAGCCTCCGCGACACTCTGTGCCGAGATGCGACGCTGCGCGCGCGGAGGCTAGGCCAACCAACGGGTCCGGGCCCGTGGCCCGGCCGCCGGAGGCCCCCCGTCGTCTCCCTGTCGACCTTTACGCCCGCTGCTCGATGCGGAAGCGGTTCACGCCGGCGCGGATCTCGTCGCCGGCCAGGACCTTTGTGTTCGTGGCCGGCAGCGTGTTCAAAAACGTGCCGTTGCGGCTGCCGAGGTCGCGGACGCGGACGATGCCCTCCTCGTCGCGCACCACCTCGAAATGCTTGCGGGAGAGGAACTCGTCGGGCACGCGGACGTGCCCTTCGCGGCCGACCACGAGACCGGACGGCGGCAGCTCGAACTCCTGCCCCTGAAGGGGGCCTTCGAGACAGACGAGGACCACGCGTTCCGTGGGGCTGGTGACCGCGGCGCGGGCGCGGGTCTGCAGCTTCTGGGCGAGCTCGCTCTCATCGACGGTGGCGGCATCATCGAGGGCGATCGGCTCGACGGGCCTACCCGGTTCGTCGGTCGGTTCGATGGTCACCAGGGCGGAGCCGACCCGGAGGAGGTGCATGCCGTCGCCGATCACCGCCTCGTCGATCGCGGCGCCGTCGAGATACGTACCCATGTGCGAATCGGCGTCACGGACGACGAGATCGTTGCCGCGGACGAAGATCGACGCGTGGCGGATCGACAGCTCGGCCTCCGCCAGCTCCACATGGCAGCCCTTGCGGCCGATCCAGAGCGGATGTTCGTGGATGGTGAAGACGGTGTCGACCGACTCCTTGGCGCCGCGGGCCACGATGCGGACGGAGCGCGGTCGCGACGCGGACGACCCGGTTGCGGTCGCGGGGGGAGAATCATTGGAGGGAGAGGCGACGCGATACGGCGCGAGATCGACCTCCTTGATCTGCTCCGGGTTGAGCACGCGTGCGAGCACGGCCGCCTTGCTGCCGGCCAGCCATTCGCCGCAGTGGCAGGTCGCGATCGCGTTCGGCAGCCGCACGGCCACCACACCGGGGACGTCGTACGCCTGTCCACACTTCGGACAGCGGATCAGAGGCATAGGCGGGATGATACAGCGCTCGCAACAGCTATACTCCGCCCGGTCCTTATGGCAGCTGGAACTCCAGAGAATCAAGTCCGCTTCGGGCTCCGCGCGAAGTTCGTCGCCGCCTTCGCCTTGCAGTCCGTCCTCATCGCGCTGCTCATCCTCGGCATCCAGCAGTTCCTGGTGCGCCGCGCGATGATCAACCAGACCGTCGAGCAGGGCGCCGCGATCGCGCAGACGATCGAATCGACCGCCGGCTACTACGTCATCTTCGGTCTGACCGACGACCTGAAGTCGATCACCACCGATCTCGGTCGCAGCACGTCGGTCGACTACGCGGAGTTCTTGAGCGGCGAGGGGAAGATTCTCGCGGCGACCAAACCCGCGGTGCCGCAGGACCTGCGGAACCGTCCGTTGCGCCGCGAGAACGGGACGGAGACTGCGAACGGCTCGCACGTCTACACGGTGCCGTTCTACGAGACCAAGGCCGACGCCTCGAACCCGGCCGCGAAGCCGAAGGGCTTCTTCCGCCTCCTGATGAACGAGAGCCAGGCGGAGAGCGCCATCCGTTCACTGCGCGGATGGAACGCGCTCATCACCGCGGGGGTGCTCATCCTCGCCAGCATCCTGGCGTGGCTCGCCTCCCGTCTGATCGTCCGGCCCATTCTCGGGCTGGTGAAGACGGCGCGGGAGATCTCGAAGGGCGACCTCACGCAGCGCGCGGGCGTCGACACTTCGGATGAGATCGGAAGCCTGGCCGAAGCGTTCAACGGGATGGCGGCGAACCTCGAACGGACGCTGAAGAGCCTCGTGCAGTCGCAGGCGAAGCTCAAGTCGGTCGTGGAGACGGTCGACAGCCGTTCCCGCACGGTCATCCATCGCGTCGACGAACAGCGGGCCATCATCGACGACACCTATCAGTCGGTGGACCAGCTCAACAGCGGCGTTCGTAAGATCACCGACAACGTCGAGGCGCTTTCGGCGTCGTCGGAGGAGACCTCCTCGTCGATGCTGGAGATGGTGGCGTCGATGGAAGAGGTCAGCCGGCATACCGACACCCTCTTCACCTCCGTTGAAGATACGGCCTCGGCCACCCACGAGATGGTCTCGTCGATCAGTGAGGTCGATCAGAACGTCGTCTTCCTCACCAACTTCGTCACCGACACCTCCTCGTCGATGGTCGAGATGTCGGCTTCGATTGCACAGGTCGAGACGAACGCCGCCCGCTCCTACGACCTCGGCGTGGCCGTTGCGGACGCCGCCGAATCGGGGATGCGCGCCGTGCGCGAAACCATCGACGGGATGGAACAGATCCGCCAGTCGGTCATCGAGGCGAACACCGTCGTCTCCCGCCTCGGCGAGCGCTCCTTCGCCATCGGCAAGATCCTCGGCGTCATCGAAGACGTCGCGGAGCAGACCAACCTCCTGGCCCTCAACGCCGCCATCCTCGCGGCGCAGGCGGGCGAGCATGGGAAAGGCTTCTCGGTCGTCGCGGCGGAGATCCGCGAGCTCTCGGAGCGCACCGCGTCGTCGACGCGGGACATCGCCAACCTGATCCGTTCCGTGCAGGACGAAGTGGGGAACGCCGGCAAAGCCATGGGCTCCGGCGCGCAGCTCGTCGAGCATGGCGTCTCGCTGTCCCACGAGGCGGGCAAAGCGCTGAACAACATCCTCGAATCGGCCGCGAAAGCGTCCAACATGAACCGTGAGATCGCCAACGCCACGCGCGAGCAGGCGCAGGGCAGCGAGACCATCACCCGCTCGATCGAGCGGCTGCAGTCGATGGTGCAGCAGATCAACTCCGCGACCGGCCAGCAGGCCCAGGGCTCCGACCACATCCTTCGCGCGGTCGAGTCGATGCGCGAAGTGACCAGGTACGTCCGCCAGGCGATGGTCGAGCAGAAGTCGGGCTCCGCGATGATCTCCGCGGCGGCCGAGCGGATGATCGAGATGATCCACGAGATCTTCCAGGTCGCTGCCAATCAGGCGTCGGAGAGCGAGAAGATCGTGGTGACGATGGAGCAGGTACGCGCGATCGCGGACGGCAACCGCTCGTCCGCTGCCGAGATGAGCGACGCCATCGGCCTCCTCAACGACGCCATCCGCAGTCTCGACGAAGAAGTGCGCAAATTCCGTGTGAGAGCGTAATGGCCACCGAGCTCCGTTTGATCACCTTCCGCGTCGGCCCCGAGACGTTCGTTCTCGACATCATGGCCGTGCGGCAGATCGTCCCGTACCACGGTTCGACCTCGGTGCCGACGGCGCCGGCTTTCGTCGAAGGGATCATCGTCCTGCGCAACGAGGTCATCCCGATCATCGACCTCCGCGAGCGCCTCTACCCGAACCGCGGCGAGCGCGCCGCGCAGCCGCTGATCCTCATCACCCACACCGCCACCGGAATGATCGGCCTGAAGGTGGACGAGGTCCGCCGCATCGTCAACATCGCGCCCGACGCCTTCCTCCCGCCGCCGCCGCTCGTGCGCGGAATCCGCGGCGAGCTGCTGATCGCGGTGGTGCCGTTCGGGGAAGAGGTCTACCTGCTGATCGACGTGGAGAACGTGTTGACGGAGCCGGAGAAGGATGAGCTCCGCGACGCCGACCTGGCGCACGCGGAGCTCGGCGCAACGGTGACCCGAAACTAAGCAGAATGCTCTCACTTCACCAACAGATGAGGGAACGACGGGGGGGCCTCCGGCGGCCGGGGCCAGGGGCCCCGGACCCCCATTGGTTGGCCTAGCCTCCGCGACTCTCTGTCGAGAGATCCGAGGCTGTGTCGCGGAGGCTAGGCCAACCAACGGGTCCGGGCCCGCGGCCCGGCCGCCGGAGGCCTCCCGTCGTTC
>DASWOB010000117.1:0-20873 GCA_036398925.1 Thermoanaerobaculia bacterium
CGAACGATGAACGATGAGAGATGAGCGATGAACGGGCCGGAAAGCTCATCGTTCATCTCTCATCGTTCATCGTTCGGCGCGCCCCCGCCCGCTGTCACATCCCGAAACAACCCCCTGACACAACCATACCGAACGGCCGTGTTCTAATGACCCGCCGTGGTTCGTCCATTCACTTTTTCCCTGTTGCTCCTCGTGTCGGTACCGCTCATGGCGCAGGACGCGGCGCTCACGTTCGAGCGCGCCGTGGAGCTCGCAACCTCGCGCAATGAGCGGGCTGCCATCGCCGAAACGACGGTCGAAGCGGCCGAGGCTCGGTTACGGCAGGCGAGGTCCTTCTTCTTCCCGAATGTCGACGTGAACGGCTCGTTCCGGCGTGACCTCGCGCAGAACGACACCGGCAGCACGCTGCAGACCAACGCGACCCTCACCCAGACCCTCTTCAACGCGCGAGCGTTTCCTCTTTATCGTCAGGCCCGCTTCCAGCGCGACGCCACCCGGCTGACCGCGCGGGAGACCACCCGCCTGATCGGGTTCGACGCCGCGGTCGCTTACCTGACCGCGCTCAGCTTCGAGCAGGTCCTCATCGCCGCGCAGCATCGCCGCGATTTCGCGCAGACGAACCTCAACGACGTCCGCGCGCGCTTCGAAGCAGGTCTGGTCAGCTCGAACGACGTCACCCGCGCCGAGCTCGAGCTCGCGACGGCCGTGCGCGGCGTCGCCCAGGCTTCCGGAGACGTGCAGACCTCGCGGATCAATCTCGCCACGCTGCTCAACGCGGCGGTCGAAGGGCCGCTCGCTCTGCCGGCCGCTCTGCTCGACGCGGCGGACGATGCCCCGGCCGTCGATGAGACCACGATCACCACCGCGCAGCAGCAGCGGATCGACGTCGGCGCGCAGCGTGCCGAGGTCGAAGCGTTGCGCGCGTTTGCCCAGGAGCCGCGGGCGCGCTTTCTCCCGTCGGTGCTCTTCCAGGCCCAGACGCGCAACATCAATGAAGGGCCCGTCTCCGACCGGAACAACGACGGATTCTTCGGAGTCTCGTTCGCCTGGCCCGTGTTCGACGCCGGCATCCGCCACGCACAGACGGCCGAGCGCAACGCGCTCGTGCGCGGCGCGGAGCTCGAGCTGACCGCGCGGCTGCGTGACATCGAGCGCGAGCTGCGCGGCGCCGTGGTGCAGCTCAGCACCGAACAGGCCTCGTTGCGCGAGGCGCTGGCCGCCACCGCGGCAGCGCGCAGGAATGCCGAGGAAACGAACGCTCTCTATCGTGAGGGGCTCGCCAGCGCGTTGGAGCTCGCCGATGCGAACCAGCGCATGTTCGAAGCCGAAGTGGCGGAAGTGACCGCCCGCTACCGCATGGCGCTGGCGTATCTGGCGCTGCGCGAAGCGAGCGGCGACACAGTGATGGAACGATGAAGAAAATCAGCACAGTGGCAGTCTTGTTTGCGGCCGTTCTGGCGGTCGCCTGTTCGAAGGGTGATGCGAAGCCGGCCCAGGGTGCTGGTGGTCCGGGCGGCGGCGGTCCGGGCAAACGCTCGCTCGAGTTTCCCGTCGAAGTGCGCCCGGTCGACTCGCGCATGGTCGAGTACCAGATCACCGCGGTCGGCTCGCTCGACGCGTTCGAGCGCGTCTCCGTCACCTCGCGCGTCGCCGGCGCGGTCGAGAAGGTGATGTTCACCGAGGGGCAGCTGGTCAAAGCCGGCCAGCCGCTGGTGGAGATCGAGCCGGAGCGCTATCGCCTCGCCGTCACCGCGGCGGAGGCCACGATGCAGAAAGCGCAGGCCGCGCGCGGGGAAGCCGAAGCCGGCTACGCGCGCCGCCAGGCCGCCAGCGCGAAGAACCCCGGCCTCATCCGCGGCGAAGAGATCGAAACGTGGCGTACTCGCGTGCAGAGCACGGCCGCCGAGGTCGCGCAGGCGCAGGCCGCACTCGCGCAGGCGCGGCTCAATCTCCGCGACGCCTTTGTCCGCGCGCCGGTGAGCGGCATCATCCAGACCCGCACCGTCCAGACCGGCCAGTACGTGCCGGTCGGAACGGCGATCGCCACGCTCGTCCGCCGCGATCCGCTGCTGCTCCGCTTCCAGGTGCCGGAGCAGGAAGCGCAGCCGCTGCGCGCCGGTCTCGTGGCGCGCTTCAACATCGCCGAGGATCAGGTCACGTACACAGCGCGCATCACCCACGTCGCCGCCGCGGCCAGCAGCACCTCGCGCATGGTCGACGTCATCGCCAACGTCGACAATCCGAATCAGCCGCAGCTCCGTCCCGGTGCGTTCGCCCGGGTGAGCGTGCCGATCGGCAACGCGCGGCAGAGCCCCGTCATCCCGCAGACCGCCATCCGCCCGAGCGAGCGAGGCTTCCTCGCCTTCACCGTCTCCGACGGGGTCGCCAAACAGCGCGTGCTGACCCTCGGCATGCGCACCGCCGACGGCCAGGTGGAAGTCAAAGAAGGTCTCACCGCCGGCGAGCTGCTCGTCGTCCGCGGCGCCGAAGCATTACGCGACGGCGCGAAGGTGAAGATCGAAAAGTAGAGAGCTGCTCAGCCGCTCAGCTGCTCAGCTGCTCAGCTGCTCAGGCGGCCTGAATCGCTGAATCGCTGAATAGCTGAGTAGCTGAGTAGCTAAGTAGCTAAGTATCTGAATAACCGAAACCATGAAAATCACCGACGTCTGCATCGACAAACCCGTCTTCGCCTGGATGATCATGGCGGCCACCGTCCTCTTCGGCGGTGTGGCGGCCACGCGCATCGGTATCTCGCAGTTCCCGGACGTCGACTTTCCGACCATCAACGTCGGTGTGTCGTGGGAAGGCGCGGCGCCGGAGGTGGTCGAGCACGACGTCGTCGAGCCGATCGAGGAAGCGGTCATGCAGGTCGAGGGCGTTCGCAACGTCACCTCCACCTCCCGCCAGGGCGGCGGCAACATCACCGTGGAGCTCGACCTCTCGCGCAACGTCGACCTCGCGCTGCAGGACGTGCAGACCCGCGTCGCGCAGGTGCAGCGCCGTCTGCCGCGCGACATCGAGCCGCCGGTCGTCTCCAAGACCAATCCGGAGGACCAGCCGATCATGTGGGTCGGCCTCTCCGGCCCGTACGCGCCGCAGATGCTGGCCGACTACGCGAGGTACCGCGTCAAGGAAAAGCTGCAGACCGTCCCCGGCGTCGGCGAGATTCAGGTCGGCTCGGTCGAGCGCAACGTCCGCATCTGGATCGACTCCGACAAGCTCGATGAGCGCCAGGTCTCGGTCAACGAAGTGCTGGCCGCGATCAATCGCCAGCACGTGGAGCTCCCCGCCGGCCGTCTCGAGACCGCCGGCCGCGAGGTCAACGTGCGCGTCCTCGGCGAGGCGTTCGATCTCGAAGAGTTCCGCCGCCTCGTGGTCAAGGACGTCGAAGGGGCGCCGGTCTACCTCAGTGACGTGGCGATCGTCGAAGACGGCTTCGAAGACGTCCGCCGTATCTCGCGCGTCAACGGCGAGCCGGCCCAGGGCATGGGCATCCGCAAGCAGCGCGGCTCCAACGCCGTCGCCGTCGCGCAGGGCGTCAAAAAAGAGATCGAACAGATCCAGAAGACCCTGCCGCCCGGGATGGAGCTCGGCATCAACTTCGACTCCACGCAGTTCATCGAAGAGTCGGTGCACGAGATCCAGTTCGAGCTGCTGCTCTCCGTCTGCCTGACGGCGATCATCTGCTGGCTCTTCCTCGGCTCGTTCGGCGCCACGCTCAACGTCATCCTGGCGATCCCGATGTCGCTCCTCGGCACGGTGGCCTGCATCTACTTCTTCGGCTTCACGCTCAACACCTTCACACTGCTCGGGCTCGCGCTCGCGGTGGGCATCGTCGTCGACGACGCGATCATGGTCCTCGAGAACATCTTCCGCCACGGCGAGATGGGCAAGCATCGCGTGGCCGCCGCGCGCGAGGGGACCAAAGAGATCAGCTTTGCCGCGCTCGCGGCGACGCTCGCCGTCTGCGCGATCTTCCTGCCGGTCGTCTTCATGAGCGGCGTGATCGGCAAGTTCTTCCTGCAGTTCGGCGTGACGCTCTGCGTCGCGGTGCTGCTGTCGTACGTTGAAGCGATCACGCTCGCCCCGGCGCGCTCCGCGCAGATGCTCGAGGCCGGCGCCGAGCGGCAGTCGCGCCTCGGCCGCATCGTCGATCACGGCTTCGACCGCCTCTCCGCCGTCTACGCGCGCATCCTCGAGCTCGGCCTGCGCCGTCCGATCTCCGTGCTGGCGATGGCGGTGATCGTCTTCGTCGCCTCGCTGTTCATCTTCCAGAAGCTGCCGAGCGAGTTCGTCCCGTCACAGGATCAAAGCCGTCTCATGATCCGCCTGCAGACCGCGGTCGGCGCCGACCTGTCGGAAACGGACCGCATCTTCAAGCGCGCCGAGGATTACCTCCAGAAGCAGCCCGAGGTCATCCGCGTGTTCGGCAACGTCGGCGGCTTCGGCGGCGGCGGCGTCAACACCGGCATCCTCTTCGTGACCATGCATCCGCCGAAAGAGCGGAAGGTCACGCAGCAGGAGTTCGCGGCCCGCATCCGCAGAGAGCTCAACTCCTATCCCGGCGCGCGCGCGGTGGTGCAGGACCTCTCGCAGCAGGGCTTCACCGCCAACCGCGGCTTCCCGGTGGAGTTCTCCGTGCGCGGCCCCGAGTGGGACAAGCTGATCGAGGTCGCGACCGACATGCGCGACAAGCTCGTCGCGAGCGGGATCGTGACCGACGTCGACACCGACTATCAGGTCGGCATGCCGGAGCTGCGCATCGTCCCCGATCGCGATCGCTGCGCCGACCTCGGCGTGTCGGTGCAGGAAGTGGCCACGACCATCAACGCGCTGGTCGGCGGCGTCCGCAGCGGCAAGTACTCGACCGGCGGCCGCCGCATCGACGTCCGCACGCGCCTGCTGGCCAACCAGCGCACCCGCCCCGAGGACCTCTCGCGGCTGCGCATCCGCACCGCGTCGGGCGATCTCGTCCCACTGTCGGCGCTGGTCAAAGAAGAAGAACGCCCCACGCTGCAGTCGATCACCCGCCGCGACCGCGAGCGCGCCATCTCGATCTACGGCAACGTCGCGCCGGGTCACGCGCAGAACGAAGCGATCGCATACGTCGAGAACATGGCCAAAGACATCCCCACCGGCTACCGCGCCGTTTTGGGCGGATCTTCGGTCGCCTTCCGCGAGTCGATGGGGCAGCTGATGTTCGCGCTGATCCTCGGCGTGGTCGTCGCGTACATGGTCCTCGCCTCGCAGTTCAACTCGTTCCTCCACCCGGTGACCGTGCTCTCGATTCTGCCGCTGTCGATCGCCGGCGCCGCCTTCGCTCTCCTGATCACCGGCAAGACCCTGAACATCTTTTCGATGATCGGCCTCCTGCTGCTGCTCGGCATCGCCAAGAAGAACTCCATCATCCTCGTCGACTACGCCGTCCAGAAACAGCGCGAAGGGATGAGCGCGCACGCGGCCATGCTCCTGGCCGGCCCCACTCGACTGCGCCCGATCATGATGACCTCCATCGCCACCCTCTGCGCCGCCATCCCGCCTGCGCTCGCGTTAGGCCCCGGCGCTGAAACGCGCGGCCCGATGGCGGTGGCCATCATCGGCGGGCTTGTCATCTCGACCGCGCTCTCGCTGGTGGTCGTCCCCGCGTTCTTCGTCGTGGCCGATCGGGCGAAGACGAAGCTCTCCACGATGTTCGGGCGGGAGAGGGAGGAAGTGACCGCCTAAATTTTATCCCGAGCGAAGCGAGGGATCTCCGGTGCCATCGCGAGGAAGCCCGCCTACCGCCCCCGCAGGTACTCCTCGATGGCGCGATTCACCTCGGCGCTCTTTTCAACGTTCGCCAGGTGCGCCGCACCGTCAACCGTCACCAGCCGCGCCTTCGGCAACCCGGCAACCATCCGCTGCGCATCGCTCGGCGGCGTGATCGCATCCTCCGCCCCGACCACCACCAGCACCGGCACGTTCAGCGTCGGCAGCAGCTCGGACGAATCCCCCCGCCCGGCCATGGCCCGCAGCGCGGCAATCGTCCCCTCCGGAGAGGACGACATCATGATCTCCCGCACGCGCTCGACCATCTCCGGCGGCGCGCTTTTGGTCAGCATCTTCGGCAGCATCGACTCGACGATCGGCCGCACCCCTTCGGCGCGCACCTTCTCGATCGAATCGAACCGCCCCTTCCGCGCTTCGTCCGTATCGGCGGTCTCCCGCGTGTCGAGGAGGATCAAGCCATCGATCCGCTCCGGCGCCAGCCGCGCCGCGGCAAACGCGACGTACCCGCCCATCGAGAACCCCGCCAGCGTGGCCCGCTCGACGCCATTCGCATCGAGCACGTCGATCGCCATCCGCGCGTAATCGTCCATCGTCAGCTCCTCCGCCCGGGCAGGGGAAAGCCCGAACCCCGGCAGGTCGAACGTCAGGTGCTGCGCCCCGCCGATCGACAGCTGCGGATCGAAGATCGCGGAGGAGAGCGGAAAGCCGTGAATCCAGAGGATGGTGCGCATGTGCGTTCAGTTTATCCCGAGCGCAGCGAGGGATCTCCGGTGCCATCGCGCCGATGTCGCCAGCTGCGCGGTGGCACCAAAGATCCCTCGCTACGCTCGGGATAAACTGCGGCGCGGTGGCACCAAAGATCCCTCGCTGCGCTCGGGATAAACTGAGACGACCACTTGCACGCCATCGACCTGTCGATCATCGCCCTCTACCTGGCCGCCGTCATCGCCGCCGGCCTCTGGTTCGGGCGTCGCCAGAAAACCACCAGCCAGTACTTTCTCGCCGGCCACGCCGTGCCGTGGTGGGCCATCGCCGCGTCGATCGTCGCTACCGAAACCTCCACCATCACCTTCATCTCCGTCCCCGGCATCGCCTGGGCGGCCGGCGGCGATTTCCGCTTTCTGCAGATCGTCCTCGGCTACGTCATCGCCCGGGTGATCATCTCCTTCGTCTTCATGCCGTGGTACTTCCGCGGCGAGCTGGTCACGGTCTACGAGCTCCTGCAGACCCGCTTCGGCACGCCGGTCAAAGCACTCGCCGCGACGCTCTTCGTGCTCATGCGCTGCATCGCCGACGGCGTGCGGCTGCTCCTCACCGCCTTCGTCCTCGGCGCGGTCTTTCAATCGTTCGGTGCGGGCGACTCCGCCATCTCCGCGTCGATCGCCGGCCTCGGCATCGTGATGATCGTCTTCACCCTCATCGGCGGCATCGAGGCGGTAGTCTGGATCGAGGTCGTCCAGCTCGCGATCTACGTCCTCGGCGCGATCGCAGCCGCGGTCGTGCTGATGAACAACGTCGGTCTCGAAGCGGCCATCGAGCTCGGACGCGCGCACGACAAGTTCCGCCTCTTCGACTTTTCGTTCGACCTGACGAAGAGCTACAACTTCTGGGCGGGCCTCATCGGCGGGACGTTCCTCACGCTCTCGACGCACGGCACCGATCAATACCTCGTGCAGCGCTACCTCTGTACCGACCGTCCCCGCAACGCCGCGAAAGCGCTGCTGGCCTCGGCCGCGGTCGTCCTCGTGCAGTTCGCCGGTTTCCTCTTCATCGGCGTGCTGCTCTTCGCCTTCTACCAGCCGGCCGCGCCGGTCACCGCCCCCGACCAGATCTTCCCGCACTTCATCACCAACCACATGCCGGTCGGGCTGGCGGGCCTGGTCGTCGCCGCGATCCTCGCCGCGGCCATGTCGTCCTCGCTCAATTCCATCGCCGCGACGGTGGTCTCCGATCTTTACGCACCGCTGGTGCGCGACCGAGGCGATCGCCACTACCTCAACGTCTCGCGCGTCGTCACCATCGCCGCCGGGGTCGTGCAGATCGGCGTCGGCATCGCGCTGCAGGCCACCACGCGATCGGCGCTCAACACCGCCCTCTCCATCGCCTCGCTCATCAACGGCCCGATCCTCGGTGTCTTTCTCCTCGGCGCCACGAAACGCGGCGGCACCGCCTCCGCGCTGATCGGCATGTCCTCCGGCCTGGCGGCCGTCATGACCGTCGCTTTCGCCACCAACGTCGCATGGCCGTGGTACACCGTCATCGGAGCGCTCACGACGCTGATCGTCGGCAGCCTGGCCGCCCGCAAGCCATGAATCTCGACGAGAAAATCGGCCGCCTCTTCGTCATCCCCGCGCACGGCCGCTTCCTCAACGAGCGCTCCCGCGCGTATCGCGAGCTCGTTCGCCACGTCACCGAAAACCACGCCGGCGGCGTGATCTGGTTCGCCTCCGGCATCTTCGAGACCGCGTTCCTCAATGCGCGCCTGCAGTCGCTCGCCAAACGTCCGCTCCTCATCAGCGCCGATCTCGAATCGGGCCTCGGCATGCGCTTTCCCGACGCCACCTGGTGGCCTCCGGCCATGGCCGTCTCCGATCTCGGGCTGATCGAAGAGCAGGGGAGGATCACCGCCATCGAAGCGCAGGCGGTCGGCATCCAGCAGATCCTCGCGCCGGTCGCCGACGTGAACGTCGATCGCGACAATCCGGTCATCAACACGCGCAGCTACGGCGACGACCCGTATGAGGTCGCGCGCCGCATCACCGCCTTCATCGATGGCGTGCAGAACGCCGGCGCGCTCGCCACCGCCAAACACTTCCCCGGCCATGGCGACACGCGCGTCGACTCGCATCGCGCGCTGCCGCTGCTGGACGTCGACCGCGACCGCCTCGAGCGCGTCGAGCTCGTCCCCTTCCGCGCCGCCATCGAAGCGAACGTCGCCAGCATCATGATCGGCCACCTCGCCGTCCCGTCCCTCGATCCCACCCCCGCGCCGGTGCGCACGCATTTCGAGAACGCGTACGGCACGCATCGCGAGGAAGTGCCGCGCAGCGCCACCATCCCGGCCACGCTCTCGCAGCCGATCGTCACCGGCCTGCTGCGCCGCGAGCTCGGCTACGACGGCCTGGTGATCACCGATGCCATGGACATGGGCGGCCTGGCCGCGCATTTCGAGCCGGGTGAGGCGGCCGTGCGCGCCATCGAGGCGGGCAACGACCAGATCCTCTACTCCGCCGACACCGACGCGGCCATGGCCGCCGTGCGCCACGCGGTCCGCTCCGGCCGCATCGCCGAGGCGCGCATCGACGAATCGTTCGAGCGCATCGATCGCATTGCCGCCGTACGCGGCGCCTCGTTCGAGGAGATCAGCCGCATCGTCGACCGGCCGGAGCACGTGGCCGTGGCCGAGGAGATCGCACGCCGTGCCGTGAGAGTCGTGCGTGACGAACGAGGACTCCTCCCGCTGCGCACGAGACCGACCGCCGTGATCGTCAGCGACTGGCCGGAGGAGAACCAGCTCGTCGAAGCGGTCCGCCTGCTCGACCCGCGTGAGGTCTTCACCATCGACTCCCGATCGCGGGAGCAGGAGATCGAAGGGGACGTCATCGTGATGCTGCTCGCATTACGACCCCGGTCGGGGGCGGGACGCATTGCCATGCCGATGGATGCGCGGCGTCTCGCCGACAGGCACGGACGCAGGATGATCGCGATCTCCTTCGGGAGTCCGTACGTCGTGCACGCTCTCGAAAGCGTCAGTACGTACGTCGACGCGTACGGCATCCAGCCGGTGATGCAGCGCGCCGCCGTCTCGGTGGTCCGCGCCGGCTCATGATGTGGTCGGGCGAGTCGTCGGTGATGACGGCACTCATCAGCGCGATGATGGCACTCATCGCGGCGATGACGGCACTCATCAGCGGTGATGACGGCACTCATCGCGCCGATGACGGCACTCATCAGGGGTGATGACGGCACTCATCGCCGTGATGACGGCACTCATCGCGCTGATGGCGGCACTCATCAGCGGTGATGACGGCACTCATCGCGCTGATGACGGCACTCATCAGCGGTGAGGCTAAACTCCACACCAATGCGCCGGCTGACCCTCATTTTCACCATCGCGGTCCTCCTCTCCGCCTGCACGAGCAGCTTTCACGCATCGAAACTCCACGAAATCGACGCCGCGATCCTCCAGACCATCGCGGAGAACAAGACCCCCGGGGCTGTCGTCCACATCGAACGAGACCGCCGCTCGTACCAGCGCGCCTATGGGAGCCGCGCACTGGTCCCGCGCACGGAACGGATGACGGAAGACACGATCTTCGATGCTGCCTCTCTGACGAAGGTAGTGGCCACCGCCCCCTCCATCTGGCGTCTGATCGAGCGTAACCAGCTCGCCCTCGATGCTCCCGCCGCGACGTACCTCCCGGAGATTGCCGACAAAAGCATCACCATCCGCCATCTCCTCACGCATACGTCGGGCTTGCGTCCCGGCCTCGACCTGTCGGCGCAATGGGACGGCTACGACGAAGGCGTGAAGCGCGCCCTTGCCCAGACGCCGCAGAACCGCCCCGGCGCGATCTTCCGCTACTCCGACGTGAACTACATCCTCCTCGGTGAGATCGTCCGTCGCGTCGCCGGGCAGCCGCTCGACCAGTTCGCCGCCCGCGAGATCTTCGCCCCCCTCGGCATGCGCGACAGCGGCTTCCGCCCAACGCGAACCGCGCGGGTGGCGCCGACCGAGGATGGCCTCCGCGCCGTCGTCCACGACCCGACCGCGCGAAGGATGGGAGGCGTCGCCGGCCACGCCGGCCTTTTCACCACCGCCGCCGATCTGGCCCTCTTCGCGAGAGCCATCCTGGACGGTCACTTTCCCGCCGCGATGACGCAGGTCCAGTCGCCGAACGAAGTGGCGGTGAAACGCGCCGGCGGCTTCGACGTCGACTCGCACTACAGCCGCCCGCGCGGCGAGCACTTTCCGATCGGATCGTTTGGCCACACCGGCTGGACCGGCCCCTTCCTCTGGATCGATCGCGGCTCGCGCGCGTTCTACATCCTCCTCGCGAACCGCGTGCACCCCGACGGCAAAGGGAGCGTGGTTGCCCTCCAGCGCCGCCTCGGCACGCTCGTCGCCGAATCGCTCCGCGGCGTGACGTTCCCGAAAGTCACGCCGCGCGTCCGCTACCCGGCCGGCGGCGGCGACGCGCTCAACGGCATCGACGTCCTCGCCGCGTCGCAGTACGCGGCGCTGCGCGGTAAGCGCATCGGCCTGATCACCAACGCCACCGCCATCGATCGCACCGGCAACCCGACCGTCGATCTCCTCCGCAGCGCCCCCGGCGTCACCCTCGCCGCGATCTTCACCCCCGAGCACGGCTTCCGCGTGACCGCCGACGAGAAGGTCGCCGACGCAGTCGACGCCGCCACCGGCCTCCCGCTCTGGAGCCTCTACGGCGACCGCCGCAAACCGTCGCGCGAGCAGCTCGCCAATCTCGACGCCCTCGTCTTCGACATCCAGGACATCGGCACCCGCTTCTACACCTACATCTCCACGATGGGATTAGCGATGGAAGCCGCTGCCGAAGCCGGTGTTCCGTTCATCGTCCTCGACCGCGTCAACCCGATCGGCGGCACCGTCGTCGAAGGGCCCCTCCTCGAAGGGAAGACCGACTTTGTCGCCTGGCACCCGCTCCCCATCCGCCACGGCAAGACGGTGGGTGAGCTGGCCCGCCAGTTCCAGGCCGAACGCAACATCGCCGTCGACCTCACGGTCATCGAAACAAAGAACTGGAAGCGCGAGCAGTGGCAGGACGAAGCCGGCCTCCCCTGGATCAACACCTCCCCGAACATGCGCTCCCTCCACGCCGCCGCCCTCTATCCCGGCATCGGCCTCCTGGAGCGCGCCCTCTCCGTCGGCCGCGGCACCGATACCCCCTTCGAGATCCTCGGCGCCCCCTACATCGACGGCGCCGCCCTGATCCGCGAGGCCGGCCCGCTGCCTGGCGTGTCGTTGACTCCCGTGCGTTTCACCCCGACCGCCAGCATCCACAAAGGCGAAGCATGCGGCGGCGTCACGATCACCATCACCGACCGCCGCGCCCTGCGCAGCGTCGACGTGGGACTGGCCATCGCCGCCGCGCTGGTGCGGCTGTACGGCGACAAGTTCCCGCTGCATGAGATGCAGCCGCTGTTGCGGCATAGCGAGACGCTCGAGCGGATTCGTTCCGGGGTGCGGTAGCTACGCACACCACTCCCGGAACTGAAGGGAGATCTCGTCCCTCCGTGTGGTGTGGGAACGATGACAAGCGAAAATGAATCTGTGACCAAAGTCGAAGACGTCTATCGCTCGGAGTGGGGGCGCATCGTGGCGACGCTGATCGCGATCTTTGGCGATTTCGACGTCGCGGAGGAGGCGGCGCAGGAGGCGTTCACAATTGCGGCGGAGCGGTGGCCGGTGGAGGGGGTGCCGGATCATCCGCGCGCGTGGATCATCCAGACCGCGCGCAATCGCGCGATCGACCGCGTGCGGCGGCAGGCGCGGTTCGCGGAGAAGCTCGATCTCTACGCGGCCGGCCTCCCGCCGTTCGTCGAGCCGGCGCCGCTCGATCATGGTGAGATCCCCGACGACCGGCTGCGGCTGATCTTCACCTGCTGCCATCCGGCACTGGCGCGCGACGTCCAGGTGGCGCTGACGCTGCGCACGCTCTGCGGACTCGGCACCGAAGAGATCGCGCGCGCCTTTCTGCTGCCGGTGGCGACGATGGCGCAGCGGCTGGTGCGGGCAAAGAAGAAGATCCGCGATGCCGGCATCCCGTACGCGGTGCCGGACGTGCGGCAGATGCCGGAGCGGCTCGATGCCGTGCTGACCGTGATCTACCTGGTCTTCAACGAAGGCTACGCCGCGACGCAGGGAGAGCGGCTCCTGCGCGCCGATCTCTCCGCCGAGGCCATCCGCCTCGGGCGTCTCGTGCTGTCGCTGTTGCCGCCGCTGACAGCCCCGCTGTCGCCAGCGAACGGCGAAGTGCTCGGTCTGCTCGCGCTGATGCTGCTGCACGATTCGCGGCGCGCCACGCGGCTCGATGAGGAGGGGGAACTGCTGCTGCTCGAAGAGCAGGACCGCACGCGCTGGGACCGCGCGCAGATCGCCGAGGCGCTGCCGCTCGTCGAGCAGGCGCTGCGCAGCGGAGCGGGGCCGTTCGCCGTGCAGGCCGCGATTGCCGCGCTGCACTGCCAGGCGCCAGGCATCGAGCAAACCGACTGGCCGCAGATCGTGCAGCTGTACGACGTGCTCGAACAGATGCAGCCGTCACCCGTGGTGTCGCTCAATCGCGCTGTGGCCGTGGCAATGGCGGAGGGACCGCGCGCCGGTCTGGCGCTGCTCGAGACGCTGGAGATCGAGAACTATCACCTGCTGCACGCGGCGCGCGCCGACCTGCTGCGGCGTCTGGGGGAGCTTCATCGCGCGGCGGAGAGTTACGAGCGGGCCATCGCCCTGGCGACGAACGCGAGCGAGAAGCGGTACCTCGAGCGGAGATTGCGCTCTATCATCGCGCCGTGTCCCTCGCCACCCGGGCCCTCGCTGCCCTCGCTCTGATCGCCGGCTTCTACGCGCTGGCGCTCGGGACGGTGGCCGGGCTGCTGTGGCTGGTGTGGCTCGATGTGCAGAACGGCAGGATCTACGTCGAGCTGCTGCTCGTCGTCGGCGCGCTCTCGGTGCTGATCCTCTGGGCGATCGTGCCGCGGCGGACGCGCTTCGAGGCGCCGGGGCCGCGGCTCCAGCGCGATGAACAGCCGGAGCTCTTCGCGCTGGTCGAGGAGGTTGCACGGGCGGCGCGACAATCGATGCCGACCGAGGTCTACCTCGCCGCGGAGGTCAACGCGTCGGTGCTGCAGACCGGCAGACGGCGGGTGATGACCCTCGGGCTGCCGCTGATGCAGGTGCTGACGGTGCCGCAGTTCCGCGCGGTGATCGCGCACGAGTTCGGACACTTCGACGGCGGGGATACCTGGCTCGCGCCGCTCGTTCATCGCGCGCACGTGGCCATCGAGCGCGCGGTGGAAGCGCTCGACGACGGGATCTTGAACAAGCCGTTCGCCTGGTACGGCGCTCTCTTCCTGCGCGGGACGCGGGCGGTCTCGCGTGCGCAGGAGATCGCGGCCGACGCGCTCGCGGCGCGGATCGCCGGAGCGCGGCAGATGGCCGATGCGCTCCTCGCCATCGCGAGCGCCAGCGCGTCCCACGAGGTCTACTGGTCGAGGGTGGTGCTGCCGCTGCTCGAGCACGGCTATCGGCCGCCGCTCGCCGCCGGCTTCGCGCACTTTGTGGTGACATCCGAGGTGGAGATGGTCGTCGCGGAGGGGAGCGATCCGCTGGACAGTCATCCGCCGTTGCACGAGCGGCTCAGCGTCCTCGGCCACGCATCGGCCGGTCAGTCCGAGGACGCCGCGCCGCGCGCCATCTCGCTGCTGCGCGACCTGCCGCGGCTCGAAGCGGAGTTGATCCCGGGGGATGCGGTGTCGTGGGAGGACGCCGGCCCGATCGTGTATCTCCCGCACTGGCAGGAGAAGCGGGCACGTCACGCGGCGGCGTTGCGCGAGGTGACGGCGCTTGGGCTGCCGAAGATTGCCGCGACGCTGCCCGATTTTTCCGAACGGCTGCGGCTCACGCCCGAGGACGGCGAGCAGACCGCGGCTGCGTCGGCGATCGTGAGTGGTGCCTTCGCGGTGAAGCTGCACGAGCTGGGCTGGATGTGCGACGCGATGCCGGGGAAGCCGATTGCCTTCACGCGCGATGGAAAGAGGATCGAGCCATTCCGCCTGCTCGACCGCCTGCGCGGCGGCGAGCTGGGGGCAGACGCCTGGGAGGCCGAGTGCCGTGAGGCTGGCCTCGAGCGCGTTTCGCTCGTCTGACGCCGCGTCTCAGCGTGGCGTCATCGTGCGCCGCTCCATCGCCACCACGAGGAGCAGGATGAGCGGGATGAGCAACGTTTCCATGATGCTGGGCTGACAGAGCAAGCTCCGAGCCGTTCTCTGGATGTGCAAACGCTGAAGCTCAGCGTTGCGGCGGGCGCAAATCGTGAAGTGGTCGTTCCTTCCGAAAAGGGAGGCTTTTCCGATGGCTTTGGATCTGATGAATGAGCGCGGCGTCGAGCTCGACCGCCAGCGTTTCACCTGGCGCGAGATGGTCTCGCCGCCGATCAGCAAACTCGACGACGACGCGTTCACCCGCGTGCGCGTCATCCTGATGAACGGCCAGGAGACGGAGGCGCTGCGCTTCAGTCATTCGGCCGCGCGCATGAACAAACATCTGCAGCTCGCGCTGGCGCGGGTGCGGCGCGTGGAGCAGCATCAGGCCACCATGGTGAACTGGCTGATCTCGCCCGATCACTCGCCGCTCGAGACGACCATCGCGTACGAGCAGGTGGCGATCGAGGTCACCGCGCACGTCGCCGAGCACGAGCCCGATCCGTACATGGCGCAGGTGTACCGCTTCGGGATGCTCGAGGACTTCGATCATCTCTATCGCTACTCGGCGCTGCTCGACCGGCTCGAAGGGAAGGACGCGAACAACATCACGCAGAGCTACTCCGACATCATCCCGGGTCGGCCGACCATGATCGAGCATCGCGCCCCCGAAGATGACCTGCGTCGTCCGTACGACCGTCGCACCGCCGATGCGCTGACCAAGCTGCACGCGACGATGATCATGGCGGGGGAGCATCAGACACACGACTACTACATGAACATCGGCCCGCTCTTCGCCGATCCGGTGGCGCGGCAGCTGTACGCCGAGATCGCCTCGATCGAGGAGCAGCACGTCACGCAGTACGAGTCGATCATCGACCCGGAAGAGACGTGGCTAGAGAAGTGGGTGCTGCACGAGGCCACCGAGGTGTACGCGTACTACAGCTGCGCGAAGAGCGAGTCGAACCCGCGCATCCGCGCGATCTGGGAGCGCTTCGTCGACTACGAGCTGGGGCACCTGCGCGTGGCCGTGGAGATGTTCCAGAACATCGAGAAGCGCGACGCGTCGGAGATCCTGCCGAAGTCGCTGCCCGACCCGATCGAGTTCCGCAGCCATCGCGACTTCGTGCGGAAGGTGCTGAGCCAGGAGGTCGACCTCCGCGCGCGCGGCACCGAGTTCGTGCCGGTCACCGCGGAAGGGGAGGACTCGCCGTCGGTGCTCTATCGCACGCAGCTCAACTCGCAGGGCTCGCCGAGCGAGACCGTCGCCGCCGGCTATTCGTGGCGGCCCGGTACCGAAGTCGTGGAGATGGCCGGGAAAATCGCAAAGGGAGGCGCGTGATGGATTCCGAGAAGAGAAACGACAGCAAGCCGACCGACCTCGGCATGAACCGCACCGGCATCTCGATGTCGCCGATCGACACGCCGCGCATGGTCGACGCGGCAATGGAAATCCCGCTGATGCCCGAGGGGGCCGGCGAGGTGATGAACATGCGGCGCTCGTACATGGCCGACTCGCCGGAGCCGATCGGCTCGATGCCGCCGCCGGTCACCCCGAAAGGAATGGGCGCGACGGCCATGCACGCGCTGATGGGCCACAAGGCGACGGTGCTGCTCGACAAGATGGGCGAGCGGCTGGCGTTCGAGCGCACCGGCTCGCGCATGTACGAAGCGCTGCTGGTGAAGGTCGCGGCCGGCGCCGTCGGTCCGACGGCCAGCGATCTCGAGGAGCTGCGCGCGGAAGAGCTGCGCCACTTCGAGCTCGTGCGCCGGCATCTCGTGCGCATGGGCGCCGACCCGACCGTGCAGACCCCGTGCGCCGATCTGGCCGGCGTGCAGGCCATGGGCGTGCTGCAGGTGCTGTCCGACCCGCGCACGACGCTCTCCCAATGCCTCAACGCCGTGCTGACCACCGAGCTCGCCGATACCGCCGGCTGGGAACTGCTGGCGAAGCTCGCCAACGAATCGGGCGAGAAAGAGATGGCCCAGGAGTTCGAGCAGGCCCACGTCGCGGAGATGGAGCACGACGTGCGTGTGAAGGCGTGGCTCACGCAGTTGGTGATGACCGACGCGGGAGTGGCGTAGAGGCGGTTCCTCGGGTTCCGAGGAACCGCGGTTCGACTACAGCTTGATCTTCATCACCACGGTATCGCGCAGCTTCTCCTCCGGCCACAGCTTGCCGTCGGTGAACGCGCGCAGCTGCGAGTTGGCGATGAAGTAATACTCGTCGCCGGCGATGACGCCGGTGGTGGGGAGGTGGAAGAGCGGGTTCTTCGTCTCGAGCAGCTCGACGCGATTGGCGTCGTCGAGATGGACGCGGATGACACGCGAGGCGCCGGCGGCGTTCTGGATGCCGATCAGCGTGTTCTTGTGGAACTTGAGCCCATCGATGCCGGCCAGTGGCTGCTTCGAGGGGAGGGTCAGCCTGGTGTTGTTGTCGCGCAGGTCGAAGCGGTTGATGCCGCGAAAGTCGGCCACGTAGAGGTAGCGCTGGTCGTCGGAGATGGCGATGCCGTTCGGGAAGCGGAGGTCCTCCGCGAACGATTCGAGCCGGTCGCTGTTCGGTGCGATCCGCCAGACGCGGTTGCCCTGCGTGTCGGTGACGTAGAGCGTGCCGTCGGCGAGCAGGGCCACGTCGTTCAGCAGCGACGGTTTGTCGGCGCTGCCAGCGGTCAGCTTCCGGACCTGCTTTCCCGTGTTCAGATCGTACGCATGAAGCGAGGAGAGGCCGGCCTGCTCGGGCGTGTAGCCGCGCATCTCCGGCGTCGTGCCGCTGCCGGCCCACAGCAGGCGGCGTTGCGGATCGACGGCGGCGCCGAGGCCGGCGCGATAGCCGTCCTGACCGGTGGTGATGAAGTCGGTCATTCGGCCGCTCCGGTCGACGCGCACGATCTTCGTTCCATAAAGGCTGGTCAAAAAGAACGAGTCGCTCGCGGCGTCGTACGCGATTCCCTCGGGGATGAGGTCCTTCGTATTGCTGACCGTGAACGCGCGCGTCGCCTTCGAGACGCGCGGCTCTTTGGCATCGAGCCGCTTGCGCATCGCGCGGAAGGCCGGCGTGTCGGTGGTGAAGTCGTATTCGCCGACGCCGTAGGTCCAGCCGGCGGCCTCGAGGCGCTCGAGCGTCTTGACGACGTTCTCCGGCTCGCCGAGGCGCTCGTAGTACATCGCCAGGACGTAGAGAAGCGGCGTGCGCTCCGGCTGCGCTTTGAAGGCCTCCTCGATCTGAGGGATCGCCGCGCGCAGCGGATGATCGGCAGGTGCGGGCGTCACCACTTTTGGTGGCACTGTCGTCGTGCAGGCGGTGAATGGCAGGCAGGCGACAAAAACGAGGGTTATCGCGGTCGCGAACGGTTTCATCGGAACAAAGCGTACGCAACTGCGCAAACGCTCCGCAACGAAATGGGACGAACGGCGTGGGGGAGGCATGAGCGGGGAAGAGGCCGGGCTGCTGTCATAGTAGAAAGCGGCCATGATGTTGCTCACTCTTCTCCTCGCTTCCGCGATCGACGTATCGGCAGCGCGCTACGCCGTGCAGTCGGTCAGACCCGTCCGCGAGCTGACGCGGTTTCCGCAGACCGAGAGCATCCAGACGGTCTACGCCCGCGACGATCACTACGAATACCTCGCGCTGCCCGATGGCCTCTATCGCGGCGCGCGCCTCGGCGATCCGAACCAGCCGCTCGAGCGGATCGGCTTCGCCGGCCAGAGCGTCCACTCGGTCGCCGTCCACGACGGCAAGCTGTACGTGCTGCGTGGCGAGGGCTCGTCGACGCTCGTATCGCAGCCGACGCTGCTCCGCTCGACCGATCGCGGCGCGACGTTCACCTCGCTCAGCGAAAACCTGAAGGATTGCTCCCTCGGCCCGTGCGAGTACCTGGCGGGCGATGACATCGCCTTCGCGGAGAACCGCATCTTCGTCAACGCGGGCGGCAACCTGCTCGTGAGCGGCGACGACGGCGCATCGTGGACGATTCTCTATGGCCTGCCCGGCAGCGACGGCAAGCCGGCCGCGCAGCTCTGTCCCGTCGAGTTCCAGCGCGTCGGCGAGCGCATGCTCCTCGGCGGCGAATGTCCGCTCGACGTGGCGTGGCTCAGCGCCGGCACGCTCCGGCCCGACCTTCTCGGATGGGCCGAACAGCCGCGCGCCGTGAACACGCCGTGGATGGAGAACCGCAACATCCAGTTCATCCGTCACCTCGGCGGCGACGAATGGCTGGTGGCGATCGAAGGGGCGATCCTCAAGAGCAGCGACAACGGCGCGTCGTTCCGCTGGGTCATGCACGAGGACATCGACACGCACGACTTCTACCCCTACCTGTGGGAGTTCCTGCAGCCCGCCGCGTATCCCGATCTCCTGATCGCGGCCGGCTTCGACAAGAAAGAGGCGCGCGCGCATCTGCTCTATTCGCCCGACCGCGGCGAGTCGTGGATCAACGCGTCGCACCTTCTCGGTCCGACGACCTTCCCCTCCGCGGTGACGAATCTGACCGTCGATGCGGATGGCCGCCTGCTGGCGGTGGTGCACGACGCGGGGCGCTTCGACCTCGTCGAGCTCGAGATCGGCCTGGCGAAGGAGAAGCGCCGCGCGGTGCGCAAGTAGCTAAGGCTTCCGCGTGCCGCCGGCCATGATCCGGATCGTCACGTTGTCGTCGAGGATGCCGGGGACGCTGGCCGACCAGCGATCCCCGTTCACCCCGAATGCGCGGCGGTTGATCGTGAAGGCAGTCTCGAATCCGGCCACTTCGGTGTTCCCGCGGCGGCTGATGCCGAGGAGACGCACCGGGACGGTGATGCGCCTGGTAACGCCGCGGATGGTGAGATCGCCCGTGACGTCGGCGACGTTGTTGCCGCGCGGCTTCACGCTCACGCTGCGGAAGGTGAGGTTCGGGTAGCGCTTCGCGTCGAAGAAGTCCTTCGACAGCAGCGTCTCATCGCGATTCTTGTTCTTCGTGTCGACGCTGGCCACGCGCACATCGAACTCCACCCGCGATTTCGCAGCGTCGCGCGCGTCGTAGTCGATCTTCGCGTGAAAGTCGCGGAAGCTCCCTTCCTCGCGCACCACTCCCCACTTCATGATGCTGAACGAGACAGTGCCGTTGGTCGGTTCGACGTTGTACAGCGTTGCTGCCAGGACGAGGATGAGCAGGTGCATCGTGTTCCCTCCGCAGCTGTAGATGCACGGAGGAGGGGAGTGTTAACGCGTCGCGCCAGGGCAGCCACCACTTCTGGGTCGGACGGGGACAGAGCTTCAGATGTCACACAAGGTCGGACGGACGGGGACAGAGCTTCAGACGTCATCTCAATGGTCTTAACTTAGGTTAGTTCTGCTTTGTCACATTTCGGGCGGGTCGTCGGGAAAGACTTCTCCTCGCCGGGGGACAGAGCTTCAGAGGGGGACACCACACATGGGGGGGCAGAGCGCGTAGGACGGGGACAGAGCTTCAGATGTCACCTCACCAGGTCGGACGGGGACAGGTCGGACGACGGCGTCGGACGGGGACAGAGCTTCAGACGTCGGACGGGGACATCGGACGGGGACAGAGCTTCAGAGGGCACATGGGGGACAGAGCTTCGGATGTCACCTCAGAAAACGCGGCGCAGACCGGAGCGCCACAGGAGTCGTTATGGTTCGTTTGCGCGCGACCGCGATAGCGGCCCTTGGAACGACGATGCTCCTCGTCGCCTCAGCCACTCAAACGTCGTGCACGGCTGCTGACGTCGTACGGCGGGCGTTGGAACAGCCCTATCGCTGCGAGCGCGACGCGGCTCGGTGGTAGTGGCGTGCGGTGACCGGCGGCGTGAGCGGAGGGAAGAGGAATGGCGGCGGGCGGCGGTGCATGCGATCGCGGCAGGCTTCGGCGAGACCGAGGATCTCAGAGTCGCGAGCGAGCTCTTTCCGGCAGCGAGAGACGAGATTCGAAATCCCTCCCGCGCTCGTCAGGCCGAGCTGCCTCGCGATCCGGCGGAGAGGAACAAGTCCATCCTCGAACGCAAGATACGCGACGAGACGTCGTTCGAGAGTTCCGTGACTGCCGGCGATCGCCTCCGGAGTCGTGTCGAACGTCTTCGCGACCGCTTCGACGACATCCTCGAGATCGGGCCGGCCGGGATGAACCTGTGCCCGCGGGTGCTCCTCACTTCGT
>DASWOB010000118.1:0-6467 GCA_036398925.1 Thermoanaerobaculia bacterium
CTATGGCACGACCGTTACGCATCGAGTTCGCTGGAGCGCTGTATCACGTCACCTCACGCGGCAATGAACGCCGGGCCATCTTCCGCAGTGACCGTGATCGACGGACCTTTCTCACGTTCCTAGGCGAGGCGGTGAAGCGCTTCCGGTGGTCGGTTACGGCATACGTGCTGATGACGAATCACTTTCATCTCGTCGTCCAGACGCCGGACCCGAACCTCTCTCGCGGAATGCAGTGGCTGAACGGCACGTACGCCGCGTGGTTCAATCACCGGCACAAACGTGCCGGGCACCTGTTCCAGGGACGCTTTCACGCCTTCCTCGTCGAGAAGGAGGCGTACTTTGCGGAGTTGCTGCGGTATGTCGTCCTGAATCCGGTTCGGGCGAAGATGGTCGAAGGGCCGGAGGCTTACCGGTGGTCGAGCTACCGCGCGACCGCGGGACTGGAAGTCGCGCCGGCGTGGCTCGACGTTGGTTCGGCGCTGGCTTGGCTGGACGTCGGTCCCTCAGCGACGATGACCGCCTACCGCCACTTCGTCCTCGAGAAGATCGGCTGCCAAGATCAACTCTGGGACAACGTGACGAATGCGATCTACCTCGGCAGCGAAGAGTGGACGAAGCGGATGCGGAAGCTGGTGGAGTCCCGCCCGCGCTCGACCGACCACCCGAAGCCGCAGCGCGCGATCGGCCGCCCCGATATGCACGCCATCGTGAAAACAGTTGCCGTCGTCGCCAGCACGTCGCATGAAACGGCGCGATCGGTCAGAGGCGGTCCGTTGCGACGCCTCATTGCCTGGATCGGCTGGCATGAAGGTCTGGTCACGCTCCGAAGCATCGCCGCGGCACTGCGGTTGAGAAGCGAAGGATACGTCTCCAATCTGATTCGACGATGCGAGCGGGAATTCGCCCGTGACAGCCAGCTCCTGGCGAATCTGGACGCGACACTGGCCATCCTCCGCGCCTGACAGAACCGCAACGCAACTGATCCGTCGGAATGCGACGTCGCATCCTCGCGATGCGTAGCGTGAGCTGCGCGCCTGGCCGAAGAGTGCCGCTGCGTGGCGTCGTTTAAGAGCAGGCTGAAGGCGGCTGAATTCACTGCCCGCGACTCTTCGCCGCTAATTTGCCGCTCAGATCTCGCTGTGCACTGAAAATCAAAGGTGTGACCCCGAAGCCTTGCTGAAAATCAAAGGTGTGACCCCGAAGCCTTGAGCCTTGGAAGCCTTGAAGCCTTGCGAAGCCTTGGAAGCCTTGCGAAGCCTTGGGAAGCCTTGGCGAAGCCTTGGAAGCCTTGAGCCTTGAAAGACACATTGTCGATCACGTGGCCCGCGCGAAGGTCGAAGGTGTGACCCCCACACCGCGGAGCGGTGCGCCGCTCCGCCGCGTATCAGAGAGCGGCGGCGACGGCCGCCGCAGTCCATACATCGCGCACGGCCAGCGGCGTTGCAAACTTCCGGTTAGCGAAGCGGAACGGCAAGCAAAAAACCTGCGATTGCATGTTATCTTGCCCGCTCCCAAAACAACCAGTCCCGGAAACTCAACCAAACTCAAGGAGTCCTGATGCGACACGGGCGTTCCCTCTTGTTCGCGGCCGTTTTTTCGTCGGCCGTTCTCGCCGTTGGCTTCACCACATCGCTGTTCAACCCGGTCGGCGAGAGCTCGCTCGACACGTCGCGCAAAGCAGCGCGCGCGCGCATGATCGAGAAGCTGAAGACGAAACACCAGAAGCCGTACGGTGAGCCGCAGGAAGCAGTGCAGTTCTACTGGGCGAAGCGCTCGCCGGATGGCTCCCCGATGAGCATCGCGCCGCTCGAAGAGGCCGCGGAGGAAGCGAACTCCCTCCCGGTGCACACGACCGTCGCCCCCGTTTCGCGCTCGGGCCGTTTCGGCGTCGCGACCAACAGCACGCTGAACGGTGCCTGGCAGGCTCTCGGGCCGGGTAACATCGGCGGCCGCTCGCGCGCGCTGCTCATCCACCGTACGCAGAACAATCTGATGTGGACCGCGGGCGTGGCCGGAGGCATCTGGAAGTCCACCGACTCCGGTGCGAGCTGGACGCCGAAGGGTGACCTCCTCGTCAACATCGCCGTGAACTCGCTGATTCAGGACGCCGCACTCGACAACGTCCTTTACGCCGGCACCGGCGAAGGCTTCTTCAACGTCGACGCTGCCCGCGGGCAGGGCATCTTCAAGTCCACCGATTACGGTGAGACGTGGACGCAGCTGCCGGCCACCGACAACTCCGACTTCTTCTACGTCATGAAGCTCGCCACGACGAACAAGAAGCCGCAGAAGGACCACCAGCGCATTTACGCCGCGACGCGCACCGGGCTGTTCCGCTCCATTGACGCCGGCGCCTCGTGGACGAAGGTCATCGACGCCGCGGCCGTTCGCGGCTGCACGGACGTCGTGCTTCAGGCGAAAGCGGACGCGAACGAGCAGCGCTATGTCTTCGCGTCGTGCGGCACGCTCGCACAGGCCACCATTTATCGCGCGCTCGACGTGAGCGTCGGTCAGGTCTGGGAGCCCGTCCTGAGCCAGCAGTACATGGGTCGCACCTCACTGGCAGTGGCGCCGTCCAACCCGAACGTCGTCTACGCCCTTTCGGCGTACTACAACCCCCTGGCCGACGCGAACAACGACGGCCTCCGCGCGGTCTACCGTTCGACGCAGAGCGGTGCTGCCGGAACCTGGGAGACGCGCGTCGACTACACGACCCCCAACAAGATCAACAAAGTGCAGCTCACGAATCCGGTGTATGCGCATCTCGCAGACTGCGGATTCGGCAGCGCGAACCAGAACCTCAACCAGGGGTGGTACGACAACGGGATCGCGGTCGATCCGAAGGACGAGAACATCGTCTGGACCGCTGGCGTCGATCTGATGCGCTCGGATGACGGTGGCGCGAACTGGGGTGTGGCCAGCTACTGGTGGTTCGACACGACCGATCCGAACTACTCGCACGCGGACCAGCACGCGATCACGTTCCATCCGAAATACAACGGCGACAGCAACCGCCAGATGTTCGTCGCCAGCGACGGCGGCGTGCACCGCACCGAAGACGCGCGCGCCGCGGTCGGCAGGACGCTGGACGCGGTGTGCGGCTCGCCGGTCGAAAACGCGGTCCGCTGGACGGCGCTCAACAACGGCTACGAGGTCACGCAGTTCTACCACGGCGCCGTTTATCCGGACGGCAACACGTACCTTGGCGGTACGCAGGACAACGGCACGCTCCGCGGGACGAACGGCAGCACGTCGTGGGGCAGCATCCGTGGTGGCGACGGTGGCTATGTGGCCGTCAACTCGACCAACACCAACATCCTCTACGCCGAGAACACCGGCAAGTCGCTGCAGCGCTCGACGAATAGCGGCACGACGTGGGCCGCCATCCACGGCGGCGTGACCGAGGCGGCCGGCAACTTCCAGTTCATTCACCCGTTCGCGATGGATCCGACGAACTCGAACCGCATGTATTACGGCGGCGCGTTCGCCTGGCGCAGCAACAACGGCGGGACGAGCTGGACGCGGATCAGCAACTCGTTCGCGGCACGCATCGCCTCGTGGGCCATCGCCCCGAGCGACCCGAATCGCGTTTACGCCGGCGTGCAGCACCTCGGCACCACGACCTCCGGCCGGATCTTCACCACCACGACCGCAACGACGGCCACGACTCCGACCAACTGGGCCTCCGCTCAGCCGCGCCAGGGGTACGTCTCCTCGATTGCCGTCGATCCGGTGAATTCGGCGGTCGCGTACGCGACCTACTCGACGTACAACTTCGGAACGCAGCTCGGCCACGTCTTCAAGACGGTCGACGGCGGCGCGACGTGGACGCGGATCGATCTGACCCTGCCGGACATGCCGGTGCATTCCATCGTCGTTCACCCGACGCAGCCCGACACGCTCTACATCGGCACGGACCTCGGCGTCTTCGTCACCACGAACGGCGGCGGCTCGTGGATGCGCGAGAACACCGGGTTCGCGAACGTCATCACCGAGCACCTTGAGCTGAAGGGCACGCGCCTCTACGCGTTCACCCACGGCCGCAGCGTGTGGAGCGTTACGCTCCAGTAGTCGTTCATCGCTGGACACAGAGTGGGAGGCTGCGCGAGCAGCCTCCCTTTTCGTGTCGGGACAGCAAGCCAACACCGGCCACCCGGTCGCGCAGCAGATCGACTGCGCTCAATTCTGCGGCGTCGTGGCCAAGCCCTTCCGCCCTGCCAGCCGCCCCACTTCGTGAGCCAAGTCGATCGGATCGATCGGCTTCTGACGAAAGACGTCGAACCCCGCGGCGGTGATCCGCAACTGCTCGCCGGGACGGCCCAGAACCGTGAGGGCAAGCGCCGGCGTCTTGTGCGATTCGGTTTCGCGGGAACGGAACTGCGTCAGGAACGAGCAGCCGTCGAGGTCCGGCAAAGCGATGTCGCAGATGAGCACGCTCGGCTCCCATCGCTCGAGCACGTTGAACGCTTCGGTGGCGCTGCCGGTGCACTCGACCTCCGCACCGCAGTGGCGCAGCGCGGTCGCGAGCACTTTGCGGTTGTCGATCTCGTCTTCGACGATCAGCACGCGTACGCCATCGAGCCGCGGCATGGCCACGGAGCGCAAGGCGGGGTCTCGGTCGGTGACCTCGTGCGGGACGGCGGCCGTGTGCAGCGGCAGACGAACGGTAAAGGTCGCCCCCTTCCCCTCCCCGCGGCTGGACGCGCTCACCAGGCCTCCATGCATTTCGACGATGTGGCGGGTGATCGACAGGCCGAGGCCGAGACCACTTTGCCGCTCGGCCGTCAAGCTGTCGCCCTGGCGGAATCGCTCGAAGATGTGCGGCAGCAGCGAGGGCGGGATACCTTGTCCGGAGTCGCTGACGTCGATCACCCCGTCGAGGTTTTCCCGGCGGAGCCGCACGGTGAGCGCGCCACGTTCCGGCGTGAACTTGATGGCGTTGCCGAGCAGGTTGCCGATGGCCTGCTGCAGCCGGGCCGGATCGGCAAACACGTCGTAGCGACCGTCGGCACAGTCGACGGCGATCGAGATCTGTTTCGCTTCGGCGGCCGGGCGGGCCTGCGAGATCGCGTTCGAGACGACGGTACGCAGGTCGAGCGCGCGCAGCTCCAGCCGGAGCTTGCCCGATGCGATGCGCGATTCGTCCAGCAGGTCCTCGATCAGCTTCGCCTGCGCGAGCGTGCTCCGTTCGAGCGCGTCGAGCGCCTCGCGCGTCGTCTGCTCGTCGAGCCCGCCGAGTGCGAGCATGCGCGTCCAGCCGAGAATGGAGGTCATCGGCGTGCGCAGTTCGTGCGAGATGATGGCGATGAACTCGTCCTTCGCGCGATCGGCCGCACGCATCGACTGCAACTCGCCGGCTGCCACCTCGTTCTCGTCCTTCAGGTGCTCCAGCCGGACCAGACTGGTCACATCCTCGGCCGAATGGATGATGTACGCGACCTCTCCGTCGATGACCACCGGAGTGTTGAGCGGCTTCCAGTAGCGCTCCTCGAACTCCTCCGACCCCGGCCGGCGGATGTCGTACTTTTGCACCGGCATCGCGTGCGGCGCGGCTGTGCGCAGGACCGTCTCGAGCGATGCGCGCAGGTTCCGCGTGCCGCTTGCCGCCGGATCGTTCGGGTTGTCGGGAAAGACGTCGAACAGCTCGCGTCCGATGATCTTCTCTCGCACCGTCAACGTCGCCCGAAGGTAAGCGTCGGTAACGGCCACGATGACAAAGTCCGGGTCGAGCACCAGATAGGCACCCGGCGCGGCTTCCAGGAGGCGGAACTCAGTTCGTGACATCGGCACTCGTTCCAACAACCACGCGGCGGCGAAATGCCCGGGCCCCGATGCATGGATGGGGCTGGCGGGGCCGCACCGGCTCAGCCGTTTTGTCGTATGGACGGTTCACCCGCACGTTCCTGCTCCCGACGAGCGTCGATCCCGAGCGATATCGAGCGACTGTCGGGCCGTTCGCCAAAGTCGCTGCGGGACGTCCTCGCCGCCACGCTCGCGTGATGAACGCGATGCGACACCGCCCCGCGGCGTCGCATCGGCAAAACGCTACGTGGTGAGGTTGTGATGCACACGGTTGACGTGCGCGAGTGCGCGGCGAAGGTGCTCGCGGGCCTTCTTGCTGCCCGTGCGGCGGCGTGCGGCCTCGAGCAGAGGAACCGGGGAACGAAAATCTCATCAAATGAGGTCAAACGTCTGACCGCGGCGAGCATCGCCGAGGTG
Source organism: Thermoanaerobaculia bacterium (assembly GCA_036398925.1). Lineage (GTDB taxonomy): Bacteria > Acidobacteriota > Thermoanaerobaculia > Gp7-AA8 > Gp7-AA8 > DASWOB01. The sequence goes on from DASWOB010000118.1 coordinate 6,220, forward strand.
TACGACAACGAGGATCTCGCCCTCGCGCTGACGACGACCATCAAAGTCATCGAGGCGCTGACCGAACAGACGCGTGTGCTCGATCATGTACGAGGCCGGCGACATGCACCGCTTCGCCTCGGCCGGCCACTTCGCGTCGTACTGCCGGTGCGTCGACGCACAGCGGTTCTCGAACGGCAAGAAGAAGGCCGACAACAACGCAAAGAACGGCAATCCGTTTCTGGCCTGGGCATTCATCGAGGCGGCGC
>DASWOB010000119.1:0-19124 GCA_036398925.1 Thermoanaerobaculia bacterium
GTGCACACCCTCGGCGGCGAGTGACACACCCGCGGTGTGCACGTGCACACCGTCGATGGCGCAGTGACACACCCCTCGTGCGCAAGGCGACGGCGCGCAGGCCGTCGGACCCACGTCTTGTTTCAACCGTTCACAAGAAGCTCGCCGCCGTGAGACGGCTGCCGGCGTGCAGCCGCTTAGCATGAGTCACCGCTGAACAGCGAACCGGAGGAATCCCGCATGCGACTCGCGCTGGTGGTCTGCTTCTTCATCCTCTCTGCGAATCCCGCCGCCGCCCAAACGGCGCCGGAGCGCTTCCTCAACATCAACCCGTCGTGGTCTCCCGACGGAACGCGGCTCGTCTTTCAGAGTGAGCGCGAGCGCGAGGGGCGTCCGCAGCTCTACATCATCAACGCCGACGGCAGCGGGCTGAGACGTCTGACGTACAACGGGATCGGCGATACGCATGCGGACTGGTCGCCGCGCGGCGATCGGATCGTCTTCGATTCCACGCGCGACGGCGCGTTTCATCTCTACACGATTCGCCCCGACGGCACCGGCGAGAAGCGATTGACGCACCGCGGCGAAGCGGCCGGCTTGATGTTCGCGCGTCATCCGTCGTGGTCGCCCGACGGGCGGCGGATCGCGTTCGATTCCGATCGCGACGGCAACGAGGAGATTTACGTCATGGATGCCGACGGCAGCAATGTGAAACGGCTGACGGCGACGCCCGGCAGCGATTCCCACGCGTCGTGGACGCCCGACGGAAAGCAGATCGTCTTCAGTTCGAACGAGGGCGCCGCTCGGAGCGCCTGGATCGTCAACGCGGATGGTACCGGCCTCCGGAAACTGACCGAAGGGGGGAGGTACTCGCCGGATGGAAAGCGCATCGCCTTCAACTCCGCGCGCGGCGGCAATCTCGACGTGTACGTGATGGATCGCGACGGGAGCAATCTCCGCAATCTGACGAACGATACGGCGACGAGCTATGAGCTCGACTGGTCACCAGACAGCAGGCAGATCGCCTACTACAACAATTCGACCGGACGCTACGAGCTGTACGTGATCGACGTCGACAGCGGCAAGCAGCGGCGACTCACCAACAGTGCGTTCGACAATGCCTGGCCGCAATGGGATCGGGAGGGCAAAAACATCGTCTTCGCTTCGACACGCAATGACGACTGGGAGCTCTACACGATGGCCGCCGACGGGAGCGCGCAGCGCCGGCTCACGTTCAGTCCGGGACGCGACGCCCAGCCGGCCTTCACCGCTGACGGGACGAAGATCTTCTTTCCGTCCGCACGCGACTACGACGCCGCCAACCGCGCCGATCTCTATTCGATGCGGAGCGACGGCACGCAACAGCGCCGCTTTCTCGCGGCCCCCGGATTCAACGGCGTCGCCGTGCCGTCGCCCGACGGCCGCTCGATCGCCTTGCAACGCGGCGTCGCGAATGAGCAGGGAGCCATGCAGTGGGATCTCTATCTCGTCCATGCCGAAGGAAAGAACGAGCGGCGCCTGACTCGAAACGGCTGGAGCACGCGACTTGCGAGCTGGACTCCCGACGGCAAACGTCTGGCGGTGTGGGCCGATCCCGGCGGGCGTGACCAGCTGTTTCTGATCGACGTCGCCACAGCGCGGGTGGAGCCGCTGCTGCGCAGTGAAGCGTCCGACTCCTCCCCATCGTTCTCGCACGACGGCCGCTTCGTCGCCTTCACCTCCACGCGTGGAGGAGGACGCGATCTCTACCGCCTCGAGCTCGCCTCGCAAACGGTCACGCGTCTGACGGAAGGAATCGAGGTGTCGTCCCCGGCGAGCTGGTCCCCCGATGACAGCCGCATTCTCCTTTCCGGACGGAGCGCCGGCGTCGAGGAGGTCTATGTCATGAACGCCGACGGCAGCGACCTGCGCCGCGTGACGCGGGGGACGGAAGGGATCCGCTGACGGCCGTACCCGCGACCGTTTCCCGCCATTCCGACCCTGGCCACGAACTGGGCTTGCCGGAACCGCTGTGGCGCTCGGCGGTGGCACCGATGTCACCCGCCGCGATTACACGAACTGCGCCGACCGCGCGAACTTAACGCTACTTTACGGTCCACGGCGGACGCCGTTCGACGTCGCCGAGTTGTGCCTCGCTGGCGACGAGCATCGCCTCGAGGGTGCCGGATAACCGAAGAACGAAGTCTGACCCCAACGGATCACGCAATGGATCACGTACTTTTTGATTTCAGCCATGCCGCGGTAGGGAAAGACCGATCGACGTCACTCCATATTGCGGATGACTGCACAGGAAGCGATTGCAGCAATACGCGAGCTCGCTCGGCAAGGTGCGTACGCTGAAGTGGAGCGTTTCGCGCAGGCGCTCCCGGCGGAGGTGAAGGCGTATCCCGCGGTGGCGCTGCAGCTCGCACGCTCAGCCCTCCGGCAAGGCCAGCCTGCGAACGCCGAGCGGGCTCTCGCCGCCGCCGTGGTCGACGGCGCCACTCCGGGCGAGCGGCTGATCCACGAACTCGAGCGCGCTTCGCTGCGCATCTACCGCGCAGCCGCGATTCGCGAGGCGGCCGACCTCGCGAAAGCGCTTCGTGCTGCCGCAGACATGAAGGCGCTCGACGCCGTCGATCGCGCGGAAGCGGATCGCGTGTTCATCCGCATCGTCCTTTCCGCCGCGACGTACTTCGAAGTCTCCCGCGAAGAAGCGAGCGAGGCGTGGGCGCGGCTGCCCGGAATCGCCGAAGTGCTGGAGCAGGCAGGACATCTCGACGAATCGCTGGCGGCGCGTTTCACCTACGCCGAGCGGATGGACGACCCGAAAGCGCGAGTCGAGGCGCTCGCGCGCGTGGCGGAGCATGCGCTGCGCTCCGGCCGGCGGGAAATCGCGGCCGAAGCGCGAACGCTGGCCGCGGAGCAGTTGCTCTCGATGGGCACCGCGCGCAGCGACATCGTCGAGCTCCTCGATTCGGCGCAGGATCTCTACGCGGAGGCCCACCATCAGCATGGCTCGATCGACGTCGATCGCGTGCGGGCGAAACTCGCCATCGAGCGCGAGCTCAGCGGCCTGGAAGCGCTCGACGCCTGCGTGCAGGCGTATCGCCGGCTCGAGTTCCATCGGGGGGTGCTCACCACGCTCATGGATCTCTCGCAGCTCGCGCACGTCCGCGGCGACACCGCGGCCGCCGCGCGATATCGCAGTGAAGCGTTGGCCGCGAGCGAGCAGGTCGGAATGGCACTTTCGCGCGACGCGAATCGAACCGCGCAAATCGACCTCCTCATGCGGGCGCAGCGGCTGCAGGAAGCGAAAGAGCTGTGTGAGACGGCATTGGCGGACGATCTGCCGGACTGGAGCCGTGCCGCATACGAACAGCTCCTCGGCACGGTCTACTCGTTCATGGACGACATCCCCGCCGCCTGCGTCCACGCCCGGCGCGCCATCGAGCTGTTCGAAGCGGTGGGCGATACCGGCTCGGCGTCGAACACGGTGGTGAAGCTCGCGAGCGATCTCTCTTCGCGGCGGCGCGACGACGCGTTCGACGAGGCGGAGGCGCTGCTTCGGACATGGCAGCGTCACGATCACGCGCGAGGAAACGCGGCCGACGGCATCGCCAAACGGGAGATGCTCGCGCAACTGAACGTGCTCCGCTTTCTGTACTCCCCCGCCCGGCGCGGCGAGGTCGGTCTCCTGACTGCCGCGAACGCGATACTGGCCGAGGCCGAAAGTCTCACCGGGCAACTGCAGCCGGCGCAGGCGGCGCATCGGCGCGGAAATCTCGAGCAGATGCGCGCTCAGGTGCTGCAGGCGCAGGGGGACGAGGACGGGGTGATCGACGCGTGGCGGCACGCGCTCGCGCACTTCGAGCCGGCCGGATACGCGCTGGAGGCGGCGAACTGCCGCTACATCATCGGCGTCGCGCACCTCAATCGCGCCAACATCGAGCTGCTGCCGAATTTCGGAGTGGCGGAGCAGCACTTCCGGGAAGCGCTGGCGTATTACGACGCGGCCGGCATGCGCGGGCAGGCGTCGGACACGCGTTCCATGCTGGCCCGGCTCTATGCCAACGCCGCCACGCGCGTGGCGCCGGACCTCGGGGGGCAAATGCTCGACGCGGCGCTCGAGCATCTCGACCTCGCGGAGTCGAGCTCCGACGCGATCCGGCGCGAGTTCGACGCCGGGCAGTCTGCGATCGAGATCCAGCAGGCGAAGCGCGCGCTCGTCGCCAGAACGCGGCGCAATGCGGAGCTGGCGGTCGAGATCCTCTGCCGTCTGCGTCCCGATCCCGCCGAGGCATGGCGGCGCGTGCAGCGCGCGAAGGCTCGCGCGGTGGTCGATCTCCTCGGCATGAGCGCCGCGCCGCCGGCGCGCGTGCTCGCGACGCTCGCCGGTCAGGCCGACGCGCTGAAGCTCGTGGCCGAGGAACGCGATCTCACGACACGCCTGCGGGAACTGCCGGCGGCCGAACGGGCGGCGCTGCGCGAAGAGCTGGAGCGCCTTCGCGCGCAGATGGCGCGGGATCCGCGGCTCAGTGAATACCTGGAGCTGCGTACCGGCACCGCCGTCGATGAGGCGGACCTGGCGGCGGCACTTGCGGGCACGCGCTGTGTCTGCGCCGACTGGGTGGCAGAAGGCGACCGGCTGTTCCTCCTGACTCTACGACCGGGCCAGACGCCGCGGATCTGGCCGTTGCCTTTGCGCGTCCAGGACGTCCAGAGGTTCGTGGTGACGCATCTCGCACCGCAGGCGTTCCGCGTCACGCTGCGCGATACACCGGAGGCGCTGGAAACACTGGCCGCCCTCGTTGCGCCGCTCCGCGAGGTCAGCGAACCGGACGAACTGCTGATCCTCGCTCCGACCAGTCCACTGCATGCGCTGCCGCTGCACGCGCTGCCCATCGATGGCGATGTCCTGATCGCCCGGAATCCGGTGGTGTATACGTCCAGCCTGACCGTGCTGCGCCACTGCCTGAGCCGCGCAGATCAGCGGAAGCTTCCGCGTTCCGCGGCCCTTTTCGGCGACCCGACCGGCGATCGTGCCGAGGCCGCCGCGCTCGTCGCTCATCTCGAGGCGGCATGCGGAACCCCGGCCCTGCTCGGCGCGCAGGTGACGGTGGCGTCGTTCCTCGGAGGGGTCGCGAACCGCGACCTCGTGCACTTCCACGGGCACGCGAAACACGATCCGCAGGAGCCGCTCGACTCACACCTCGTGCTCGCCGACGGCAAGCTCACCGCACGCCACGTGTTCGAGCTCAAAGGCTTGCGGCCGGATCTCATGACCCTCGCGGCGTGCGAAAGCGCATCGAATGTCGTCGCACCGGGCGACGAACCGCTCGGGCTGATCCCGGCGTTCCTCTACGCCGGGGCGACGTCGGTACTGGCAACGCTCTGGAAGGTTCATCAGGCATCCGCCACCCGCACCATGCGTCACTTCTACGACGCGTGGCTCGGACAACCGGCCGCGCACAAGGCAGCGGTGCTGCGCGCGGCAGTGCTCGAAACGCGCCGCGCCGCGGGCTTTGAGTCGCCCTACCATTGGGCGCCGTTCGTGCTCCATGGCAGTTGGCACTGAGGAGAGAGTCATGGATGAAGAGGTTGCCCTGATCGACACCCCTCTCGTTGCCGATCCCGATGCCGAAGAGGAGCTCGGGGCCGCCGAGGCAGAAGCGATTGCCGACGAGGACCTTCGCGGCAGCCGTCTGCTCCTCGTCCGCCGCGCCGCCGAGCCGATCGACGTCGACGGCGCGCCGGGCGGACTCGTGCAACTGGTCTGTACGTTCCAACCCGCCGACGGCGCGCGCTTCGCCTCGGCACAGTTCCGGCTGCGGTTCAAAACACCCGGCGGCATCCGCATCATCGACCTCGCCCCGCATGTGATCGACGATCCCAATCCGGTCGAGCTGACGCTCAACCGCAAGGGGCAACTGTCCGTGAAGAACCTCTCGGTCGAGCCGAGCGTGGAGATCAGTGGAAGCAAGAAGTTCGTGCGCTACCACTGCTCGGTGCAGGGATCGGGAGAAGGCACGAGTCTCGGGCAGTGGACCTTCGTCGAGAACCCGGACCGCCGCGATGGCATCGGCCGCGAGCAGGTGCTGACCGTGACGTTGCCCGTCACCGGGGCCGTGACCGGCGAGGTGATCGTCGGCGCGCGCCTCGTACGCCGAGGCGTCGGCGGCGCCGTCGACGCCATTCGCGATCTCATCCTCGGCCCCCGGCCGGATCAGCGCTCGTATCCGGTGGCGTTCGAGATCCCGGCGCAGCCGTCACCCTCACGTCTCGAGCGGTTCCTGCGGCTTTTTTGAACGGTCTCGGGCGCCGATCCTGCGCATCAGCAGGCGCTATCTGAGTTCCAGGCAACGACGAACAACCTGTGTGGATCAGAGTCCCCTCATCCGTCTTCGGCGGATGAGGGGTGGAGTGTGAGAAATGTGGGCTGGCCCGGGGCCAGCCCGTCGCTCCGGGCGGGACTATGGTGCGGTTTCCGATGCCGTTCGCCGATCAATTTCCGACGACGAAGTAGCCGGCAGGAGAGGGGCATTGCGCGAGCGCCGCCGCTGCCTGCGCGTTGACCGAGTCGATGTCGCGCGGGCTCTGGCTCTTCGGGACGACGGCGGTGAGGCAGCGGGTCTCCGAGCCATCCGCCGTGGACACGGCGATCAGGTAGACGCGCCCGTCGCCGGTGCCGGCGCGCTCGGCGCGCAGCAGCAGCGATCCGGTGGCGTCCGGCTCGCCGGCATCGTCTTCGTCGCTGTAGACCAGGAACGTGGACGACGCGTCGCGAACCAGGCCGACGTCGACCAGCTTGTGATTCGCAGGCCACAGGGAGTTGACCGAAATCGACGGCGGGATGGGCGGCGGTACGCGCGTCAATTGGGCGGTGAGGACCGCATCGATGGGATGCGTGGGGTAGTTCGGGTCGCCCGGTGTCGTCGGGTTGACGATGGTGAGGTTCATCACGCCGTCTTCGCCGACCGAGCCGTCAATGGTCATGATGAAAGGACCGGAGATCGGTAACTCCGCGTGAAATGACGTCCCGGCGACGACTCCGCTGAACGGCAATACGCGCTCCTCCGTGATGGTCGACGGAACACAGTGTGTCGCGTTGTAGAAGCTGAACACCAACGTTGCCGAGAACGTATCGCTGTTCTGGACGATCTCCAGCTCCGCCGGCGCGTCGGGGGACCATGCCTCCACCGGGCACCACGGAACCTCCACCTGGTTGATCCCCACCCACGTCCCACTCAAATCCACGGCTTGCGCGGCCGTCGCGACTGCGAAAAGAAAAACCGATGCAATGAATACACGAATCCTCACGATGCGCTCCTTGATGGTGAGACATGCAGTTCGCCGTCTGCAGAAGCGCTCACGGTCGACTCACGTATCTGATGGATAGTGCGGATCAGAGGCGATTCGTTTCACCGACCTGCGCATCAGCAGGTGCGATCTGAGTTCCAGACGTGGAACGGGCGTTCACGGCCACTCCAGCGCGGCCACGAACCCGGGCAGGGCGGCCGCCAGTTCCTCGGAGTGCGTGCAGGCGACGTCCTCCAGCTCGCGCGTCAGCACGTGGTCCACGGTGGTCCCATCCCGCCGCGCGAGATAGCGCAGCATCTCCCGCTGATACCGCGGCACCCGCGCCCGCAACTCGACCAGCCGGATGGCCTCGGGCAACACCGCGGCTGCGTCATCGCCGAGCGCCTCCTCGATGAGCGCTTGCTCCCACACCTGCATCGCCGCCGCCATCATCTCCTCGCGCGGGATGCGCTGCCCGAGGCGGGTCGAAACCGCTACAATCGCCCCGTCCTCGATCTCTCGCTTTATTACCTTGAGCGTCATGCCGAGCAGCTCCGCTGCCGGCATCAGGGCAAAGGACGGGCGGGGGGAGAGGAAGATGCGGCGGATGCGGGAGCGGGTGGATTCGTCCATGGTGCGGGCCCTGTCGTCTGTACTGTTAACAGTACATTCCTCCGCATCGTTTGTCAACAGCTACATGTGTTCCCATGACGAAACGTGAGAGTGACGGAGTGATCTTCGGCAGGCACCTGCGTGAACTCCGCCACGCCCGAAATCTCACGCAACAGCAGCTTGCCGCGATGATCGACTCGAATCACCCGTTCATCAGCAACGTGGAGCGCGGGCTCACACTCCCCGGCCTTGCGATGCTGGTACGCCTGGCGGATGCACTCGAGTGCAGGGTCTCGGAGTTGGTCGCGGTGCTCGACCGCGAACCGAGTGGAGCCTCCGGATCACGGAAGCGCTGACGCTCATTTCGAGACCACTTTGGCCGCGGCAGCCGTTCAACGTTGCTCAAATCCTGTCGTGCTCTGGTGATTGTGTAGTAGACAGAGTAGATAGAGACGAGCCGCGAACAGAGCATCTCCTGAGGTACTACTTTATTACAGTGAGTCGATGCGGGCGCCGTTGCTGGTCTTCTCGATGACGTTTTTTCCTTTGGCGCCTTCGTCTCTCGTCGCGAAAGCGGCGAGGATCTCCTCTTTCATGATCTGGTAGATGGCCGCCGGATCGGAAACTCCGGTACGAATTGCACGCGCAATTGCCTTCTCCACGCCTTGTCGCGCTGCAACCGGACGGTTGTTGTGAGCTTCGATGAACAGGCCCCGGAGTGGCAGCGAGCGTCGATAGCTCTGCTGGAAGAGCGCGAAGCCGCCTGCAACCGCCTTCAAAGACCGCTTCGCCGCTTCGAGTTTCTCCGGGATGACAACCGTCCTCGCATATTCGACTTCGGCGGCGATGATCTCCGGGTCCAGCCCGGCAAGGTAGAAGCGCTGCGCCCACCCATTCCAGCGGAGGTCGTTCGCGGTCGCTGCACCTCTGATCGCCGGGACCTTGACCAAGTCCTTACCGAGCTCGTAGAAGCGTGACGGATCGATCTCGATTCCAAACCGCTGGAACGCACCTGGTGCTCGGCTGATCCAGCCGTGGAGCTCTTTGTATTTGAGCGTCCACTGCATGAATCCGACGCTGACGACGGCGGAGTCCCAGGTATTCAGGCCCTGGATGCATCCGGATGTTTCGACATTGGCGATGCGTTGAAACGTGTCGATGTCTTCGTTCGTCACCGTCAGCAGGCCGCGCTTCCGCATGTCGAAGAGCACGGCGTCCACGCGCCGCTCGCTGTACCGGGCCAGACCTTTCGGGTTGTCTCTTGGCGCGAGTCTGTAGTCTTTGCCCGGAACTCTGGGCCCGCCCAGCGCGGGCAGACTCGCCAGGGGGGAGACCGGCCCTTGCGACACAGGCAACGTCGCCGCTGGAGTCAGTGCGGCGACGAAGGCAGCATGGGTGGCAGAATCGAGAGCGCCGGTCGCGGCCAGGCCGCGCGCGAGCTGGAACTGCCGGATCTCCTGAATGGCCTGCGAGTCGCGCGTACCAATCTTCCGGAAAATGGATGCTCGCGCGAGTTCCTCAATGGCTCGTTGCGCGAGAGCGATCTCGGTTTGGTCGTCGAGCAGGCCTCCTGCTCCCAGAGCGTACTTTCTGCGAAAGCGCTCCAAAGCACCACGTGTGAGCGATCCGGGGTCGCCGTCTTCACGAAGAGACTCCCCCTCGGTGGCATTCAGAACCCGCTGTGCGAAGCGCACCAGTGCCGACGCCGGCTTCGTCGCCTTCTGACTCTGATCCGACGGCGAGGCGGTCGGCGCCGAGGGCGCGCTGGTCCCACCGCCGGAAGGGTTGGCACGAGGCGCGAGATCGAGGTGGAAGTGCAAGACCAGCGGCTTCGGTCCGTGCCAGTTCAGGCCTGCGATTCGCTTGCCTTTCCGTCTCACGGTGCCGACGAAGATGACGCGCTGCCGGCCGAGCTCTTTGTTGATGACGTTCGCGACGGAGAAGTCGTTGTAGATCACACGCCAATCACAATGTACTGTCTCGGCGGTGTCGTTCACGGCCCGCAGAAACTGCAACGCTTCTCCGGCCGGGTAGAAGCCGCGCACGTCTCGCTGTTTAACCTCAAGCTCGAAGTCGATCGAATGACCGCGTCCGTGGAACTTCCCTAGGCCGTGACCGGCATAGTTGTACGCGTCGAACGCGCTGTAGCGCCCGCGCAGCGCTTCAACGAACTGAACGACAATGGGCGCAACCGGCGCCTCGCTGCTTTTCCCGATCAGCGCGCTGGAGACCAGCTTTACCGGATCCGCGGGTGGAGCAAAGCCGGACAGCATTGGGATCGCGGCCTGCGAGGTCTTGAAGTGCAACTGTTCGCGGCGGCTGATCATCCACGCGCGGTCTATCGAGTCAGTTGTGTGCTTGGACCCGTATCTGGCGACAGCACCTGCGAGCGTCTCCTGGTGGTCCCGGCGGAGCCAGGCCGTGATTTTTTCGGCCGACGGCGATCCGTTGCGCCGCCTGGACCACTCGCTTCCCAGCTCGATGACGAACTGGTCTACCGTCGAAGGTGCCGCGGGCGGCGGTTCTGACTCGATGGTCACCCACTCGGTTTCTTCTTTCCGAGGTTCGGCAAATGAATGGGCCTCGAAGTGGTCCGCTGAGTGGAATGTTTCCCACTCGCGATCGGAATCATTTTCATCAAGTGACTCCACGAACTCGCGTGAGGCGTCGTAAGGAGTTTCATCCTCCAAGTTCTCTTCCAGTGACTCGAAGACCTGCTCGTGACGATCCACGGTCAATGCCTCTTCACCTGCTTCGTCCGCTTCGTCGTCAGACCACTCCCCTACGTCCATGATGCCGGCGGCGAACTCTCCTGGAGAGTCGGCCTCGGTTGTCCCCCATTCCGACTGCTCGAATGCGTGCAGAAACGGGCTCGCCATTGTTGAAGATGACGGAGCTTGAGCCGCCTCGGCGGTCTCCTGCGCCAATAGCTCCTCGGCAAGAAATGGTGATTCCATCGGGATGCTAGGCTCATGGGGTGGGGACATTGGATTCCTCGATTCGGACAAAGTGTTCAGCGCGATCAGTTCGCCGCCACTTTCCGAGCCTTCACGTCGCGGCCGGTGATGGCGGTCCAGTGGTTGATGATCGTTCCCACGACAGGCGCGATGGGATTCGTCGCACCTCCGACCGTTCTCGAATAGAGCGCCGAAGCGGCATTCGCGGAGTTGTAGCGTCCTTTTTCGATCTCGATGAGCAGGAGCGACATCGGGTCGGCGATCTTGAGGAAGTTCTTCGAGAGTCCGTGCGCCGGCAGGCCGACGCGCTCGGCGATTTTGAAGAGGCGTTGCTCGACGCCCGTGGCCTCGGCGCGAAGAGACATGACGATCGGGGAGTTGAATTCGATCGTCATGTGGAACCACGACATCATGGCCACCAGGGCGAACTCCTCCCGGGCGAGATTGCCGTGCTGGCGGCGCGAGAGGAGCATGTCGTGAAGCTTCGTAGCGAGCTCGGAGATCTTGGCGTCGTCGGTGGGGTTGGAACTGCTCGTGGCAGTCACGTACGTCATGCCGACCCAGACCTCTCGCAGGAGCTCCTCGAACGTAGCCACGAACTCGGTATTGGCTGCCGCGGCTTTGACGTACGGGTAAGGCTGCCCGTCCTCTCCGCCGTGGTTGAGGTTCATGCCGAACATCCGGTGAAAGGCGTTGCGGGCGGTGCTGCTGCGGTCCTGACGGAGATCGCTGATGACGGAGTTGGTCAGAAACGGCGACGATTGTTTGTAGAACAGCTCCTCCGTGGTCCTGAGCCAGCGCTGGGCATCGGGCAGCGGTGTGCCAAGCTTCTCGCCGTGCAGCAACTCGTACAGCACGCGCCGGAAGATCTCGTAGATACGCGTATTCATGGTCATGTACGCGTAGATCAGGTGGGGCCAGCGATGACGGACTCGCGCCTTCATTGCCGCCTTGAGATCGTCAGAAAGCGTGAGCCCGTCGACGCCTATGGTCGCTACGTCGCTGCGGTGGTTCGGATGGCCGAGGGATTCTTCGTCCTTTGTGACTACCGCGCCGGCGTCGAAATCGGGAGGGAAATTACGACCCTCCTCGAAGCCCGCTTCGAGCACGGCGGCAAGCTCTAACGGATGGTGCTCGAAGATCAGTTGGCGGCGATCAGTGCCGCCAACGGGGAGAGCGGATGCGAGTTGTCTGAACATGATCGTTCCTATTGCGCCGGCAGAACGGCGAGTTGTTTTTCCGTCAGTTCGAAGCTCTTGACGGCGTCCTTCACGGTCTCATCAGGTGACGTCGAAGAGCGGTGGGCTTCGAGGGCCAAAGGCAAGTCCTTGAAATTGATGATGGTCGCTTCGATCGGTTCAGCCATGGTCGTGTCCTTTCAAATCGTCAGGCCGCCTGCAGCGACCCTCCTAAACGAAGCATCGATGCTTCCTGTAGTTTCAATATCTCCCCTGCGGTCGCCGGCGTGGCGGCGACCTGCCACCCGGTCAGTGCCAGCAGGCGAAGGCATTCCGCCCATACCCAGTGCATGGACGTGTAGAGCGAGGTTCCGAGGCGTGATTGCAGCGCCTGCAGCTCGGTGGGGCTGACGCGCTCGGGCTGGATGAGAGCGCGTAAGGGGCGGCCGCGGAATGCGCGCTGGGGGGTGTCGAGGGTGAGGCGGACGATGCGCGGGAGCTGGGGGATGGAGCGTTCCAGCAGGCGTTGCGTTTCTGCGCTGGCGGTACCGAGCGGGTAACGCGCGATCCATGACGCGGCCAGTGCGTCCCAAGGGCCGGCGCCGTAGAAATAGCGGCACGACTCGACGCCGAGGAGGACGCGCAGGTAGCAGATCGGGTGGGGATCGCCGGGCGTGTGCTGGAAGACGAAGCTCGTCTCGCCCGCCAGCACGTCGTGCAGCGCGGCGACGCTGGCGTAGCCGGTATGGACGAAGGCGAAGGCATCGGCGGCGATCTCGGACGCCCAGCCGCTCCACGCCTCGGCCACTCCGTCCGGGGCGTCGCTCAGGCCACGGTTGAGGGTCTCGGCCAGTTCGCGGTTCCAGTCGGTGATGTGGGCGATCTGGTGTCCGGCTTCGTGGATCAGCGCCGTGGGACGGAGGAGGTTGTGGAGCACGATCTTGATGGCGGCGGCGGGATTGGCGGCACCGCCGTCCCACAGGCGGAGGCCGGCTTTGAGGATCGAGGCGCCGAGGCCTTTGTCGACGTAGGTGAGCGTCACCGGCGTGGTGTGGCCGAGCTGGTCGAGCAGCGCGCTCATGCTGCGGTGCGCGAGGATGTCGCAGGCGCGCAACAGGCCGGCCATGTGGGGGCTGGTGCGGGTGTTGATCGCGTCGGCGTAGAAGTCGAGCGTCGTTTCAGCGCGGGAGAATTTGCGGCGGAACGCGAGCAGGCGCTGCTGGAGCTCGCGCAGCGCGGTCGCGCTCTCCGCGGTCCGCAGCATCACCGTGAGGATATCGGCCTCGGCGCAGAGGCGAGCGATCACGCCCTCCAGATGCTTGCGCACCGAGACGCCGAGGTAGCTTTCGAGCCGGCTCCACGCCTCGGCCGAGGCGAGATCGTCCGCGGATAGACGTCCGGCCGCGGTGACCCAGTGGATCACCTGGCGGGCAAGCTGCGCCCGAACCGCGTGGAGCGATTCGCTCACCTCGCGTACCCCGCGAGCGCTTCCACGCCCACGTCCGGCTTCGCTGCGTTGCGAACGGCCTCGGCCAGTCCGGCCGTGGAGCCGTTGGGGAGGAGGGCCTTGCCAACCTGCTGCAGGCCCGCGGCGCGTGCAATGGTGAACTTCAAGGTGATGCCGTCGGCCGTGTCCTCGGTCGCGGTGATGACGCGCTGCGACTGCGTCTTCGTGAAGTCGGCGAACGCGGTGACGAGGCTCTCCTGCAGCTTCGCCGTCAGTGCGGCGGTGACTTCCGGCGGCAGGCGCTCGAGCGCGACGCCAAGCGAGTCCGCGGGAGGCAGTCCGGCCTGAATCAGCCGCACGCGGCCGAGCCGCTCGCCGCGCAGAATCGGCGCGAGCCGCATTCCGACGTACTTCTGGAACCACGCCGCCCCGGTGCCGGGATGCGATTGCCGCCGCAGCCGCACGGCCAGCCGTTGCGCCACGACTTCGCTGAGGAAGATCCGGATGCGGATCTCGTCCTTCGCACAGTCGAGCGTCACGCGCAGACCGCCGCTGCGGCGCGGGCGCGGGCGTCCGTCGGTGCCGGGCGCGGTGAGCACGCGCTTCCCCGGAACGGAGAGGTGGTAGAAACGGTGTCCGGGGCCAACGTTCCGGCGATCGGTTCCCGGCGCGAGGTTGCGTCCCATGCGCGGCTCGCCGAGCAGCAGGCCGGCCGCTTTCGTCGTGAGCGGATGCAGTTGGGCCGCGCTCGTGGCGCTCACCCGTCCCGGCGTCTCCGACTCCTCCCGGGCGATGTCGGGCAGCGTCGTCCCCGGGAGCGTTTCGTAGAGCGAGACTTCCGCCTCGACCTCCGCCCCTTCTTCGACGCCCAACTGATCGTGGAGATAGTCGGACAGCGGACCCTCGAACGACTCGATCTCGGCGGCGACGTAGGGGCTGATGCGAACCTTGAACGTGCGGCCGCACTTCTTGTAGCGCTTGCGGCGGCGTAGCGGGAGCATGACCCAGCAGGTCTTCCCGTTCTGCACCTCGAGCAGGTCGGGCCGCTCGCGATAGACGGCCTCGGAGAGCACGGGCGGGAGGTTGGCGGCGGCGGCCTGTTCGAAGGCCTCCAGGGCGAAGCCCTCCAGCAGTTCCTGATTGTCGAGCACGTAGTCGGGCAGCGCGGAGACGCGGCGGATGGTCTCCTCGACCGTGGCGGCGACCGACGATGCGGCGGCGCGCGCCTCATCCTGCGGTGAAACTTCGAGCGTCATCAGACGGAGGCCGACGTCGACGATCGCTTTGGACAGAGCGGGCGCCGCGGCGGGCCCGATCAGCTTCGCGATCAGTTTCGCCAGCAGGTTCGCCAGGAAGTTGACGGCCTTGCCGCGGCCGACCAGTTTGATCCCGAGGCGCAGCGCGGGAATGATCGCGGTGACGAACTGCTGAATCTGCGGGCCGGGGGCTTCGCCTTCCCGCAACTGTTCGAGCTCGTCGATGAAGCGCTCGCGCGCCTGGTCGAGCTCCGCGTACACGGGAACGGCGGATCCATGCTCGTCGCTGCGCGCCCGCGCCACTTCGAGCTCCATCTCCACTTCGTCCGAGGCGAGGAAGAGGTTGGCGATCTGCTGATCGAACTCCTGCTGGATCTCCGTGACGCTCGGTCCGGCGGCGGCCTGCGCGTCGGCTCCGGCATCGGCCGCGGGAGCCGCGGCAGCGGCGTCGTCGGCATTCTTCGGCTTGCGATTGAAGAGGCGATCCGCCAGCTGCTGGGCCATCGGACGCACAGCCTCGGGGAGCTTGCCGATGGCCATCTGCAGCACCTTGTTGAGCAGCGGCTTGATCAGGCCTTTGAGCTTGTTCAGGACCGGACCGAGTCCGACCTTCAATGCGAACTTGCCGGCCTTCTTTACGAAGCCGCCGACCTTCTTGATCAACTTGCCGAAAAATTGTTCGAACTCCGGACTGAGAGGCGTCGACGGAGAGTAGCGTTCCGCAAACGCATCGACCTCGGCTTCACTCAGGCTGGCCGCGTCGCGCGCACCGAACTCGCGCTCGAACGCGCTGACGGCGCCTTCGGACTCGCGAATCAACTGATTGAAGTGCTGCGTGAGGAGGCGCTCCCCCTCGACGCTCTGGGCGCTGGAGACCATGTGCTCCTCGTGCAGCCCGCGCGCTCCGATCATCAATTCGAACAACGCCTCGTCGAACTCCTCGTCGTACAGGTCCTGCACGAGCGTCGAATACGCTTCCTGCTCCGGATCGAAGAATTCACTCTGCCCGTCCAGTTCATAGACGGAGACGAACGGCGAGCCGAGAGCGGGAGTGAGCGCCTCGGAAGCGAAGACTTCCGATTCTTCGCGCACGAAGCTGCGCATTTCGAGAAATGGAGTCGCTACGTTGCCTTGAGTCATGGAGTCACCGTCCTTCATGCGCCGGACGCATCGCGCGCGGCGATGTCCGGAATCGTTCCGTGGGTTCGTTCGTAGGCCGCGAGTGCGTCGAGCAGCAGTTGGGCGAGCGCTTTTGCGTACACGGGACCAGTGATGAGTCGGGTGTGATGCAGCTCGGCCGCGCTTCCCTCGTACGCCTGACCGAAGTCGAGGATGAACTCGAACGAGTTGAATCCGACCTCGAAGTGATTGCTGTAGCGGGCTTCCTGTTCATTGTGGATCACGCGAGGGGAATCCATTGCAAGGCGTTGTGCCGGCGCACGCAATCGGAGCGAAAGGGCGGCAACGTGCGCGGAATCAGCGCATTAGCGCGAACGCAGCGAAATTCGCTGCACGAGGAGTGTCACAGTGCGATGTGACACCGCTCTCTCTGCCGCGCGTGTCACATCCACTGTCACACCGCGGCGCACCCGGTTACACCTCGTGGATCTGGTATTTGGCCAGTTTGCGGTAGAGCGTCATGCGTGACCAGTGCAGGCTCGCGGCGGCCTTGCTCTTGTTCCAGTTCGTGGCGGCGAGTGCGGAGATGATGCGCTCCTGTTCGCCGGGCGCAATGGCCTGCTCGCCGAGCCGGCGGCGGAGCCACTCCGGGAGATCCATCCAGACGATCCGCGCCGCGGGCCGCGAGCCGAAGACGCTTTCGATGACATTCCGCAGTTCCCTCACGTTGCCGGGCCACGCATAGCCGAGGAGGCGAGCGAGCGTCTCCGGATCGACGTCGCACACGTCGTTGCGAAAGGTGCGGTTGAACTCCCGCACGTAGTGGTCGATCAGCGGCGGGATGTCGCTCTGCCGCTCCCGCAGCGGCGCGAGATGCACCCGCGCGACGTTGATGCGGAAGTAGAGGTCCTTGCGAAAGGTGTCGTGCATGGCCAATTCGTCGAGATCGCGGTTGGTGGCGGCGATGACACGCACGTCGAGGCGGATGGGGCGGCGTCCGCCGAGGCGGTGGATCTCGCGCGACTCGATGGCGCGGAGGATCTTTGCCTGCGCGTAGGGAGTCATGTCGCCGATCTCGTCGAAGAAGATCGTCCCGCCGGCGGCCTGCTCGAGCTTTCCCGGAGTGGAGGTGACGGCACCGGTGAACGCGCCGCGCTCGTACCCGAACAATTCGCTCTCCAGCAGCGTGTCGGGGATGGCCGCGCAGTTGATGCAGACCATCGGCCGCGAGGCTCGCGCGCTGTTGCGGTGGATCAGCTCCGCGACCAGCTCCTTTCCGGTGCCGGTCTCGCCGGTGATGAGGACGTTGCTGTCGGTCGCGGCGGCGTTGCGGATCGACTCGCGGACGCCGCGGGCGGAGACGCTCGCGCCGATCATGCGGCCGCCGCCGGCCAGTGGCGCGCGATCATCCGCCGCACGTTCGCCCGAGCCGGCGAGCCGTCCGACGGCCTCGGCGATCTCCTGCCGCGACGCCGTGCTGGGGAGGAGGTCGCTCGCTCCGGCGCGCATCGCTTCCAGCGCGAATGCTTCCGACGAGGTCTCGGAGAGCAGCACCACGGCGCAACGCGGGTCGCGAAGGCGGATCGATCGGGTCAGCGCGATTCCGGCGCGGTTCAGCGCCGCCGTCGCGCCGATCACCACCAGGTTCGCTTCACGCCTCTCGATCCGCGCGAGCAGCTCACTCTCTGCGCTTACTTCAGCGGTCTCCCATCCGAACTGCTGTAAGAAGCCGCTGACGGTGGTCAGATACCCACCGGTGCTGAACATCACCGCGCGCAAAGATGTGGGGAGCATTCGAGGCCTCTAAGGAGTAGTGACAGCTGACGCCCGATCGTTACACTGAAGTGCGTTCGGTGACCCGCGGCGCCGTGGCGCACCCAGCCTGCGCTATGGTCGCTGTGGACGTTTCACAGATCGGGCGTAACTCGACCGGAAGTTCCCCTTCTAGCTTGCCGGCGCCAATGCGCAACGGATCGGCGTCTTGTCGCGACTTCCGCAACGAGACGTTGCCCGTCGCGCGCAAGCGGGACAAGTGGCTGCCAGCACCAGCCGCTCGGGCGGTAGGGCAGCGACGCGATGGACGACTCGATCGGCTCATCGCGGCGATTGCCAGGAGCGGAGTTAACCCGGATCATTCATGAAGCGCACTTCCTGAGAGAGGCGATTTACACTCTGTCACGCTTTTCCCTCTGCTCGTGAATAATCCGGGTTAAACGCTCGTCGCTCGCCGCCGAAGCCGGTATGGGCAGGTCGACTCTCCGCCGGATCGCGAGCGGCAATGAAATCGTCGACGTCCGGCTGTTCAACCGGCTGGTCGGCGCCCTCCCCCCAGCAGCCGTCGACGTTCCTCGGCGAACCCGAGTCGTCCTTCCTCAATTCCTCCAGCCCGATTACCGGAAAACCACCATCTCGTGGGTCGTCAGCGCGAAACGGGAGGAGACGCGCGACTACCGCCTGACGACGGTCATCACCGACTCGGCGAACGGCCTACAGATCGTGATACTGCGGCGTTAGCAGAAGCAACACGCCAAGAAAGTTGACGGATACGCCAGGATGACAAATCGGGCAAGCTACCGAGCTGGCCGGGCCGCACGCGAAGAAACTTCACGGAGCACCGATGATGTCCTGTACGAACCGCAGTCTATGGCTGTATGAACGGACAACACAATGCGCCGAAACGCCGGCATCGGAAATCGACAGGTCCCGTCAGTGAGAAGGAGAATCAGCCATGCCCACTTCTACGATCCGGCTTCACCGTGTGCTCCGCGCCAAACCGGAGCGTGTCTATCGCGCGTTCGTCACCCCGGAGGCGATCGCCAAGTGGCTCCCGCCATTCGGCTTCACCTGCAGCGTGCAGGAGATGAACCCCGTCGTCGGCGGCACGTTCCGGATGTCGTTCACGAACTTCAGCTCGGGGAACGGCCATTCGTTCGGCGGCGAGTACCTCGAGCTGGTGCCGTCCGAGAAGATCGTCTACACCGACAAGTTCGACGATCCGAATCTGCCCGGCGAAATGCGGACCTCCGTGACGCTGAAGCCGGTCTCCTGTGGCACCGACATCACCATCGTGCAGGAAGGGGTGCCGGAGGTGATTCCCGCCGAGATGTGCTACCTCGGATGGCAGGAGTCGCTCGAGCAGCTCGCGCAACTCGTCAATCCGGAGATCCCGGACTAAGCAGGAGACGACGGGGGGCCTCCGGCGGCCGGGGCCATCGGCCCCGGACCCCGTTGGTTGGCCTAGCCTCCGCGATACATCCTCGGACCTCGCGACAGAGTGTCGCGGAGGCTAGGCCAACCA